>CAZXPW010000026.1:0-61374 GCA_964643355.1 uncultured Pirellulales bacterium
CACCACATGTCCCGAACAGCCAGGTCAGAAGGGACGGTGAAATATCCGGGTTAACTGGCTTCCAATGAGTCCCCCCGGAATTAAAGTGGCTCGACGAACATGACAAGTAGAAACACAATGTCGATAAAATCCACTGAAGTTAGATAATCCGTGGCTTTCTGCCCATTCCTTTTCTTGTTGTTCCATTTCTTTGGTATGGGGATCATTTTCTTTAATAATACTCTCGATAGCCCGATCTATCAGACTGTTATTCTGACATTTGCATGTCTGTTCTGATGGGGGAAACAGACTACTTGGATATTCAACTGGGAGAAACCCTGATGGATCCAGATACTTGAGTGGCATCGATTTAACATATTCATAAGAATTGTTCGAATCGCGATATTGCCTTTGTGGACGAATTTGTGTCGCGGGTCTTTGAGGTGAAATCCCCAACGGATCCTGCTGGCCGAATCTTCCCATAAGCGGATCATAACTCCGATGGCGGTAGTGCATCGTCTTGAGGTTTCCGCCGTCGAGGGTATCCAGTTCCCGGCCGGTGAACGAGTAGGGGTTGCCGACGGCGCTGGCCGTACGGGCGGTGTAGCTTGCGTCCATGATGTGCGTGGCGCCGTAGGCGTCGTAGTCGTACCGCTCCAGGACGGTCCCGGCGGTAAAGTCCATCACGGCCACCGGGCTGTACAGGTGGTTGTGGGCGTAATAGTACTTGCTCGAAGTCGCGGAACGCACCAGCACCTCGTCGATATAGTTGCCGAAGACATTCGCCCAGGCGAACGATCCGGCCGTATTGTACTCTTCCAGAACCTGCCAGCCGTTATTATAGCAGAAATACCGCCCGGCGCCTGCAATGGCGTCGTAGGCGTAAATCCGCCGGCCCAGGGCGTCATAGACGAACTCGGCCACGGTGGTCGGGCCCTCCGCTAAGAAAACAGATTCTTCTATACACCCAAGGGTATCCGGTAGATGTGGACGGCCCAGGCGGCAAAGTCGTCTTGCCAGGAAGAGTCGGCGGCCTGGAGGGTCCGGGATTCATCGACGACCTCGATTTTGGCATCCTTGGAGATTCCGGCGGCGGAAAACGAGGTCTTGACCGGATCGCCGCGCATGTTGACGGCAAACAGATACACGGCGTCTTTGTGTTTTCGGGCCAGGATCGCGACGGGAATCGAGGATGGCTCGGTTGTTACCGAAACTTTTCCTTCCGGTGGTTGAGCATGGATCGCCTCGGCCAGACGATGGATCTGCCGGTTGGTCTGCGTGACGCTTTCGAGCATTTCGGGATCGGAGAGCAAGGCCGCCTCGTTGAACCGCGGTTTCCATTCGTGGACAAAATAGATCAGGCCGCGCGAGCCGTGGATGATCGACATCCAGACTTCGGCCTTGACCTGCAGCGGAGTGGCCTTGGTCGTTTCGTTGCTGATCCGGGTGCATTCGATACAATTCCAGACGATCTTTTTTCCGTCGGACCACTTGACGAGGCGTTCGACGCCATTGGCGACGAACCAGAGTTTGCCGGCAACCTGCGGCCGATCGTGGCAGGCCGGATAGATGTCGAAGGAAGCGATATCGCAGCCCTGGATGTAGAGCGGATAATCTTCGGGGTGGTTGGTGCGGACGCCGCGGCCGTGCCAGCCATCCCAGGCGACGCCCTGGCCGAGATTCAACATGACCGGACGAGTCGGGTCGGCGGCGCGAATGCGAAGGTAATCTTTGACGATGACTTCCGGCAGGATGGGCGGGCCGTAGCCCTTGCCCTCACCGAGGGATTGTGCATTGTCCGGTTCGTCACCGTGCATCCAGCCGATGATTACGGGATTGTCGAGGTTTTTCAGAGCCAATTCGTTTTGTTCGCAGATGACTTTCATTCCGGCTGATTGGAGCTGATTGAGCTGCATTTCCGTGGGGCCCTTCCACAGGCCGACATAGGTGTTGATGCCGGCCTGTTTGTAGCGAATGGCGTTTTGCGGGCTCTGCAACCAGACGGCGATGGGGAAAAAACCCGGATCTTTTGAGGGGCCGTTGGTCCAGCTTTGATAGGCCGAGACGAATGGTTCATTTGCGGCTGGGCAGAAGCCGACAATCAGGAGGATCAAGAGTCCGATCAGTCGCTTGGGATTCATAGGTTATCCTTTCCGAATAATTCGGCGGGATTTTCCGCCACCGGTTTTCGGATTATACCCTTGCCAAGGCGGAGATTCCATGGTATTATGGTTTATTCATGACCGGCAGCCAGATGGCGACCCGAGTCATAACCTTGATGGAGAGGTGGCCGAGAGGCTGAAGGCAACGGTTTGCTAAACCGTCGTACGGGCTAAAGCCCGTACCGCGAGTTCGAATCTCGCCCTCTCCGATTTTTCAAAATCGCCTCTGTAAGTTCTTGTAATTCCTGCACTTGCGGATTGTTTATTTATTTTTGACTCCCCCGTTTCCCTGATCTTGGTCAGTTGGGTTTTCACGATTTGACCGTGCCAGTTCCATCATGGCCTGCTGTCTTCGTTGTTCAAGTAATAATCCAGATAGATTAACGGGTAGCCGCCCCGACTCAGTACAACAAGCCGGGGCATTCGGGCGTTCTTCAGAAGGGCCCTGTCCTCTGTGATATGGGTTTGCTCAGCCGGAGTATTGCCGACTGGCTTGCGATTATTGGATTCGAATCAGATGAATCCTCGGATCTTGTCGCCGGCTTTGGGTTTTACTGCAGCCAGTGGAACACAAAAATCATAAGATCGTCCAGATCAATCCGGCCATCGTTGTTGAAATCAACTTTGTCGCATTCCCCGCAGCCCGGCCCGACCTGCCGCATCCACTGGGCACTGATGATCCCGAGATCGGCCAGATCCACATCCTGGTCGGCGTCGCCGTCTCCATAGCGAACCAGTCCGCCGACATATTGATATTGTGTCCGGACCGAATATGACGCATCCAGCGGAACATGAATCCGCGTCGGATCGGAGGTATAGAAGCCGGACGGAAGATCCGAACCGTTTCTGCGAGTCCACTTCTGGAACCGCCAGCCGCCCACGGTTCGGGGCGCAACGATCGAGACTTTTTTATCTCCATAGGTCGATTTCGTATAGATTCGATTAAACTCACCCACCCCGTCCTGCCGGCCGTTGAGGTCGGCGGTGTCCAGGACATAATAGGGCAGCAGATCCGCCCGCGACGAATCTATGCTCAGAACCACCTGGCTGGAACTCCGCGTCGAGTAGTCGTAACGGATCCGAAGCTTGAGGGTTCCGATGAGGATGTCGTCGCAAAGGCCGGGATTTTTTTCGATCCGGACGACCAGATCGCTCCAGGCCGCCGGCCGGGAATAGAGCATCAGCTTGTCATCGGTGATTCCCAGAACCGATCGCAACAACGACTCGCTGGCGGCGCTGGGGGCGATAGGATCGATGAGATTTCCATTGTTGTGATCGAAGGTCGAACCCCAGACACTTTTGTTGATGCTCGGATCTTCGGACGAATTTTTCCGATAATGCCGAAATAGATATGTCTTGCCGTTCTTCATCAGCCGTGAAACGCCGGAATGTTCCAGATAGACCTTGATATAACTGACACCGCAACCGGATTGCGGATTTTGCGGCGTTAAACTCTCAACGCTGAGATTGACAATGCGGATATCCTCTTCCGACGGCAAAAACAATCCGCGCTCATACAGGTTGATCGGGACCATGCCATAGCTATTTAATCGCTGAATTTCGTCGGCCGTCAGGTCGAAGGTAAACGAGGTTGCCAGTTCTCCCCCGCCGGGACGATTGTTGATAAACTGCGTGTAGATTCGATCCGCAATCGTGGAGAGCTGATCGGTCAAGAGAGGCCGCAGGGCCTGGAAGTCCGACGAACTCAATTGTCCGTTGGCAGAGAAGATCGTTTTGAATCGATCGAAGATCGGCAATAGATTCAGCGAATCGGGATACGGCTCCAACAGTCGATATTCGTAGGCCTTGGACAAGTAATAATGGTACTTGAGCAGGCGACTCCGGGCCCGACGATCCATTTCCTTCATGTACAACTTGGCCCGTTGGTCCAGAACCACGGCGACTTCGCCGACGCGGCGATTGAGCGCATCAACCGAGATCAGATTGTGCCGGATCTCGTTGGACAAGCCGGACACCTTTTGCATTGTGGACGCCAGTTGCTGGGCGAACAGTTCCTTGCGGGCCATTAGCTCAACGGTCTGGTCCACCAGCCGATTGAACTCGGGGTTGGCCTGCTTGATCTTGTCCAGTTCCGCGCCGACCTCTTCATTGTTGATGTGCGATTCCTTGAGCGTGTCCTTGATCGCGGTCATATTGGAGGCGATTTCCGCCGCGCTGGTTTTGAGATTGTCCAGATATCCCTGCAGTTCCGCCTCGTTCTTGCCGGCGATAGTGACGCCGCCATCAGTCATCCAGTTGTTGACGGCCTCGTTAAAATCGATCGTAGTAAACTGTTTGGCAATATCCGTCTGATTGATGATCCCATCCCATCCCGCGTCGGAGAGAAATTCCTCCGAAAGGGTGTCCAAGATCGAACCGGCGCCCATGAGGATGCCAGCGCCGACATTCGGGGCTCGGGGAACCGTCGTGGCCAGCGACCCCATCACCCGCAAGGCGGTCTTCCACCACGGCACCTTGTGGCGATCCCGGACATTCTGCTCGGCCTGGGCTAAAAGCTCCTGCTCTTTCTCCTTCAACTGCTGTTGAAGCGAGTCAACACCGGCGGCGATTTCCTCCGATTCGGTCTTCAGCATCGGGATCAGATTCACGGCGGCGGTGTACTGGGCTTTGAAATCGTCAATCTGTTGCTTGAGCGTGTTGCGCGCCGTTTCCAGGCCCGCCGACTCCTGGGCTGCGTTACCCATGACCGTTCCTAACCAGTACGAAAGATAAAGAACCTGCAGCGCACGATCGACTTCGCGTTCATAGACCTGCTGGGTCACCTCAAAGCTGAGCATCGGCGCCCAACCCGGGGGATTGCCGAAGAAATCCAGCCCGCATTCAAGCTGATGAAGATAGGTCAGGATTTCGTCGCGGAGTTGTTCCAGTTCCTGCTGTTGCTGGGCAGGAACGCTACTCCACATCGACGAACCGATGTATTGATTCAGGGGCGTCAGGTACGATTCGAATACCGCCTGGGCCTGCTGGTAATACTTATTCAGGTACGCGTCCTTGGCATAACCGACGACCATCTTCAGCGCTTGCGGATGCAGCCACGACAGTGAATGACCGACGCGATGGAACTGTCCGGTATTTCCAACCCAAAGATCCGGTTCAGGAGCGGGAGCGTCATTTCCGGGGTAACTGACCTGCTGAATATACCAGTGCGGATCAAAATTGCGCCAGTACGCCTCAAACGCCGGATACGGATTTCCAGGAATGCCGCCCTTGCGGTCGTATTGAGCATGGAGCAGTGCGGGGGTGGACGGCTGGGCTGAACCACCCGGATTGCTGACCAGAGTACGAAGGTCGAGATTGGAATGCACATCTCCGCCGGCTCCGCCATTGCCGGGTTTTCCGGCAGCGACGGCATCCTTGCCGCTCATCGGATTTGGGTGAGCCGCATTGGAATAACCGGCTGCTTTACAATAATTCCCATCCCACGAGATATACATCATATTCGGCCACAGGATCGGCTGGGCACACGAAGTCAGGGGAGTAAACGATTGACCATCGGCTCCATGGGTGCCGGGGCCTGGCGCCTGTCCGTTTCCGCCCTGCAGGATCAGACGGTTCGGCCGGTTGCCTTCCGAATAGACCGATTCCACATACAGCGTCATCGAACCGGCCTGGATCCCATGCACGCCGGCCGCTCCGGTTCCGCTGGCCGCTACGCTCAGACTCCGCGGCGTCGTATCGATGCAGGCCGTGGTGCCCTCGAAGCGAAGCTGGCGGGCATAGATCGTCACGCTTGTCTGCGGCAGGCGGAAGGGGCTGCGAACGATCAGCGTGTCGGCGTAAATCGTCATCGCCTTGATGTCTTCATTGTTGTCGTAGAGGTATAGATTGTTGGGGTTGCCGGATCGGATCACCACATCCTTTCCGAGAATGTTGATCGTCCGCGTGGTTCGGCTGACATTGTTGAATAGTTCCGCCGGATTGTTGAATACCTCCTTGAGAATATAGTCATCGGACTGAGGGTCCGGCAACGGTTGTGTGGGTTCGTCGAACAGATCGTATTCCCCGGGCAGATCGACGATCGGCGTGATTTCCATCGTCTGGAATACGGTCTGCTGTCCGTTGGTCGCGATCAGGGTGATCGAGAAAGGATCCTTGTCCGGGGCAGATGGAGTATAGACAAAACGCCCGTTTGCCGGATTCAACGACAACGCCCCCTGCGGAGAACCTTGAATCTGATAACTGTAGATAACCGTTCCCGACAAACCCTCAGCGCAGACCTGGAAATCCAATTCCTTGCCCTGTCGGATTTCCATCGCGGGGATCTGGCCGATCGCAAAGTGCGTGGATTGATAGTCGGCGGCCGCCGTCGCCAATAAGTCGCCGCTGACCCAGACGGAGAGCGGCGCCGGATCGATCCAGCCGGGCAGGGATTTGAAACTCACCGTATAATATCCCGCCGTCAGGCCGGAAACTGTATCGGTCGGATTGTGCCATACGCCGTCGCCGAGCTGCCACTGGGCGCCTTCCTGAGCGGCCTGCGCAGGTGTGATGTCGATCTTGAGTCCGCCGGAAACGACCGGCCGGTATTCCAGTTCAAACGCGCCGACATCGACAGTCCCATACAGGATTCGTGGATTCCCGGCCAGATCCGTTTCCGGCAGAACAAGCGGATCCATCCACCACGCGAGCTCTTGTATCCCTGCGTTGAAACAGGGAGAGCCCTCCAGCAGACGATAATCGCCGCCGGCAGGGTTGCGGAACTTTGGGTCGGCCCCGCCGATCTGGCAGCCGTAAAAATCATACGGGCCGCCGGACCAATGAAATTCATCCGCTTTATACCAGCCACTATTGCCCCATATCAATGTATTGACAAGAAGCCATTGTCCGTCCCAGCAACCTATCCCCCCTCCATCGCCGCCGCTATTGCCGGTGATCGTGCAGTTGATGCAGGTGATCGATGAGGGATTAGGGTACCCCGTCCCAACCGTAATCCCGCCGCCTCCATTACCGCCTTTGGAATTTCCCACGATCAGACAATTGACCACCATCGGATTGACATTCCCCTTGACCATGATCCCGCTGGCGGTGTTGCCGGAAATCATGCAGTTCACGATGGTCGGAGTCGAATTGTCGCAATAAATCCCCGTCCGCTGATTCCGGCTGACCACGCAATCGGAAATCAGCGGATTAGATCCGCTCTCCAGATGAATCCCGCCGCCGCTGTCGGAGGCCATCCACGGATTGTTGTCGGTGATGTGGCAGTTGACGATCGTCGGCGAAGCGCCGACACACCAGATCCCGCCGCCTGTGCCCTGGTTGTGGACGCACCCGCGAATCGTCAATCCAGACAAAACGGATTGGGGACCTTCCCCGTTCTTGAAATGAAATCCTTGTGAATAGGTTTGCCCCTGCAAGATGCACTTCTCAGGCCCACTGATCGATCGCAGGGTGAAGGCCTTACCCTTGAAATTAATCGGACCGCTGAGGAAATAGGTTCCGTCCGGAAGCGTGACCACATCCCCGCTCTGGACCTTATCCGGAAGATAACGCAACAGTTGCCAATCGTCTTTGGGCCCGGTAACCAAAACCGCCAATCCGCTCATCTCATACGCTCCCAGATCAACCGCGGCGCGGCAGATTCGGACAGTTCCGACTTTGTCAATCGTCGGAAGACCCGGCACGCCGTTGTTCCCCTTGTCGACACAGGGACTGGCCGGAGTCAGAAACCATTGCCAGGTCCGGTTGTCCCGATCATAGGTGGCTGTGCTGACCAGCCGATAATTCCCGCCGCCGGCATCGATAAACCGCGGATCGGCGTTGAGATTGCCGGCGCCGGAGAAGCCGCCCTGGACATCGCAGTAAGTGACGGCGGGTGCGTCTCCTTCGAAGGCAATCTGATCCGACGCGTTTGCCCACAGGATACAGTTGGTCGCGATCGGCGATGGCGAACCGCTGGAATAGATTCCGCCTCCGATGACTGAGGCCGTATTGGCGACGATCGTGCAGTTGGTTATGGCCGGGCTTGCGTCGATACTGAAAACCCCAGCGCCGCGCTGGGCCGCATTATTTCGCAGGAGACAATTGACAATGGTTGGTGATGCGTTCATGCAGAAGATCGCCCCGCCGTCGGCGCCGTTGGCATTGAGGATGGTAAAGCCGGACAATACCGAAGTCGATCGTTCACCACGACCGAATGCCACGCCCGGGCCGGCCCCGCCGCAGTCGATGACACATTCCTCGACGCCGGGTTTGGCCTGGAGGGTGATCGCCTTACCCTTGAAGTCGATTCCGCCGGGATAAGTTCCCGGATCGACGATAATCGTATCGCCGTAACAGGCCTTGTCGATGGCCTCCTGAATTGTCGCTATTTGCGAGGGAACATTCCAGGTATCGTGGCCATATTCATAAGCGCCTATGTCCGTGCCGTTGTCGGCGTAACGATTCCGACCTTCCAGATCCGTCAGGGGCAATCCATGGCCGTCCGCGCGGCCGGTCCCGATGCACGGTGAATCGACCCGCAAGTGATAATCATCCACGGAAGGATCAATGAACAGGGCATCGGCATCCATGTTGCCGTATCCCATACAGGTTGCGCATCCCCCTTCGATGTTGCTGAAGCTCAACGACACATTGTAAACCGATCCCTCATTGCGGAACTGCTCTGGGACATTACCCCGCAGAATACTGTTGGCTACGATGCCGCGTCCCCCGGAAACCCAATACATCCCGCCGCCGGATTCCTCGGCACTGGCGGAATTGTTGACGATCGTACAATGCGTCAGAGAAATCAACGAAGACGAATCACAGAAGGCCCCGCCCCCGACCTGTGTCGCGGAATTTTCGGCGATCAGGCAGTTGACCATCAAGGGTGACGCATATCGCAGGCAGGCAATCGCGCCACCGTATTGGGCCTGGTTATTTCGAAGGATGCAATTTCGGATCGTCGGACGGGCCCAACTATCACACACAATGCCCCCTCCCGATCCTTCGACAAACCCGCCGGTGATGGTAAATCCTTCAAGAATCGCATCGGCTGTTTCAGCGGTTTCAAACACGACACCCCGCCCGGCCCCGCCGGCATGAAGGATGCAGAAGGCCGGACCCAGCTCCGAACGGATCGTGATGGCCTTGCCCTTGAAATTCAGATTTCCGGGATACTGCCCGTCCGCCACCAGGATCGTATCGCCGGTGGCGGCCGCGTCGATCGCCGGCTGAATCTCCGAATAATCCTGCGGCACACGGAGGACCTTCGAGAACTCATACGCCCCAAGATCGATCTGGCCGTACTGCTGTCGGAGTTGCCCAAACTGATCGAGGGGCAATGTGTTGGCCGCGTTGTTGCCGCGGTTGAGACAGCCGGAACTTTCCATCAGGCGATAATCGCCGCCATCGGGATCTAAAAATTGTGGATCGACATTGATATTTCCCGCTCCTGAATATCCGCCCTGAATATTCGAATAGCTCACCGCCGGAACCGGAGTGCCGACGACATGAATCTGCTTGGTGGAATTGCCCCAGAGGATACAGTTGGTCACCACCGGCGCGCCGTAAACGCTGGCGATTCCGGCCCCGATCGCTCCGGCGACGCCCCCGTCGGTGTAGGCAACATTATCCGCAATCGTGCAGTTGATAATCGCCGGAGAGGATATCCAGCACATGATTCCCGCGCCGTTGTAGCCGATGTTGCGGCTGACAGTGCAGTTGACGATCGTCGGCGAGGCATAAAAACAGTTGATTCCCGCCGACCCCCTGCTATTGATATTGTCGCGGACGATACAATCGAGAATGGTCGGTGACGAGTCTGTACCGCAATAAATCGCCCCGCCATTATAAGCGGCCCAAATCTGTTTCCCCTGGAATGTAAAGCCCTGAAGAACCGTGGAGGCCTTGTTGGAGGAGGAAAAATAAACAATACTGTCCCACAACCCATTGCTGTTGACAATGCAGCGTTTCGGTCCATGGATGGAACGGACGGTGATGGTCTTGTTCGTAAAATTCAAACGGTCGTAGTACACCCCGTCGTCCACGAGAACCGTGTCTCCGTTGACAGCCGCCTGCATGGCCGCCTCGATGGTCGAATACTGATGCGGAACCAGGAGCATACGCGGGCCGGATTCATAGGCGCCCAGATCGACGACGCCCAGGATCCGGGTCTTGCCATCGCGATCCTGCGCGGGGATTGCCGTCGCTGCATTATTGCCGACATTCAGACAGGTCGAAGCGGCCAGCAGATGGTAATCGCCGTACAAGGCATTGGCAAACTGGGGATCTTCGTTGCGATTGCCCGTGCCGGCATATCCGTCCTGAACATCGGAATAGATAATGGTGGCCGGACCGACATTGGCCGTCGGCGTGTTTCCCCAAAGGATACTGTTCGAAATGGTCGGGGCATACTGAATACTATAGAATCCGCCGCCGAGGGAATCGGCCACATTTCCGGCAATCGTGCAGTTGACCAGATTGGGATACGCGCTGGTCGAGTAAAGTCCACCCCCCTGCAGGCCCGCGTAATTGACGACGACCAGGCAACTACTGATCGTGGGCTTGGCCCCGGAAAGCGCCGTATAGAAACCTCCCCCGTAGGTTGCCATATTGCCCCGAACGGTACACCGACTAAAAGAGGGTTGGGCATTGCCGTAAACGGTGATGCCGCCGCCTTGGTTGCCCAGGTTTTCGGAAATCTCACAATCCAAAAATGTCCCGTTGGCTTCGGATAACAGAATCCCGCCTCCGTATTGTCCGGCCGTATTGTCCAGGAACCGGCATCGCTGGAGGGTCGGATTGGAGCCGGTCCACACATGGATCCCACCGCCGTTGAACGAAACCGAATTGCCGGTGAAGATACAATCGGTTACTTTCGGCGAAGCGGTAAGAAGGAACATTCCCCCGCCGTGTGCGGCGGTGTTGGTCGCAAACCGGCATCGCTCAAGGAGCGGGTTGCCGGATTGGATATAGATCCCTCCGCCGTACTGGAGGGCCGCATTCCCATCAAAGACGCAGCCCACGATCGTCGGCGAGGCGTTGACGCAATGAATACCACCGCCGTGTTCGGCATCCTTGCCGTTGCGGATTGTCAGTCCTTCCAGCCGGGCAGCAACGGTTTCGCCGGAGTGGAAATAGAAGGCCCTGGCTGCTGACTGGCAGTCGATGATGCAGTTGGCGGGTCCATTTTCCGAGCGAACCGTAATGGCCTTGCCCGCAAAATCCAGATTCCGGTTCTGCGTCCCCGTATAGGTTCCGTCGCGGACGACGACCGTATCTCCGTTGACGGCCGCCTGAATGGCCGGCTGGATCGCCGAATAGTCGGCCGGCTGATCATCATCGACGGTAATCGTCGCGGCCGGAATCGGAGTTGTCGCACGGGTTAAGATGGCTACAAAGATGAATACACGGAATAACGAAAAATACCGGTTCATGTTGGACCCCTCCGATGAGGTATTCATAAAACCCTCGTTTCCCATTTCGATTTCATTTGCTGCCGTTGGTAAAATTCGTTCTCAGCAAAAATCAGGATTCTCAACCTGATTAACGCAGATCACTACCCCACACGATGCCTTCAGGGGCTTTGAGGCAGCAAACTTTTTCAAAACATCCGCAGGAAATACTTCTTCTATTGAAATGTACAGGATACGATTTTGGGGGCGAAAAGTCAAGATTTTTTGCTGATTATTGCTGATTATTGAATCTTGCGGACAGTGTCTTGTCAACGACCGGTTTATGGGGTACTGTATTGACGGAATTGCCGGCAATGGGACGGCGACGGTGTCGTTGCGGCCGGCCAAAACGAAAATTCCCGTAAGTGTGTCAGGAGGCAATACAATGGCCAAAATCGCCATGATCGGCGCCGGATCGATGGTCTTTTGCAAGACTCTTACCAACGATATTCTTGCCACTCCCGCGCTGCAGGACAGCGAAATCTGTCTAATGAATCACACTCGCCCCAAACTTGACCGGATGGAGGCGTTCGTCAGACGGATGGTCTCCGAAAACAAGCTGCCCACAACGATCACGGCGACCACGGACCGAAAAAAGGCGTTGGACGGGGCCAAATACGCGATCATCATGATTCAAGTGGGCGGCTTGGACGCGTTCCGTTGCGATTATACGATCCCACTCAAGTACGGGGTCGATCAATGCATCGGCGATTCGCTTAATCCCGGAGGCATCTTCCGCGGATTGCGAACGATTCCGGTACTGGCGGATATCGTCCGCGATATGGAAAAGGTCTCAACCTCAGACGCCGTAATGCTCAACTATGCAAATCCGATGGCCGCTTGCTGTTTGGGGCTTGGTCGTGTATCGAATGTCCCGTTCATCGGCCTGTGCCACGGGGTACAAACGACTCTGGACCTGATTAGCGGCTATGTCAGCGTTCCCAAAGACCAGATTGATTATCTCTGTGCGGGAATCAATCACATGGCCTGGTTTCTCTCACTCAAGGACAAACGCGATGGGACGGACCTGTATCCGATCCTCAAAGCCAACTGCGAAAAACCCGAATACTATATCAACGAAAAGGTGCGTTGCGAAGTCATGCGGCACTTTGGATACTTCATGACCGAATCGACCGGCCACCTGTCTGAGTACATCCCATGGTTCCGTTCGAGCAAGCGAGCCCGGGATCTCTATTGCGATATGCCGGACTTCGGCGGGGCGACGGGAGCGTACTACAACTATGCCAACATGCTGGCAACCAAGTACAAGGATGTGGATTATCTGGCTCAGGAGGATCCCAAGATCACTCGTCGCTCGGTCGAATACTGCTCATATATTCTCGAAGCGATGGAGACCGACAAAATCTTCAAGCTCAACGGCAATGTCCGAAACGACGGTTACATCACAAATCTGCCCGCCGGATGCTGCGTGGAGGTTCCGGTGTATGTGGATCGGCGCGGGCTGCACCCGGTCCGCGTGGGCAACCTGCCGACGCAATTGGCGGCGATGAACCAGTCGAATGTGACGGTCCAGACCCTGGCAGTGGAGGCGGGATTGGCGGGCGATCCGGAAATGGCGATGCAGGCCTGCGCGATGGATCCCCTGACCAGCGCCTGCTGTACGCTCAAGGAAATCCGTGAGATGACCGCCGAGATGTTCGAGGCCGAAAAGCAATGGTTACCGCAGTTCGCCGGAAAAAAACTCAAGGCCACGCCGACAGTCGTGATTCCGAAAAATGTCAAGCCCGTCGCGGTACCGCTGGATCCGGCGCTGGCGATCGCCAACCGTTTCGGCGAACTGGCCCAGCGTCAGGTGGAAAAAGCCAAACCAACATCCAAATCGAAGAAAAAGTCTTAGTAGGAAAATACTAACTACTATATCCCGAATTCTAACGACTCAACCGGAGGCACTATGAATCGTCGGACACTCTTGAAGGCCGGGGCCGCGGGACTGGCCCTGACGACTCTCAAACCCTATTGTATCGTCTTTGCCCAGCCGGCCCCCCGCCGGGTCGGCCTGATCGGTTCCGGGTGGTACGGCAAGAGCGCCCTGCTGCGCCTTCTCCAGATCGATCCAGCCGAGGTCGTCGCCATCTGCGATGTGGATCGAAAGATGGTGGCCGAGGCCGCCGAGCTGATCTCCACGCGGCAGGCCAGCAGGAAGAAGCCCAAGACCTATTCCGATTATCGCCAGATGCTGGCCCAGGAGAAATTCGAAATTGTTCACATCGCCACGCCGGACCACTGGCACACACTGCCGGCGATCGCGGCGATGAAGGCCGGGGCCGATTTGTATCTGGAAAAACCGATTTCGACGGATATCGTCGAGGGTCAGTCGCTGGTCGCCGCGGCCCAAAAGTACAATCGCATTGTACAGGTCAACATGCAACGCCGCAGCACCCCGCATATTATCGAAGCCAAGGAAAATATCATCCGCGAAGGCAAGCTCGGCAAGATCGGATTGGTCGAGATGTACTGTTATTATCATATGCGAGCGGGAGGAGTCCGTCCGGATCAGCAGCCGCCCGCCGATCTGGATTACGAGATGTGGACCGGTCCGGCTCCGATGCGGCCGTACAACAGCTTAGTCCACCCGCGCGGTTGGCGCGGCTTTATGGAATACAGCAACGGCATTATTGGCGATATGTGCGTGCACATGC
Source organism: uncultured Pirellulales bacterium (assembly GCA_964643355.1). Classification (GTDB taxonomy): domain Bacteria; phylum Planctomycetota; class Phycisphaerae; order Sedimentisphaerales; family Anaerohalosphaeraceae; genus FEN-1350. Next base: position 14,197 of record CAZXPW010000026.1, read on the forward strand.
TGGACATGGTGCGATTCCTGATGGATCTGGGCTGGCCCAAACGGATCAGCTCCGCCGGCGGAACTTTCTTCAATTCCGGCAGTACGGCCAACATCCCCGACACCCAGACGGCCACTTTCGAATACGATGACCTGACACTGATCTGGCAACACCGTGCGTGGGGATCGGAGCCCGATCCCAAATACCCCTGGGGCGCGACACTCTATGGAGATAAGGGAACGCTGAAAGCCAGCGTTATGGGATACGACTTTATTCCCCGCGGCGGTGGAGAGGCGATCCGTAAGGATGTTGCCTACGAGTACGATAAATATCCCGAAGACAGGACTGAAAAGGATTTGGAGCGTCATGTCGCCCAGGCGATGCGGTTACATTGGAAAAATCTGCTGGAATGTGCTCAAACACGGTCTCAGCCGGTGTCCAATATCCAACAGGGCTACATTTCGGCTTCCAGTTGCATCCTGGCCAACATGGCCCTTCAACTCGGGCGGACGCTGGCCTTTGATCCGCAAAAGGGCAATATCCCCGGCGACGCCGAGGCCAATACACTGCTGGCTCGGTCCTATCGCCAACCCTGGATTCACCCGACACCGGACAGTGTCTGACCGACAGGGTAACCGTTCCGATCGAATTTTGAAGGGGGAATGACACAAATCATTCCCCCTTTAATTCAAACTTAAATCATTCCATTTCTTCCTTTTATCCCGAATAATCTCTACAACCAGTTTCTGGGGCATCGGCCATACAGATTACCGGGCGTATATCATAATATTTGTCATTTTTTTGCTGAACTCCGATTTTTTTACGGCGTAAAGTTGTACAATCAGAGTCTGAAGGCATTGGTTATATTGAAGTAAGAATGAATCTATTCGGAGGTAGTGATGATGAATCGTATCCAACAAATGGCAGCCGTACTTGTCCTTATGGCGACAATAGCCGGATCGGTTTCAGCGGGGCCGACATTGACGGGTAGTCTTAGCGCCGGGGCCGGGATCACGGGGCTGAATCCAACCGCAAATCCCTGGCTCATTGATTCTCCCGCGACAACCATGACATGGTGGGTTACGGATAATGAAAACGGGACCTTCACCTATAAATATATTTTGACCGTTCCGCGGAAAGAAATCAGCCACATCATTATTCAAGTATCGCCCAATTTTGGTAGCTCGGAATTTACGGTAATCCAGGGAGCCGCATTGCTGGATTCCTACGGACCCGACACGCAAGGCAACAGCAATCCGGGAATGCCGGACCTGATGAAGGGTTTGAAGACCAATAGCGGCGGGTTATCCTATACCCTCGAATTCGTCTGCAATCGGGTACCCGTCTGGGGTGATTTTTACGCCAAAGACGGCAGAGACAGCGGATACGATGTGGCGATCTGGAATGCCGGATTTACGGCCAACGACAACGATCCGACGGCGGCACCCTCAAATGGATCCGTTAACTACCACATTCTGGTTCCCGACAGCGTATGTCCCCCGCCCGCGGTTCCGGCACCGGCGGCCATCGGGCTGGGTAGTCTGGGCATGATTGTGGTCGGGTTGCTTCGCCGCAGAAACGCGATCTGAAATATTCGCAAATCGATTTTTGTAAGGCCGTCCCGTTGGGCGGCCTTTTTTTTGACCGTACAATCGGCTGGAGGAACGCAAGCGGATTGGGTCGAGTCGATTTCGCGCTGAATATGCGGTCTGTAACGAATATCCCGCCTACCGAGAAAATTATCAAGATAATAAAGGCCGTTTAGACACAATTTATCTTGATCCATCCGGTCCCCTTTTTGTACAATCCAGGAACTTGATATCCAGATGCCGTATCCCGGATGGGGACAAAAAGAAATTACACAGTTTTTTTGAAAAGAGAGGAGACGAAAATGAAAAAATGGGTTAAATTTATGGCTTGTCTATGGATGGTTGTTCTGGGTTCGGTTTCGGTTGCCGCACCCACCCAGTATTCCGGAAGTCTGAATGGTTCGGCCTCCGGCGGCCTGGTCGGCTCGGTTGGGACCAATGTATGGCTGACGGAGAATACCGTATTTTCCTGGGTCGTGACCGATTATCACGACGGACGATACGGGTATGAATACACCCTGAAGGTGTCCACCAAACAAATCGGCAATTTCATCATTGAGGTGGCGCCGACATTTCAGGATTCCAACTTTCTCCAGTATTTCTATGGGTCAATCACGGTGGGGGAATATGGCCCAAACAGTTCACCCGGAATCACCGTGTACATCCCGGAAATGATGCGGGGCATCAAATCGGGCTCGGGTGGATTCACCTATTCGATCGGATTTATCAGTGATCGCCCGCCTATGTGGGGCGATGTTTACGCGAAAAGCTCATTAGTTCCCGCTGTCGCGATCTGGAACGCCGGGTTTTCGGTTAACGATGTGGATCCGACCGCTGGCCCCTCGAACGGTTCCCTGGACAATCATATTCTGGTGCCCGGTTCGGCGGCGACGCTTCCAGTGGTTCCGGCTCCCGCGGCAATCCTTCTGGGCGGTTTGGGGATGGGATTGATCGGGATATTCCAGCGAAGGGATTCTCGTTAAACAAACGAACTGTCAATTCGCAAAGCATTTGTCAGATTGCATGGATTTGTCCGTTTGTAAGGGCCAACAAGGCATCCGTTATTCCCAATATCAGCGCAACAAAAACGGCCCCGCCGGAGTTCTTCCGGCAGGGCCGTTGATTTTGTTCGAGTGAAGGTTATTTCAGCCAGTTCTCGCTGAGAATCGCAAAGTCCGTCAGATCCATTTTTCCATTGTGGTCAAAGTCGGCGCCGTTACAGAAGTTGTTTCCCGCATCGCAGGATGTTAGCCAATACTCCGACAGGATCAGCAGATCCGCTATATTGGTCTGGCCGTCTCCATCGGCGTCGCCGGTGATCGGCTCGGCATAATGCGGCAGCACCAGTTCGTACCAGTTCAAATATCCGTCAAGGGTCAGCTTGCCGGCGGCGCTGTCGATGATTACACGGTCGTTATTTGGAAGCAGCAGGGTGCCGTTTTCCCACTTTTCGCTTCCGTATTCCGCCGTGCGATTCCCGCTGATGGAGACCCTCGGTTGCAGATACGCCGTGGGGACGCTCAGGTCAACCTGCGTTCGAATCGTAAAAACGATCGGCTGACCGAAGTCATACGCCGTAAATTGCCATTCGTATTCCTGCAGTTCGGGCGTATTCCGGTGCTGCAACTGGCCGGTCGTATTGCCCGTAACCTCCGCGGATACATGCTGCACGGTCCCGATATACAAACCATTCCACCAGTCCGCTTCCGTCCAGGCCGGGGCAATATCGATCTTGACGCGAAAAGAAGCCAGGCCGGCCTGCGGAGTGACGGTGACGGTCGTGGTCATCTCGCCGGATCCCGTGATCGCGTTGCCGATACAGGAGCGTGTGACGCTAAACGGAATCTCGACATCTTGTTTGACGGTCGTCTGGGTCGCCTCCAATTCCGTTTCATCGGTAACCGTCAGATTGCTCCAGGTGTATTGATTTCCGGAAATGGTAGGACTGGTGGGGAAGAAATCCCCCAGAGCGTTTGCTGTTTCAAAGGTGACCGCGTCGATCTCCCAATCGGTCGTGGTGGAAGTATTGGTCAAGCCAAGCCACCAAGTGACATCACAGCTTTGAGTCGAGGCCGTAAAGGATTGTGCCAGAGCCGGAGCGGTATATGTATAGTCGAAGTCAAAATCGGCCTGGAATTCAAGCCCCTGCCCGCTGGCGTATTCGTACGCTCCGATGTCATAGCGAGGCCCCTGGGGACGAACGACATTCAGGATATCGAATGTCGGAGCGAATAAAGCGCTGAGCTGAGCGGCCCCCTTGTCGATCATCGGAGAGGACGACTGAATGCGGTAGTCATTATCTGCCCAGGTGACCGGATCATTGTCCAGACCGTCGGCGTCAATAAATGCCGGGTCCAGATCCAGATTTTCGATGTTGAACATGACATGATCCCAGCCGGTCATAATCGTACTGTAATACACGCCCAGATTTTCGGGCTTCGATCCCGTTCCCCCCGTCGGGTTAAAATAAATTTCGGTATGTCCGGTTTCGGATATATCGTTCCACAAAATGGTATTGAGAATACGCGGATAACTATACGATTCGAACACGAACAATCCGGCGCCCCGTTGAGCGCGGTTCCCCGAAACCGTACAGTTCAGGAGTTCGCCCGACGCATACTGGTCAAAGTAGAACGCGCCTCCGTCTTGGGCCTGATTTTGGACCACGATACAGTTGGACATCTGGGGGTGGTTGAGGTTTTCATAACTTCCGCCGCCGCTGTAAAGAGCTCCGCCTTTTTCCCCCGCGGTATTTCCGGCCAGCCATGTGTTCCGAATCTTGCTTTCGCTGTTTCCGCCGCTATTATAGAAACCGCCTCCGTTTCCGGTGGCCTGATTGTCGGAAACGGTACAGCTAAAGACCTGGGCGGCGGCGTTGTCGAAGAACAATCCGCCCCCCTGGGCCGCGGAATTGGATTGAATGCGACTGTTTCCGATGATGGCCGCCGAAGTACGGACAAACACGCCGCCCCCCTGCGTTGCAGCCGTATTATTATGGATTTGTGAATGATCAATTGTACTGGGTCCGTCCAGGAAAAGACCCGCGCCGATTCCTGATGTGTTTTCAAGAATCTGGCAATCTTGGACGGCGTGAGTTCCGATCAAGGCCATACCGCCTCCGGAGTCGGTTGCGGCGTTATTCTTCACGATACAATGGGCGACGATCGCCGAACAATCGTGTGCATAAACGCCTCCGCCCCGTTTATCAACTCCGGTGGAACCCGAAGCGTTACCTCCGGTAATCGTAAATCCGTCCAGTGTTGCGTTGGCTGAGATGTCCACCGCATGCAACACGGCGTTGTTTCCGTTGATCACGGTCGGATTGGCCGCCACATCCCGTTGAGTGAGTTCCGTTTCCGTCCCCTCAAAACCCCCGTATATTGCCACGGCCTTGTTCACCGAAAGCGGAGCAGGCAACACATAATTTCCCTTACGAACCCAGATCTGATCTCCTGCCGCGGAGGCCGTTATGGCCTGATCAATACGACGGTAAGTGGACAACCAACTGACGCCCGGCGTGAATGACTGGTATATTTGCATGACTTCCGTATCGGTTAGCGCTCGATTGTAGAGCTTCACATAGTCCATACCGCCCATATATCGCTGCGCACCGGTGACGGTGTTGATGCCGATCAGGAAACGACTCTTGACCTGTTGGGGCCCTGTAGCGACAAGGGTCGTCCCCGCAACCGGAACTCCGTCCAGATACATCTTGGCATTCTGAATATCTGACTGGGCATTGCCCGGAACCGAGAAAACGACGAAATGCCACTGTCCATCCACGAGGGTAGTCCATGCGGATCCCGTGAAATACTTATAATTATTCGAACCCATCATGATAACCGGTTTGCCCTTACCTCCGTTCTGCAACTTGACGGCCAAGTCGTTTCGACCAAAGGAGATCAGGGTCGGAGTGTCTGTGACCTGACATTTGACCCATGCCATCAGAGTCCATGCATCCGGAAGCAGCAGGGAATTGGTGCCAAGATCAATGAAATCACCGACTCCGTCAAAATTGAACGCCCGGCCGAATTTTCCGGGGATGCTCATTGCGGAAGTATTTCGAACCGCCGTACCATGATTTGCATTCGGGCTGGTATCGGTAACCACTTTGTTCGCAGCATTATCATTCAAGTCCCAAAACCCGACCATCCCCTGAACCGTAGGAGGTTTAATCGAATCGACATAGATCACCTTCGCGTCGATTACGGTAGTCATGCTCATGACAAGCATCGCTGCGCCAAGAATACGAGATTTCATTGGATGACCTCCTACAAGATCAATCTGATTGTTGGATTTTCGACCCATCTATTCCTTCATCACATCAACAATATCTTCGGGATCCAAGACCCGAATACAACGATTTATATCGTCCCAGATACCCCATCTATTCAGGTGAAAGGCTTCCCGTGTTAATTATTTTGACATTTTATCCTATCGTCCCATATTATCATTGTCAACCTGAGAAAATGGAAATACAGAAAATTACAGAATGCCGATTTTGTTATGAAATATCTGTAAGTTATTTTTAATGAAAGAGTTATGAAAACTTATATATCGATAAAGCTTGCTTTTTCTTTTTTTACTCGAATTCAAGCCGACATTCCAGAGAGGATACAAACCTACATTCTTTGTTCTGATATCTGGTTTCATAAAGAAAATCTGCTATGATGAAGGTATCTTTTCTCAGTTTCTGAAATGAATTTTGATTCTTTTGAGAACGACGATGTCCTTTGATCCAACAAAAATGCCGGATTGGAAAATTGCCGAGTTGGCTGAAGAGAAGATGAAGACCCTGGAACAATTGGCAAGCGACTTGGGACTTGCGTATGGTGAATTGCTTCCGGTCGGCCAAAAACTGGCGAAAATCGACTATGTTAAAATACTCCGACGACTCAAACATGTCCGCCGGGGTAAATATATTGATGTGACCGCCATTACCCCAACCCCGTTGGGCGAAGGGAAAACCACAACAACCCTTGGTCTGGTCCAGGGACTGGGTCGGTTAAAGAAGCATGTCATTGGAACCATCCGTCAACCCTCCAGTGGTCCAACTTTCAATATCAAAGGTTCTGCGGCTGGTGGGGGCCTGTCTCAATGCATTCCACTGACGCCCCTGTCGGTTCGCTTGACCGGAGACATTGAAAGTATTACCAACGCTCACAACCTGGCCATGGTCGCATTGACATCGCGAATGCAGCATGAGAACAATTACGACGACCAGCGACTGGCCAAAAGCGGACTCCGACGCCTCGACATCGATCCGAATCGTGTCCAGATTCGCTGGGCAATGGACTTTTGTGCCCAGGCCCTGCGAAATATCACCATCGGAAAAGGCGGGAAAATGGATGGTGTTCCGATGGAGTCCGGTTTCCAGATGTCTGTTTCCAGCGAGGTGATGGCCATTTTAGCGGTGGCTCGTGATTTGAAGGATTTCCGAAAACGGATCGGCAAGATTGTCGTTGCCTATGACCGCAAGGGCAACGAAGTCACCACCGCCGATCTCGAAGTGGATGGAGCCATGACCGCCTGGATGGTTGAAGCCCTGAATCCCAATCTCGTGCAGACCATCGAGGGTCAGCCCATCCTGGTTCATGCTGGTCCCTTTGCCAACATCGCCATCGGTCAAAGTTCGATCATTGCCGATCTGGTCGCCACCAAACTGGCTGACTATGCGGTCACCGAAAGCGGCTTTGCAGCCGATATCGGTTTCGAAAAATTCTGGAACCTAAAATGTCGCATGAGCGGCCTGACGCCCGACGCCGTCGTTGTGGTTGCGACAATCCGGGCTTTAAAGATGCATGGTGGTGGTCCGGCGGTCAAACCCGGCGCGCCGCTCGATGACGCCTACAAGCGCGAAAATCTGAAACTCCTTGAGGCCGGCTGCGAGAATCTGATTGCCCACATTGAGATTGTCAAACAATGCGGGATTCGCCCGGTGGTGTGCGTCAATCACTTCTGTACGGATACTCCCGCCGAGATCGATCTTGTCCGAAGGGTCGCCGAAGAAAACGGGGCTTCTTCAGCCGTCTCCATGCACTGGCTCAAGGGCGGGGAAGGAGCCCTCGAATTGGCCGAAAAGGTCGCCGGTGCCTGCGACGAAATCCGCGATTTCCGGTTTCTGTATGAACCCGAAACCCCGCTTCGAAAAAAAATCGAGTTGATCGCCACCCTGATTTACGGTGCTGATGGCGTAAGCTACACCCCTGAGGCCCTTGAAAAAGCGGAGCGATTTGAGGAGGACCCGGATATCCGGCACCTCGGTGTCTGTATGGTTAAGACCCAGCTCAGTCTATCCCATGATCCCGAACTGAAGGGCCGGCCCAGGGGCTGGACGCTGCCGATTCGCGATATGATGGTTTATCAGGGTGCCGGATTTATTGTCCCAATCGCTGGCGATATCAAGTTAATGCCTGGAACCGCCTCGGACCCGGCCTTCCGCCGTATTGATGTTGATGTCCAGACCGGAAAAGTCCAGGGTCTGTTCTGAAATTTTTGGATTTTGCGGAAAAAGCGTAACCCGGAGCGGACAAACCGGCTCAATAGAGAAGCAAGGTCCTGACGGGGGATTGGTCATGAAAATTGTCGAAGCCATCGGAATCACGATGTTACTGGTCTCCATCGCGGGGGCTCAGACCCACTATTCGGGAACTCTGGCAACGGATACCGTTTTTTCGGAAGAATGCATCGTCGATTCGACCCTGACGGTTCCGGCAGGGATTACGCTGAGCATCGACGCCGGCACGAGGGTGCGAATGGCAAGCGGGGTGTCGATTTTCGTTTTCGGCGCTCTGTACGCCGACGGCACCGAAGACCGGCCCATTCTGTTCAGCCGGTATCCGGATGCCAGCGGGGTAACTTGGAAACAAATTGTATTCATCCGGCCGGCAGACAGCCGGTTGGCATGGTGCATCTTTGAATACGCCGACTGCGAGGGCGAACATCAGGATTATTACCTGCCCGGCCCCCGCAATTATCACGAAGCGATTATCCTTCTGGCCGGTCATCTGGACTTCGAACATTGTACCTTTCAGAAACTGCCCAGCAGTTCCACCAGTGCTGAGGGTGACGCCATCGCCATTTTCTCCGACGATCAAGATTATCCCGGACCGGCCTCAGCCAACATTCGAGGGTGCCGTTTCGTCGGAATCGGACAGGCCATCCATACCCGCTTTTCTTATGTGCTCGTGGAAGACTGTTATTTTCAGGATAAGCGCGGAGACAACGACGATATTGATCTGTGGGGCGAGAGCGTGCCTCCGCCAATGATCCGAAAAAACCTGTTCGACGCCCCCGTTCACGAAGATCGGATCAACCCGACGAAATGCTCGGCCATCATTATGGATAATATCATTCTGGATTCAACGGATCAGGGAATTGTGCTGCGAGATAAGGGATCTCCCATCCTGATCAACAACATCATCGCCAACTGTACCAACGCCGGAATCGCCGTCGAAAATTCCTGCACTGCGACTCTGATCAACAATACCATCGTCAATACGAAAATCGGTATCCGTTGTTTTGACTTGGGTCGCTCGGGTTCACCCTATTTCCTTACTCCCGGCGGCGGGTCGTTTACCTGCGTGAATGGGATCATCTGGAATTGCAGTACCAATGCGATTAGTTTGGAAAACAGTTCCAATACGGCCGCCACGGATCGGGGTTCGCATGCGACGGTGCGGTATTCCGATATCCAGGGCGGCCAAAGCGGCGTGTCGATTGGCGCCACATATTCGACCCTGACCTGGCAGGACGGAAACATCAACCAGGACCCTCTATTCGCCGATCCTCAGAATTCCAGCAAATCTCTTCGTGACTTCCATCTCAAGTCCCAGGCCGGCCGATGGAATCCTGCGATGACATCTTGGGTCAAAGATGCCGTGACCAGCCCTTGCATCGATGCCGGAGATCCGACCTCGGAATGGCGGAATGAACTGTGGCCTAACGGCAGAAGCATCAATATAGGCGGCTATGGCAACACGCCCCAGGCCAGTATGAGTCCGGACTCCGCAACCGGCAAGCTCGCCGATATCGACTCGGATGGCTTCGTCAATCTGATCGATTTGGCCCGTCTGGCCGAAGTCTGGATGCTGGACGATCGCCTGGTCGGCGCCAACCTCGACCGTCTCGGTGCCGTCGATCTGGCCGATCTGATCTTGTTTATTTCCGAATGGATCGATTAACCCACTTCTTTCGGGCTGTGGCCCTCAACGCGAATTTCAATCGAAGGACGACTGAAAAACGGAATCAAGATTTGGATGGTGAAATTGAAATCCGGATCGGATCAGTTTCTCCGGCAGGGCGGCGGTCGAGACGAGTAAGGTTTCCCGCGCAAAACCATCGAGGACCGTTTTGAGAATCCATGCCGGGATTTGCAACCGGACTTTGCGTCCGCAGGCCGTGGCCAGGGCTTGTGTGAATTCGGCGTTGGTTACCGGATTCGGGCTGGTGAAATTGATCGGTCCCGAAAGTTCCGGTTTTTCGATGATCCATTGAATCGCCCGCACGGCATCGGCCAACGAAATCCACGACCACATTTGCCGCCCATTCCCGAGCACGGCTCCCAATCCCATTCGGAATGCGGGCAACATCGCCCTCAGCGAGCCGCCCGCCTTCGACAAAACCATTCCCAGGCGAATCTGTGCCGTGCGAATCCCGGCTTGAGTTGCCGGATGCACGGCTTGTTCCCAATCCACGCACAACCGCGCCAGGAACGAATCGCCTGTTGGTGCATGTTCAGTAACGGCCCTGTCTCTTGATCCATAGAAACCAATCGCCGAGGCCGTAATCAGGATCAAGGGTTTACGAGAACTCGATGCGATTGTCCGGGCGATCAGACGGGTTGAATCCACACGACTATGGATTAACCGCCGTCGCTTGGCCGCCGTCCAATACCCCGCAATGGATTCCCCTGCCAGATGAATGACCGCATCCACTCCGCTCAATGCCTGACTGTCGATCGTCCCTCCAACCGGATCATAGACAACCCGCTCCCAAGATTCGGTCCCTTTGGTCCCCTGTGACACAGGCCGAATGATCGGAATGGCCGTATGCCCTTTTTCAACCAGTGCCGCCGATAGCGCCGAACCTACGAATCCCTTCGATCCGCTGATCGCGATCTTCATGGTCGTTCCTCAGCGATTGAGTTTCAGAAATCCGGCGTTGAGCAAAATCGCAAAACTGACCCATAATAAATAGGGTACCATCAGCACGGCCGACATTTTGGAAATCCGCCAAAATAAATTCAGGGTGGCCGCGATTGTCAGCCATAGCGCAAGAATCTCGATCATCGCCCAGTCGATCCGCCGCATCCCAAAGAAAATCAGCGACCACGCCGCATTCAACAGCAGTTGGATTACAAAGACCAATGCCGCGATTCGAACTTCTCGTCGGTCAAACCCCTTGCCCAACACCACCGCCACCGCAATCCCCATCAGTACATACAGGATCGGCCAGACCACGCCGAACGCCCAACTCGGGGGATTATAAACAGGTTTTATGAGTCCGGAATACCACTCCGGAATTGCCTCCCGAGTCGCCAGCGAGCCGATCCATCCTGCCGATAAACACAACAGAATGCACAGAATCACTCGAAGAACCGGTGTTCCCCATGCGGAAGTCATGCCGGTTAGCCCTTTGAGTCTTCGTCCCCGACCAGCGGACGAATCCGTTCCACGCGAAAATACACCAGCGACTTGTTCTCGCCGCTGTCCGAGTCCTTCCGCTGCCGTCGCCGCATCTTTTCGATCACATCCGTGTCGGATTCCTCGCCCGTCATCCTCAGGTAAAGTCGCTTTCCCGTATATCCCGGCCCGTCTTCCACGAACAGATAACACGCTCGATGGTTGCTCTGCAAATTCCGGTACGATTGCCGTTCCCGCATGATCAGCGCTACGGTGTTCTCGTCGATCACATGCGGCCGGGCGTACAGGGCCGAGTTGACCTGTCCCTGCCCATCCGATGTGGAGAGGACACCCATTCCATCCTTTGTTTCAAAGTATTCCTGAAGTTTCATGGTTGGCCTTTCGAAAAGTAGATCGGATTCGCCGGATCATCTTTAACCCTACCATCTTTTGATCAGATCGGCAAGTTTCTACCGATTTTCTCTTGGGTTTGTTCTGGAAATCGGATAAAATCCCATGGGGAAATGCCGAGCCGAGGCGAATGGTCCCGGACGGAGGTTGCCCGAATCCAGATGGCCCTGGAGGATAAGAGCATGGCGTTTACATTGCAGATCGGCCAATCGGCCCCGGATTTTCAACTCCCGGCTACGGACGGCAACACCTATTCGTTGGGCGACTTTGCCGATGCCCGGGCGCTGGTGATTTTCTTCACTTGCAACCATTGTCCCTATGTTCTCGGTTCCGATGAAGTTACTCGTAAGACGGCCCTTCATTATGCGGCCCGTGATGTGGCGTTTGTCGGAATCAATGCCAACAGCCCCAATACCTACCCGGAGGATTCCTTTGAGAACATGGTTGTCCGCATGAAGGAACAACGATTCCCCTGGACCTATTTGTGCGATCGGACGCAGGACACTGCCCGCGCTTATGGTGCCCTTCGAACTCCACACTTTTTCGTTTTCGACAAGCAGCGCAAACTCGTCTATACCGGCCGAGCCGTCGATAATCCCCGCGACGCCCGCAAGATCACCGTCAACGACCTCGAAAATGCCCTTGAAGAACTTCTGGCCGGCCGACCCGTTTCCGTACCCTTGACCAACCCCATCGGCTGCACCATCAAGTGGGAAGGCAAAGACCCTCACTGGATGCCCCCCGACGCCTGCGATCTGGTCTGACTGCCCGAGGAAGGTCTTCTTTCGAAAATTTACACAATCGTAATTTTTTTGTTGCATTGTCAAATAGATTATGATATCGTTTCGCTTGGAGTCTATTTTTCATCTCTCAAAATATGCCTCCCAAAATGAAAATTGAGAGAATTAGTCGGCCCACATTTGGGCCAAGGAGTAAATGTAGTGAGTACAGGTACAGTCAAGTGGTTTAATTCGACAAAGGGTTTTGGTTTTATCACTCCCGACAATGGTGGACAGGATCTGTTTGTCCATTATTCGGAAATCCAGATGGCCGGCCGCGCCACCCTGGACGAGAACCAGAAGGTCTCGTTTGAGATCGGTCAGGGTAAGAAAGGCCCGTGCGCGACCCATGTGGTTCCGATGTAATTCGTTACCGCAATGACGCCAAAGGCCCCGTATTCTGCGGGGCCTTTTTTTATGCGCCGAGTGGGATTTCGGTCGATTATCGTTTCAGGTTTTCAACTTTCAGGGTGTCAGTGTCGCGTCCGTCGATCGGTGCGATTGTCTCCGGCAGGCCGGTGATGGAGATATTTCGCAATTCCACTTGATTGCAGTTTCGGATCACAACAGGCGGTTTCGTTAATTCCGGTTCATTGTCGATCGTGAGATTTTGAATTTTCACCTGTGCCGTGTTCGAGATCAATACCGGTTCCCTGCAGTTCGTCGCAACCAGATCCCGAAGGGTCAGATTGGCATGTCCGATCGCGTGATTGGCCGTTCGGATCAAGTGCCTGCAGTTGACCGCCGTGATATCTTCGAACGCGATGTTGGTATTGGGTGCACACGGTGACGGCTTGCCTTCGATCCGGGCCCCATGGTCCTGTACATCAAGGGCATAGACCGCATCTTCGGCGTGTACATGCCGCACCACGATGTTGTCCGTCCCGTCGCTGACCTCGACAGCGCCGCGGAAATACCCCTTTTTCAGACGGATGTTTTCCACCGTCACAGTTCGAATTCGCTGCCCCCCATTGCCTCCGCTGATGGATACAACATCACGGCCCATGCGGACGCCTTCGATGTCTCGTACGACCCCGCCGATGATATCTCCGGCCCCGTCGTCGGGAGTAATCATGATGCCGTCTTTGCTGGCGTTAAAGAATCGGCACCGTTCCACTCGAAAATTTCCGGCCATGATGTGGACCAGCGGCGACCGGTATTTCTGATCCACCGAATCGAAATTGCCGTGCAGTTCCAGATCCGCCAGCGTTACGCCCTCGGCCTCGACCTTGAGAAGAACCGTATCGCCGAGTTTCTCCGGCAGAGCGGCCCTGAGTCCGCACAGCGTGAGCGGCCGGACAATTCGAAGAGTCTTACGGACAAGCAGAGTCTCGGATTGTTCGCATACCACAACAGCGCCTTGCGGGGCCGAATCCAAAACCGCCTGCAGATCGCCGTCGATGAACTTCACCGTGGTCGGCAAAGCCAAACAACCAGTGTTGGTCAGGCCCAATCCCAGAACCAAACTGAATACTCCCGCTGGCAATATCCGCATCCTATCTTCGCTTTCCCACTTTTAGGCGTGTGCTGTTTCCGGCTCCGACTTTTGTTTCGTCCATTGGCCCGCGGTGAACAATCCCGGAGCGATCCGCTTGCGAAGAGTTTCGAAAACAAAAATCAGGAAACCCGGCAAAAGCGCAATTCCCCATTCAAACGGTCGTAGCGATACGGTGTCGAAGAATCGATGCAGAAACGGAGTATAGATCACCATGGCCTGCAAGGCAAAGCCCGCCGCCAGCGCCACCCACAACCATGGATTGCGAAACAGCCCCAATTGAAAGACCGTCCGACGATCCGATCGGGCGTTCAGCGCCAGGAACCATTCAAACGCCACAATGCTGCAAAAAGTCATCGTTCTGGCCTCGTGAATTTCATAATGCCGCAGCGTCCAGACAAACACCAGCAACGCCCCGATCCCCAGCAAACTCGACAGGACCCCGATCCGAAGCAACATTCCCGGATACAATAGCCCGATTGTCGGATCACGAGGCGGCCAGTCCAGCTCCTCCCCCGACTGGGGCTCCAGTCCCAGGGGAATCGCCACAAGAGCGCCGGTTACCAGGTTGATCCACAGAATCTGCAGCGGAACCAGCGGTACCTCTCCCACAAAGGTCATCGCCAGCGCCAGTGACAATAACTCTCCAAAACAGGTCGTCATCATGAAAAATACGACATTCCGCAACCGCTGAAAAATCGCCCGGCCCTCCTCTACGGCCGTAACGATCGTCGCGAAATTGTCGTCGGCCAGGACCATGTCCGCCGATTCCTTGGCCACATCGGTCCCCGTGACTCCCATGGCCACGCCGATATCCGCCGCTTCCAGCGCCGGCGCATCATTGACCCCATCGCCGGTCATGGCGACGACATGACCTCGGCTCTGAAATGCTTGAACGATTCGCAGTTTGTGAAGGGGTTCAATCCGCGCGAACACTCCCGTTTCTTCAACCGACTGGCGGAGTTGCTCATCGTTCATCTCGGCCAGTTGGCTTCCCGACAGGTTCAACCGGCCCCGGATTCCCAGTTCTGACGCGATCGCGCGTCCGGTGTGAATGTTGTCTCCCGTGGCCATCACTACCCGAATCCCGCCCCGATGACAAGTGGCGATCGCCTCCCTGGCCTCGGGTCGAGGCGGATCGATCATCCCGCATAGCCCGACCAAGCACAATTGTCCCTGAAGCGATTCTTCGTTCAGGGTTTCGCCGCCCGGAGGCCTCTTGGCCGTCGCCATTGCCAGTACACGCAATGCCCTGCCGCCCATCGATTCGGCCGCCGCCATCCATTCGGCACGATCGGCCTCGGTCCACTCCACACACTGACCCTGCCGCATATGCCCCACTGCCATGGGCATTAATCTTTCCAGCGATCCTTTTACGAAAACCATTCCGTCATCATCGCTTCCATTCAGAGTGGCCATATATTGACGCTGGCTCTGAAAGGGAATTTCCCGTTTCCGTGGATGACGCTGTTGCTCTTGGGACTTGTGCAACCCCGCCTTGGCTGCCGCAACGATCAACGCGACCTCCGTCGGATCACCGACAATCGCAAATCCGTCGCCTTCAGCCCGCCAGCTGGCATCGTTGCACAACAGCCCGATCCGCAGGCAATGTTCCAGCGTGGATCCGGCCTCAACGGAGATCTTCGTTCCTTGGCGAGAAAAGTCCCCCTCCGGCCGATACCCCTGTCCGCTCAGTTCCACCATCTGCCCGTCGGCAAAGATCCCCTGTACGGTCATCTGATTCAGCGTCAGTGTCCCCGTCTTGTCCGAACAGATGACCGTCGTCGAACCCAGCGTCTCCACCGCAACGAGCTTACGGAGAATGGCTCGATGTTGCGCCATCCGCTGCATTCCGGTCGCAAGGACAACCGTTACCACGGCGGGAAGACCCTCGGGAATTCCCGCTACCGCCGCCGCAACCGCCAGCATCAACACATCCACCGGGCTCAGACGATTCCACAAACCCAGCCCGATCAACAATGTGCACACCCCCAGAACGATCCAGATCAGGGCATGGCCAAGCTGGTCGATGCTCTTCTGAAGCGAAGTCTTGCTCTGCGTAATCCCCCGAACCGCGGCCGCGATCCGTCCGATCTCCGATTGCATCCCCGTCGCGGTTACGACCGCCTGCCCTCGTCCCAGCACGACCGCCGTTCCGCCGTAAACCATGTTCCGCCGTTCTCCCAGCGGCGCCTCCTGCTCGATGGCCTCAACCTGTTTTGTGGTTGGCATCGATTCTCCCGTCAGTGAGGATTCGTTGACCTTCAAGTCAACCGCCTCGATCAGCCGCGCGTCAGCCGGCACATGGTCTCCGGCCTCCAGGACCACCACATCCCCGGTAACCAGTTCCTGGGCGGCGATGACCTCAAGCCGCCCATTGCGTCGAACCTTTGCCCGTGGCGCCGCCAGACGCAGAAGCGCATCCATTGCCTTGCCCGCCCGGAATTCCTGGATGAATCCCACAACCGCCATGAACAGCAGGACTCCCACGATCGTCAGGGCATCCACCGGTCCCTTGACCACCGCCTTGACGGTTGCGGCCCCCGCCAACAAATACACCAGCGGATTCAAAAACTGCCGGAAAAACAGCCCGATCGCGCTGGCTCGCTTGCGCCCGGCGACCTGGTTGGGACCCTGCTGAACCAGCCGAGAATGCGCCTCGGACTCCGACAAGCCCTCGGGGGATGTACGCAAGTCGGAGAAAATCATATTGATATCACGCCGATATGCATCGGGTAAATCTTGCACCTGGAAATGATTGTCCCGATTTGATTCAACCATTCTTCAATTATCCTATCACTTTTCCGCGACATTCATTCCGATTTCCACCTTGCCTTTGGCATTGTTCACGATCCGCTGCTCGCCGGCAAAGACATTCCCCGTGATCACCGCGCGGCGAACACCCTCGCCCAGCCGGATTTGCTGAAGATCCTGGCGAAACTCACAACCCCGAACCAACGCCGTTCCGCTTTGAATATCCAGGGCGAAACGATCCTTCGCCGCACCGCCCCATTGTACAAAAGTGCAATCGCCGAATCCCACCGTCCCCCGGCCGGCGATCCGCGCGATTTGATTACACGGCCCCCAAAACGCGCAATTGACAAACCGCACGCTGCCGGTGTTGGATTCGGCCACGGCGATCATCGTCGGGTCCGGCCCGTGGAACGAGACAAACTCGCCGTTGGTAATCAACAGACCGAACGGGGCGCACTGTTCAACGACCATTGCCGTATAACAGTCGTCCGCCCCGATTCCGCTGAAATTCCCGTTGCACACCCCGGCCTTGGTCTGAATAAACTTGTATCCCACCGCATAGCCGAAACAAAAGGTGTTGTACACATATTGCCAGTCCGTTCTTCCGAAAACAAACGCTTCGCCGTTCTGCATTTGCCATTGAAACAGTTTGGGCCGGTTGCTCCACCATGGATTAAAGTGTACATTTTCGATCCGGCCGATGTCGTAGATCGCATCCACGAAGATCCCTCGCCGCAGCGGCTGGCCATGTACATCACGGATCAGGTGCCGCTCGTTCCGCGTCGCGTCGATCCCGTTGTAGGGATTGAGCATTTCCACGGCCAGTACCGCGGGATTTTTCCCCCGCATCGCGATCGCATACGGATACGGCAATGGAATTTCGTCGGTTTTCTGATCCGGGTAATATATCACCACGCCTTTGAGCGTACTGTTGGTATTGAGCGTGATAAACGCGGATCCGTCTTCCATCCCGGCTCCTTCCGTTACCAAAAAAGTCGTTCCGTCGTCGGTTGGCTTGGGCAGTCCTCGGTCCCGGATTCCGTTATGTGCCGGCACCGATTGCCAGATCCCCTGCAGAGTTACGGCCGGCGGAACATTCAGATGTCCCCCAAAGAAGTAGTTTCCCCGGGGCGCAAACACAACGCCTCCTCCCCTGGCCGCGGCCGAATCCAGCGCTTTTTGAAAAGCGGCCGTGTCGTCGGTCTTCCCGTCTCCAATCGCCCCGAATGACCGAACATTCACTCCGTCCGGTCCCGGCGGAATCGTCTCTGCCGGCCAAGTAGCCGAACCGCTCATGACCAGGATGATCATCAGAACCGTCTGGAATCCAGCCCCTCTTACCTGCCCCCGTTTTGCTACCCGATTTTGTTTCATGTTCTTCTCCCGGTTGGTTTTCAGAGAGCTCCATGGCCATTTCGAGGGCAGACTATACACCAATTTCCCCGATACTTCGAGGAAAATCCGGCCTCCAAACCTATCTATCATGCCAAAATCCAAATTCCTCTGGAATCGCGATCGATTCGTGTCGAAGTACTGACCTACAATATCTATCATGGGAAAGATTCCAACGGGGGCTCCAATCTGGACACGGTCGCCGGCATTATCCATTCTTTTCAGCCGGACCTGGTGGCCTTGCAGGAAGTGGAAGGCAAGACCACGCGATCAAGAGGACTCGACCTGATGGCCGAACTGAGCCGACGAATAAATATGGCGAGCCGATTCGGCAGACCATGGACTACGCCGGAGGCGGGTATGGCGTGGCGATTCTTTCCCGCCTCCCAATTCTGGCTTCAATGACCCATATTCTGCCTCACTCAGATGGCGCCGAACCCCGTGAAGCCCTCGAAGTTGAAGTTGGTCTGCCAAACGGCCGACATCTGCTGTTTGTAAGTAAACACCTGGACTACCAATGGAATCCGAAAAACCGGATGGCGCAGGCCGCTCGTATCCGTGATCTTTATACCGATTCCAAACTTCCTATCTTTCTTGCCGGCGATCTCAATGCCATACCCGACAGCAAACCGATTGCGCTGTTTCTTTCGGCGTGGTCCTATGCCGGACGGGAAAATCCGCAACCCTCGTTTCCCACCAACAATCCAAGCCGCAAGATTGATTATATCTTGCACAAACCCACCGATCGGTGGTGTTCGGCTGAAACCCGTGTCGTCGATGAGAAATGGCATTGGATCATCGTCCTGTATTCGCGGCCTTTTATCTCCTCGAAGGCGCTGTGGATGTTCCCGTTGGTGCTATTCCGAGGGACAACATACCCGGAATCGATGAAAACCTTTTGAGATACCGGGCAGGCGAAATGGTTTGCGATCGTTCCAATTTACAGGCGGATGACCCGATGACCAGGTTTTCAGATCCAGGTATCCGAATCGGATTGATTAAAAGGATTCTGCCGAGAAGATGACCCGAAAACGGGATTCCTGATTGCCTGTTTGAGGTTTCGGAACCAGAATGAAATCTTCACACAAGACCGGGTTGAGTTCCGAGCCATCCAGAAGCCGAATGTGTTTCAGTCGCCGGGGGAAAAACTGGAAGATTGGCCTGCCGCCCCGTTGCGATCCGTTTCGATTGATCGGTTCGAAGCTTTTAACGCCGTAATTGGGCTTGATCTCAAAGGTCCAGATTTCGTTCTTTTCGTTGAGAGTCTGGTCCCATGCTGTGTCGGCCGGCGCCATTCGGACCTCCCATGCCGGATCGCCGTAGAATGCCACCGTGTCGCGGTCATAGAGCAAACCGCGGGCATCGTTGGCCGTCAATCCGGCCTTCTTCGCTTCCGGGCTTATGATGACTGCACCCCTTGACGGTTCTGCTCCATCGGTCTTTGTCTGCGCCGCTTCGGGGAAATGGGTCGTCAACCGATGGATCAGGGCCGCTTGATTTGCGAAAAAGGCCTCGGTAAAAGTGTAACGGCCGGGTTGTTCGAGAAAATAATCCAGACAACCCCAACCCATGTAACCATACCAGGAATTGACGGTATAGCCGATCATTTGATTAACGCCGGCACTGTTCATGAAGGCCAGAGCCATCGCATCGGCGCCGTCGATATGGCCCATGAGGCAGTTCCCGACGGCCATATAGACCTTTGGATTGGCGGAGTGAATCGGGTACTCGTTTCCCTGCGTGTCCAAGCCATATAGAATGCCGTTACGGCATCGAAAAGAACCGTTGCGGTATCGGTATCCGATCTGCCAGTCCCGTTCGGTAGCGTGGCCGGAAGTGATGAAGCAATCAGCTTTCCACTCGGTGAGGGTCTTGACCAGCGCCTCAGTGGAATCTTCTGGACCCTGAATCGTTACGGCCAGACCGCCTTCTTTTTTCCAGACGGCTTTGCCTCTGTCCAATTCGCTGTACCAAACGCCTTCGACGCATTGATCGATCGCAAATTCGGTTCCGCCGGCAACTCGCCGGACGATCAGCGGTTCAGAGTATTCGGCGATTCGCATCGCCGCCGCCGAATCATACCCAGTCAGGATTCCCCACAAACAATCGGCATAAGGATCCGTATCCATCCGGCGAGTCAGTTGATGGACCTGCCGGACGAATTCGCGGGTGGCCTCGGCCGGTCGAACGACAAAACAGGCATAACGAGGAAAAATCTCTTTGAGTTGGGGCAGGATTTCTTCGAGGGTGAATTCGTACACAAGCATGGACCCCTTGTTCTTCTTGCATAGCGTATCACAAATCAGGTTCCATTCGAAATCGGCTCGTGTTTGTTTTGAGACGACAACGACATAATCCGAACTGGACGCATGTACGACGGGGAATGGAACGGAAAAGAAAAACGAAACACAACATCCGGCGAGTATCATCGATTGTAGTTTCATATACCCTCATGTTCTTTTCACGATTGGATGGGTTTTGGCGTTGCACATTTGTATCCCTTTTATAAACTCGGAATCGCTCACAGACAACTACAATATTTGATACAGACCGTTTTGGTTTGTCACTCCCGGTCGTTTGTAGATTGTTCCACTCCTTATGCATAGGATTGTTCGGGGGAATTTGATTGATCTCCAGCAAAAACCGGCTACCCTTGTATTCGGGAAATCCAATATCGGTTTGGAAATGGAACGACTCAACCCATGGAGAACGCGAATGGGAACCCATGTACCCACCCGGGATGACGCTCTGCATCTTCTCCGGGAATACAACTCCGATGAAAGTCTGATTCGGCACGCTCTGGCCGTCGAGGCCGTCATGCGGCATTTCGCTCGGAGCTTCGGCGAAGACCCGGAAAAGTGGGGAATCATTGGATTGATTCACGATCTGGACTATCAGCAGTTTCCCGAACAACATTGTGCCAAGACCGGGGAGATCTTGACGGCACAGAGGTGGCCAGCGGAGTATATTCGCGCCGTGGTCTCACATGGATGGGGAATCTGTTCGGATGTCGAACCGCGGGAAAAGATGGAAAAAGTCCTCTACGCTATCGATGAATTGACGGGACTGGTGGCCGCGACGGCGCTGGTCCGGCCTTCTCGTTCTGTTCTTGACCTGGAGCCGTCTTCAGTCAAAAAGAAGTGGAAGGATAAATCGTTTGCCGCCAAGATCAATCGGGATGTAATTCAAAAGGGGGCCGCGATGCTCGGAATGGATCTTTCCGATCTGTTCCGCCGAACAATCGAAGGAATGAAGGATGTGGCTGCGGATATCGGATTAAAGGGTGAGGGATAATCGATCAAGGTTGGATCGGATCCCCGTCTGGAGAGAATGAGCTTGGTCTTTCGGTTTTCCGATTAATTTGACCGTGATCGCAATTAAACCGACAATATCGGAAGGGGTGTAGGTCACACGAAAATGGAAAAAACCATTGCAGACAAGGATCAAGGGAATGGACACAAACCTTCACCAAGAGCAACCTGACTTATTGGCGACATCGGTTCGAAAAATGGGATTCGAGTATTGGAAACGACGATCCATGGTGTTCTCGGTGGCGTTCTGGATACTGTGGGTCGGGTCTTGTCGGACACCGGAGCGATCCAATACCGAACCGGTGGGCGAGAATCAACCGAACCGGTATGTCACGCCCGTGCATCAGATACTAACGCCGATAGGGATTCAAGTGGAATTGCCTGGCCTGCGCCCACAGGCGGTCGCGTTAAGTCCGGATGGCCAGCTTCTGGCTACATCCGGAAAAACATCGGAATTGATCCTGATAGACCCACGGAGCGGAGAGATCAAACAGCGAGTCGCATTACCGTCCAGTCAGGCCAGAACCCCCGATGCAATCTCCAGTCACATTCTCAAGCCCGACACCTCAGGCCAGCTTAGTTTTACCGGATTGATCTTCAGCCCGGATGGATCGCGAATCTATCTTTCGAATGTCAACGGAGACATTAAGGTTTTCCGAGTCACCGCGGACCATCAGGTCTCGGGTTTGTTTTCGATTGCCTTACCCCCCGCCAATGCCCCCAATCGAAAAGAGGAAATCCCCGCCGGTCTGGCCATATCCTCGGATGGACAGAGATTATATGTTGCCCTGAATTTATCCAACCAATTGGCGGAAATCGATACCAATACCGGCAAAGTCTTACGGACCTGGCCGGTGGGAGTTGCCCCGTATGGCGTGGTTCTCGTTGGCGATAAAGTCTATGTTAGTAACTGGGGAGGTCGTGTTCCTGATCCTGACAGTCTTACCGGGCCGGCCGGTCAGGGGACGCGCGTACGGGTAGATCCGGTTCGTTATATCGCCAACGAAGGTTCTGTCTCCGTGATCCATCTGCTCGGCGAAACTCTTGTGACCCATATTCTGGTTGGCCTTCATTCATCCGCCATCGCGGCGTCCCCCGATGGTGAGCATGTTGTCGTGGCGAATTCCGGAAGTGATACGCTTCATGTGATCGATACCCGTACGGATAAGATTGTCGAAACCATCTGGGCCAAATCCAGTCCCGCCGACCTATTTGGCGCCAGCCCGAATGCCTTGGCCTTCAATGACAAAGGCGATCAACTGATTGTCGCCAATGGAACGCAGAACGCCGTTGCTGTCATTCATTTTGATCCCGGCGGGTCAAAATTGCTGGGCCTTTTTCCTGTGGGATGGTTTCCCGGAGCGCTGGTTTATGACTCGGGATTGGATCGGGTGATCGTGGCCAATATCAAAGGGGTTGGTTCGACCCGAGGCCTACAAGAAGATCGATCTCACGAATTCAACACCCACCAATACCACGGTACCCTTTCCATCGTTCCGCTTTCCGAGGTAAAGGATCTGCCGTCGCTGACGCGCAAAGTTCTGGAGAACTACCGATATCCTTTGCTCAAAGAGTCCCGCCAACCGGCCAGGCCGAACCGACGACCGCGTCCGATACCCGAACGAGCCGGAGAACCGTCCGTCTTTGAACATGTGGTCTATATCATCAAGGAAAACCGGACTTACGATCAGGTCCTTGGGGATTTGCCTTCAGGAAACGGCAATCCATCGTTGTGTGTTTTTGGCGAGAATATTACGCCCAACCAGCACAAGATGGCCAATGAGTTTGTTCTGCTGGACAATACATATTGTTCCGGCATCCTCAGCGCCGATGGACACCAATGGAGCGACTCTGCGTTTGCGACTGATTACATGGAAAAATCGTTTGCCGGTTTTCCCCGCAGCTATCCGGATGGAATGGAGGACAGCGACATCGATGCGATGGCGTATTCCCCCGCGGGATTCATCTGGGACAATGCCCTCGCCCATGGCAAATCCCTCCGCATCTACGGGGAATTTGCCATCACGGAGGCGGGATGGGCCGATCCCTCCGTGAAAGGCCGACCGACTTTTCTCGATTACTATCGCGATTTTCTCGACCAGACCCATCGGATTCGGATTTCCAGCCGGCCCGCCATCGAATCCATCCGTGCGTATTTGAATACCCGGACGGTCGGTTGGGACATGGACATTCCCGATGTCTTTCGCGCAGCGCAATTCATCGCCGAATTACATGAATACGAACGAAAGGGTTCCTTCCCTGCTCTGTGTATCATCTGTCTTCCCAACGATCATACCTCCGGAACCAGAGCCGGATCGCCGACCCCCGCCGCTCAGGTGGCGGACAATGATCTGGCTTTCGGCCGGATCGTGGAGGCCATCAGCCACAGCCGATTCTGGGAAAAGACCTGTATTATTGCCATCGAAGACGATCCTCAGGCGGGTTGGGATCATGTCAGCGGGTACCGTACTACGGCGTATGTGGTAAGTCCGTACACCCGGCGCAATACGGTTGTCAGTACGCAGTATAACCAGACCAGCATCCTCCGTACCATTGAGCTGATCCTGGGATTGCCGCCGATGAATCAACTGGATGCCACGGCAACTCCGATGAGCGATTGTTTTACGGACACGCCTGATTTCGCTCCCTATATCGCGTTGCCTTCGAACATTCCTCTGGACCAGATGAATCCCGATCCAAAATCCATTTCGGACGCCACGCTCCGCAACGACGCGGTCGTTTCCGCTTCGCTTCCGTTGCACCAAGTGGATCAATGCCCGGAAGACATTTTTAACCGGATCCTCTGGCGAGCGATGAAAGGTCCGTTTGAGCCGTATCCCGTATGGGCCGTGACGGCGGATCTCGATGACGATTAGAGGTTGGGGTATTCACCGGATTGGCATGTGGAACAATGATTCATGTTTCGGCATCGGGCATGGCGGTCGGCGCCGAAAAGACGCCTGCCGGGATACCGGATGGTTAGGCAAAACGAACCGGAATGATGAATGTATTTATTCGGCAACGGATTAGGATTTCCAAATCTCAGCGAAAAATAGATGGATTTCGTGCGGAATGATCTGCACGACTCACAAGATTTGTTTTGAATGTAGTGATTCGTGTCTCGATTTTGGCCGCGGGCCGGGGCCTCACGGTGTTAATGCTTGAGAAACTTAAGAGCCCAAAAACCGCCGATCAGCAAGAGCACAAACGCCAAGCTCAACCAGTTGAAATATTTGTCCACAAACGGTCGTATCTTTTCCCCTTTCCAGCCGAACAGTCCTGCCACGATAAAAAACCGGGCCGAACGACTGATCGCCGAAGCAAGAATGAATCCGACAAAATGGATTTGCGCCACGCCGGCCGAGATCGTGCAGACTTTGTACGGCAACGGAGTAAACCCGCAGGTAAAGACAATCCAGAAATCATATTGATTGTAAAGGTCCTGAAACTTTTTGAAGACCTCCGGGGTAAATCCGATGGAACCCAGATGGGCGAAGATCCACTGGCCGATCATATCCCACAAAAAGGTCCCGATGCCGTAACCAAAGATTCCGCCGACAACCGACGCAATCGAACAGACCGAGGCGAAATACACCCACTTGCGCGGCGCGCCAAGCGAAAGCGGCGCCAGCAACACATCCGGCGGGATCGGAAAAAAACTGGATTCGGCGAAACTGAAGCAAAACAACGCTCGGGCGCCGTGCGGCGTATGGGCGAAATGGAGCACCCAATCGTAGAGGCGACGATGCAGATGCCACCACGGTAAGCTGGTTTTTTCGGTCATGAATTGTCCCGTCGGTTTTCAAAAGATCGTTGTCGCGTCATCCTTCCGCTGTACAATATTTATGGTTTGCCAATACGGTATCCTACAACCATAACCAAGGCAAGGGAAATTAGACTGGATAGGGGAGATCGAATATGACAATTCGCCAATGGATGTTCCTGTATGGAGCGATCGCGGGAATCGAGGTCGTAATAGCCCAAAGTCAGATCCCGACGATGCCGATGGCGGAGAATTACGCCGACAGCATTCGTGCCCGATGGGAGGCCAAACCTATACTGGAAACCCGATGGATCGATGGCATGGAGGATCTGGTAAATTGGCGGCATGATGGCGCCGGAGATATGGCATTGACTGACCAGCGGGCCAGAGAAGGTCGGCATTCTCTGCGAATCACCTGTCCGACCAAGGGGACCAAGCCCGGTGGCGAGGGCGGACGGCCGTGGGGGGCCTGTATCGTCACCCGAAAGATCGACGGCGAAGATTGGCAGGCTTTCAATCGTTTGTCGTTCTGGGTCTATCCGGATATGCCGGGATTCAAGATTGTCTCGATGTGTGTGGTCCTGCGAAATGAAGGGATCGAGAAGGTGCCAAATATGTGGGATCGCAACGGCCGGAACTTTGTGCTGGTCAAGAATCAGCAATGGAATCACATCGTCATGGAGATCGCGCATCTGGGACGGGACAAGGTCGTGGGCGTGGAGTTTTCCTACCGCCAGCAGGGCAACGAGCCAGGGGCAACCGAGACGGTGCAATTTGACTTCGACCAGTTGGAACTACAGAAGGTAGAAGCCGATCACTTTGAGGGCTGGAATGTCGCACCCGGCCAGATCGCCTACAGCCACACCGGTTATCCGACGGGCTTTTCCAAGCGGGCTTTCGGGGGAAATCTCGGAGAAAAGGAATTTTCACTGTTGACGGCCAAGGATGGCAAGGAACTCCTGCGAAAGCCGATCGAGATCGTCAAGACGGAGATCGGACGGTTCGAGGTGATGGATTTTTCGTCGGTCGATCAACCGGGACGGTATATCCTGCAGGCCGGAACGGTCAAGACAAAGCCGTTTGCCATCGGCCCCTATGTCTGGCGCGATACGATCCTCAAGACGATCAACCACTTCTACTGTCAGCGATGCGGCACCGCAATCCCCGGCATCCACGACCTGTGCCACGCCGATTGGACATGCGAATCCGGCGGACGAAAACTTCCCATCAACGGCGGCTGGCACGACGCCGGAGACTTGTCGCAAGGTCTGGTCAACACCTCCGAGGCGGTGGTGGCTATGCTATTGCTGGCGGACAAAATCAAGACCTCTGACATCGAGTTATTTCAGCCGCTGATCGAGGAGGCCCGATGGGGCCTGGATTGGGTACTCAAGTGCCGTTTCGGCGACGGATCGCGGTGCACCTGGGCGACGATGGATTTCTGGACCGACGGCAAACTCGGAACGGTCGATGATGTGACCAGTCGCGCGAACAATTCTCCCTTCGATAATTTTATGGGCGCCTCGGCTGAAGCCGTCGCCGCGCGGGTATTCAAGGATTTTGATCCGATCAAGGCCGCCGAATGCCTTACGGCGGCAAAAGAAGATTGGCGATGGGCAATGGACAATGCTGGAACCCCGGGTCTGGAGCTTGCTGGGGCCGCCCTGAACACCTCGCTGGATCTGTTTGAGGCCACACGGGAGCCAGGTTATCACGACGCGGCCGTACGGTTCGCCGCGACCGTGACCGATTGCCAGCAGATCGGCAAGACCGATTGGACGATTCCGCTGGAAGGATTCTTTT
Organism: uncultured Pirellulales bacterium; assembly: GCA_964643355.1. Classification (GTDB taxonomy): domain Bacteria; phylum Planctomycetota; class Phycisphaerae; order Sedimentisphaerales; family Anaerohalosphaeraceae; genus FEN-1350. The sequence goes on from CAZXPW010000026.1 coordinate 41,096, forward strand.
ACACCGACGCTGGTAAGCGACGGATCCAGCATTATTCGCATCGCGGCCATGAACAGGCGCCGATTGTCGGCTTGGTCCGGCTCTGCGAGTCGCTGCCGACTCATGGCGACTTCGCCAAGTGGGATACCGCCGTCCGACGATATGCCGATTACTACAAGACAATCGTTCGCTTCACCGAGCCGTATGGCATGTTGCCCGCCGGTGTTTACGACCTGCAGGAATCCAATCGGCCGGAACAGATCGATCAAATCAAACAGGGTGTAACCCTGAGCGATCGGTATTATCTGCGGCGGTTTCCGGTGTGGTTCGATTTTCGCGGCAACTGCGGAACGGTCCTGTCGCAGACCAAAGGCCTTGCGGCAGCGGGCCGTTATCTCAAGGACCAAAGGTTGTTGGATCTGTGTCAGCGGCAGCTTCAGTGGAACCTGGGCCTCAATCCGTTCAGTCAGAGCTTGATGTACGGCCAAGGGTATGACTTTGCCCCGCAATATTCCGCGATGAGCGGAGATATCGTCGGCTCGTTGCCGGTGGGGATCGAGACGCACTTCGAGCGCGATCTGCCCTACTATCCGCCGGATAACTGCTACAACTATAAGGAAGTCTGGGTCCACCCCTCCAGTCGATGGCTGTATATCATGACCGACTTGTATCCAGTGGTTGATCTGGAAAAATGATCCGGAAACATGTTGTTGATCACTGGCGGTTTTTGCGGATGAGGAAAGTACCCAAAGCCAGAAGTCCCAGAGTCGCAGGTTCAGGAATCACGAGTCGATAGGAACTCGGCAGGTTCATGATAAGAGGGGTGCCATCAGCGGCAAAGGCGCCGCCGCGCATTGTATCAATCCCGAAGGCAACATCTGTGAATCCCGCTCCGCCGTCAGTGATCTTCAGGGCCAGGAACTTGTTCGGAGATGGGAACGGCGATTGGTATCCATTGAGCAAGGCCGCATCACCAAGGTTCACGACGCCATCGTCGTTGAGATCGGTCCACAAACTTGGGCCAGCCATAAGCCAATCGCTTGCAATAAACATTGCGTCGGCAATATTGACCCGCATATCGCCATTGACATCTCCGGCACATGGCATCGGGAAACACTCATAGTAGGCAAAGGTGGACATGATAATCCCAAAGCCGGACTTGGGAAATCTGTCGGAGTCGAAGGGATGTCCGGCTCCAATCTGGTAACTCCAGGGATGTTCGTTGGCATATTCGGGGAAATAGTTGAACGCCGGATCGACAGACCAATCCCCGGCGCCGGCAAGCGTGGCCCCATGGCTCAGGGAAATCATCAGCCCGATCGCCGCCGGGCATACCCCTGCCTCATCTACAGTATAATCCAACAAAAGCCAACCATCGCCGCCGTTATGGGGAGTAATTGTGATTGTCGCGCCCAGAGACGAAACAGCAAGCCCCCCTATCCACAAACACGCCAATAATACACTCTTTTTCATCGCTATCCCTCCACAAGTATTTTTAGCTAACTTGATCTATTATACGGATTTTCCTGGAGAAAGCAAGCCCAAATCCAAAAAACTGGGGCATCCCGATTCACTGGGATGCCCCTGAATGATCGCTCCGATTCTGCGATTACTTCTTCAGCAGGTTTTCCATCAGGTACAGGCCGCTCTTGCCGGGACAGACGACATCTAAGTCGCCGTCTCCGTCAATATCGATAACCATCGTATTGATTCCAAAGCCGACCGTGTCGCCCTCCGAGATGACATGGCGGTTGAACTTTTTGGCGGCCTTGTCGAATGTGTAATAATACACACATTTCGGATCATTTCCGCCGGGATCATGGCCATTGTGGGCCCGGAATCGTTTTCCCGTAACCAATTCCTTGATCCCATCGTTGTCAAGATCGGCAAAAACCATGAAATGCGGCTGTGACCAGGACTTGTCGATCTCGTATTTTGTCCAGGTGCGTTTCCCGTCGGCGGCCTTGCCCTGTTCCATCCAAAAGAGGCCGTAATCGTGGCCGTTGCCCCAAACAATGTCGTTGTCGCCGTCGGCATCCACATCATGAACCAGCATCGGGATCGAGGTTGAGCCGAGATTGAACTCGCCGATAAACTCCCACTGATCGGGACCTGTTTGCCGAAGCCAGCCGGTGGGCGTAAGAATATCGCACTTGCCGTCGCCATCGACATCCCCGGCGCCGTTACCGTGTGCCGAGGACTGCGGTGGAAGTGCGTGTTTTTCCCACTTGACGCCTTTGGGTGCCGTCGGGTCCTTGTGGAAGCTGTACCAGAAGGCCGGGGCCCCCAGTACATTGGGCAGGACATCCGGTTGCTTGTCGCCGTCGATATCGACCAGAATGGCCGTTTCCATATTCCCCGGCACATCGACATCGACAACTTCCCATGCCGTGTCGGTCTTGCCGGGGTTTCGGACCCAGAAGACTTTTTTGTTGTGCCAGGCCGCGTTGACGATATCCGTCCAGCCGTCGCCATCCACATCGATCGGCAGATTGGCGAAGTCATAGTGGTACTCGCCCTCCTCGGTTACCTCGCGGACGAAGTGCCGAGTCCAGTTCGGCGCCTCATACCAAAAACCACCGCTGAAGATGTCGAGCTTGCCGTCTTTGTTGACATCCAGCACCCCCGCCGCTTCAAACTTCGAATCGGCGTTGATCACATGTTTGCGAAATTCCACAGCCGCACTACAGGACGCCGACAAAACTCCGACTGCCAACGCCGCCATCAGTCCTTGTCTCATTCGAATCATCGAATCAATCTCCCTCATGAAGGTTATTTCCCTGTACGAGTTCCGATCCAGAGCATGCCATTATACCCATTCTCCATTCCCCCGTACAGACAATGACGAAAAACCGGTTGTATCGATTGCCGATTTTTCTGCCAAACGGTGGATTTTTCCCGTCCTGCCGGTATAATCCTCTCGAATGCCGACCCCGAAGGTCGGCCCTTGACGGCTTCAATCGTGAAAGGGGTTTAGTGTTGTGAAACCGATTTATATCAGCGCAACCCTCAAAGACAGCGGCAAGACCTCGGTTAGCTTAGGCCTCATGCAGCTTCTTCGTGAGCGAGGTTTGGATCCGGGCTACTACAAGCCCGTCGGCCAGCACTATGTCCGCTACCACGACAAGAACATCGATGAAGACTCGGTCTTGGTTCATCAGGTCTTTCAGATGCCCGACGAACCCTATTACATGAGCCCCATTGCCATCGAAAAGGGGTTCACCCGCAAGTTCATCTTCAATCCCGATGTCAGCCCTCTCGAAAAAGAGATCATCGCCTGCCACGACCATCTTCTCAAAAGCCACCCCATGGTCATCACCGAAGGCACAGGTCATGCCGGTGTGGGAAGTTGTTTCGGCCTTTCCAATGCTCGTGTCGCGCAGTTGCTCGGCGCCAAGGTCGTCATCGTCACCGCCGGGGGAATCGGCAGACCGCTGGACGAAGTGTCTCTGAGTCTTTCGCTCTTTCGAGATCACAAAGTCGAGGTCCTCGGCGTAATCTTCAACAAAGTCATGGTCGACAAATACGACAAAGTCCGTGAAAGCGCCGAAGCGGGCCTCAAACTTCTGGGGACGCGACTGCTTGGAGCAATCCCCTATGAGGCGAATCTGGAACATTTTACCGTCGGCCAGGTCGCAGAAGAATTCAACTTCACGGTCCTGTGCGGCTCGGACAACCTCAGCAACCGGATCGAGCATACCGTCATCGCGGCCATGGAACCGCAGAACATGCTCGCCTATGTCCGCGACAACACCCTGATCATCACCCCTGGCGACCGCGTGGACAGCATCCTGGTTTCCATCCTGATGCTGGCCGAAAACCGTCCCCACAGCGGAGGAATCCTGCTGACCGGCGGCTTTGAACCCCACCCCAAGATCGTCCCGTTGTTGAAAAGTTCGAATATCCCCGTCCTGCTCAGTTCAGAAGACACCTTTCAGGTCAGCTCCAAGTTGTCGTATGTGGGGTTCAAGATTCGCTCGTACGATATCGACAAAATCAAACGGCTTCACACGCTGGTGAAAGACTATGTGGACAACGACGGAATCCTCGAGTCTCTTCAGGATTCCACGAGCTGACCCCGCCCAAAAACGATCCGAAACCGACATCCCTATACGATTTCTCTCTCTTCGTTCGTTAAGGGACTGAAAGAAACGATTCCGAAGGCCGAATTTCCATTCAAATCCGGGAAAAGGCCGTTGAATCTGAAACGCTCCGGCGGTATAATACTCTTATGTAGTGTGGGAGAGCATTTTTCTGGAAAGGGCTGTCGTGTGAAGAAGGGTCGGTTTGATTCGGGGGGTCGTTGTCTGCGTCCCGCGTTTACTTTGATCGAACTCCTCGTCGTTATTGCCATCATCGGTCTGTTGCTGGCCATTCTGATCCCTTCGCTGAAAAAAGCCCAAGAACAGGTTCGGACCGTCGTTTGCCGATCGCACCTCAAGGGCATCGGAACCGCGATCCTGGTGTATTTGGAAACATACGAGGGTCGGGCGTATAACTCCAGTTCAGCCAACGGGTTCCAATGGTACACAACGGGCGGCGCGTATATCAATCCCAATCATAGTAACGCGTACTGGGGAGTGGCATACAAGGATTACGCGGAAAATCCGGCCGTCTTTGGATGCCCCAGTTATTCCAAGGTGGCCCAGATGCTGTATGGAGCCGACCCCGAAATGGCCAAACTGGCGGGATTTGCCCTGAATTCTTTCTTCTTTCGAGATTCCAAGGCCCCAAAGACGGACAGCAATTATACAAACCGGAAAATCGGCGCAATTAAGGCGCCTCACCAATTCATCGTCACACAGGATCATGTCGAACCCCGGATCGAAGGCGATAGTGACGGCGGGGAACAGGATGACATGATGTATATCCCGCAGAGCCAGAAAATCAATCTGCGCCATTACCGGCCGTCCGCCGCGGGGGGACGAGGCGAACGCGATGATTTTTATTGGGGGATCTTTCGCCACAACAAGCGAAGTCGCGGTCTGGATGAACCCGCCGAAGTGACCAAGCGAATCAACGAAACGGATCAAAAACCCAACGGCCTGTCCAATACTCTCTGGCTGGATGGTCATGCCGACGCCATTCGGGAAACAATTGGCACCAACATCTTTCGGTCCTGGTACGCCGGCCAGGATTAGCGACCGGCCGCAGGCCCCCGACCAGTCCCTGTCCGCGATGCCATCGTTGTTACAAGACTTCCATCACAATCGCCGTTACATCGTCGCGTTCGCATCGGGGAACCGCATGACGGCCCGTCAGTTCGCGAAAGGCATACATCATTTCGCCGGCGGGCAACTCGGCGATATCCAGAAATTCCTCGCTGAATTCAAAGTGTCGGGCGTCATCGCATTGCCCGATCAGCGATTCGCATCCGTCCGAATACAGCAGGATCTTGTCGTGTGGGGTTAATTGGATCGACTTTTGCTCAAAATCCGCGTCCTCAAACACGCCCAGCAGTCCACCGCGGCTTTCAATCTGTCGGGGCGCCTGGCCCGGTCGGATCAGGACGGGATACGGATGTCCCGCCCGGGCCAGTGACAGTTGCATCGTTCGGATATTCAGCAAACCGTAGCAGCAGGTCGCAAACAGGCACCCCTTCAAATGCTGCTCGGCCATCCGCTGATTCGCTTCCCGGATCACCTCCAACGGCGAATGAATTCGATACTGGTTTCCGTGGGTCTCGCGCATCACGATCGCCTGCTTGAGAAACATCGTCAACAGCGCCGCGGGCATCGAATGTCCCACCGCGTCGGCGATGTAGAATCCGATATGCTGCTCGTCGAGCCGCCGGACATCATACAGATCGCCCGACACCCACTCGGCCGGCTCATACACTACCGCCCACCGCAACAGGTCGCTGTTGGGAAGTTCCTGCGGCAGAAAGGCCCGCTGGACTTCCCCTGCCATTCGCAACTGCTCGGCCGTATCTTCCGCCAGTTCGGCGCCTGGATCGACCTTCGGTTCGCCGCGCCTCTGGTTGAGACTGCGGTTGTACGCGATATTGGTTTCAATCCGCCCCTCAAACTCCGCCGGGGTCGCCGATTGCAGGATCGTCGCCAGCTTGAACTCCGAATACGGAAACTCGATCTGGTCGTTCAATAGGATCGTTGCGATATTCGATTGTTCCAGTTGTTTGAGTGTCTGCAGGATTCGATCCCGAAAGCGATCCTCAATCTCCGTCGTGTCCAAAATCACCGTCCCGACCACCTTGAAGTCCGCGATGAACGGGCAGAACTGCTCGATCTGGACCTTGGCCCAGGTGTAGTTCTGCCGTTTCAAAAACGCCCGAATGGGCTGCGGAATACTCGGCTGGTTGGTCACAAACAGGACATCCACCAGCGAGGATACGGCTTCCGGCGTCGTCTGAGTCTCGATCGGCATCATACAGCGTTTCCTGATAGTCAATTTTGCCTTTTATCGGGCCGGCACGGACCTTGAACACCCGCCGCGCAGACTCTCACCCTCCTCTTTCGTCCACTTCGGGCTTCCGCTTAACCGTATTTGCTTCCCCCTGTCAACCGCAGGTATTGATCCGACAACCTCGGCCGGATCACGGCCGTCGATGCCGGCACGAGTTTGGCCAAGTTCCGATACACCTATGTCGCCAATGAGCACAATGTCGACCGTCAGGTTCTTGACCATCGAACCAATTCCCCCTATAATTTATCTTTAGACGCGATTGACAGGATTACCACGATTTAAACAAGGAGGCGTTTGAATGGAAAAACAACCGTATTCAAAAAAAATGGATCAATAATAGGTGACTGTCCCCAGTTTCCCAGTTTCCCATAGGTGACTGTCCCCAGTTTCCCGCAATAAAGGTCTATTTTATGAATTACAAGATCACTAGAATACTTATCATTTTTATTTTCATTGATGTTATTTGGTTCACATGTATTGATAGATTGTATTTCGAAGAGTCGTGTCCTGATTGCTATTGGTGTCGGAAAGTGAATGTATATAGGATTTTAGGTTTCGCAGTTCATGAAGATGAAAATGTATCAAAACCCCTCATATATCGGATATCAGAATACTTGGGGACATCTTGTAAGCATCCCCATTTGACAAGGATAACATTATGTCGGTGGGTTGGTCTATGTGTTCCTTCTCGGATAACAAGAGAAGAATCATTTTCACCGTCAGACGATTTTTTGGGGGCGAAATATTTTAAAGACGAGAATGATCTTACAGAAAAGTTGCATTCAGTATCCCAACGAAATCCAAGCATTGGAGTACTATTTCAACGTCAGGTTCTAATAAATCATAATTGGGATTATTTGATTCGATTTATGCAAGAGATAGAAAACAATCAACTTACACCGATTGCTACCAATATTGGCAATCTGACCGACATTGAGAAGCGAGAAATCGTTGATCGTATTGCGGATATTACATGGTTTGATTGGCATGACCAGAAACAATCTGACGAACATGCATCATTAATTCTCATTTTGGATCGGGAAGCAATACCGTACTTGCTAGAAAAAATCATCGATCAACAACCAAGCAAATGGCTTGTATGGACAACCGTAGGGGATGTAGCACATATTCTCCTAAGCCATATTGAAGGAAGATCATGGCCATCAGACGAATTTATGACTGAGCGTGGTATATCCTATGGGGGCATGAGAGGTTTTATCGAATATCACCAAAAGTACCTGATAAAATTGGATCCACAAAAGCGGCTGGAGGAATACCAGAAACTTCAAGATACTTGGAAAAGTTGTATAAAAGCGGAGAATATTCAATAGTAAATCGGGACAGTCACCCATTATTGATCCCAAAATAGGTGACTGTCCCCTATTTCCCTATTTCCCGGTTCCGGCCCGTTTAAGCTTTGCAAAGTGATGAGTTCCCGGCCCATGATGCGAAAGGAAATCGCCAAAAAAACCGGCCTGACCGAAGGCACCGTCAAATTTTATCTTCGGAAATACGCCTGTTTCAAACTGGCCGGGTGGGGCAAAGGATACATCTACGAAAAACCCAAAGAGTAAGGGATTCCGCTTGCCGGAAGAGTCGGTCTCACCCCGATTCTTCCGGCGCGGCGATCCCGATCCGACCCAGCAGAATCTGCCCGCGCTGTGTCTGGTCGAATACAAACCGGATCACCCTCAGCCGCGACGGCGCAAAGTGAGGATCCACCGAAACAAAATCCCGCATCGGCAGTTCGAATGTTTGCGGAACCAACTCGAGATCGGTTTTGGCTCCGAAATCATAGACCCCCTTGGATAACTTGCTGATCAAAGGGGGATGAACCGGCGCAAAATGTCGCAACGGAAGACGAACTCGTCGCCCGCTTTCATCCTCCACCTCAATACTCAGATCCACCACCCCCGGTTCTTTTTGCGCGTCGCACAGAAAAAAGGACAACCGATGTCCGGCGTCCACGCCCGTCTCTTTCAGAAACGATTCCGGAACGGATATCGAATATTGCGGCAACAACGCCGGCGTATGATCCTTCCAATCACTGCGATCCCACCCCAGCACCACGACCTTTTGTTCGGTCGAGTTTCCATTTCTCAAAGTCAGAACCCCTTCCGTAACCCGACTGAAATTTTCGTGGACGATGGCTCCCCCGGGCAGCGTCGTCGTAACCGGATCCAGATCTTCCGAAAAGTCCGCGATCAATCGAAATCGCGAATCCTCAAACTGCGTAACCAAAATTTCCTCCGGCAGCCAGTGGCGCCCCCGTCGCGCATCCCGCAAAAGATCCAGATACTCTCTTTCTCCGCCGACCGTTCCCTTCAGAAACGCCGTCACCAGCGCCGCCGTCGTCTTCCGCTGATCCTGCGGAGCCATCACGGGCTTGCGGTTGACCAGCCATCCCAGCGGCGGTTGATAGTCGCAATCACCCCAGACGCTGTTGAAGGCCGAATGGTTGGCGCGATAGAGATACGCCGCCGCCTTGCAATAATATTCGTTACCGGTATAGTGTGTCCGGTAATAGGGACGAAGTCCCCAGAATCCCAGTGTATCGGCGTCGTGGCCTCCGCAGACCGTCAGCAGGTTGATATTCGACAGGGGCACCGGAAATCCCGAAGGCGAATAGGAATCCATCGGCGCAAGCAAAACCACCGATTTGAAATCGTAGTTGAAATGGAACGGGAAATTGCCGTTTTCCGGATGCGACGAAAGCCGATTGAAACCCGCCGCCGTCGTTACCGCCTGCCCCCCGCGGGAGTGCCCGATCAGCGCGATCTTTCCGAAGTCCACCTTGCCGGCGAATCGGCTCGACGGAGCAAAGCTGAATTGTCTCCACAATGCCAGATGTTGATACAACAGCAGGGTTCTCACGAAATTTTCCGATTGCTCATAATCGGACGCGACGGAAAAATTGAGAAAATTGGCGTCAATGGAAACCACGATGAACCCGTGACTGGCCAGATGCTCTCCCAGCCACGCATATCCAAGATCGGAATTCTCCCACATCGCATGATTCCCGTGAACAATCATCACCAGGGGATAGGGACCCGCTCCATTCGGATACCAGACTCGACCGTTCAGGGGCAAATGGGTCGGATCAAAACCCCAATAGGACCATCGTTCGCGGTGGCGCCATTTTCCCAGGTCCGGCAGAAACCCCGACAGATCCACCGCGCTGGTTCGAATGGCGACGGTTGGACCGAATTCGGAACGACGCCGATCCGTCCCGCTCCCGTATGTCAAATAGCTGAATCCCAAAGGTCCTCGCTCCGCTGGGGACGGCACCGAGAGTAGTTCGACTGGCGCTCCATCAGCGCTGGGTCGAGCCAGATACGAATCATCGCCCGGATTCAGTAACCACCAGACCACGAATACGACAACCAGCAAGGCAACCGCCAATACCGCCAGCGAACTGAGCCGCGACAAACCGCGGGATAGCGACAACCCGACCAGGCCCCCCATAATCCCCCCGATCGCGACAATCCAATACCAAACCGCATACGGAATATAGGTCACCGTGATAAATACGGATATCACGCATAACAAGGTCATCTTTGGAATTTTTTGAAGAACCCACAATCCCGCCCCCAAGACCAACACCCCCAGGGCCACGACCAAAATCGTCGCCAGCACATAAAGCAGGATCCCGGGGAAAAGCCCGATTGATGTCTTACCTCGCGCGGCCACAAAAATCTGGCCAAGGATCAGCGTGATTACGGTTCCGGCCCATATACCCGGCCAACACCGCTCAAGCAGCCGTGATAGAAAATCATCGGCGGCCTGAATCCAACAGGTCAGTCCCGAGGACGGTTCGTTCGATATTGACTCTTTGGTTTTTGGCCTTGGTGGTTCCCTCACAAAGGGCACTCTTTCTTCCCCCTCGTCCCCCGATTCCTTAAGTTGAATCAATCCCGAACGGTTTTAAACAAAATCCGGGATTAATTTGAAAATCCAAACAACAATGGCTTTCACTCTAATCCCTTTAACATCAACACCGCATGATTCCGCCAGTATTTTTCATTCGGCACAATCATTTTAAAATCGTATACCGGATCTCGATAAGATAGGTATTCAACCGAGGGTATTGGTAACAAAAAATTTTTGAATTTTTATTCTTTTATCGAATATTCATATCAACCAGATAGAGTACGGGTAAAGATTTCCGATTTGGCTCTCTGCAGACAGGAGAGTATAGTATCAACCGGATTTCAGTGACGATGTTTCAAAGCGCAAGGGAAGAATTCTTTGGATATGGCAAATCGATCGCTCGTTTTGGTGCTCGGAGTTACGGCGTCCGGTAAAGGATCGCTGGCTTTTGAACTGGCGAAAACCCTCGGAGGCGAAATCGTCAGCATCGACTCGATGAAAGTCTATCGGCGAATGGACATCGGCACCGCCAAGCCCGCCGCCGAAAAACGGCGCCAGATCCCGTATCATCTCATCGATGTCGTCGAACCGTCCGACGCATTCAGCGTGGACCGTTTCCTCGACCTGGCCAATGAAGCCATTGACGGAATCCTGGTCCGTGGAAAATCCGTCATTGCCGTCGGAGGCACAGCCCTATACATCAAGGCGTTATTGTACGGCTTGTTCGACGGTCCCGGCGAAGATCCGATCGTTCGAGATCGGCTGAAAAAACAATTTCGCGAACAAGGCGGTCTGGCCCTGCACGAACGATTGCGCACCGTGGACGCCCAGGCGGCCGCCAGGATCCACCCCAATGACCAGCGGCGAATCATCCGCGCTCTGGAAGTCCATGAACTGACCGGCCGGCCGATCAGTTCGTTTCAAGAGCAGTTCGTTTCCGGCCGAATGCTCCGCAACTGGACGATACTCGGTCTTCGACGCGAAAAATCCGCCGAAAGCCGGCGAATCAATGCCCGAGTCAAGAGAATGATCGACCAGGGACTTGTTCAGGAAGTCCGATCCCTCCTCGGCGAGGAAAAACCCCTTAGCCAACAGGCCCGCGCCGCCATCGGCTATGCCGAGATGATCGAACATTTCGAAGGCAAAATATCCCTGGATGACGCCGTCGAGCAAATCAAGATCAATACCCGCAAACTCGCCAAGGCCCAGCGGACCTGGTTCAAGACTTTTCGGCAGGTCCAATGGCTCGACATCGGGGACGACGAACCCGTCGATTCCGTACGGAATCGAGCCGTGTCGCTGATTGCCGGCGACTCAACCGATTCCTGATGAACGAAGGAGCATAAACCATGGCCAAATTTCTCCAATCCGCTGGAATCCTGACAGCCCTGGCAATATGGACATCGACGATTGTCGCCGCCGAACATCCTTTCTCCAGCGGTTTCCAGTGGATAGTCGGCAAACCGCTGTTCTCCGCGCAGAGCCGCCCCGGCGACGATATTCACTCGATCAAGGACCCCACGATCGTTTTCCACAACGGCCGCTGGCATCTGTTCTGCACAATCCGGGGAAAACAACGGTCACACCGGATTGAATACATTAACTTTCCCGATTGGAACAAGACCGATCAGGCCCGGCGTCACATCCTGACCGTCACCGACGGCTATTTTTGCGCTCCGCAGGTATTCTATTTCAAGCCCCACAAATTGTGGTACCTGATCTACCAGGTCAGCGATCCAAATCGAAAACCTTCTTTGCAGCCGGTCTATTCGACTTCGACGGATCTGTCCGATCCGAAATCCTGGACCGCGCCCAGGTTGCTCTATGAAATCCAGCCCGATATTGCGGCCTGGATTGACTTTTGGGTGATCTGTGATAACGAAAACGCGTTTTTGTTCTTCACCTCCAACAACGGGAAAATGTGGCGATCGCAAACAAAAGTGTCGGAATTTCCCCGGGGCTTCAACCGGCCGCAAATCGCTTTGGAGGCCGATATTTTCGAAGCCAGCCACACTTATCGTCTCAAAGGCCAAAACGGTTACCTGACCCTCGTCGAGGCCCAGGCCGGCGGCCGACGATACTACAAGGCCTATTGGGCCGACCGTCTCGACGGTCGTTGGAATCCCCTGGCGGATTCGCTCGACAGCCCCTTTGCCGGCCTGGCCAATACCACCCCCGACGGAATCAAATGGACCGACTCCTTCAGTCATGGCGAACTGCTCCGGGAGGGATACGACCAGACCCTGACCGTGGATCCGGCCCATCTGCGGTTTCTTTTTCAGGGCGTCAGCGACGCCGATAAGGCGGGAAAAGCGTACGGAGATATTCCCTGGCAACTGGGACTTCTGGAACCGGCTCGCTAACTCATTTGGTGGCCGGTTCTCGCTTCAGCGACAGAACCAGATCCACGATCTTGTCCGCCGCCACACCGAATCCGGCCAGTTGCACATGTCTCGGCCCCGCTGGAATAAACGCGTCCGGACAAGCCAGCGGCACGATCCGACCTTTCACCGTGCGCCCCGGCCGGGCCACATTCCTCAGCGCCGACTGTTCCATCAGGGCCGATGCAAATCCTGCCGCAATCACATGGTCCTCCAGAACGATCAGCGTTTTGCCCGCTTCCAGAAGATCGATCAGCGATTCGTCGATCGGCTTGGCAAAACGAGCGTTTACGACGCCCACCTCGATTTGTTTTTCGGCCAGATGCTCCGCCGCGTCGAGAGCGTACATCACCACCGGCCCAAGACCCACCAGCACAATCTCCCCTCCGGTTCGAAGCGTCAACGACTTGCCCGGCTCCGCCGACCCCCTCGTTAGCGGCTCCATCTGTCCGTTGGGTATGACCTCCTTCGGGTACCGAATCGCGACCGGATGATCGGAATTCATCGCCATTTTCAGCATCGACCTCAACTCCGTTTCGGAAGCCGGACAAGCCACAATCAGATTCGGCAACATCCGTAAAAATCCGACATCGTACAGACCGTGATGCGTCGGACCGTCGTTGCCCACAAGACCCGCGCGGTCAATGCAGAAAATCACCGGCAGGTTCTGAAGAGACACTTCCTGGAAAATCTGATCGAACGACCGCTGCAGAAAAGTCGAATAGATGCACACCACCGGTCGCAATCCCTGTTTGGCCATTCCCGCGGCCATATCCACCGCCACGCTCTCGGCGATTCCGATATCGAAACAACGATCCGGAAACCGTTCTCGAAAGGGAACTAGACCCGTCCCATCCGGCATGGCCGCCGTTATCGCCACAATCCGGCTGTCCCGCTCGGCCAACTCCACGATTGCATCGGCAAATGCATCCGTGAAAGTCCGTTCACCCTTTGGAAAACCCGCCGCATTGCCGTTGATTTCAAATGGCCCGGTCGAATGAAACTTCCGGGGATTGGCGTCGGCCGGCTCGAATCCGTGTCCCTTCTTCGTATAGACATGCAAAAGGGCCGGCGTATCCAGGTGACACATCGCCCGAAACAAATCAATCATCGCCCCGATATCATGCCCATCCACAGGACCAAAATACGGAATATTCAAGCTCTCGAATAACCGGCTCGGCGATACCTGCATTCGGAGGGTTTTTTTGAATTTCTCGATTGCGTCATCCATCGGTCGCCCGATCACCGGAACATATTCCAGGATCCGTCGGGTTGTTCGCCGGATATCCTCATAGGTATGACTGAGCCGGACATGCGCCAGAAATTTGGCGATCGCCCCCTGGGTTACATCGATGGCCATGGAGTTGTCGTTTAGAATAATCAGAAGCTGACGCTTGACCAGACCCAGATTGTTCAGCGCCTCAAACGAAAGACCGTTGACGATGCTGGCGTCTCCGACCACCGCCACGATCTTTTCCGTCGTTCGGTTGTGTTGGGCCCCCAGCGCCATCCCCAGCGCCGTGGCGATGGAAGTCCCCGCGTGGCCAACCGTGAACGGATCATACGGGCTTTCCTGCGGACTGGGAAAACCGCTCAACCCGTTCGGCTGTCGCAATTGGGAGAATAATCCCTTGCGACCCGTCAGGATTTTGTGCGCATAACATTGATGCCCGACATCCCACAGCAGCCGGTCCGTGAGAAAATCGAAAACGCTATGCAGGGCCAGGGTTAAATCCACCACCCCCAGATTGCTGGCCAGGTGCCCCCCACTCTGGCTGACTGTGGAAGTAATCAAGTCGCGAATCTCATCGGCCAGTTGCTTGAGTTGTTCAATCGGCAGCGATTTCAGATCGGAGGGATTGTTTATCGTATCAAGTATGGACATGGTTTCGTATCTTCGGGTTTACGGAAGAACAAGATTTCCCGATACTTTCGAGTCACATTGAATTCCATTGTATTCATGGTCTACCGCTTGCGAACGGCCAGCTCTCGCGCCAGTTCCCGCAATCGATCCGCTCGGGAATCGAACGACGACAAAATCTGCTGCGCCCGTTCGGTCGTTTGCCCCAAAATCCGTCTTGATTCCTCCAGTCCCACCAAGCCCGGATAGGTCACCTTTCCCTGACGATAATCCTTGCCGGGCGTTTTGCCGATCTGTTCGGGCGTGGATGAGATATCCAGAAGATCGTCGGCAATCTGAAAGCCAAGTCCGATTTCTACTCCATATTGAACCAATCGTTCCTGTTGCAATTCATCGGCCCCTCCGGCAATCCCTCCCATCGCGGCCGAAGCCCCAAACATCCGGGCCGTCTTATGGAGATGGATATGCTGAAGGATTTCGACGGTTCCCTCCGTCTGTTCGGCCTGCATATCGGCCATCTGACCGGTTATCATCCCCGATGGGCCCGCCGCCGCGGCCAGTGTCCGGATCAAAATGGCGGACATCCCCGCATCTGGAATCTCACGGGCCAGAATCTCAAATGCCAGCGTCAATAAGGCGTCTCCCGTAAGAATCGCCGTGGCCTCATCGAACGCCTTGTGGCAAGTGGGACGCCCGCGACGAAGATCGTCGTCATCCATTGCCGGAAGATCGTCGTGGACCAGGGAATAGGCGTGCACCATCTCCACCGCCGCCGCCGCCGTCTCAGCCGCCGGAAAGACTCTACCGCAAACCGCCTGGCATGACCACAGAACCACCGCCGCTCGAATTCGTTTGCCCGGAGACTCGAGAGTATAGCGCATGGCTTCTTTCAGCCGCGGCAGAACTCCTTTCTGACGGTCCAGCATCTCTATCAGGACAGCGTTGATCCGTTCGGCTTTTTGCGCCAAATCCGTTTTAAAATCCGATTCCACGGAAACCATCGATCCCAATGCCAAAACCTTTTCATACAACGATAAAAGCCAGTCTCCCCCGTTCGGCGAAGAACTGGCTGGCTCTATTGTACAAGCGACCGGGATCTCTCGCAAGCCAAACCCCCGGCCAATTTTATCAAAACAGGATCAATTGATGGGCCGCGGAAACATTTTCTGTGGACTGCGAAGATCGATAAACTGGCCCACCCCGCGGTCGATGCCGCAGATGGTCCCATATCGCTTGAAAAAGGTATAAAGGGAAGCGATTTTTTCCTGTTCGGTCGCCTCCAGATATCGCTGCGATTCGCCGTAGGCCGCCCCCCACCACACCTCGGTCCCGTCCTTGGCATAGAGAATCGTATGAATCGCCTTTGAATCCTTTCGTCCCGAGTGATTGGATATGTCGATTCGATCCAGTTCGGCCACAAGCGGTTTGTCGGGACTGGAAATCGCATCCATCCTCCCCAGCGCCGTCACCAACTCAACCGCCGCGATGATCTCGTCCGAAAGCCACAATTCCCCCGGGCGTTGCGGCGGCCGGGAAGAAAATCCGGTAATCTCCGGAAGCGGCAGCTTCTCCACGGGAACATAATCCAGGATCACCACTCGCGATTCGGTCTCAATATACAAGGGATCCTTGCGCTCGACGCGAACCAGATACCATTTCTTTCCGCCGGACTTGATGACCGCAACCGGCTTGCGATATTCCGCCATGATCCGAAAAGTTTTGTCCGTGGTTTGAATCGACACCCCATACACCCACTTCAGTTCCTCCAACCGTTCCGCCATCATCCGGGCCTGATCCCGATCCAGCGGAAAACTCCGCCCCCCTGCCGCTTGTACAATCGTATCCTGTAACTCGTTGCTGAGCCACGACGGGGGATTGACCAGTTCCAGGGGACCGGTCCGGTCCGCCACAACCGACAGCGTACGGACATATCGCTCCAGATACACAAATCCCACCGCAATCCCCCCCAGCGCCGAAGTGACGACCAGCACCACCAGCAATTGCAGCAATCGCTGCCCCCAACTGAGGGGCTTGGGTTTTTTACGGCGCACGGGGCTCGTTGAAGATTTCTTCGACAGCCAGGGAATACTGAACCCGGATGATTTTTTATGCCGCTTCATCCGCGCGATCCCCTCCGATAGTGATCCTGGAACGCCGACTGGAGAATCTCGACGCACAACTTGCCCATCGAAATCCCGGCTTTGGCCGCCGCCATCGGCAACAACGAATGGCTTGTAAATCCCGGCAGAGTGTTGATTTCCAGAATGTAGGGAACACCGGCATCGTTCACGATCATATCCACACGACTCTGGTGCCGACATCCCAGCGAGCGATAACAGCGAACCGCATCCTCCTGCAGCCGTTTGATCAGCGCGGGATTGTCGAGCGTGTCGAACAAATATTCCGTCGTGTCGGACAAATATTTCGCCTGGTAATCGTAAAACGGCGAACGACTGCGGATTTCCAGCACCGGCAGCGCAACGCCGTTGAGGATCCCCACCGTAAATTCCCGACCGGCAATATACGGCTCAATCAGACAATCCCCGAACTGGCGATAACAGGTGATCGCCGCCTGTGCCGCCAGTTCAATCCCCTCCACAATCGAAATCCCCACACTGCTGCCCTGCCGAATCGGTTTGATCACAAATCGCTTGCCCAGTCGTGCAAGCTGCTCCTCCACTTTCGCAAGGGTCGAAGATCCATTCAGAACGATCTCTTCGGCCACGATCACGCCGGCCTCACGAAAGCATTTCTTGCTGGCCGCCTTGTCAAATGCCACCCGACTGGCCCTCGATCCGGATCCCGTAAACACCTTCCCGCGTCGTTCGAGGATTTCCTGCAACGAACCGTCCTCGCCGAATTGTCCGTGTAGGGCCAGAAAAAACGCGCCAATGCTGGTGTCGTCCAGAATGCTCAGACGATCCGGCGCGATATCGGATTCGACCACGGAAATCCCCTCTTCACGAAGGGCTCTGGCGATGTTGGCCCCGCTGGCCAAACTCACCTCGCGCTCTGAACCGATCCCCCCCGCCAAAACCGCCACCTTAATCGTGCGAATATCGATGGATTGTTTTTTCATGTCGTAAAAAGTCTCAAACGAATACGCAATTTCCAAAGAACCATCCCCGGTTGGAACGCGGCCGAAAACCGCTCCCGATTCCGGTCAGATTCCGTTTGGTTTTGGATGTGTCGCTTTGATTTTGTGTTTTGAATATCTCATATTCTTTGCTTATGATTACCAGATTTCCAGTTCCAACTCCAGTTCGATTCCGAACTCGTTTCGGACCCGATCCTGCACCTTCTCGATCAGATTCAGCACGTCCTGACTGGTGCACTCGCCCTCGGCGATGATGAAGTTGGCGTGTTTTTCGCTGACCTTGGCGCCTCCGACCTGAAGGCCTTTCAGGCCCGCCCGGTCGATCATCGCCCCGGCCGACAGCCCCCGCGGATTCTTGAACACACACCCCGCGTTTCGGGTATTGAGCGGTTGGGAGTTCTTCTTGTAAATCCAGATCTCCTTGACCGTCCGCAAAATCGCCTCCGAATCCGTTTCGGCCAGCTCCATCCGCGCCCCCAGGATCAGTCGCGCCGATATGTTCACCCGCCGATAATCGAAAACCAGATCCGGTTTGCTCCGCTCGAATACCTCGCCCTTGTCGTCCATCAGCGTCACCGAATGAATGGCCGCCCCGATGTCGCCGAAGTTTCCGCCGGCGTTCATCCGCACCGCGCCCCCGATGGATCCCGGAATCCCCGTCAGCGACTCAAGCCCTCCCAGCCCCCGTCGCACGCACTCCAGAACCAGTTTGCTTAAACTCGCTCCGCCCCAGGCATTCAGAATCGCCCCGTCGAAGCTGGTGCCGGTGAACAACGGACCATCCAGCTTGATCACCGCCCCGCGAACGCCTTCGTCGCGAACCAGAAGATTGGATCCGAAACCCAAAACCCGGAACGGAATGCCGTTTTCGCGGCATCTCCGCACAACCCGGGACAGGTCTTCCACCGTCTCCGGAGTGATTATCCAGTCGGCCGGTCCGCCCAGCCCGAACCAGGTATAATGGCTCAGCGAACAGTCCGATTTAACGATTTTCTCGAAGCCACTGAAGATATTCATCGGCCACCTTCCATACATTCCCAGCGCCCATCGTCACGACAACATCTCCGCTCTGCACTTGTTCCCGGAGGGCCTGTCCGATGGCGGCAAAATCATTGAGGAACACCGCCCGGCAGCCCTGCCGACAGATCCGATCCACCAACACTTCAGCGTTGATCTGCTGCCGGGATTCCATCGTATCCCGGACGAAATAAATCTCCGGCACGATGGTTACATCCGCCAGCATAAAGCTTTCCGCGAAATCATCAAGCAAAAACCGCGTCCGACTGTACTGGTGCGGCTGGAACACGCACCACAATCGCTTGGGACTGAATCGCTGTCGAATGGCCAGAAGCGACGCCCGGATCTCCGTCGGGTGATGGGCATAGTCGTCCAAAACGGTGATCCCCGCATGACCGCCCTTGACCATCAACCGACGGTCCATCCCGCGGAAGGCCCCGATGTGCGGCGCGATCTCCTCGAACGGAATCCCCGCCCCCACGCCCGCGGCGATCACCGCCATCGCGTTCATGACATTATGCCTCCCGGGTATCGCGATTGTTACTCGCCCCAGAAAACGCCCGCTCCGGTGCGCGTCGAAGCGGTACAGCCCATCGACAAGCTGCAGACTCTGCGCAGAAAAATCGCACGACGGTTCCAGTCCGAAAGTTAGCTTGCGAATGTCCGGCCGCAGATCCCGCAGAACCAACCGAACATTGCCGTCCTGTCCGTTGGCCACCAGGACTCCGCCGGGTCGAATGTTCTTCGAGAAGTCGGCGAACGCCTCCACAATCTCCGCCTCGTTGGCGTAATAATCCAGATGGTCCTGCTCGATATTCAGCATCACTCCGACCTGCGGATGCAGATTCAAAAAACTCCGGTCGTACTCGCATGCCTCCGCCACGAATAGCCCCCCCGTTTTTCCGACCCCGCTGGACGATTGTAATTGCGGGATTTCCGCCCCCACAATGTAGCTCGGCCTTCGCCCTGCCAGCGTCAGCAAATGCGACAACCACCCGCTGGTCGTGCTTTTGCCGTGTGTGCCGCAAACCGCGATACCCGCATAGCGATCCATCAGTTCTCCGAGCATCTGTGCATACTTGACCACCCGACAGCCGTGCGCCCGAGCCGCCCGCAATTCCGGATTTTCCTCGCGAATCGCCGCGGAGATGACCACCGTATCCACCGGCAACCGGATATTCTCGGCATGATGCCCGATCGTGATTCGCGCCCCCAGTTCGTTGAGGTGCCGTACGACCGGACTGTCCTCCTGGTCCGAACCGCTGACCTCCGCCCCATTTTGAAGAAGCAACTTGGCCAGCCCGCTCATACCGATTCCGCCCGAGCCGATAAAGTGATAGTGCCGCCCCTTCAACGGCCGGTTCGTCATGCCATTCTCATTGTCATCCGCCATCAATACCGGAGAAGCCGCCGCACCGGTCGTTCCTTTGTCCATGGGAAAAAACGCCTCAACAATCCTTTATTCTAATCCGACCCGCTCATATTTTATCGGACGCATCGGCCTTTCGCAAGCGATTCCCCTCCCTCGGCTCCTCCTTTACAATTCGGCCCGAAACCCGTTTTCCCTGTAATTTATGCTATCCAATTCCGGCCATATTCTATACTACTCCCCAAAATTTGGACCAGGATATAAGGTGGAAGATGCGGTATA
>CAZXPW010000027.1:0-61211 GCA_964643355.1 uncultured Pirellulales bacterium
TGATCGGCCAGGCCCCCAGCATCGACGCAAGCGAGGTCAGAAAAATCGGCCGCGTTCGCAAGGCCCCCGCCTCCAGCAGCGACTGAATCAGCGGCTTGCCTTCGTGCTTGCGCTCCTCCACAAACTCGATCAGCAAAATCGCGTTGCGCGTCGCGATACCGGATAGCGCAATAATCCCGATCATCCCCGTCGCCGTAAAATACACAGGATCAAGCCAGCCATCGACCCACTTGGCCGTCAGGCCGTTCAGCAACCAGAAACCCGGCATAATCCCGATGATCGTCAGGGGCAGCGCCACCAATTGAATCAGCGGCAGAATATAGCTTTGCGTCTGATAGAGGAGCAGAATATAGATCCCCAACACCGCCACGCCGAACGCGATACCCAGATCGCGAAAGACGCGAATGGTGATCTCCCACTCGCCCTCGCCCGCCCAGCGAATATTCCAGTCGTGCAGGGCCGGGTCCCGCTTGACTTTATCGCTCAGGGTAAAGACGGCGATCGGCGGCGGCAGCCCGGCCGTATCCCCGAAGACATACACCACCGGCCGCAGATTCTTGTGATAAATCGGCTGTTCGATGGTGGTCTCTTCAAAACGACCCAGTTCCATCAAGGGTACCGCCGAACCGGTTGGACTTTGCAGGATCAACGAATCCAGCCGGTCCGATCGGCTTCGTTCAAATCGTGGAAGCTGCAGGACGACCTGAACGGGATTGACTTGATCGTCCAGCCGCAGGGAAGTCGCCGGCTGACCCTGCACCGCCGTGTTGAGCGTCTCGACAATCTGCGCGGCGCTGACGCCGTGAAGGTCAGCCTTGACGCGATCGATGACGAAACGCGACTGCTTTTGTGGCGCTACCAGCATATCGTCCACATCCACGACATTCGGCGTGTCCTCCATGATCTTCCGTACTCGTCGCGCAGCATCGAGCATTTCGCTATAAGGTTGTCCGGTTGAGCTATAGACCTCGGCCACCAGCGTACTGACCACCGGCGGACCCGGAGGCGACTCGACGATCTTCAGGTTGGCTCCGTACTGCTTCGCGATCGTCGTCAGATCGTTGCGGAGCCGCAGGGCAATCGCATGACTCTGTTGGCGGCGGCGCTTCTTCGCGGCCAGGTTGAACCGCACATCGGCGACATTCGGCCCCTGCCGCAGATAATAATGTCGTACCAGGCCGTTGAAGTCGATCGGGCTGGCCGCCCCGGCGAAGGTCACCACATCCGTCACCTCCGGCACCCGCACCAGATATTCGGCGCAGGCATGGGCGGCCGCTTCGGTCGTCTCCAGGGTCGTGCCCTCCGGCAGATCCAGCACAAGCTGAAGCTCGCTCTTATTGTCGAAAGGAAGCATCTTCAGCGGAACCTTCTGGGCCATCACCAACCATCCGGCGAAACCCAATAGGAAAACGATCACACCCAAAACCCCCCATCGCAGTGACCGCCGCTCGAACACCGGCATCATAATCCCCCGGTAAAATCGATACAGTCCGCTTTCCTCAAGCACAAACCGGCGATCATGCTGGTGTCCGGCCGCATGGCGAAGGACATGATAACTCAGCCACGGCGTGATCGTGAACGCCACGACCAGACTCATTAGCATCGCGATCGGTACATTCAGCGCCATCGGCGCCATGTACGGCCCCATCATCCCCGTGATGAAAAACATCGGCACAAACGAGATAATCACCGCCAGCGTCGCCAGAATGATCGGCGGCCGTACCTCATTGACCGCCCGTACCACGGCGCGATAAGGATCCAGTAGTTTCATCGCAAAATGCCGGTGAATGTTTTCGACATCGACGATCGGATCATCGACCACCAGCCCCAGCGACAAAATCAGCGCAAACAGCGTTACGCGGTTGATCGAGTAACCCAGCAGCAGGTTGATCAACAAGGTAATACTGAAAGTGATCGGAACGGCCAACGCAATGATCAATCCCTCTCTCCAGCCCAGACTATAGGCCAGCAAGGCCACGACAATCGCAATCGCCACCAGCAGCGCCTCGACCAGTTCGTTGACCTTCTCGTCGGCCGTATGGCCAAAGTCCCGTGTGACCCGCAGATATACCCCCTCGGGCAAAACCTCTCGCTGGAATTCCTCGGCTGCCTTCTTGACCTCCTCGGCCACCCAGACGGCGTTGGTCCCTTTGCGCTTGGCCACGGCGACCGTCACCGCCGGATAGTCAACCGAACGGGAAACATCCTCGGGCAATTCGGATTCGATCGTCAATGGATCGACCTCCGTATAGGCCAGCGGCCCCAGCGCGATCCGCGAATAGCAAGTCGCCTCGGCCGGGCCGTCCACGACTTCGGCCACTTGTCGCAGATACACCGGCCTTTGCTCGGCGGCGCTGATAATCAGATTCCCGACGGCCTCGGCGCTGGTCAGAAACTGACCGGCCTGAAAGCGGATCGACTCGTTGGCTGTCGTCAGATCGCCCCCCAGCAGCGACGCATTCCCGGCACGAAGAGCCCGTTGAATCTCCGCCAGGCCAACCGAATACCCCGCCATTCGTTCCGGCGATAAATTCACGGTGATCTGCCGCGGACTGCCCCCGACCACATAGGTCCGGCCGGCGTTCTTGACCGCCTGCAATCGGATCTCCAGTTCCTCGGCGATCCGCCGCAGTTCGTAATCGCCATACCGGGGACTGAACAGCGTCAAATTCACGATCGGCACGTCGTCGATCTCGACCGGCCTGACCACCCAGCCGCTCACGCCCGGAGGAATCTGATCGATATTCGACTGGATCTTGTTATGCAGCTTGACCCAGCTCCGCTCCAGATCCTGGCCGACATAAAATCGAACGGTAACGATGGACTGGCCCGGAAAGCTCATCGAATAGACATACTCGACTCCCGGAATCTGGTAGAGTAGCTTTTCCAGCCGCGTCGAAACCTGTCGCTCCACCTCCGCCGCCGTTGCTCCCGGCATCGAAACCATCACATCCGCCAGCGGGACAACAATCTGCGGATCCTCTTCGCGCGGCGTAATCATCAGGGCCGCCGCCCCGGCGATCAAACTGATCAGGATCAGAACCAGCGACAGGTTGCCCCCCAGAAACGCCTCGACGATCCGCGTCATCCAGTCGCGCGGAGGAATCTCGGCGACCCTGGCGTCGGTTTCTTGCTGAGCATCGTGTAGGGTTTTGTTCATTGCTGAGTTCGCCACAACCCGTCTTACGGAACCACGACGGATTCATTGTGCCGCAGTCCGCTGAGGATCTCCACCGCCTCCCCATGCTGCGGCCCGATGGTGACAAACCGCCGATGCGGACGCCCTTCGGCGTCTACGACATCCACCAGATGAATCTGACCTACCCGCCGGACCGAGCGAAGAGGCGCCGTCAATGCCGAGGAATGTCCCATCGGCACATCCAGCGTGCCAAATTGGCCGCTCATCATTCCCGGCTGTGCCGGCAGGGAAACCTTCACCAGCGTGGTTCGGCTTCGCGGATCGGCCTGCGGAAGAATTTCACGCACTGTTCCATGCAGCGAAAGGTTCAGGGAATCGATCTTCACAGCCACCGTCTGACCGGGGTTCAAATGGGTCGCAAGAGATTCTGCCACCACCGCGTGTAACTCCGGCTCCGTGGTCGTCTCGATTTCAAACAAATGTCGGCCCGGCATAACCATATCGCCGGGATCGACCATCTTGCGGACAAGCCGACCCGTCAGTGGAGCCGTGATCGTCGTAAAGCTCAGCATTACCTGGGCCTCGTTCACCGCCGCGACGGCCTGCTCCCGCTGAGCCGAAAGCCGCGCGATTTCGCTCTGCGAGGCCGCGACTTGTTGCTGCGCGGCAAGCAAATTGGCCCGGGCGATGTCTCGCTGAGAAACCGCATTGTCCCGCTGCTGACCGGTCGCCGCCTGGGCGGCAAATAGGGATTCAATCCGTTTCAGATCCATCTCGGTTCGGCCAAGCTGCGCCTCGGCCGCCTGTTGTTGCGCTTGGGCAGCCCCGAACTGCGCCCTGGCCGCAATCAGACCTTCGTCGGTGGCCTGAACCTGCATCTGGGCCTGCCGAAGTCTCGTCGCTATGTCCCGCCCGTCCAGTCGCGCCAGAACCGTCGGCTGCCCCTCCGGACCCGTGACCGCCTGTCCCTCCTGCACGGGGACTTCCAGCGCCTGGGCCATGATCCGTCCCGCTACTTCCACCTGGACCCGCGTCTGAACCGTCCCGACCTGCTTGAGCGTCAGCGGGAACTGTCGAAGCTCCACCGCCGCGGTCTTCAGGCCCGGCGGCGGCGAGGGTTTGTCCAGCAGATCCTTGCCTTCGATCTTGCTGATGAATATGCCCGACAGCCACAACATTAGAAGAACCAATACGGCAACCAAAGCCGCCAATTTTCGGCCCCCCCATACGGTCGTGATCATCGAACCGAATATTCGTTTCATGGTTGTCCTTTCTTCATGCCGTCGGCAAATTCGCCCAGCGACCGACGAAGCCGGGCCTGCGCGATGTATCCTTCAAACAGCGCCGCGGTGTATCCGATCTCCGCCCGGGTCCAGGCCACCTCGGCGCCGAGCAAGGCATCCACCGTCGCCGTCTGGTTTTCATATTGTTTCCGGACTTCGTCCAGACCCTGTCGCGCATAGTCGCGCTGCCGCAGAGCAATGCGAATCTTTTCGGCGGCCTCTTGCACCGCCAGCCCGCTTTGCTGAACCTCCAGCGCAATATCCAGCGCAATCTGCCGCCCGCGCTGCTTGGCGTCTCGCAGATCGGCCTGGGCCTGGCGAATCCGCGAAGAACTCGCCCCTCCCTCATACAGCGGCCAGGTCGCCGCGATTCCTGCCATCCAGCTATCCTCCGAGGCGTCCATGTGTTCGGAATCGATCGCGTACCAGGCATGCCCCGAGACCTTCGGGATCTGATCGCCTCGCGCCGCCCGCACCCGCTCTTCGGCCGCACGGATCAACGCCCCCGCGGCCGCGATCTCCGGCCGTTGCCGAAGAGAGCGATCGACCAGCACGTCCGGATCGAGGTCCAGGGCTTTCAGGTTCGTCTCCTCCGGCGTCGAAGCGGCTTGCGGCGTTTCCGATTCGCCGATCCGCCGCGCCAGCATCCGCTCCATCGCCGCCTGCAAACGAGAGACGCTGATCCGTGCCGATACCAGCTTGCCTTCGGCCTCGGCCGTGGCCGCTCCAAGCCGATACAACTCGCTCTTGAGAGCAACTTGCGCATCCACGCGTGCCTGACCCAATCGTTCATCCGTTCGCGCTGAATTCAGTGCGCTCTGAGCCACATCAATGAAACGCATCGCCTGCATCCATTGGTAATAGGTCTGGATCACCGAAGCGACCATCTCGTTTCGCGCCGCCGCCAGTTGGGAACAGGTGGCCTGCCGGTTTTGTTCGGCCGCATTGCGATTGTGTTGCCGGCTGCCGGCGTCAAAGAGCATCCACTCGGCCCCGATCTGGCTGGACCAGTTCTGCTGCGTGCCGGGAAAATTGAAATTGGTATTCGGAGTCAACCGCCTTTGATTGATGATATTCATCATCCCGTAAACCGGATTATCGGTGGTGTTGTAGGTTTCCGACAGAACCAGTCGCGGATAAAAATTCGATTCGGCCTGCTTGACCAGCTCCCCCGCCGCCTGCATCCGGGCGGCGATCTGCTCCAACTCCGGACTGGCCGCCAGGGCCTCTTCAACCGCTCGTTCCACCGTTAGCGGACCGGGGCTGTCAGATCTCGTGTTGGGATCCGGCCCCGCCTGCGTTTCGACCGTCTGAATTTTTTGAAAAACCGTCGTTCGCAGCGTTACCGCCGGATCGGCCGAGGGCACAAGATCCGATGGGCCGCATCCCGCGATCAGCATCGCCGGAATGACAAGAACCATTCCCGCCAGAATCCCGCTAACAAATTGCCTCGTTCCTCTCATGTTATCAAGCCCCATAGATCCGAATCGATCCCGGAAACCCGTCCGGCATCGAACGATCCCCATTGTAATCGGGATAATGCCCAAAGCAAGCCCGGAAATACCGGGGATCAAATTTGTCTGTACGGAGCGGACCCCTCAAAGGTTCGTCAATGGTTGAACCGGTAATTTCAGCGAATGAATAAAAGGTTGTTACCGGCCAATGGATTCGTTCACAATCCTGTCAGAGAAGACAAGTGAAGACCGAAAACCCGAAACCCTCAGGACGAGGATAGAACCATGAAACTTCAAATATCACGATCCGAAAAATTTTGCGAAGAACTGTATTTCATGCTGATGAGTTCCACCATGCGGGATCGATTCCAGTCCCTGGCCGCCCGCTACGGCCTGGCCGGAAAACCCCTGCGAAACGAAGTCCTCTCCGTCGGAGAACAGATGGCCCGACGCATGGGACTGACTCTGCTCAATGCCGAAAACGATCGTCTCGTCCGCGCCGGATAAACAAGCCCCCCATATTCTCGATTATTCCCTTTCTTCTGTGCCCGGTCGATCCAATCCGGGCATTTTTGTTTCCTGAGAAATCCCTTTTGAGATTTGTTTCTTTCGAACTTTGGATAGTGAATAGAATTTAAGATTTTGTGTTTAGATTGTATCCTTTTTCATCTCACCACTTGTCTCCCTGCAAGTCGATATCGCCCGCGGGCAAGGGTCGATACCCGATCTGCAGGAACATTTTACCGTGGTCGGCGGGTATTTCCGCGGTTTCCCCGGTCGCATGATCGATACGGACAAACCGCCGATCCATGCACGATTGCCACCCGGTCCGCTCATACACCTTCAGAATTTGCGGCCGACAAAAGAGCATTCCCCACTCGAACCCGCGACGGCCCGCCTCCTCCATCGCCGAAAGCAGGACCCGATCGACGATCCCCTTGCCGCGATACGCCGGCATCGCGCAAACATTCCCCACGCCCGCGACTCGAACCGGCTTTCCGCCAATGCGAATCGTGCGGTCGATTACGACGGCGCAGGCCGCGAAATTCGGGGGAGACATGTCGTTTTCGATACAACTCCCCGACTTCTTGTCGCGGGTTATCAATTCACCCGTTACTACGGCGATTGCCGTGAACAACGGAATATTCCCCCGCCATTGCCGACTGGCCGAAAATAACCGCGCATGATCGGGGAAACATTCCGCCAGGAGACCTCGAAGCGCCATATCTGTCGCCCCGTCGATTCGGTTTTCGTCGAGCACTCGAATCATCATGCCGTCCCCTCCTCGGGTCCTCGGCCCTTCCGCCGGGCGATCCGGAACCACAGGACGACAGCTACGGCCAGGCACCCCAGACATACTCCGCGAACCCATCGCTGAATCTGAAGATCGTTCTGGAAATGGAACCAGTACCGGACAAGGTTGTATCGCCACGGCCATAGCTGCTGAATGTCATAATGATACACGCCATCGATCAGCACATGCAGCCAGATCCCCAACGCCCCACCGAGAATCATCCCCCACGCGCTGACGCTGTACGGAATCCGCAGCGACCGCCCGATCCATTCGATCAATCGCCGAACCGGCCGGATCTTCCAGCAAGCCAACCCGAAAAGCGCCCCGACAACCCCCCGACCAGCAGCGTATGGACATGCCAGACCCGATGCGCCGATTCGTGGGTCAACCGGAAAAAAGAGAGCAACACCTCCACATCCACCACGATGTTGGCCGCGACAAACACCAACGGGTCGATCCACCGCCGAAACAAAAGCCCTACCAGCCCCGACGGCCCAAAATGATACGGAGTAAACGGCATCCGCTAAATCCGGACCAACTGACGATCGACTGGAGTCGGGTACTGATCCCACAGTTGCCCCTGCAGGATTCGTCCTGCCTTTTTCTTATTGACTCCGCCCCATTGCTTGAAGAAAAACGCCACGGCCTGATTCTCGCAGGCCTTCTGAAGATCGACGACCCAGCATTCCTCCATCGGCCTTGCCCCCGGTCCGGATTCGCCTCCCACAATCACCCAGTCGATCCCGCGCAGATCCGGCGCCACGATCGGCCCCAGCAGCGGCTCCATCGACACAAAACGAACTGCCGCCGGAACCGTCCGTAGATCGTCCATCCGATAACGATAGTCGCTCCGTTCGACGGTGACCCCCATCCAGATATTCGGCGTCCACTCCAATTGACCAGCCTTCTCGCGAAGATACCGCGATCGCTTGGTCAGAATCTGAAAGGTATGTCGTGGATTGTCGTTCAACACCCGAAAAACCCTCTGCAGATATTCGAAGGGAATCTCTTCATGAAACAGATCGCTCATCGAATTGACAAACACCCGCCGCGGCCGTTTCCACCCATACGGCTCCGGCAAGGCCTCGGGCTGCAGCGTCACCTCAAAACCCTTGCGGTATCGCGCCTGCCCCATCCCCTGAAGACGACGGGCCATCCGCTCGGCATAACAATGCGCACACCCGGCGCTGACCTTCGTGCACCCCGTTACCGGATTCCAGGTCGTCTCCGTCCACTCAATCGATGAAATTGTTGCCATCCATTATCCCCGATTCCGATATGAGTTAAAGATCTCTCGTACAATTCTACCGCCTGTTTCATTAGGAGATGCAAACAATAGGTAATACACAACGGCACCTTTTGAATTTCGCATGGGGAGTGCCTCTGGGACATATTTGAAACCAGCAACTGAGATTAAACGATCCCGGAATGCCTTCACAACCGCCTCGTTGGTTGTTTTTTCTTCATGGTCCTCAAATAGACGAGGAGGACTTGCGTAAGCGGCTTTACGCCAACTCCCATCTCCCCAAAAAGCGTTCATTCGTTCGATTTGTTCGGGTTTTACTTTATCGGGATTACTCCGAAGAATATTTCGATTCATATCCATTATGGGAAAATTGAGAAAGATTTCAATTGCTTGGGATTGACCAGCCAATTTTACTACTTCCCACTGGATATGAAGACCATATGGGTCGAGGAGACACAAGGCCCTTTTATAGTCCTGGTACCTCAGCGATGGAAACAGTTGTTCACTTAAGATCTTATTACAGTCGCCCTCATATACTTTGACATTTGGATGATCCTTTGAGATTTCTCTGAGTAAGGCAGCCTTATCCCCATCCAAGTCAATGAAATAATACCCATTGAATGCCGGCTCGACCAAAAGAGCATTTGCAGGACTACCAAGGACATATTCTCTTGATGTTTTTGATAAATGAACACCCGCACCAGCGAAAGCATCGATATAATAATATGAACGAATGACCTTTTGATTACGCATCACCTTTGAATATGCGGAAGCGTATTTTTGAACAATTTCAAGTTTGACTTCCGACCAGATACCAATCTCATCCACTTTTGCACCCATATTGTCCCCACAAGAAATCGATCACCCGGTTAAAGAGCCTGTCCTATTATTATACTCCAAGATACTGCCCCTGAGCCAGATACTTCTGCACATAATCCTGGACGGCCTCTTCCATCACCATCGTCGGCCGGTCGTATCCGGCCGCGCGGAGCCGCGTCATATCCGCGCAGGTGTAATACTGGTATTTGTCGCGGAGGGTATCGGGCATCTCGATGTAGTCGATCGCCGCCGGCCGTCCCATCGCCGCAAAGACCGCCGCCGCCAGGTCGTTCCAGCTCCGCGCCTGCCCCGTGCCGACATTGAAAATCCCGCAGGCCTCGCGCCGGTCTAAGAAAAACAGCGTCATCGCCACCGCATCCTTGACATACAGAAAATCCCGCACCTGCCCGCCGTCGGCGTACTCGGGCCTGTAGGACTTAAACAGCCCGACCCGGCCCTTATCGCGGATCTGCTCGAAGGCCTTGAGGATAAAACTCCGCATTTCGCCCTTGTGATACTCGTTGGGCCCATACACATTGAAGTACTTGAGGCCCACGATATGATCCAGCAGATGATTGCGTTTGGCCCACAGGTCGAACATCTGCTTGGAGTAGCCGTACATATTCAGCGGTCGAAGTTGCTCAATCGCCTCCACATCATCCGAAAACCCCCGCGACCCGTCGCCATAAGTCGCCGCGCTGGACGCATACACAAATCGGATCCCGCGCTCGGCCGCAAACCGCGCCAGCCGCTTGCTGCACTCGAAATTATTCCGCACCAGAAAGCTGCAATCGCTCTCGGTCGTCGAGGAACACGCCCCCAGATGAAAGATCGCCTCGAACTGAAACGCATTGCTCCCCGGCCCGATCCGCGGATAAAAATCCTCCGCCTCAAAGTAATCCGCATACCGAAGATTCCGCAGATTCTTCCACTTTTCGTCCCGCCCCAGAATATCCACGATCAGGATCTCGTCGATCCCGCGGGCATTCAGCCCCGCCACGATCGCAGATCCGATAAAACCCGCCCCGCCGGTCACAAGAATCATATAGACTCCCAATTAAACAAAGGTCTTGATAGGATTATCGGTAAAGACAGGCAGAATACAGGATGCCAAAAATCCTGTCAACGGGCTTGAAATCTGAATAATATCGTCTTAAGTCCTTGTATTATAAGAACTTCTATCTGTTTGCGCAACAAAAGACCGGCCCATCGAGCCGGTCTTTCAAGTCCCACGAAACGAATTGTCTTTCAGGTCCCCTCGGCCACCTCTCAGCACAGAGCGATGTAACTGGCGATGGCAAGAAACAGAATCCGCTTTTTTGTGGCCACAAACGGCGCCCACACAGTCCAGTAGAATTTACTCATCGTCATGCTCCCTTCCAAAAACCCCCCGGATCCGAAGCCAAACCGAA
Source organism: uncultured Pirellulales bacterium (assembly GCA_964643355.1). Lineage (GTDB taxonomy): Bacteria > Planctomycetota > Phycisphaerae > Sedimentisphaerales > Anaerohalosphaeraceae > FEN-1350. The sequence goes on from CAZXPW010000027.1 coordinate 10,648, forward strand.
TCCACTTATCAAGGGTTATTCTACCAGAAGGGAGAGAAAAAAGCAAGGATTTTATTTTTCATAAGTCGTTATCTATAAACAACTTATGACAACAAAAGGAAGGTGGTTTCCCGGATTTTGGCCCAGAAGGAATTATTCCGTTTTCGCGGAGGCCAGTTTCTGAATTTTGGCCTTGACGATTGACCCAAGACGGGCAAATTCCACCGGCTTTGTGATGTAGTCATTGGCCCCGACATCAAATGCCTGATCGATATCTCCGATCTTTGTGCGGCCCGTCAACATGAATACCGGAATCATCTCGGTCGCCGGATTGTGCCGAAGCTCGCTCAACACCTCCAGCCCGTCCATTCCCGGCATGGTGGTATCCAATAAAATCACCGCCGGACACACCCGTTCAACCAGCGCCAGAGCCGCTGGGCCGTTGTCGGCCGTTGTCACCTGAAAACCGGACAAACGAAGATAATACGACACCAACTCCAAAAAGTCGGGGTCATCATCTACGACCAATATGGGTATCCGCCGTGCCATTTTCTTCCTGAAATCATGCCTTGTCCTCCATATCGGCCGTTTTTTGCCGCCACTTTCGACAGGACTACAGGCCGTCTATGGAGTGAGAAACGGCTTGACCCCAGAAGAAAAGATCGGTTCGTCGGGTTTATCGGTCTCGATCAGAATGACTTCCGTATTCGGAAGCCGCTCGATCAGTTCCAGCCCTTTGTCCTTGCCCATCACCGTCACCGTCGTTGAAAGCGCGTCGGCCTCCAATCCCGTCCTGGCCAACACCGTCACGCCGGATAATCCCGTCACTCCGCGCCGTGTCGCGGGATCGAGAATATGGTTAACCTTCTGTCCCTCGACGAAAATCGACCGTTCATAATCCCCGCTGGTCGCCACCGCCCAGTCGTTCAGCCGCAGGGCCAGCTCAATCCGGTTCGGGTCCGCCGGATCACGCATGCCAATCTTCCAGTCGGATTTGCCCACCGGCCGTCCGAAGGTCCGGATGTTGCCCCCGAGATTGACCATCCCCCCGACGGCGCCCGCTTGCCGGAGAATGTCCACCGCCCGATCGACCGCATATCCCTTGCCGATCGCCCCCAGATCCAGTTTCATCCCCTCGACCGTGAATCGTACCGACCGATCCGCCGGATCCAGGATCATCTTTTCGAATCCCACCTTCGCCCGCGCCGCGGACAACTGCTCTTCGGTCGGAGCCGTGTTTGTCCGCGACGCCTTGCGCCACAGATGCACCAGCGGTCCGATGGTGATGTCAAATCCTCCGCCGCTCAGACGGCTGTATTCGACCGAAGTTCGCAACAGATCAAACAGCTCCTCGCTGAGGATGACCTTTCCCGCAAATGCCTCGCGATTGACCTTCGACAACTCCGAGGTGCTCTTGTAATCGCTCATCGCCTCATCGATGCGAACCAGTTCGGCGAATCCCCGCTCGGCGCATTGGGCCGCAAGGGCGTTGGGGGCAACGGCCACCACCTGAGCCATCGTTCCCATAACCCCCCGCCAACCCGTATCATAGGAAACGATCCGTTGTGTCTGGTGCTTCCATAGCCCCACCCCGACTGCGACAATCACCACAACCGGAACGATCAACCTCGCCATCCGCATAAAGGTCCACTCGTCATTCGTTTTTGAATCGCGTAATAACAATATCCAGAACTCCGGCTGTCGCTCGTATTGAAGTCGGATTCGAATCCGCAGGCCGAGAGATCGAAACTCAATCCAAACCTAAGTCAATCCTTAATCCGGTGCCTTTTCGAGTTTTCGATCAATCGTTCGCGGCTGAGCAGTCAGCTTTTTCATCTCCGCTTCCAGAATCTTAACTTTCGCCTGCAATTCGGCCAGTTGCTTTTCCACATCCGCAGACGGTTCGGGTTGAGGCGGAGCAGGCCGTGTGCGAGTCTGAACCGCCTTTTCCAGGGCCGTTATCCGTTTCTCAAGATCAGCCGGAACCTGAATCCGACCTTCCAAAACTGTGATCCGCTTGCCATACTCATCCGCCTGTTCCGTGCGTTTTTCAAGCGATCCGAGCCGTTTGTCAAACCCGGAAAAATCGAAAGCCGGCGGAATCGGCCGTCTTTCCAATGCGACGATGCGCCGATCAAACTCCGCCAGTTCGCGCGTCCGTTTCTCCAGTTCGACAAGCCGCCGTTCATACTCCGCGGACTTGGAAGTTAGCTCGTCGATGGCCCGTTGAAACCGCGAAAAATGATATCCGATCCATCGTTGAGGATCTCTCGGCGAGGGAAGCGGCTGCCCCCGATTTTCGAGCGCCTCGAAGATTTTTCTGCGACGGCTGGAATCCCAGATCTTTCCCGCATTCATCCCTTCCAAAATGGCGTCACGCGCTCCTTCGCTGAAACACGGATTTCCGATCAGTGCGATCAGGACCTCGCTGATGTTGCGGTCAAAATCCAGACTGGAATAGGCCGACCGGACAAACAGGACCTGGTCGGCTTCCGACAGATACGATCGTTTGGCCAGAGTCTTATATTCATCCACCATGTCGTTTTCAGACCACAGATGCTCGATGAATTCCAGTTCGTTGGCAATTCCGTCCGACCGTCCGACCGGAAACGCTGAAAACGCATCCGGTTGCGGTCCGGGAAGCGGAGGTTGCGGCCGAGGGGTCCCGTTTCCAAAAAACAGGTCGAAGTTCTCGCCCAAAAACAGTCTCCATGCCGTTTGCTGACGGATTTCGTCCTCCGCTCCGGGTTTGGCTTGTGGGGGTGGCAATGCCGCCGGCGTTTCCTGAGCCATACAGATCCCCATACCCCCCAATAAAAACAAACCCAGCCCTGCATGCAGGAATGTCTTCATACTCCACTCCTTTTCGATACCGAATGTCCCGAAATAGGGCACAAACGACGCGGATGTCGCCCTATGTCTTACGCCAATTGCGCTATCGTCCGGAATGCGATAACCTTTTGATCATACCTGTCAACCACCTGCCACAAACGGCTCCGGATCGGCAATCCGATTGTATCGTAACGATCTTGCTTCGGATAGTGGGGAACCAACGCGTTCTCCCATTCAGATAGACGAAGAGGCGGCCCTTGGTATTCCAATGTCTTTGTCCTTTTCTGGAATATTGCAGAACCATCCCTTCGATCCGAGGGGGAGAAAGGTTCTGTTGATCTTGTGGTATGGTATCATAGGAACGAAATCGGGGCAAAAGTGAACTTCAAATGATAGACGATCCCCCATGTGGGCGGATCAAAGACTGTCGCAGGTCGATATTGTGGAATTTCTGAGCGGATATCGCCCTGAAATCGTTCCCTGTTTGAACTTCGAATATGTTTTGTATGGTAAATTTGTATTGACCGGGTGCATCATTCCCCCGTTCCTGCCTTTCGCTCCTTTGTTGCATCTTCACCATTCGGCCGGATCCTGCCGGTAGAAGAACTTCAATTCGCGGTACAGATCCGGGTGGTTTTCCTGCAATTCCCTCGGCAGTTCGAAAAAATATTCGGTAGCGACGGCGAAAAATTCCGCCGGATCCCCGGCCCCATACTCGTCCAGAAATGTCGGCCGGTCGTGCCGGAGATCGTGTCGGAGTCGATCAAACTCCTCCTGAAAGACCTTCGCCCAAGCCGAAAACCGGGATCGGTCCTGAAAGACCGAATCGCTTCCAAACTCCGCCCCATCCTGATCCAACTGGTGAGCGAATTCATGAAAGACCACATTGTACCCATCGTGAGGGTCCTGAATCCCGTCCAGAACATCCTCCCATGACAAAACCACCGACCCTCGCGGCCAGGACTCGCCGATATGAACGGCGTCTTCGGTAACAATCCCGTCCGGAAGGACATGCGTCTCCGGGGCAATATACGCCCCCGGATAAATCAAAATCGACGACAGCCCCGGATAATAGTCCGTCTGGCGATGGAGCAGCAGAATACAGGCCTGGGCCGCGATCGTCACGCGAATCTCGTCGGTGATCTCCAGCCCCCCGCACCCTTCAAACCGTTTCTCGCTCAGGAACACCAGGATGTGCCGCCGCAGTTCCTGGCGGTCTTCCTCCGACAAGGCCGCATAATAGGCAAGCCCTTCCTCGAGAACGGTCCTCCAGACCTCGGGAAATGCCCGTTGACTCGCCCGTTTCCGTTTCCACTTCTTAAATCCGAACATCAAGCCGCCGCGGTCTCTGAATCGTTTCTTTTTTTTGGGTCGTGTCCCGTTAAGGAGTGTATCATCCGTAGCCCCGATTGGATATTCCAAAATGGAACTTCAATTTGTTGAACTTCGGGGGTTGAATCATGATCCGCGAAATCCGCGGTTGAGAGAAATTCCGTGGCTCCGCTAAAACTTCCGATCCAGTTTGCGATAGCCGATCGCCTCGCTGACATGTTCGCCGGCCACGGTTTCCGATCCGGCCAGGTCCGCGATTGTCCGCGCAACCTTCAGAATCTTGTCGTGTGCCCGCGCGCTGAGGGCAAACTCCGCCATCGCCTGCTTGAGGAACATCTCGCCGGCCTCGTCGAGTTTGCAGAAGGCCTCCACCTGCCGGTGCGTCATCGTCGCATTGCCCGTCAGCTTGCCCTTGCGATGATCGGCCGCGAAACGCGCCGCCTGCATCTGTCGCGCCGCCGCCACCTGCCGCCGAAGCTGTTCGGAGGTCGGCCCTTCGGCTTTGCCGCGCAGCTTGCGGTAGCCCACCGGCGGCACCTCGATGTGCAGATCAATCCGGTCCAGCAGCGGACCCGACAGCTTGGCGATATACCGTTCGATCTGCCGCGGCGTGCAGTTGCACTTGCGGCTGTCGGTCCCGAAATACCCGCACGGGCACGGATTCATCGCGGCGATCAGGATAAACCGCGCCGGAAAAGTGATCGTCCCCTTGGCCCGAGAGACCGTCACCGAGCCGTCCTCCAGCGGCTGGCGGATCATTTCGAGTATATTCCTCTGGAATTCCGCGAATTCGTCGAGAAACAAAATCCCGTGATGCGCCAAGCTCAGCTCCCCCGGCCGCGGCGTGCTGCCTCCGCCCACCAGCGCCGGTCCGCTGGCCGTGTGATGCGGCGCGCGAACCGGCCGCGTCGCAATCAGCGGCGTTTTCTTCGGCAACAGTCCCACCACCGAATAGATTCGCGTCGTCTCCAGCGATTCGGCCAGCGTCAGCGGCGGCAAAATCGTCGCCATCCGCTCGGCCAGCATCGTTTTTCCCGCCCCGGGCGGCCCGATCATCATCACATTGTGCGCGCCCGCCGCGGCGATGATCAGGGCTCGCTTGACCGATTCCTGCCCCTTGACATCCGAAAAATCCATATCGTAGTGGCTGCGAACCGCAAACAGCGACTCGATATCCACCGTCGTCGGCTCGATGGGCAACTGTCCCGACAAAAATCCCACCGCCTGCGCCAGCGACGCCACGCCGAAGACCTCGATCGTCTGAACGACGGCCGCCTCTTCGGCGTTTTCCAGCGGAACGATCAGCTTGGCAAATCCATTTTCCGCCGCCGTCATCGCCATGCTCAAAGCCCCGTTGACCGGCCGAACGCGACCGTCCAAAGCCAGTTCGCCGGCGATCATAACCTCTTTAAAGAAAACGCTTTGCAAACTTCCCGTACAGGCGAGCATCCCCAGCGCGATCGGCAGATCGAAGGCCGGACCGACCTTCTTGACATCGGCCGGGGCCAGGTTGACCAGCGATTGTGTATCCGGATATTTGAAACCCGAATTGACGATTGCGCTGTGGACGCGTTCGACGCTTTCCTTGACGGCCGCATCCGGCAGGCCGACAATCAACGGTTTTTCGAATCCGCCGCGGGAAATATCGACCTCGACTTCGCAAACGCGGCCGTCGATGCCTTCCAGCGTAACACTGAACAATTTTGCCAACATGCCAAAATCCTCCTGAAAGCGGGTATCATAAAGGCGATTCAATCTGTCGGCAAGACAATTCCCGCAAAATCCCCTTGTTCTTCCAAGAAAAAGTAGGAATTATAAGTCACTTAATTAAAATAAGTTACAGAAAGACCGACAGGAAAATGCTCGCAGGAAAAATTTTTTGAAATTTTTTGAAAATCCTCTTGTCTCAGTTCGGATCTGTGGTATAATAACCATAGATAAATTGCTCTTTTTCTTCTTATATGCGGTACCTTTTCCGCTGAGACTGGATTATACAGTTTGATATCTTACCAATACCAAAATCTGTCTCAGCAGGCCGACACGATTGCGTCGGCCTTTTTTATTGCGCTGTTTTCCCACGCCAAGTCGCCATGATACATGACACTATTTGTCCGAATTCGAAGTGGGTGCGTTTGCGGGCATGGGCAGCTGTAATGGGATAATTGCTTAGCAAGATCGTGATAAAATAGGGTCAAATGTGAGGGGGTCAATAGAGAAAAAATCGGCATTTTGCCTGTTGTAAGTCATTTCCAGACAAGACCTTATGATCGTTTCCCATGATCCGAATCATCCGAATTTTCGGAATTCCTTATCATTGTGTGGTTTACGAAATTTCAGGCAGGTCTTTTGACCGATCTTATTGTCATAGTGGGATATCCGATAGGTCTCTCTTAAAAAGGATATGGACTATAGCATAAAAAGATTAAAAGAAGATGATAAGGGTCGTATTATGTTGCTCGCCAGTCTTCGGTAATAGGATATGGAATGTAGGATTATGGCCATATAGCGACAATATATGTCATTATAATACATAATTAGGATGCCTCTGAAGTCAGGCCGGCGATCGTGAAACGGTTGCTGAATCGGGTGCGGCTCAAAGGCACGGAGAAGAAGGATTTTCTATTTCCGATCCATCGATTATCTTCATGGCCGGGATTATTGGGCCTGTCACGGGGATAAAAAAAATAGCCGGAAATTTTGCTCTGTCCCGTACCCGGTTTCGTCTTATTCTATGAGAGGTCTGGAGAGACGGAAGAATGCCGGTGAAAGGTTCTGATCAGGAGCTGGTTGAACAAAGCCGTCTGGGAGACGGCGGGGCGTACGAGGAACTGGTCGTACGGCATTATCGATCCGTGTATGCGTTGTGTCTGGGGATTGCGGCGAATCCGGAAGACGCCGGCGATCTGGCCCAGGAGTCGTTTCTGGCGGGATTTCAGAAGATCAGGGCGTTGCGAGAAACCGGCCGGTTTGGGCCCTGGATCCTGCAGATCGCCAGACATCTGAGTATTGACTTGACCCGAAAGCGACGCGCTCTCGCAAAACATCAGACGGAATTCGGACAGGCACAACCGGAGGAACGACCCGACCGTTCGATCGATGTTCTGGGGGCGATCGAAAAACTGCCCGAAGATCTGCGAATTCCCATCCTGATGTTTTACTTTGACGGGAAGGATGCGGATGGAATCGCGGAGGCGTTGCAGATCTCCAAATCGAATTTGTATCTGCGGATGCGGTGTGCCCGCGCCCGATTGTACGAACTGCTTGAGGAGAAATCCTGATGGACAGACCCTGTCATCGAATTCGAGACTTCCTGGCCGACCAGATTGCCGGCCCGTTGCCGGACAGCGAACGGGAACAGGTCGAGCTTCATCTGAAGGGATGCGACGATTGTCGCCGTTATTGGGACCAACTGCGACGGCAAGACCAGACGCTATCGGATTGGGCATCGGCACTGGAGCCCCAACTGCGGTCGGGTCTGGACCGGACGCTGACAGCCGTCCGGAGGGAGGGCGGGAAAAGGGCGTCGGTCGTTTTCTCTCGAAGCAGGGGCTTTCCGTTCTGGAGGGCCGTTGCGGCCGGGCTTTTGCTGGCGATCGGATTTTGTGCGGGGATTTTCAGTACGCAATGGCGATTTCGCGGGATCCTTCAAACGCAGGCCGATTTCCTTGGCTCCACGATCCGGGAGGAACTGACCGCGGAGATCCTGACCCAGGTCCGAAACGAGAGGGAACAAGATCGCGACTTCATCCGACAACAACTCGGCAACGAATTTTCGCAGCAGCTCAAGGAGACCGCCGATTCGCTGACGCAAACGCTGAATCGGGATCGGGAATGGCTGACCACCGCCTTGACGGTATTGGATGGAAAACGCAGCGAGGAGCGAGAGATGTTATACCGGGACCTGGCCAAGTTAGCGAAGATGACGGAAACGGAGTTCATCCGAACCCGGCGTTATGTGGAACAATCGCGAAACCCAAACGAAAACCATCGTTCATCGGATCGGATGTCTGAGGATCCGATTCAAGGGAGGCCATTATGATCTTCCGATTGTCTGTACTGGAAATGGGCGTGCTGTTCACCATCGGTTCGGGATGGGCGCTGGGAGCCGATTCTTCGCCGATTCTATTCAACGACGAAAACAACCAGAAAGCAGGGAGCCATACCGCCTTTGGCGCCGGATTTTCGGAACATACGGGCGAAGGAATCCGTTTCGAGGGGGGCAGCACCTTTCAAAAGGGATTTCAATTCGGCGGCTCGTTTGGAAACGAATGGAATTCGTCCTTGGAAACCTCCGAATCCGTTTCGGATTCCCTCACGACGGCAACGCTGATTTTGCCCGGCGAGAATCCGGATCCGAATCAGCTTCGCCAACTCCATGAGGATATGGTCGTTTTTTCGGAGATCCTTCAGGAGGGCCTGCGTCCCCTGCTGATTCGGCCGGACGAGATGGTTGGGGGGGATTTGTCGGGGTCCTTCCCTGAGTCCGGACAACGGAACCGCAGTACCTACATCGAGGGGTATGGGGCGGTGTTTCCGTTGTATGTGGATTTCCCCCTGATCGGCCGGGGAAAAAGCGGCGCATCTTCCAAAGAAGACCGAAAGGATCTGGTGTGGGAAACCGCCAAAGATCGGATCTGGAACAGTCGTCCTTCTCGCAAGCCGGCGGAGGTTTCGTATGATGCTCAGCGAATCGAACGGCTGAAGGACACGCTGGCGGAGGGGATCCGGCATGGTTCCAACATCCGGGGACTTTCGGAGAAGGAATGGATCGTGGTGGCCGTCCAATGCAGGCCGCCACGGCCGAAAATCGGATTTGAGTATTTTTACGGGAAGGCCTTAATCGATTTATCCACGCCAAGTGCGGCGGCCGGCCGGAACAATCCTTCGGCGCTGATTCTCCGGGTTTCGAAAGGAGCCGTCGATGCGGCTGCCGAAGGCCGGATGACGAAGGAAGAATATCGCAAGAACATTCGTGTGATAACCTATTGATATGACGGTTGAACAAGGAGACCGGATATGATGACTCGAAAGATTATGATCGGATTGTCGGTTGGGATTTTGGTACCCCTCTTGGCGGTCTTGGCTCCGGCACAGGTTTATCGCCAGTTTCGAACCGGGGGATCCAGGATGTCGGCCCCTCCCAATCCGGAGAAACTCCAACGAGAGTTCGAGGCCAAGGTCGAGGCCTGGAAAAAACAGGGCGAACTGGAGACGGATAAGCGGAAAAAAGAGATGCTGCAGGAGGCCGCGGAGCGCAACCGGGATCTGAATCGGCAGCGGGACGAGGCGATCCGCACTTCGTTGCGGATCAGCGAAGACGAGTGGAAAACGATCTATCCGAAATTCAGCCGGGTCCGGGATCTGGTGCAACAGACGCAATACGGCATCCGGATCGTGACATTCAGCGCTTTTGGCGGTTCAGGGGGATCCGTCCAGGCAAGCGGGAGCGACGGAGGCCGTCCCGGGAGGAGCGGAGGTACACTGCGCAATCCTACGGGCGGATTTGGGAGGGGAGTCGCTTCTGGAGGCGGTTCCAGCGGGGTCATCATCGGCGGAAAAGAATGGACTCCGACGGAAAATTCAGATGGAACAACGCCGGAGGCATGGAGCCAGTCGGGATGGAAGTGGACCCGGCCCTCGGACACAAAAAAGACCGAAGAGATGAACGAGGTCGAACGGGCGGCCGAATCGCTGCTGAATACTCTGGAAACAGGATCCGGCCGGCCGGAGGAGATTCAAAAGAACCTGTCGGTCCTGCGCGAGAAACGCCAGACCGCGGCCCGGCAACTACCCGAAGCCCAGAAGGAGTTGCGCAAGGTTTTGACGGAGGAGCAGCAAGCCATGGTGGCACTGATGGGGTATCTGGATTGATTCGACGCGACGGACCGGGGGGCTTTCCCGGATCGAAATTTATTCGCTTGCAAGGGGTGGAAGCAAGCGTATAATAGAGCGTGGAAGTTTCCGGCCGGGGTCGGGGGGTCGGGAACGGAAATCCGACGGGTCGAACAAGAACGGAAGTCCAGGCAGGAAGACCACTATGGCGGGCAAGTTTTATACGCTGGAAGAAGTGACCGCAAAACTGAACAAAAGCGAGGCGGAAATCAAGGAATTGGTGCGCGAAGGGAAGTTGCGAGAGTTTCGCGACGGGGCCAAGTTGTTCTTCAAGGTGGACGAGGTGGACAAGCTGTCGGAGGAATTTGGCAAGGTGGACCTTTCGGCGGCGGCGGAGGTGTCCAAGGCCGACGCGGCGGCCAGTTCGGAGATATCGCTGCTGCTGGACGAAAGCGGCGAAATCGGGCTGGACAAGGGCAAGGGCAAAGACGACGGGGATATTGGGCTGAAGCTGTCGGAGGACGATCTGAGTCTGGACAAGCTGGGCGAGATCGCCAAATCGGACACCAAGCTGGGCACGGGGGGGATCAACATTCTGGCCGAGACCGACGAAGGGTACAAACTGGCCGACGATACCAAGGGCGAAACGGTGGCCGAGGATGAATCGGCGAAGGTATCCGGAGGGCTGGACGACGATATCAACATGGAAAGCGTTGGCAGCGGATCGGGCCTTTTGGATCTGTCGCTGCAGGCGGACGATACTTCGCTGGGAGCGGTTTTGGACGACATTCTGCCGTCGGCCAAGGAAGAGGCCGCCGCGGCGGCTGCGGCGGGAGGGGAAGAGGCCGGTCAGGCCGACCGGATTTTTGAGAAATCTGAAGAGCAAGCCCCGCAAGCGGTCGAGCCGGTTTCGATGGCAGCCGTTTCGACGATGCCGATGGGACCTGTGGGGATGGCGGCCTATGCCGAGCCGATTCCCACGGGAGCGGACAATCTGTGTTCGATCGTTTTGTTTATCCCTCTGGCGGCGATGCTGGTCATCGGTATGATCATTCTGTCGGCGTTTCGGGGGGTTGTTCCGGGCCTGCTCCGCGGGGCCGGAAAAGAAATGTTCATGGAGCTTCCGCTGATCTGGGTGGTGGCGATTGCGTTAAGCGTCCTGATCCTGCTGCTGGTGGCCATCGCGGGGATGTCGGGGCGGCCGAAAAGGGAAAAGAAGGCCGTGGCACCGGTCGCAGCACCGCCGGCCACCAAGAAGAAAAAAGGAAAATAAACTCTCTACGGTTTCCCGGGGCGATCGGAAATCCCCTCTTCCGTTTGTGGACCGATAATCACGAGTCTCAACCAGAAAAAAACCGTTTTTGGAATGAGATCGAGGTTTTTGGGGAAGCATTCTTTCATGGGTTTTCCGGCCGCCAGCCGATATAAGATTGTTTTGGACGACATAGGTGGCGATGATTGCGCCAACCAGTGAGAGGGAACTTCAAGAAAGGGATTGCCATGAGGCACATAAGGGATTTGATGGTAGCGGCGGTAGTGGCGGCGGCGGTGATGGTCAGCGGTTGTATTTCGGAGGAGCAGTATAACGATATCAAGGCGCAGAACCGCATTCAGCAGCAGCGGATCAGCGATCTGGAGAGCGAGCTGAACAGCGCCAATCTGATGCTGGCCCAGCTTCAGAAACAACTGGATACGCTCAAAAGTTCCAGTGGGGCGGGAATGGGCGCCAAGGACGCGGAGATCGCGGCGCTGGAGAAGGATATCGCCGAGAAGAAGGCGTTAATCGAACGGTTGCAGCAACAGTTGCTCAAGACGGGCACTAAGCTTCCGACGGACCTGAGCTTGAAGCTGAAGGAATTCGCGGCGGCCAATCCGGATGTGACCTACAACGAGGAATCCGGGATGCTCAAGTTCAAGAGCGATTTGCTATTCAAGTCGGGCAGCGCGGAGGTCGAGCCGAAGGCGGCCGAGCAGATCACGAAGTTCTGCGCGATCATGAACGGGGCTGAGGGCAAGGATTTCGATGTGATCATCGCCGGCCATACGGACGATCAGCCGATCAAGTTTGCCGCGCCGCGGCATCCGACCAACTGGCACTTGTCGGCGCACCGGGCGATCGGCGTTCTGGATGTGATGGTCAAAGCCGGCGTGGAACCCAAGCGGGTCAGCGTGAGGGGATTCAGCGAATATCGGCCGATCGAGCCGAACCAGCCGGGCAACAAGGGCAATCCGGCCAATCGTCGGGTGGAGTTGTATATCGTGCCTTCGGGCGTATAGCCGCAAGGCGGAACACGAACAAGTAACCACTGCCGAGCCGCGATTGGGTTCGGCAGTGTTATTCTGGAACCGACTTTTCTGAGGCCAAGGACAACGATGGCGGAGCGGACATTGATCATAATCAAGCCGGACGGGATTCAGCGTCGGCTGGCGGGAGAGGTGATCCGGCGGTTCGAACGCAAAGGGCTTAAGCTGGTTGCGGCCAAACTGATGCAGATCAGCCGGGAGCTTGCCGAGCGGCATTACGCGGTGCACAAGGATAAGCCGTTCTTCGCACGAACGGTGGAGTACCTGTCTTCGGGGCCGGCGCTGGCGATGGTGTGGGAGGCCGAGGGCGCAATCGCGATGTGCCGGGAGATGATGGGATCGACTTTCGGGGCACAGGCCCGGCCGGGGACGATTCGAGGGGACTTCAGTTGTTCGCCGGAGGGGATCAACCTGATACACGGATCGGATTCGCCGCAGTCGGCCGAGTACGAGATCGGGTTATACTTTGGGCCGGAGGAGATGGTAAGCTATTCGTTCGCCGACGAGCGATGGGTCACGGGCAAGCGCGGATAACGACTCTCATCGGACGCGAACCGAAGATCGGTCGGGCCGGATTTGATCCGGTTGAACGGACGACAGGATGGAGAATGAAACCAATCAACTTGACCGGCGGACGGGTCGCTGGGTCATGGGCGGGATGTTCGCGGCTTTGTTCTGTTATGTGTGGCTTCAGATCCGGCCGGATCTGATCTACTACACCTTCGGCACCTATTCACAGTATCCCACCTTCAATCCCGGCGGGGATTTTTTTCGTCTTCAGCTTTCCCTGGCGGGCGGTCTGGTATCGTATCTCGGGAATTTTTTGTCGCAGACCTTCATCGTATCCTGGCTGGGCACGGCAACCATCGTCTTTGTTTGCGGGTTGCTGTATTTCAGCGGCGGTTTTTTGTTTCACTCTTTAAGACCGGCCCTCAAGCGGTTGTTCGGCTGGCTGGCGGTGATCGGCGTGACGATGATCTGGCAACAATACAATCATCCGATGAATCTTTCGCTGGGACTTGCGATGAACCTGGCGGCAGCGGCGACGGCGATACGATTGGAATCCCGGCAAGCGGTCGTACGGATGGCGGTTTTTACCGGAATGATGATCCTCCTGTACTGGTGGACGGGGGCGATGAGTATGGTTTTCGGCGGAATCCTTGTGATCCACGCAGTGGCGGGAGAAGGCCGTCTCCTTGAGGGAGTCGTATTGGCGGGGGTTGGGGCGGCGGCAATCTGGATTCCGGGACGGTGGGCGTTTTGTCTGGAATCCTGGGAGGTCTGGAAGATCCACCTTCCGATCCATCCGTCGATGCGGGCGGAATTGAAACCGTTATCGCGAATCTGCGCGGATGCAATTGTGGCGGCGACGGTCGTTTTGTATCTTGGCAATCTATTGGTCCATCGATGGCTGCGGCGAAAACAAACGGTCGCGGCCCATCCCCGGGCCGGCAAGCCGCGAGGTCACGATCGCAATCGGGCGAAGACTTATATGCGTATCGCGATCCCGTATATCCTGATGTTGGGATTGTCGGCGCTGGGGCTGGAGTATTCCCGGCGATGGAACCTGATCTTTGACAGTCATCCGCTGAATCTTGAGGCGGGACTGGCCGCCCGGAACGGACAATGGCAGCAGGTCGTCCATGCCGCCGACGCACTCAAGAGACAAGGCGTTTTTCACCTGACGACGGTTCATGACACCAATCGGGCGCTGGTTCACCTTGGTCAAATGGGGGATCGGATGTTCGAGTATCCGCAAATCATTCACGCTTTGCTGTTTTATACCGTGGAAGGTCTCGCGGAGACGCTCCAATACGATAAGATCAGCGGATTGATGCTGGACCTGGACGGTCTGAATCCGGCGGAGCATTATGCCACGGAGATTCTGGAGATTCAGGGGAACTGTCCGTTTATCCTCGAACGACTGGCGGCAATCGCGCGGGCGAAAGGACAGGTCCAGGCGGCCGGAATTTTCGAGGCGGCTCTCCGGAAGCAACCGGCTCATTGGCTGGAGGCCCAATTTGCTCCGAAGATCGCGGAATCGCGTGCCCTTGGGCGGGAACCATCGGCCCTGCGTTCGGGCATCGGCCTGGTCAGCCGGAACCACGAATCCCGCGAAACAACTCCGGATGAGATTTTGCTGGATTTGTTGGCTACCAACCCGGGAAATCGGATGGCCTTTGAATATCTGATGGCCTATTATCTGATCACGCTGCAACAGGAAAAAGCGGTATCTCAATTTTACCGATTGAAGGACCTTGGATATCCGCGGTTGCCGCGGCATTACGCGGAGGCGGCGATGATCGCGCTGGATAAGACGCGGGGGAAGATTGACTTGCAGGGTTGGCAGATCGATCCGGAGATCGTCAACCAGTATCGGATGATCGGTCAGCGATTCCGCGAATACCGATCGGATCGACAGACGGCCAGGGTGGCTTTGGCGCCGGAATTCGGCAACAGCTATTTTTATTACAGTATGTTCAATCAATCGGGAGTCCGGCCGTGAAGCGTTGGCCAATCGTCGGAATAGCGGTCCTGCTGGCCGCGGGAGGATGGGTCTTGTGGAGGACGGCAACAAACACGATTTCCTCTCCGATCGAATTTTCCCCGGTGGAAACGGCCGTTGGGCTGGAACCGGACTATGCGGGGGTGACGATCCCTCCGAATATCGCGCCGCTGAATTTTCGGATTCTCGCGGAAGGGTCGCGATATCTTGTCGTTCTGACCGGCCGCGGAGACACCGAGATACGAACGGTCAGCCGGAACGGACAGATTCGATTTCCTCAGAAGGCGTGGAAGCGGACGGTTGGGGCGACGGCGGGCGGGGATTTGCAGGCGCAAATTTTCGTGAAGAGCCGAGGCGGCTGGCAACGGTATCCGTCGTTTGCCATTTCGGTGGCGAAAGAACCGGTTGATCCTTATCTGACTTATCGATTGTTACGGCCGCAGTTCAATCGGTACCATGATGTGGGGATTTATCAGCGGAGTCTGGAAACATTCGAACAGCGGGAGATTATCCATGGACGGGGATTTCGGGACGGCTGCGTGAATTGTCACCAGTTGGATCGGAACCATCCCGGAACGATGACCTTCGGAGTGCGAAGTCCGGTGTTTGGAAGCGGAACGATGCTGATCCAGGGCGACCGGATCAATAAGATCGGCACCAATTTCGGGCACACGACCTGGCACCCGTCGGGAAAAGCGGTCGCGTATTCGATGTTCGATGTCCGGATGTTTTTCCACACGACTCGGACGGAAGTCCGCGATGTAGTGGAATTTGATTCGCTGCTGGGGTATCTGACGCTGGAGGGCAACAAGACCAAAACCGTTCCCGCGATTGCGGACAAAGCGCAACTGGAAACTCAGCCATCGTGGTCCCCGGACGGGAAATACCTGTATTTCGCCAGCGCGCCCAAACTGTGGACGGACAAGAACCGGTTTCCGCCGGATGACTATGACAAGCTGCGGTATGACATCAAGCGGATATCGTATGATGTGGAAACGGACGCGTGGGGTTCGGTTGAAACGGTCGTTCCGGCCGCGAAGCTGGGGTTAAGCTGTCTGGCACCGCGGATTTCGCCCGATGGCCGATGGCTTCTGTTTACCGCCTGCGCATACGGGTGTTTTGCGATTTATCAACCGTCCAGCGATCTGTACCTGATGGATCTGGACAGCGGGCAGACACACAAGCTGGAGTGCAACAGCGAATTTGTGGATTCGTGGCATTCATGGTCGGCCAACAGCCGGTGGATCGCGTTCAGTTCCAAGCGTCCGACGGGATTGTTCACGCACATCTATTTCGCCTACATCGACGAATCCGGCAAGGCCAGCAAGCCGTTTGTTCTGCCGCAGGAGGATCCGGAATTTTACGATTCGTTTCTGTATGCCTACAATGTTCCGGAGATGGCCGTCTGGAAGATCGAGGCAAGCAAAAAGACCCTGCTGGACATCATCCGCGCGCCGGCGACGATCAAGGTCGATGCCATAACGATGGCGACTCCCAAAAAACCGGGCGGCGATCCCTATCCCCAATCCTCCGTTCCGATTCGATGAACGAATATAACCGGGATACGATTATCCGAATACGGCCGGTCAACATACAGCACCTCCGGTTCGTCATCCTATTGTTTAATAGATTGAGGGCGCCTCTATCCAAGCCGTTTATTATCGGGTGTTTTCCCCTTAAAAAATCAATGGGAAATCCCAGGATTTGTCAGTTTTGGCCTTCCCTTGGGGGAAAATTTACTTGTCAGAGACGCATGGGGATTGAATAATAGATTTTGCGGGTAGTCTTCATAAACTCAGGAATACGGGAGGTTCCAACAATGGACAAACTGTATGAGAACGCCGAGACCGGTTGCTGTCCCCGGTTTGACCCCAAGCCGTGGGAGGAAACGGAACATGTCTGGAAGGACAAGTTGTTCGTCAAGGACCGTGTCAGAAGCTTTTTCCATATTCCGCTGAATTTTGGACGGGTGATGGTCCGCAATATGAAGAGGATCCAGGAAGCGGGTGCATTGGCGGACACGCCGATTTTGCTTTGCGACGAAAATTCCTTGTGGGGATCGGATCTTTATATCGCCGTTTCCAAAGAGGTCCCCAAGGCCCGCATGGAGCGGATCTCGGGGACTTTTCTGACCAAGGTATTCGAGGGACCCTACCAGAATATTCCCCAGTGGATCAAGGAGATCAAGCGATTTATCCAGACCCGGGGTTTGCAGATCAAGAAACTCTATATGTTCTACACCACCTGTCCGAAGTGCGCGAAAGTCTACGGGAAGAACTATGTCGTACTGGTTGGCCAGGTGTGATCGTAATCCGGCGTGAAGTCCGAATCCATCCAACAACAGATTGAGCGATTGCGGGCCGAGATCCGGCGGCATGATATTTTGTATTATGTCCACAACCGGCCGGAAATCAGCGATACCGAATATGACCGGCTGTTTGCCGATCTCAAGCGGCTGGAAGCAGAACACCCGGAACTGATCACTCCCGATTCGCCGACCCAGCGGGTATCCGAGCGTCCGTTGGATGAATTCAAGTCGGTCAAACACACCGTGCCGATGCTGAGCATCGACAATACCTACAGCGACGAGGAGTTGCGGGCGTTTGACGAGCGCGTGGCCAAAGGGCTGGGCCATCGGGAATATGGATTTGTCGTCGAGTTGAAGATTGACGGGCTGGCGATGAGTTTGCGGTACGAGCAAGGGCGGCTGGTGCGGGCGGCCACGCGCGGCGACGGCGAGACCGGTGACGATGTGACGGCCAATGTCCGGACGATCCGCTCAGTGCCGCTGCAGCTTGCGGGGTCGAAGATTCCGGAAATGCTGGAGGTGAGGGGGGAAGTGTATATGCCGCGGCCGGCGTTTGAGGAACTCAATCGCCTGCGGCAGGAAGCGGGCGAAGCGGAGTTTGCCAATCCGCGGAACGCGGCGGCGGGATCTCTGAAGTTGCTGGATGCGCGGATTACCGCGACGCGGGGACTGGCCTTTTTCGCGTATCTGGTCGGCGAGAGCAGCGAACCGATTGCCGAGGGGCATTGGGAGGGACTTGGGCGGCTGAAAGAATTCGGTCTGCCGGTGAATCCGCATATCGAAAAGGCGGCCAATATCAATCAGGTTATTTCGATCTGCAATTCGTGGCATCGCAAGAAGGATTCGCTGGACTATCCGATCGATGGGATGGTCATCAAGCTGGATCGTTACGATCAGCAACAGCAACTGGGCACGACGGGGCGGGCGCCGCGGTGGTGTATCGCGTACAAATTTCCGGCCGAACAGGCCGAAACGATTGTCGAGTCGATCGAGGTACAGGTGGGCAAGACGGGAACGCTGACGCCGGTGGCAAATCTCAAGCCGGTTCCGCTGGCAGGCACGACGGTGAAACGAGCCACGCTGCACAATTTCGAGCAGGTTCAGCGACTGGATGTACGAATCGGCGATACGGTGATAATCGAGAAGGCCGGCGAGATTATTCCGCAAGTGGTTGGCGTCGTCGAAAAGGGACGGTCCTTGTTTTCCACACGACCATTCGAACTGCCGACAACCTGTCCGGAATGCGGCGGAGCGGTTCGCAAAGACGAAAAGGGCGTGTATCTCCGCTGCGTCAATCCGGATTGCCCGGCACAGTTGCTGGAACGGCTGAAGTATTTTGTCGGGCGTGGACAGATGGATATCGACAATCTCGGTCCGGCGCTGCTGGAGCAGTTGATTAAAACGGGATTGGTACGATCCATTGCGGATCTGTATAAGCTGACCTTTGCGCAAGTTGTGCAGTTGGAGCGGATGGGCGATAAGAGCGCAGCCAATGTCATCGGGGCGATTGAGGACAGCAAACATCGGCCTTTGTGGCGAGTGATAGCGGGGCTGGGGATTCGACATGTCGGTGGGCAATCGGCGGAGATTCTGGCGAATCGATTTGGAACGCTGGAAGCGGTGATGAAGGCCGACATGGAAACGCTGGGATCGACCGATCAGATCGGGCCGGTGATCGCCCAAAGCATTTATGATTTCTTTCACGACGAGAAAAATCTCCGGATTATTCGAGAATTGCTGGATGCGGGCGTTCATCCGGAACCGGTTCGTCAAATTCGGGAAGATCAGTCGCTGGCGGGCAAGACGATTGTGGTGACGGGGACGCTGAAGCATTTTGATCGCGAGCAAATCGAACGGACGATCAAGGATCTGGGCGGCAAGGCGGCGGGGAGCGTCAGCAAGAAGACGAGCTTTGTGCTGGCGGGTGAGAAGGCCGGAAGCAAGCTGGACAAGGCCCGCGAGCTGGGGGTAAAGGTGATCGACGAGGCGGAATTTCTGCGGATGATCGGTCGGGGGGAGCCGTCGCAGTGAGGGACGAGCAAGGATTCATGGAAATGGCCTTGCGACTGGCGCGCAAGGGGCTGGGTCGGGTCGAACCCAATCCGGCCGTCGGCTGCGTAATCGTCCGTGAGGGAAAAATCATCGGGCGGGGTTATCATCGCCGTTTCGGCGGACCGCATGCGGAGATCGAGGCATTACGGGATTGTGCCGCGCGAGGCCATGATCCGGCCGGGGCAACGATGTTCGTGACCCTGGAGCCGTGTTGTCATACCGGCAAGACGGGGCCGTGTACGGAGGCAATCATCGCGGCGGGGATCGGGCGCGTGGTTGCGGCGATCGGAGATCCGGCCCGGCATGTGGCGGGCAAGGGCTTTGCGCGGCTGCGAAAGGCGGGGATTTCCGTGGAGGTCGGGCTGTGCGACCGGGAGGCGACGCTGCTCAATGCGCCGTTTCTTCATTTCGCCCGGACGGGTCGGCCGTGGGTGATCCTCAAGTGGGCCCAGAGCCGCGACGGATTTCTGGCTTACAAGAAAACAGAACGGCAACGATGGATTTCCAACGCGCAGAGTCGCCGCGCCGTTCACCGACTTCGCCGCAGGTGTCAGGCGATCCTGGTCGGCGTTAACACGGTGATCGCGGATGATCCGCTGCTGATCCCTCGGCCGGCGCTGGGCAAGCGGCCACTACGGGTGATCGTCGATAGCCGGTTACGAATTCCCCCTTATAGTCGCGTACTGGACGCGCGGAAATTTCCGACGCTGGTCGCGACCG
Organism: uncultured Pirellulales bacterium; assembly: GCA_964643355.1. Taxonomy (GTDB): domain Bacteria; phylum Planctomycetota; class Phycisphaerae; order Sedimentisphaerales; family Anaerohalosphaeraceae; genus FEN-1350. The sequence continues at coordinate 30,513 of CAZXPW010000027.1, forward strand.
CCCGACAGGGTTTCTGGAACCGTGTAGCCATTCGATTTATTCGCGAGAAGGGCGTAGAAATTGTGTCCGTCCCTGGTCGAGAACAGCACTGCGATCTGGGGGCTTTGCTATCCGAACTGGGCAAACGGGGAATCCAACAACTCCTCGTCGAGGGCGGGCCGACGATCCTGGAGAGTTTCGTGAAGGCCAAACTGGCCGATGCCGTTTGTATCTATATCGCACCGCGGAAACTCGGGCGCAAAGGCGATGCGCCGCTTTCGAAATCCGTGCGAGTTCTGGCCGATCCGAACCGTTTGTATGAAGCGGAAGTCGGCCGTTTCGGCGAGGATCGGTGTATCAAAGGTCTGATCCGGCCGGTCACCGTATGATTATCCGCCAAGATCCGATCCTGCGGATCTCGGTGCCGCTCGTCGAGGCGTTCATTCCTTTCCATCGAGAAGTTTTTTGCTGCGCAGGAGATGGTGATAGTGCTGCGCGAAGCGATGGGCCTCGTCCCGGACATATTGCAGGAGTTTGCGGACCGGCGAGTTGGGTGCCAGTTGTATCGGTTCTTCAGCCCCCTGTCGATAAATGAGTTCCTCTTTTTTGGCGATCGACGCCAGAATCGGAGGGTGGGCCTTTAGTTTGTTGAAGGCCTCCTGGGCGGCGTGAAGCTGGCCGATGCCGCCATCGATCAGCACCAGATCGGGCCACAGCTCCTCGCCCTGGACCACGCGATCATACCGACGAAGGACGATCTCCTTCAGGCAGGCGTAGTCGTCGATGCCGGCGACGGTCTTGATGCGGAATCGTCGGTAGCCGCTCTTGAAGGGTTTGCCGTCGATAAACTGCACCATCGATCCGACGGTCTCGCTGCCGCCGACATGGGCGATGTCGAACCCTTCGACGACCCGGATGGGCTGGTCGGAATCGAAAAGCCGTTGGAGTTGTTCGACGGCTTCGGTCGGGTCGCCGGCGAAGACTTCGGGCTGGACATTGCCTTCGACGGTCCCGCGGCGGTCGAGGGATTCGATCCATTGGATCCGGTCGCGGCAGGTTGCGGCGGTTTCGAAGTCCAAGCGTTTGGACGCATCCTCCATTTCCCGATGAAGCTGTCGCAGGACGGTCGAGCGTTTGGATTGCAGGAACTGGATCAGGTCCCGGATGATCTTACGGTACTCGTCCCTGCCGATGCGGTCGGCGCAGGGAGCGGCGCACTGATGGATGCTGAACAGCAGGCAGGGTCGGAAAAACCGCCGCTTTTCATCGCCGGCGCGGATCTCCAGACCGCAGGTACGAAAACGGAAGATTTTCTGCAGGACCACCATCACGGCCCGCAGGTCGCGCACGGCGGTAAACGGGCCGAAAAGACGGCTGCGGCGGCTTTTGGGATTTCGCGTGATATACACGCCCGGGAAATCGTCCCGCGTGGTGATCTCCAGATACGGGAAGGTTTTGTCATCGACCAGATCGGTGTTGTACGGAGGGCGAATATCTTTGATCAACCGGGCTTCCTGCAGGATCGCCTCGACTTCGCTGGGCGTCTGGAGGTAATCCACGGCTTGAACTTTGTCGATCATCTCGACGATTTTTGGGCCGCGCGAGGCCAACAGGTCGGCGGAGGGCTGGAAGTAGCTGGTGACCCGGCTGCGGAGATTGACGGCCTTGCCGATATACAGAACCGTGTCATCGGCGGCCTTCATGAAGTACAGACCGGGGGTTGTCGGAAAGGATTTGATCGCTTCCCGAATCTTGTCCAGTCGATCAGATGAATCTGCATGAACCATGTTTTGAGCAACGAGTCGATGATTCTCGGATCCCCAGCGGATCTGCCCGGTTTATTGTACCGAAACCATCGGCGCGGTCCAACGGGGAATTCGCCGAGGCGAGAGGTTTCTTTTCCGCAATCCGATGGTATAATGAGAATAAAACGGGATTCCGATAGCAGAAGGGACAATCATGGGAGCGGGATATTCGGTCGATGCCAAGGTCTATCCGGCCGGCGAGGGTGTCAAACTGAGCATGACGGATATGCTGGCGTATTTTCAGCGACAGGGGGCCATGCGGGTCTCGGACCTGCACATCAAGATCGGGACCGTGCCGGCATATCGAATCGACGGCGACCTGGTCAAGCTTAAGGGCGCGGTCATCACCGAAGAACTGGCCCGGCCGTTGATCTATTCGCTACTCAGCGACAGCGATATCGCCGTTCTGGAGCGGGATTTTACGGTCGATTGTTCCTACCAGTTCGGCGATCTGCATTTCCGAATGAACGCCTTCCGCGACTACGAAGGGCTGGCGATCGCCATTCGGGCGCTGGGGGCGGATATCCCCAAGCCGCAGGACATCGGATTTCCGAATGATGTCTGGCGGGACATCGCCCGTCGGACGCACGGGCTGGTGCTGTTTACCGGAATCACGGGGGCCGGCAAGAGCACGACCATCGCTTCGATTATCGAGAAGATCAACGCCGACCGCGCCTGCCGCATCATCACCATCGAAGACCCGGTGGAGTACATGTTCTCGCAAAAGAATAGTTTGATTTCTCAGCGGGAAATCGGGCGGGATGTCCGCAGCTTCGAGTCGGGACTGCGGTCGATGATGCGGGAGGATCCGGATGTGATCTTCGTCGGCGAGATGCGGGATTCGGAAACGGTCTCGCTGACGCTGACGGCGGCCGAGACGGGTCACCTGGTCTTTTCCACGCTGCACACGCGGGATGTGACCGGATCGATTACCCGGATTCTGGACTTTTTCCCCGCCGGACGACAGGACGAAGTCCGCAACCAGCTTTCGCTGGGGCTGGCGTATGTGGTCAGTCAGAAGCTGATTCCCCGCAAGAACGGGAATGGTCGCGTCGTGGTGATGGAGATCCTCAACAACAACTACGCGGTGGCCAATCTGATCCGCAAGGGCAAGGTCGAGCAGATTTACTCGATCATGCAGACCAAGACCAAGAATCAGCAAACGGAAAAGATGATCACCTTCGAGCGGCACCTGGCCCAATTGGTCAAGCGGCATGAGATCGATCTGCTGGAGGCGCAGAAGTGGGCCAACGACATCAACAGCTTCGAAGACGCGATGAAGTCGGACTCCGACATCGACGAATAGGGGCGGGTCATGACGATTTCATTCCAATGTCCCGGTTGCGGTCAGATCTGCGGATTCGCCGATCAGCACGCCGGCAAGACCGCTCGTTGTACGCGGTGTCAGCAACGGTTTGTCATTCCCAAGATCGACGGCGGCAAGGCCGTAACGGTCAAACCGACACCGGATGCGATTTTGCCGGGATTTTATCGAGCGGCGCTGGTTCGGACCTGGACGGCTTTTTTTCGCCGCGAGAGCGTCACCGCAATCGTGTTTCTGGTTGTCCTGGTTAGTTTTCGGTTTTTTTTGGCCAACTTCGATCTTTCGGCACAGATGCCGGGATTTGTTCTGCTGGCGCCCATCGGATGGATTGCCATCGTTCTCACCTGGGGTTGCCAGATCGGGTATTACATGGACACCATCGCCAATACTCTGATCGACTGGGACGAATACCTCCTGCCGGAGATCGGCAGCGGATTTGAATTTATCGGAGGCGTGATCAAATCTCTGTATCTGTTTGTTTCGGCGCTGATTCTGATGGAGCTGCCGTTTCTTTATTTGGTAAACTGGATGAAATGTCACGATTATGGCTCTCCGTGGCTGTGGCATGCGCTGACGCTGGGAGGTTTTGTTCTGTTTCCGATGGCCCTGCTGATTTTGAACAGCGGCCCGGAAATCTACAGTATTTTTCGTCCGGATTATCTTCTTAAACCGATTTTTCGCGCTCCGGGAGCGTATGCCGTGGTCGTTGGGACATTTGTTCTGGCCGGGGCGGCTGAACTGGCGTCGGCACAATACAATCCGGTCCGGGATCAGCCCCGATCGATTCTTCTGCTGCACTGGGCGGGGAACATCCTGGCGGCTCTTCTGGGGTTGGCGGCCATGCGGACGATCGGACTATTCGGTCGCCATTATCGCTGTCATTTGCCGTGGTGAGATTGTCGGGGCCGAATCAGGATGGATTGGACGAAGCCGCCTGAATCACAATCGGCAGATCCACGAAGAAGGTCGCTCCATGACCGAGTTCGCTTTCCACCCAGATGGTTCCCGACAACAACGAAGTCAGCTCGCGGCTGATCGCCAGGCCCAGTCCGGTTCCCTGGCCGGGACGGGTGATGGAGCCATCGACCTGACGAAATTTTTCAAAGATCGTCTGGTGATTTTCTTTTGCGATGCCCGGGCCATTGTCAGCCAAGGCGATCCGGATAGTCTTGTCGTTGAGCCGTACGGCCGACAGGCGGATGCGGCCGCCGACGGGCGTGAATTTGACGGCATTGCTGAACAGATTCGACAGAATCTGCCGCAATTTTCCGGGATCGGTCATCAGGACCGGGATTTCGGGGTCCACCGACAGGGTCACATGCTGTTCCTTTTCCATACTGATGGGCGCGAAAAATTCGGCGATGGACTCGCACAGGGCGCCGAGAGCGGTTTTTTCGATGTGGAGTTCCATCTTGCCGGCCTCGGCCTTGGCCAGATCCAGAAGATCGTTGATCAGATTCAGCAGGGCGCGGCCGCTGGCGATGATGTTCTGGGCATACCGGCGGGATTTTTCCAGATCGGCGCCGGGTTTTTCATGGAGCAACTGGGCGAATCCCAGGATGGCGTTGAGCGGGGTGCGGACTTCATGCGACATGTTGGCCAGAAACTCGCTTTTGAGTTTGTTGGCCCGGAACAATTCGATATTTCGTTCCGACAGTTCGGCAATCTTGGCGTCGAGCTGGACATTGGCGTGGCGAAGGCGGGTCTGGGATTCCTGAAGAACATCCAGCATGTGGTTGAAGGCCTCGGAAAGCTTTTCGAATTCGTCGCCGCTTTTGAGGGCGCTGCGGAGTTCGAGGTTTCCGTCGGCGATGTTGTTGGCCATGGCGCGGAGTTGGCGGATGGGTCGCAGGATGGTCCGCTGCGTGATGGCGTAAAACGCCACCATGGCCGCGGTGGCGGCGAGCAAACCGGCCAGGATGACGGCGATCCGATTGATCAGGAGGGTTTTGGCCCGTTCCCGAACCGGAATCTGGACCTGGATGGCACCGATGACTTCATGCTTGGCAAAGGGCGATGCCGAACCCTGGGCGGTATGGCAAGTCAGGCACAAATCATCGCTTCGAATGATCCGGACATATCGATATGTGGGCCCGGAAGCGGGAAAGGTCGTCCAGGCCATTTCTTCGCGACTTGCGTCGGTTCGCAGGGTTTCGATACTCCGACGGACGCGCGACTCCAGATTGGTCGGAAGCGGCGTGTCGGATTTTTCCAGTCGGATCCAGCGAATCATCGTCTGGTTGGGATCCTGGACGATCTGCATGTCTCCGAGGAGCGGCAGGCCTTTGGGGTTGCCGGCAGCGACCTGGAAATGGCGTTCGACGACCGTTGATGACACCGCGCGTCCGGAATCCAGGGCGATTTTTTCGGTGAGCTTGCCCATCCAGAGATAGGGGATATACAGGGCCACCGTCAAGCTGAGCAGAATCGCCAGCCCGAACTGGAGCCGGAACTTGGCCGCCAGAGAGATGGGCCTGAGTCGCGCCCGATGGAGCCAGGTATTCAAGGTCTCGATCCATCGTGAAGCCATCCGGCAATCCTTCCAATGGCCCGCGGCCGGGGTCTGTCCGGCGCGTCACTCCGGCTGATGTTTGCCGTGCGAGTGCATCTGGACCCGCAGGTTCAGCTCGTTGAGCTGCGCCAGTTCGACGGTGCTGGGGGCCTCGGTCATCAGGCATTGACCTCGCTGGGTTTTCGGGAACGCAATCACATCGCGAATATTGTCGGTGCCGGTCAGGATCATGATCAACCGGTCCAGGCCGAAAGCGATCCCGCCGTGGGGCGGCGCGCCATATTCCAGGGCCCGCAGGAAGAAACCGAAACGATCTTCGGCCTGTTGGCGGGTAATATTCAGCAGGTCGAACACTTTGGCTTGTCGCGCCGGATTGTGGATACGAACGCTGCCGCCGCCGATTTCCGAACCGTTGACCACCAGATCATAGGCCTGCGAGCGGATATTGCCGGGATCGGTTTCCAGCTTGTGCATATCCTCTTCGATCGGCGAGGTGAACGGGTGATGCATCGAGTCGAAGCGTTTCTCATCCGGATTCCACTCGAACAGCGGAAAATCGACCACCCAGACGAATTCGTACTGGTCGGGACGGACCAGTCCCAGTTCTTTTCCGATCCGCACACGAAGCGGGGCCAGGGCCTTGTTGACCTGGCCGGCGGGCCCTGCGACCAGCAGGATCAGGTCGCCATCGGCGGCGCCGAATCGCTGCAGCATCTGTTCCTGTTGCTCGGCGGTGAAAAACTTAACAAGATTGCTCTTGAGGACGGGCTTTCCGTTGTCGGCTTCCACCTTGAACCATGCCAATCCCTTTGCGCCGAAATCGGCGACAAAGTCGGCCAGGGTTTTTTCGATATCGCTGCGGGAGTATTTCTTGCCGCCGCCGGGGGCGCACAGGCCTTTGACGATGCCGCCGGATTCGACGACGGCGGAAAAGACCTTAAAGGCGGATTTGCCGGCGATGTCGGAGATCTCCCGGAGCTTCATGTCGAAGCGCAGATCCGGGCGGTCGATGCCGTAATCGCGAATCGCCTCTTGATAGGTCATGCGCCGCACGGGTTGCGGAACCTCGACGCCGAGGATTTCCTTGAAGACCCTGCAGATCAGCTTTTCGTTGAGGGTCATGACATCTTCGCTGTTGACAAAGCTCATCTCGACATCGATCTGGGTGAACTCGGCCTGGCGATCGGCCCGCGGATCTTCGTCGCGGAAGCATCGCACAATCTGGAAGTAGCGATCCATTCCGGAGACCATCAGGATTTGCTTGAAGAGCTGCGGCGACTGTGGGAGGGCGTAGAACATTCCCCTGCACAGACGACTGGGCACCAGAAAATCGCGGGCGCCTTCGGGCGTGCTCTTGCCAAGAAAAGGCGTTTCGATTTCGAAAAAGCCGTTGGCGTCGTAAAAGTCCCGTACGATTTTGGTGACGCGGTGTCGAATCCGCAGGCGATTCTGCATGCAGGGCCGCCGCAGGTCGATGTACCGGTTTTGCAGGCGGATTTCTTCACCCACATGGATCTGGTCGTCGATCTCAAACGGCGGCGTCTTGGCGGTGTTTTGCAGTTCAAGCCGCTCAACGGCGATTTCGATCTGGCCGGTCGGAAGTTTGGGATTGTCCATTCCCTGGCTACGGCGACGGATTGTGCCTTCGGCGGAGATCACCCATTCACAGCGCAAATCGCGGGCGGCCTTGTGAGCGTCGGGATACTTTTCCGGATCGAAGACCAACTGGACAAGCCCTTCGCGATCCCGCAGGTCCACGAAGACCAGGTTGCCATGGTCGCGGTACGAGTGGACCCACCCCGACACAACCACGGATTTCCCGACATCCGACGCGCGGAGACGGCCGCAATATTCCGTTCGTTTCAACATAAAGACGCTACTTTCAATCGAGTACGAATTCCTGATTTGAATTCGGCAGAATAATCGAAATCCGCCCGCAAGTCAATCGCTTGCCGAGGGTTTTCCTTTCGGCCCGGGACAGGATCCGGGGCGCAGAAAACCGGCCGGGGGTCTGCCGTATATTCAAACACCCGGCCGGTCGTACCGATATTACCTCTCAACGATCCGAAGACGATTCATCCTATCCGCGAATTCGTCATCTCCATCGGGCCTTTAGAAAGGCCAGATACAATCCTCATCCTCCGGATCGTTGCACTGGGTCCAGGTCTGCAGGAGAATGGCCAGATCCTGGAGATTGACATAGCAGTCCTTGTTCAAGTCAGTCTTTTGGGTTAAGCCGGCCTTAACCACATCGGCGCAGGTCGGCGTGGTCGTCGTGATGACCACGGTATCCTCGACAGAAGCGAGTTCATCAACCGCCGTCAGTTTGAGGGTATAAACGCCTGCCTTGGGGAAGGTCACCGTGCTTGTCGGGCTGCCGGGATTGGCAAACACCGCCTCGGCGCCATCCGGTCCGCTGACGGTTGTCCACAGACTGTTCATACCATCCGGCGAACCGTAATCAACGGCAATCCCGGCCAAGGGATATGACTGACCCGGTTTGATTAAAAAGTTACCATCGGGTCCGGCATTAACAAAGGGCTTGGTCTTGCCCTGAGCCGTTAAGGCGCGGATCTCGGATTCGGAAAGAGCATAGTTGTACACGCGGATTTCATCCATCGCACCGTCCCACTCGCGTCCGGATTGTTGAGAATTGGCCCCGATCATGATCGGATAGGTGCTGGCGTTGATCCGGCCGGTATAGGGTCCGTCGCAATCCAGAACACCATCGACATAGAACCGGATCCGCTGGCCGTCGTAAGTTCCGCAGACATGGTGCCACAGATTGTCATTGACACTGATTCCGATCAAGCCGTTGGGACCGTTAGCCGGTTGGCCGGCGCCGGGAGTGGTTCCGACAAACTGAACCATCATCGCGTTGTTATTTTGACCCGAACGAGATTGGCGAACCAGCTTCCACGAATCGTCGCCCTTACTGACCACATTGGCCCAGCTCCGGGTGAAGGCACTGACCTTGACCCAGGCCGAGATCGTTGCCGCATAGCGCGGGCTATAAAGGAAATTCGGTTCGGTATCCGCGATGGTTACATCCACATGGGCGGCCGGCTGTCCCGTGAAATCCAACGCCTTCGTGCTACCGGGAACCCATCCGGGAATCAGGACCGGAGGATAGTTGGGATCCGTCGTGGTCCATAGACCATCATTGCCCTTGGCGACATCTTCGACCCGTTTGTTTTCCATCGTCATTGACTCAAAGTTCCAATATGCCATTAGCGTATTCTTGCTGGGGTCGTTGACATAAATGGTCAGCGTGTCTTCCGAAGACTTCTCGCCGTCGGAGGCCGTCAGCTTCAGGACATACTCGCCGGGCTGTGGAATCGTCACGATCGGATCTTCGATCGTCGTATCGTTGAAACTCACCAGGACCGGCCCGGAAACGAAAGACCAGGCATAGGTCAGCGTTCCGGCGGGTCCCTCTTTCGGATCTTCGTCGGTCACCGTAGCCGCCATCGCGATGTCCTGTGGAAATACGGGATTGACCAGGTATTGGTCCCCTCCGGCATCCACGGCAGGCGGCGGATTGAAGGTCGGATCGACCTTGATCGCCGCGATTCCGTACATGTTAATGCCGCCGGAATTTTGCTCCTTGAGGGTAATGGTTCCCGCCGGGAACTGGGCTTTGTAAATCCGGAAATATTGGTTGATCGACCCATCATTGCTCTCGTCGAGATCCAGTTTATCGCCGGTATCCACAAAACCCATTGCCGCCACCCAAGGCATCATCGTAGCCGACAAAGCCGGCGGATCCGCATTCGAATTGTCTCCGATTCGGTAGTCGAGGAACAGGTACACATCCGCCCGAACCGCCAATACCACATCCACTTCATAGGTCGCGGTCGTACGGTCATCGTTGTCCTGTTTGACATATTCGGCGATGCCCAGCAAGTAGGCGGGGATGTTCCGATAGACATGGGTTCGGTCCACCATAGACAAGCTCTTGTCCTGGAGGATTCCCCCCAGAGCCGGAGGGGTCTGAGTACTATTCCGTCGGGTGACGGAGGTGATCACCGTCTGCGCGGCGGCCTGTTCGGCGAACATCCCCACGATCGTCGCAAGAAAGATGAGTGTTACCATTCTGGTTTTCATTCTATGTATCCTCCACAGATTGAGGTCGTTATCGTTTTTCACGGGATTATCCAATCCGTTCAATCACTGGGGAAAGGGCCAGAAGCAGGTTGGGTAGTTGGCCGGATCGTTGCATCGCATCCAGTCGGCCGCCAGGATCGCAAAGTCGGCCAGGTTGACGCGGCAGTTCTCGTCGAAGTCGCCGACCATCAATTTGCCGGCCGTCTTGACATCGGCGCAGGTCGGGCGAACGACATCCACCGTGATTTCGTCGATCACCGTCGCAATGTCATCGGCTCCCGTCAAACGCAACTTGTATTGGCCGAATTTGGGGAACTGGACGGTTGTCGCCGGGCTGCTGGGATTGGCGAATATGGCCTCGGCATCCTCGGGACCGCTGACGGTGGTCCACATCGTATTGACGGTACCGGGCGTGCCATAGTCCAGAACACGACCGTTGAGGGGGATCTGCTCGCCGGTCTTGTAGGTCAGGGGGCTGGTGATCGTACCGGCATCGACGAACGGAACCGTCTTACCCTGGGCCGTCATGGCACGAATCTCCGTTTCACTGAGAGCATAGTTGTAGATCTTGATTTCGTCGAGGATTCCATCCCACGGCCGACCGGTGGCGCCGGCGTTTTCGGAAATCCGAATCGGCTGGGTACTGGTGTTGATCAGACCCGTGTAAGGCCCTTCCACATCCAGGACGCCGTCGATATACAGGCGGATTTTTTCGCCGTCATAGGTACCGCAGACATGGTGCCAGAAATTGTCATTGACGCTGATGGTTCCATTGGGGCCGTTGGCGGGCATGCCGGCGCCGGGGGTCAATCCGGTGAAATGGATCGCCATCGCGTTGTTGTTGGTATCCGTGCGACTCTGCCGTGCCAAACGCCAACTGTCATCTCCTTTGCTGACCACGGCGGACCATGTGGTGGAAAACGCGCTGACCTTGATCCAGGCCGAGACCGTGATCGCATAGCGCGGGGTATTGATAAAGTTCGGTTCGGTATCGGCGATGGTCACTTGCACCTGTCCGGGGCCGGGAACTTTTACGATCGGCGGATTGGCCGCGGGGGCTCGGAAGTCCACGGCCTTGGTACTGCCGGTGATCCAGCCGGGGACGATCGTCGGGACCTGGTTGGGTTCGGCGGCCGTCCAGAGGCCGTTGTTGCCCTTAGCGATATCGACGACCGACTTATTTTCCGTCGTGATCGATTCGAAGTCCCAGTGGGCCATCAGCATGTTCTTGCTGACATCATTAACATAGATCGTCATCGTATCTTCGCTCTGCTTGCTGCCGTCGGAACCGACCAGTTTCATCACATACTCGCCGGGTTTCGAAGGGATTGTCACGGTCGGATCCTCGACCGTCGTGTTGCTGATGGTTGGAGTCTCCGGTCCCGACACAAAAGACCAGACATAACTGATAACGCCCCGGGGCTCGGTCGGATCCTGAGGGTCTTCGTCCGTAACGGTCCCGTTCATCTGTACCACAAGCGGAAAGGTCGGCTTGGCAAAGGCCTGATAGGGTCCGGCATCCACCCGAGGGGCCGGATTGAATTTCGGATCTTCCAGACTGATATCCACAAAACAGACCTTGGAGTTGCTGGCACCAGTGGACGGTTTGATTGTCAACCTGCCGTCAGCAACAATAATGTTGGTCAGGTTGTACTCGTCGAAGTTTCCGGATTGCGGCGTGGGATCGGTAACGATGGTCCCTTCTACATCAAAGGTGTTGGTCTGGTCGGTATTGCTTGCATCGCCGCAGACCATGAACAGGACATACTGCCCATTGGGGACGACAATTTCCCAGATTGCATCGGCCCCTTTCTGTAAATGAACCAATGTGTCATATCGTTTGTCGGAATTGACATTTCGTTCACGGGCATCGGCGGTGATGTCCCGACTCCAGCCATAGGTCCACCCGTTACCGCGATCGCCAAAGGCCAGACCGCTATCAGGCAGATAGCCGGAAGGCGTGGCGGCCGTGGAAAGCTGAAAATTGATTTTCACAACAGGAATCGGCGCAGCCAATGCCGATGCGGACACCATCGCTCCGATCGCGCACATCCAGAGTACTTTCATCTTCATCTTGTGAGTCCTCCACAAAGAATTGGATAAGGGTTTACGGTTTTTGGCACTGTATGACAAACCGCCAGGGCGCGGACGCGGCCCGCGGCAAAATCAGGGATGTAATGGGTCAACCATTGTTCGATAGCAGGAAAACGAAAACGCCCTCCCCTACCCGGGTACCCGAAGAAAAGATATTCGCTCCACCGATTCGGATACCGAGGCCTGACACGGTTTCCAGGTTCACAACCCCTCCCGCACATACATCCTGCTCCAGCGTATATGAGACTTCGATCACCTGACCTCAGCATCGGGTATTGTACCCGATTTTTGAGAAAATAGCAAGGATTTTTCCGGACAATCAACAAAATTGTTCGGATCGGATCGCCACACTATCCAGCCGAACCCGGATCTTCCTTAAGCACAGATTGATTAAGGAGTTAGATAATTCGGGACTGTGCGTCGGCGAGCATTTTGTCAAAGACCTGCTTTTGTTCGATCATGGCCGCGACACGGTCCCTGGGGGCGGTTCGGGCTTCCAGCAGGATCCAGCCCTTGTAGTCGATGCCGACGAAAAGGTCCATCAGTTTCTGGAAGGGGTACTTGCCGATATTGAGTTCGCGGACATGCGCGGTATCGCCAAAGCGTTTGCAGACCATCGCGAAGTTCTTTTCCAGACCTTCGCCCTGGAGATCTTCATCGTTGCTATTCCAGCAGACGGTGACATTGGGGTGGTCAGCCACATCCATAATCTGCTTAATATAGGGCAGCGGGGCGCAGGTCCCATGGACCTCCAGACGGATTTGCTGCTTAAAGTCGGCGGCGTACTTGCCGACGATATTCAAGCTTTTTCCGATCTGTTCGAGGGTTTTTTCCTTCGGCACATCGGGGTGAAACTGGTTGGGCTTGACCTTCACGCCCGAGCCGCCGCAATCGTAACTGAGCTTGACGAAGGCCTTGGTGTTTTCGATGGCCTGGGCGAGTTTGGCCGGATCGGGATTGTCATACTGTTCGTTGGTTCCCATGCCGACGAAGATCACGGGGGTGTCTTTGAATCGCTTGCGAACTTCTTTGCGCTGCTCGGCGGTCATCGAGGGTTTGACATCATGCTTGTGATCGACCCGCAGCTCGACGCCGAGGATGCCGGACTTTTCGCAGTTGGCGATCAGGGTGGGCAGGTCCCAGTCCTGGCCCCACAGGTAGGTGACAAATCCCAGCCGCATCTTGCAGCCCTTCTTCTGGCAGCATTCGGCATTATCCGTTGTCGTCGTCGGGGGCGGTTCGGCGGCCCGCAAACAGGAACCTTGCGTCAGGAGAGGGATGCTGGAACATGACAGGATCGATTGCTTCAGAAATGAACGGCGCGACGACAAACGCATGATACCAACCCTTTCACTGAAGACATTATTGAATACCTTATGGAACAGATATCCTACCACAATCCATCCGGCCGCTCAAGGGTCAATCAGGTTTTCCGACGCCCTTGTTTGCCAGGGCCTTGAGGTCTTCGAGGTGATATTCGTACACTCCGCGGGGATTGGTGTTGTACTTCTTACACAGGGATGCGGCCATGCCGACAACCTCGCCCATCATGCCGCCGGTCCGCATCACGCGAACGCAGCCGAGGGCCACATGCGTTACGCTGATGTCGCGGCCGGCCATGAAGAGGTTGGAGATGTTCCGTGAATACAAGCAGCGGTAAGGGATCGGATACGGTTCATGTTTTGTAAACTGAGCGACAGTGCGAAATTCTTCACCGGGGAAGTGCTTGGTGTTTTCGGCGCTGGGATAGTGCAGGTCGATCGTCCAGGTGGCGGTAACCATCGCGTCGGGGTAGATCACGGGGGTCTGGACATCCTGCTGAGTCAGGATCAGATCGCCCAGCAACCGCCGCGACTCTCGTTTACCCCCGATATAGGCGACCCAGGCCAGTCGCTGGTTCTCGAAATTTTGCTTTTGCGAGTAACGATTTTTCAGATATGCCCAATTGCCGTACACGACGCGCAATCCATAGTCGCGAATGAATTCGATCTCATCGACGGCGTTTCTTGTTTGTCCGGTTTCCCAGTCCCAGTCGCCGTGGGTCATCGGATGGCAGGTTTGTTCGTTGAACTGCACGGCCCAGGGGCAATCGGGGAACGACCGCGGTTCTTTGGCGTCGAGGGCATACCACTGGACGGAGGTTCCCAAAAGCAGCGAGTCGGCCTTTTCCGGGGCGAGCGATTCTCCGGTCTCGGAGCGGGATTCGCGCCCCATACGGAAATCCGCACCGGCCAAAGCCCCCAGCGATCCATCGCCGGTGCAATCGGCGAACAGAAGGCCGGCGAAACGATGCTCGGTCGAGGTCAGCACATCGCGGGCCGTGATCGCCCCAATGCGCCCCTCGTTTTTCTCCACCCCGGACAATCGCATATTCAGGCACAGTCGAATGTTCGGTTCGGCTCGCACAACGGCCAGTTTTTTGGCGTCGTCATAGTTCTCGGCCGGCTGGGCATTGCCGCGTTTGCCGCTGTCCAGTTCGGCGACGACGGCGCCGAGCTTCGGATAGGGTTGCTGGAAGATCTCGCCGTTGAGATGGACGCGGACCTCGGAGGAGTTGTTGCCGCCGAGGACGGGGCGATCCTGGATCAGCGCAACCTTCAGCCCCAGCCGGGCCGCCGAGATCGCGCTGCAGGTCCCGGCCATCCCGCCGCCGATAACCACCAGATCGAACCGGCCCTCATCCTTCGGGGCGCCGAGTTTGAGCATCGTTCGGCGAAATTCGGCCAGGGCCCCGGGTTCATTTGGCGGCGGCGTTTCGCCGTCGGTGAGGACGATCGCGTCGCAGCGGCCGTCGAAGCCGGTCAAGTCGTGCAGCGCAAGGGTAACATCGGGCTTGTCGATCGACACTTTGCCGCCATCCTGCCAGCGCCAGGACTGGCCCTCGACGCCGAAAATCGTCGGGGCCATATTCCCGTTGATCAAGACCTGAAATTTTCCGGGGGCTCCCGGGGCCTTCCACGGAGCGGCCCAGTCGCGGGTACGGACCCAGAGGCGATATTTCCCGGGCTTTGGGACCGTGATCGTGGTGGTCGCATCCTTGACGATGTTTCCCAGTCCGTGGGCCAACAGGTAGGCCGAGCCCATCTGATCCATCGATTGGGTATCGACAACCCATCCGCCGGGGTCGGTGAATCCTTCCGCCTCCAGAAAGATTGTCTCGGCTCCCCCAGAACCAACGGCCATCGTCAATATCCAGCTCAGTGTGACAAGCCGCATCCGACAATCCTTTCCAAAAAAATGGGCTCGGAACGGATTCCGAACCCCTGATTATGAATTTCGGTCGGAGTTTCCGTTCTTGGAAGTCCGACCGCTATCTTAAAGCGGAAATCGAAAATTGAAAACCGAAATTATCTGTTCTTTTTGGTCCAGTCTTCGGCCCGTACTCCCTGATAGAGCGTCAGGGTGTAATTGAATACCGCTTTTGTCGCCGGCGTAAGAGTCAGGGCGTATTTGACGGTATCCATGTCGATCTTGGAATAATCGCCGAAAGTTCCTTCGTTCTTCAGGTCCCAGTACGGCGTCGGGAAGTTCCGCTGGATCTCGATCTTGATCGGGATATCCCGCGTATTGCGGACCTCGATCTGGAAATTCTGGATGTCGTCCCAGCCGTTGACATTTCCGTTGCGGTCGAAACGATAGTTGTCGGACTTGTAATCCATCAGCTTGGCCTCGACAACGACATCGGCCACCGCACCGAGGTTCAGTTCGACATCTTCGTTGACGGGGATGTACTTGAACTCTGACTGGCCGGTGTAGGCCAGATGCTGCTTTTCGTCGAGATTGCGATAGACTTTCAGCAGTCCGCCGGGGATGGGGGTTTCACCGAGCTTGTGTTCGGTATCGTTCTTGAAGCTCAGGAAGCGGACGACCGATGGGCCGTAGCGTTCTTCCTCGTACTTGTAGAGATTAAGGATTGGCACATTTTGGGCCTCGAAACTCGGAAGCCGCTTGGACCAGCCATTCTCGATGGTCTCGGTGCCTTCGATGGTGTAGAGGAAATACTCGCTGAGGCCTTCCTTGACGATCTGTTTGGGTTCGGCCAGTTCCAGAGACAACACTGCGGTCTTGGCCGCCGCTCCCCGTGCCCGCATGGGCGCCGGAGCCGGCGCTGCAGTTGGGGCCATCGGCACGACCGGTCCCGGCCGGCCGTAGGGATAGTCGCGCCGGGCCAGATCGGCGATCTGGTCGAGGGTGTGGACCTGCCCGACAATCAGCCGCGTCTGGGCATTCTCGTAGTCCTCACCGGAGTTGTTGGTTACCATCACATAGCCCTGCAAGCGCATGGTCTTTTCATCGGTCGTCATCGTGCCCATGTAGAAGGCCCGCCACGACAAGCCGCTGGTCAGGTAGGTGATCTCCACGGGGACTTTGCCCGCCACGCCGCTGGTGATGTTCCACAGGCCCAGGTTCTTGACGCGGGGCGGATATGAAAGCTCGGAGATCTGGATCTTGTCGGCATTGGCCTTGGGCAACATCTCCAGACTCGTCGGGTCGATCAGGGTGTTTTCCCAGGAGAACTGGAGGTTGTTGCCGCCTTCCTTGAGGGTCAGGGGACGGCTCTCACGAACCAGCGTCAGGTCGGCCGAATTGTAGATCGTGATCTGAACTGTCTGGCGGGTTGGCAGGGTTGTCAGATCGACCTTGGCCGTCGCCATTGCGACCGCAATCAGCACTAAGCTCAATATGAATATGCGTTTCATGGTTATTCCCTTTCAGCTTGGGCGTTACGACCTTACGGCCGGACATTCCGACGGTGATAGTGCATGGTCAGTTCCTGGGTCGAAGGACCTTTGTCGGTTCGCGGGGCCATCTCGATCTCAAACTCCAGCGTGCCGGCGTCCTTGCGGGTGTATTTCATATTGCACTTTTCCATGTCCCATTGGCCGGGGATGTGCTGGATCATCGTCAGCACCGCGGGCGAATCCTTGAAGTTCTCGATCTTGGCCGTGATCTCCTCGTCGGTGTCGAACAGAACGACCCTGCCGTCGTTGTTCTTGCGGAGGTTGATCTGGGCGTCGGTCATCTTGCGCTGGGTGACGACGATGTCGCGGCTGTCGCCGATATAGAGCTCCATCTTCTCGCCGACGGGGACCAGCGCGGCATTGTCCTCCCCGAGGAAGATCGTGCTGTTATGGCCGTCATCCTGGAACAGCCGCGCCTTGCCGCCCCAGAGGGCGAACTTGCCCAGCTTGCTCTTGACATCGTTGATGATCCGGTAACTGACCGGGATGCCGACATTCTTGTTGTCGAGCTTTTCGGGATCCCACGGTAAACTGGCCGCGTCCCACTTCCAAACCTTTTTGACGGGGACTTCGGGGGCTTGGAGGAACAGAAGCTGTTTGGTTTCTTCGTGGGCGATGCCTTGTTCGAAAGCGTCGCCGTAATCCAGCAGCACGCGGGCCTTGTCAAAGTCCTCTCCCGAAAAGTTCCGCAGGATCAGGTAGCTCTTCAGATCGACCTTGGTCTCGGCCTTGTCGGCGACGGCCTTGTAGGTGATCAGCCGGTCGATGAAGCTAAGCAGGTAACTGATCCGGACGGTCTCGGCGTAGTCACCGTCGCTGGCAATCTCCCAGACCAGAGCGGCTTCGTTGGGAGGATAACTGACATTCAAGAGCTGGACCTTGTCGGGATGATCGAGCACGGTCAGGCGAATGGAATCGGAATCGATGGAAACCGACTTCCATGAAAAGTCCACTTTGTTGAGTCCTTTTTGCAGGGTCAGGACCCGTTCTTCCTCGATCAGGGTGGCCGAAGGGTTGTCCAACCGGATCACGGTCGCCGCCCGCTCGGGCAGCGCCACCAGCTTGATCCTTGCTTGCGCCGTCGTCGTTATCATCAGCGCCGCAACAATTGTCCACAGTATCTTGTTTCCGGAATTCATGGTATGCTCCTTTCCATAATCGTTTTAGTTCTGGGTTCGTCTGAAATCTTCTCTGCGCGTTCCCTGAAAGTGGGTCAGCACAAATTGAAATTCGTTTTTGGACCGCGGCTTTAGATTCAACATATACTTGAGCGTGGTCGCATCCTCCTTTTCGTAGTGGCCGAATTCGCCACTGTTTTCAAGGGTCCAGTACGGCGACGGGGCCTGCCGGTAGATCTCGACCTTGATCGGGATCTCGCGAGTGTTGTTGACGGTCACCTTCCAGGTCTGGATTTCGTCCCAGCCGGCGACATCACCTTTATTATTGAAACGATAATTGTCTGTTTTGGAATCCATCAACTTGGGTTCGACCTTGACATATCGCGCCGGGCCCAGGTTCAACTCGATCTTCTCGTTGACGGGAACATATTTGACGGAGGATCGGCCGACAAAGGACAGACGGGCGTTGTCGCCGGTATCGCGGAAGATCCGGAAGGTCCCGTCGGGCAGCGGTGTCTGGCCCAGTTTGTGGTCTTTGTCGTTTGCAAAATACAGAAAGCCGATTGTTTGTTGCCCCCATCGCTTTTCGTCGTACTTGTACATACTCTCCACCGGAATCTCCGCGGCCTCAAACGACGGCAAGCGTTTGGCCCACTGATTCTCAATCGTCTCGGTGCCCTCGATGGTGTAGAGGAAATATTCGCTCAGCCCTTCCTTGACGATCTCCTTTTTGGAGAGTTTATCGACAGCGTCATACATCTCCCGTCCTTCCGCCATGACCTGGCCAAGGACGGGAGCGTCCGCCGGTTTGCCGCTAACAACGGTGGACAAATCCTTGGCGGGGGCCACTGGAACCGGCGATCCATAGGGGTATTGCCGTCGGGCCAGCTCGGCGATCCGGTCCAGGAGGTGAACCTTGCCCACGATCAGGCGTGTTTGGGCGTTTTCATAATCCTCGCCGGAGGTGTTCATCACGCGGACATGGCCGGTCAGATGCAGCTTTGTTTCGTCCGGCGAAAGCGTGCCCATGTAAAACGCCCGCCATGAAAGGCCGCTGGTCAGGTAGGTGATCTCCACCGGAACCGGGCCGTCGAATCCGCTTTCAATCGACCACAGGCCCAGGTTTCGGACCCGCGCCGGAAACTGAAGGTCGAGGATCTCGATCTTGTCGGCCGCGGCCTTCGGCTGCATCTGCAGACTCGTCGGATCGATCAGCGTGTTTTCCCAGGCAAACTGCAGGTTGTTATCTTCCTTTTTCACCGTCAGATTGCGGATCTCGCGGACCAGCGTCAGGTCGGCCGAATTGTAGATCGTCAGTTGTACCGAGTCCCGCCGGGGCAGCGTAACCAGATCGACCTTGGCTGTCGCCGCGGCTGTTACCATCAATACAATTAACACTGTCCATCGGTTATTCATGGTTTCCAATCCTCCTGTCGGGTCCCTTGAAAGAGCGTCAGGACATATTCAAACTCCGTCTTGGATCGGGGCCCGATTGTCAGGGTGTACTTGGCCGTATCCATGTCTTCTTTTTCATATTGGCCGAAATCGCCGCTGTTGGCGATCGTCCAATAGCTCGTTGGGAAGTTGGTATAAAATTCAACTTTGATGGGGATTTCGCGGGTGTTGTTGACGGTCACCTTCATGGTCTGGATATCATCCCAGCCGACGATATTCCCGTCGCGATTGAAACGATAGTTGTCGGTCTTGGTGTCCATCCGTTTGGGCTCGATCTTGACATACTGCGATGGACCCAGTTCCAGTTCGATCTTTTCGTTAACCGGGATGTATTTGGTCGCGGAGCTGCCGACAAAGGCCAGGCGCTGCTTGTCGCCGGTGTCGC
The DNA here is from genome assembly GCA_964643355.1 of uncultured Pirellulales bacterium. Lineage (GTDB taxonomy): Bacteria > Planctomycetota > Phycisphaerae > Sedimentisphaerales > Anaerohalosphaeraceae > FEN-1350. The sequence continues at coordinate 50,034 of CAZXPW010000027.1, forward strand.
GAAAGATCCGGAAGGTTCCATCCGGCAAGGGCGTCGCGCCGAGTTTGTGATCTTCATCGTTGGCAAATTTCAAAAAGCCGATCGTCTGGGCTCCCCAGCGATTCGCATCAAACTTGTACATACTCTCGACCGGGATATCGGCGGCGCTGAAGGAGGGCAACTGCTTGGCCCAGGTGTTCTCGATGGTCTCAGTTCCCTCGATAGTATAGAGGAAATATTCGCTGAGCCCCTCTTTGATGATCTCCTTGGGTCGCTCGCCGGCTGCAGCGAAAAACATCTGAACCTGGCCTTGCGGCTCGCTCAATCGCCGCGCCAACCTTTCCTCCTGGAAATCATCAGCCAAGCTCACGGACCTGTTTGATGAACTCCTCGGCATCGGCAGGGGTGATCCGTAGGGATACTGCCTCTGGGCCAGTTGTGCAATCTGATCCAGCAGGTGAACCTGGCCGACGACGAGCCGTGTCTGTGCGTTTTGATAATCCTCGCCGGAGTTGTTTTGCACGCGGACATAGCCGGAGAGTTGAAGCTTGGTTTCGTCCGGCGAAAGCGTGCCCATGTAAACGGCTCGCCATGACAGACCGCTGGTCAGGTAGGTGATCTCCACCGGAAGCAGTCCGGTCCATTCGCTGTCAATGGACCACAGGCCCAGATTGCGGACGCGGGCGGGAAATGTCAAATCGGCGATCTCAATCTTGTCGGCATTGGCCTTTGGCAGCATCTGTAAACTCGTCGGATCGATCAGCGTGTTCTCCCAGGAGAATTGCAGATCGTTCCGATCCTTTTTGACGGTCAGGTTGCGAACCTCGCGGACCAGCGTCAGGTCGGCCGAGTTGTAGATCGTCAGTTGTACCGAGTCCCGCCGGGGCAGCGTTACCAGATCGACCTTGCCCGTGGCTGCAACCGTCATCGCTGTAACCAGCAACAAAATCCATCTTGTTCTTGCGTTCATGGCTTCCAATCCTCCTGTCGAGTTCCCTGGAAGAGCGTCGTCGTGTATTCAAAGATCGTCTTGGATCGCGGCGTTAGCTTCAGGGTGAACTTGGCCGTGTCGAGGTCTTCCTGTTCGTAAGTCCCGATCTCGTCGCCGCGTTTGAGTTTCCAATACTGCGTGTCGAAGTTCTGAAAGTATTCGACCTTGATGGCGATGTCCCGCGTGTTGGTAATGGTCACCTTCATCGTCTGGATATCATCCCAGCCGGCGATGTTGCCGTTGTTGTCGAAACGGTAATTGTCGGTCTTTTCCTCCATCACCATCGGTTCGATCTTGACATAGGGTGTCGGGCCCAGGTCCAGTTCGACCTTCTCATTGACCGGGATGTACTTGGCGGCCGAGGTTCCGACATAGGTCAAATGAGCCGCTTCGCCCAGATCGCGGAAGATCCGCATGTCACCTTCAGGCAGGGCATTGTCGCCGAGCTTGTGTTCCTTGTCATTCTTGAAAGAAAGGTACTGAATGGTCTCCGTATCCCATCGCGATGGATCGTACTTATACACGCTCTCGACGGGGATCTGGTCGGCCTTGAAGGACGGTAACCGTTTGCCCCAGGTGTTCGGGATCGTTTCCAATCCTTCGATGGTGTAAAGGTTGTATTCGCTCAAACCCTCCTTGAGGACTTCTTTGACCTTCATCGCACCGCCAAAACCGCCTAAGCCACGGACACGGCCGAGGCCAAAAGCCATATCTCCGTCGAAATTCTCATTCAGTTTTTCCCATGAGTCATCCCATGTCACAGGCCCATTGATCGAGGGTAACATTTTTACATCGTGACGCCCCCAGGCCCATTCGCGATCGGACAATTCCGTAATCTGCTCGAGCAGGTGAACCTGGCCGACAACCAATCGCGTCTGCGCGTCTTCGTATTCCTCGCCGGAGTTGTTATCCACGCGGACAAAGCCGTCGAGTTTCATCTTCGACTCATCCGGCGTCAGCGTTCCCATATAGAACGCCCGCCACGCGATCCCGCTGGTGAGATATGTGACCTCCATCGGCACCTGCCCGGTGACCTCCGAGCGGATCAGCCAGCGGCCGATCTGTTTGAGGCGGGCGGGATAGACCAGTTGCTGAACGAGGACTTTGTCTTTTTGTTCCAGCGGTTCCAGCGTCAGCGAGGTCGGGTCGATCCGCGTATTGACCCACATCAGCTGCATCCAGTTCCAGCCGCGTTTGAGGGTCAGGTTCCGCCGCTCGCGAACGAGCGTCAGGTCTGCAGAGTTATAGATCGTCAGTTGCAGTTCATCGCGGCGCGGCAGGGTCACCAATTCGATGGCGCTGGCCGGGGCAAACGGCGGCATGGCGTCGATGCCTTTATCGGAAATCAAACCGATGGAATCTGCGGTAAATCGGGAGACACCTTCGCCGTCAACTCCCGGCTTGGCGAGAGTTACCACCGTGACCGTTTTTTCTTCCAGAGAATGCCTCGGCGTTTCAGTGGGTCGGGCCATCCCGAATGCAATCGGGGATTTATCTTGGTTCGGTTGTCGATTGATCTGTTGCATGAAGATCGTTGCTCCCACGCCGACGACCAGCAATGCCGCGGCCGCCGCGAACCACATCAGCGGGCGCATGCGCCGAACCGGGGTCCGTTTTGCCGCACCGGTAATTGCTTTTTCGATTACGCTCTCCGGCACGGGCATCTCCTCCCGCAACAGATCCAGCGAGGCAAATTTCGCTTGCAGTCGAGCCGCACGCTTTCGGCAGGATTCGCATTCGGCCAGATGTTTCCGGGCCTTGTCAGCCGCATCCGGCTCCAGCAGGTCAAACTGCAACTGAATGAGCAGGTCTTCGGTCAAATGGGGATTCATAAATCACCTCCCGTCGGCGAGGGAAGCAGTTGAGCCAGCGATTTGAGCGCACGAAACATCTGGGTCTTGACGGTCCCTGCCGAACAGCCCAGGACCTCGGCCACTTCTGCGTAACTGAGCTGCTGGTAATAGGACAGGATCAGCGTCGTCCGCTGCTTGGGGGGTAAGGCGTCGATCGCCCGCCGTACCCGTTTGCGCTTCTCTTCCAGTTCCATTCCCTCCGACGGCTCGGGCGTCCGGGGGTCGGAAAGCAAGGCCGAAAGATCCGGGCAGTTTTCCCCGTCGCGACAGGTCGCCGAAAGGGAAACCATTTGCAGCTTTCGCTTTCGCCGGAAACCGTCCATCGCCAGGTGCGTCGCGATTTGCAGCAGCCACGCCCGCACATGTTCAGTGCGGAGCGTGCGGGCCTTTTCATGCGCCCGGGCAAAGGTCTCTTGCAGCAAATCTTCGGCCATACTTCGGTCTCCGGTCAGACGAACCAGGGCGGCGAACACACTGGGTCCGTGGCGGCGCAGCACTGTGGCAAACGCCATCGAATCGCCCCGGCAGTGGGCTTCCATTAAATTCTTGTCGGTTGGTTCCATCAAAGCCCGTGCTCCATCTGCCTCTTAGACACCCCACCGGCCCCTTCCGGTTGACACGAAATCTGAAAATTATCGATGAATCTGGATTCCGGCTGAAGCGAAACATCCATCCGGCACTGGAGGGCCGCACTCCGTTGCGGCCGTATCGTTATGGCCCCGACTCCAGCGGGGCCCTCCAATTCGCATCCTTTTTCGAATATGATTACATCTTCCACGGCGCCCGGACGGGCCGGGCCAGGAGGCGGTTGGCCGCGTCGTCGCCGATAAACTCCTCTTTGGCCGGATCCCACTTCAACGATCGGCCCAGCTTATATGCGATGATCGTCAGGTGACCCAGCGCGGCCGAGCGGTGGCCGATTTCTTCGTGCGTGCTGGGTTGTTGCCGGGTTCGGATGCACTCGAACCAGTTGTCGTGGTGGTTATTGCCGCCGGTAACTTCACGGGTCTTGAGCCCGATTTCGTCAAAGATCGAATCCGGTCCTCCCTCGATCGGCCCGCCGGTGGTCATCGAAGTCATCCAACCCTTCTCGCCGACGAACACTCCGCCGAAGTTGCCCGCCAGCCGTGCCCCTGCCGGTACCGCCTTATAGACATCTTTGACCACCCCCCAGTGATCCACCAGATGCAGAAGCGTACCGTTGGCATACTTGCAGGTCATTGTCGGAAATTGTCCGCTGGACGGGTGGATGAACTCGACCGGTCCGCTGGTCTCCATGCCGAGGGCATACTGGATCACATCGGCCGCATGGGAATGGAACCAGGTCGATGACGCGGCGCCGTAATCCTCGCAGAAGGACCAAGGCACAACCCCGGGACTGGGATTGATATGCAACAACTTGCAGTACGGCCGAAACGCGGCGGGTCCGACCCACATTTCCCAATCCAAACCATCGGGTATTGGATCGGCGGGAAGCTCGACATCGGTCGGGTAATACAACGCGCCCTGTTTTTCAACGCTGATCGCCGCGGCATACGGCCTGAACCGTTCGGCCCCGATAAAACTGGACAGCGGCGCCCACAGCGTAAAGACCGACTGAATCTTGCCGATGCCTCCGCCGCGGATAAACTCGCACACGCGACGAATCGTCGGATTCGAACGGTACTGAGTGCCCGTCTGAAACACGCGGTTGGTCCGCCGGATCACCTCGACCAGCCGCCGCCCTTCTTGGACCGTCAGCGAGATCGGTTTTTCGCAATAGACATCCTTGCCGGCCCTGGCCGCGTCGATCGACTGCATCGTGTGCCAGTGATCCGGCGTAGCGATGACGACGCCGTCGAGGTCTTTGCGGGCGATCATTTCGCGGTAATCGTTGTACGCGACACAACTGTCATACTTTTCTTTCGCTCGCTGGACCGTATAGGTTTGATCGACAAAGGCCTTGGCGCTGTCGCGGCGAACCTGGTCCGGGTCGCACACCCCCAGCACCTGAATTTTTTGATCTCCCGCCAAGCGATGCAAGTGGCCCTGGCCCATGGCGCCGTGGCCGAGGAGTCCCATGGTTAATCGCTCGCTGGCCGGTTGTGCGCCATCGGCGCCCAATGCCGAACCGGGAATGAGCCACGGCAGGGCGACGATTGTACCAGCCGCTGTTGAGCGCTGCAGAAATTGACGCCGGGTTACATGATTGAGATACAGGGATGATTTTGGAGAACTCATGGTCGTCCTTTCTGTGCCTGTTGGATGCTGAGTTGGTTGATTCGTTCGGCGGCCGCCTCAATCTCGGCCCTGGGCGTAGTCCGCGACGCCTCAATGAAATGAATCGGCGATTCGCCGGTCGCGGCGGCCTTTTCATCGGGGACCATACGAACCCCGGAATCTATATAATACATATCAGGAATTGATGCATTTTCCCCCGATGGAGCCATCAGGGTCATTTCAATCCCCATCTTGTGGAAAAAGTGGATCCTTCTGCGAAGTACGGATGCATTTCCCCCAAAGGGACCAAACCGACACGCCAACAACCGGACGCCGGCCGCATCCAGTTTGAGGCGGATCGCCCTCAACTGGTCATCATTGAGCCGCGCATCGAACGGCGCGGGGATTTCGTTGCTGACCTTCATCCCATAGTTGGCCGAAACGGCCAACAAGCCCACCTCCGCGGCCCGATCGATCGCGTCAAAAAGCGTGGTGTCATCTCCCGGCGGAACGGACAATGCCACGCGCCAGCCAAGCTTTTCCTGCGCCCGGACGGCCTCGGTCAGCTTGGCGCTCGGCGTCGTCGGCGCGGCCAGATCGCCCAATACAAATTGGGCAGCACCGAGGTAAAATTCGAGCATCTTGGGGTCCCAGAACACGGACGGATTGTGCGCGATGGTACAATGAAAGACCCGCCCGCGTCCATACTGCCGAACCCAGGCCAGGGCATAATCGCCATCCTCGCGAAAGCAGTTGCCCAGTTCCTTGCCCTGTTTCAGATCGGACTTCTCGACATCGATGCTCATCAGCACGCGATTGCGGTTCCGCGAATACACCTGCTGGTAGCGAAAGAATTCGTCGCGGTATTCAAAGGGTTGTCCCCCAAAGGGCGCAACCAACGGATGCCCCGGGTCGTCCAGGCGGATCAGGACTCGTTCGTCGGAGGCCCGATGGTTGGCCCCCCGCGCTCCGAGCATGATCCCAAACTCCGGCCAGTCCTCGGCGGCCCCCTCGGTCCATCGCGTGAACGCCACGGTCGTGCCGTGAACGCCCATCAGCCCACCGCCTCTATAGACAAAGTCGATCAGGTTCTGCCGCAGCGCCGGATCCGTAAAGAGATTGCCGACATTGTTGTTGAAAAACACGGCATCGAATTGCCGCAAACTCTCGGCCGCAAACACCGCCGGGTCTTTGCTGACCACCGTCGCAAACGCCCCCGTCTGTTCCCCCATCCGCGTAAACGCGAAATTCGCCGTCGGGATCGATCCATGTCCGCCATACCCGACATTTAGATCGAAGATCAGCAGCTTCCTGGACCGCTTGGGCACAGCCGGCGCCTTGCCCGGCAATGCCGCCTCCACTTTCGCCTGCCAATCCCCTTCCCCGGCTGCCCACGCCCCGCCCGCCGCACCCAGGGCCAACAGCCCCGCCGTACCGGCCGTCCCCCGCAAAAATTCCCGCCGCGTCAAACCCGGCGCGACCTGTCGGCAGTTCCGCTTTTCCTCGTTCATCATGTTCCCCTGCCCAATTTATGTTCGTCTTGGTCGTCGATTGGAATCCTTATTGTAGATTCCTCGCCGCGCCCGTCAAGAAATCCATTTTCCTTTCCGAATCAAATTTATCCATCGTTGGTGAAAGTCCCGGCGGGTGTATCCGATCCCCTCGGTAACGACCGACTCCGGCTATGACAACCTCGGCCGGATCACGGCCGTGGATGCCGGCACGACGCTGGCCAAGTTCCGCACGACCTATGTTGCCAATGAGCACAATATCGACCGTCAGTATCTTGACCATCGATCCGTTTCCACATATAATCAGTTCGGTTATGACAACCTGGACCGCCTGACGGGCGTAACCTACTTTGATTCGGATAGCGAGGCGTTTGTGATGGACGATTTGGGTAACCGGGATGGGAATCAGACGATCAGGGACGCGGGAACCGTCAACTTCCTCGTCGATGACGATACGAACCGCTACACCTCCATCGGCGGCAATACCATCACCCACGACGACGCCGGCAACCTGACCCGCGACCGCCAGAACTACCGCTACGAATACGACTACGAAAACCGCATCGCCCGGATCTACAAGCTCAGCGGCGAGACGCAGATCACCGTCGCCTCGTTCGACTACGACGCCCTCGGCCACCGCGTCCGCAAGATCGACGCCGTCGCCGGCACAACCAGTCTCTACTACAACGACCCCGAATGGCGGGTCCTGGCCGAGTACAACGGCTCGGGAACCCTCCAACGGACCATCGTCTGGGGCAACTACATCGACGAGGCCCTGCGGATGCGGGCGGGCGGAAGCGATTACTACTATCTGCACGATCATTTGTATAGCCCGGCCGGATTAGTGAATTCCTCCGGAACGGTGGTTGAGCGGTACGAATACGATGCCTACGGTACGGCCCGGGTCATCAACCGCGGCCCAGACAATCTGTGGTTCACGGCCGACGATGTCGTCACCGGCTCGTCGGCGATCAACACGACCCTCTTTACCGGCCGCACCCTCGACGCCCTCGACTCCGGCGCCCTCAAGATTATGTACTACCGCCACCGCTATACCGATCCCTTTGCTGGAAGGTTCCTTCAGCAAGATCCATTACAATATGAGGATGGATTAAATCTTTATGAATATGTAAAAAGTAAACCCATTATTCTTTTAGATCCGTCAGGGAGTAAAAACCAAAGATGGTATCCATCTGGCAAATTAAGAGATGGAAATATGGTTGGATGGGGGTACTCTTTTGATATAACTTTTCATAAAAATGATTGCAGGCTTGGGCTTCGCGCAAAAGTTCAATTATTCCCCGACAAATCTATTCGATCAAATGTTAAACAAGTTGTACCTAACTGGGAGAATGCCATATCCTCGCAGTTCAATAGATGGAAGCTTGTCACACAGAAGCCCCAAACTTGTTGCCTCTGCCCAAAGGGTATAAATCTCCATTTTCGTGTCAAATTTGTTGTCGGAGGTTGGACTTCTACAGATGATTATGAGGTAAATGTAAAAAATGCACTTGGTCGAAGCGACATGAGTAATTGGTACTTCCAAGATCCAGAAATATCCCAAGCTCCTTATCATGCTGTAATTCATGAAGTTGCCCATATGTATGGAATCAAGGATGAGTACCAAGATCCTCAATATTATCCTGGCCGTATAGAACCGATTGACTGTCAACAATCAATTATGTGTAGAACAGCGGGTAACATATTACAGCGACACATTGAACAAGTCGTGTTTGATATATGTGATGTAAATGGTAATCTTCCTTGTCCAGACTATTCAGTGGTGGCCAAATGAAAACTTTATTTTATTATTCGGTGATATATATTGGAATTATTACGGTATTTGTTGGATGTCATAAGGATGATACAATGAGTACTTTTGGCTTGCATGTCTTTTGGGATGTTACTTCGGCAACAGAGAATTATATCTATATTTTCCGAAACAAGGAGATCTTGGCTCAACGGGTTCCCGTTGATAGTATTGGACGACCTGTTTATGATAACAGCCAAACTTTCTTTTGGATATCCTCTGTGCCCGACAATCTTGAAAACGAGACCCATAAATGGCTAACCGCAAAGGGGCAGATCAATCCCCCGTTTCCTCCTGATGTACGATACCCTTCAAGAAATGATTTTCCAAAGGATAAAAATGAATATGGTTCTGGAGTGTTTTTTCTCAAACAAAACAAGGATCTTGTGAATTGGTTATCCACACTTAGAACAACAATATGCATAGACAAGAACAAAATCGATAAGTGCCCACAATGGGTCTTGGAAGATCCACGACTAAAACAACAACTCGGGATGTAGAAATTAACAAAGACGAAATAACCCCATTTACTTGGACAATATTATCGGGCACGACAACCTTGACCGCCTGACAGGCGTAGAGTATTTGGGCAATTCCAACGATAGCGAGGCGTTTGCGATGGACGATTTGGGGTACCGGGAAAATGTTAGACAGGATTTACAGGATTAACAGGATGAAATAATACGGATAATGTATGTAGTTAATTATGATCCTAAATCCTGTAAATCATGTTCATCCTGTCCAAAGAATTTTTCTTCGCGGCTTGGCGGCTTTGCGTGAGGGTCATAATCCGGTCGATGACGACACCAACCGCTACACCTCCATCGGCGGCAATACCATCACCCACGACACGGCTGGCAATCTGACCCGCGACCGCCAGGACTACCGCTACGAATACGACTACGAAAACCGCATCGCCCGCATCTACAAGCTCAGCGGCCAGTCGCAGATCACCGTCGCGTCGTTCGACTACGACGCCCTGGGGCACCGCGTCCGCAAGATCGACGCCATCGCTGGCCAGACCACCCTCTACTACAACGACCCCGAATGGCGGGTCCTGGCCGAGTACGACGCCGCCAACAACCAGCTTCGCAAATTCATCTATGGCAATTATCTGGACGAAACGCTTCGGATGACGGATACCTATGCCGGGGATAGTACGCCGACCGGCGATTATTATTTCCTGCAGGATCATCTTTATTCACCGGCGGTCTTGCTCAGTTCCGCCGGGGCTGTCATCGAACGATATGAGTTCGGCTCTTATGGAACCCGGCATGTCTTTGATCAAAACTTTGGGACGCGGGCCAATACCAATTACGGCAACTATATTGCCTTCCAAGGCCATATCCATGACCGCCTGGATAACGGCAACCTGAATCTCCTCGATGCCCGCTATAGAACCTATGATCCCTTTGCGGGCCGTTGGCTGATGCATGAGAAACTGGGGATGATAACTGATTCAGGTTACAATGTTCAAAAATCATCGGTCGCATACACGAAACAGTATGCTAATGGTCAAAATATATATGATTTTGTCTTATGTAATCCTGTCAGTGTGATAGATATATACGGACTTGAAAGTATCCAATTGACAGGTATTACATTAAAGCGAAATCATATCAAACTATTCGTTGTGATTGGCTTGAAAGAAGGAGACGGTTATGGTCATTGGTGGACTGAAATAGGCGCGGATGAAAGTTATGGATGGTGGCCAAAGTATCCTGTAAATCATATAGGAACAATCTTTGGTGTTGAAGGAGAATTGAATGGAATTACATCCTTTCAAGGAACACCGCGGTCTGACCCGCATCATGGTGATCCATCTGATGAGATGTTCCATCCATGGCGAGCAGAAGTTTCATTAACTGTAACTCACCTTAAAAGTGGACCATTAGGTATCAAAGGTAAAAGATGTTGTGCTGCTAGTGAGACTGATATCAAAAATTGCATTCGTTATTTCGCACTTGAATTTGACGCTTCACATTCTACCTGGGCTTATCCATTCGGACCCAATTGCCATTCTTTCCAAGTAGATTTAGAAGCTCTATCTTTACGAGCCATAACCTCGTTATTGACACTGAAAATGGCCATTTTCGTCGGTATTGTTATAGGCCCTTAATGAACGCTTGTTGCTTGAAAAAAAATCGGGATGAGGGTTTTCGTATAATATGGAATGAGTAAAGGGGGTATCGCAAATGAAAATTCAACAATACGAAAGAAATCGCAACTATTGTATATTTGTTTTATTGTTCGTCGGAATAATATCTTGTACAAAACAGAAGTGTAATGATCATATAGTCCCATGTCCGGAAAGAAACATTAATGGAGCAAATATCACTCAGATGGTTTCGTGGTCAGATGTGATTGCCCGTTTGCAGCAGATCCAACAGGGTTTGTCCGCTGAAGAAGTGATATCAATTCTTGGACGCCCGACTTATTGCCGGGACCTCTTTTCGCCATATCCAAAACATGCCAAGCCCATCGGAATTACATTATGGTATATTCGTCCAGATCAAGCCAAAATCAAATCGGGTCTGAATACAATTCGTATTTCGCTGGAACATAATGTAGTATCTAGAGTCGATGTGTGGTAAATGTTTTGAATATGGGAGGCGCATTTTAATAATGTCAGGATTATTTTCTAAACACAACGGCACAGGAACTCTGCAAAGAACATACCTCTGGGGTAACTACATCGATGAGGCCCTCGTTCTCACCGACACCTACGATAGCGACGGCTCGCCCGTCGGGACCTACTACTTCCTCCACGACCACCTGTTCAGTCCGGCGGTGCTGATCAATTCCTCCGGAACGGTCGTTGAGCGATATGAGTAT
>CAZXPW010000028.1:0-57564 GCA_964643355.1 uncultured Pirellulales bacterium
GATCATTACATCCCCTTCCACCTGGCCATGGGTAGATCACTTGGTTTCGCGTATATCCCCTGCGACTGAATCGCCCTGTTCAGACTCGCTTTCGCTGCGGCTACGCGCCTGAAGCGCTTAACCTGGCCGCAAAGGATAACTCGCCGGCTCATTATGCAAAAGGCGCGCGGTCACCCATTTTTGCCCGAGGGCAAACATAGGGCTCCCACCGTTTGTAAGTGTATGGTTTCAGATTCTTTTCGCTCCCCTAGTAGGGGTTCTTTTCATCGTTCAGTCGCCTTACTGGTTCACTATCGGTTGTCGAGGAGTACTTAGCCTTGGAGGGGGGACCCCCCAGCTTCACACGGAGTTTCTCGAGTTCCGTGCTACTCTGGTACGCTGACCGTAACGGAGGGCGTGCATTTTCACATACAGGGCTATCACCTTCTGTGGCGGGACTTTCCAGACCCTTTTGCTAATGCCGCCTTTGTAACTCCTGATCAGCGCCCACAACCCCGAAGAGCAAGCCCTTCGGTTTGGGCTGTTCCGATTTCGCTCGCCGCTACTTACGGAGTCTCGGTTGATTTCCTTTCCGACAGGTACTGAGATGTTTCAGTTCCCTGTGTTCGCTTCTCATGGCCTATGCATTCAGCCATGGATATCCGGACCCGGTTACCCGGTCCGGACAGGTTGCCCCATTCGGAGATCCCGGGGTCAACGGTTGCTCGACACCTAACCCGGGCTTATCGCAGCCAGCCACGTCCTTCATCGCCTCTCGACACCTAGACATCCACCATACACCCTTAGTAACTTGACCATATCAATCAGAGATTGACATGGGCGCCATCCCGGGCGAGATGCCCGGGCCTAAAGGTTTGGAAGACACAATGAGCGCTCTTCCCAGAAATCGGTGTATTCCGGATGGAATACCCCTATTCCGGTGTGTAGTTGTTGCGGGCCGAACCGGCAAAGGTTCGACCACTACAACCCACATTCTATCCACTCTGCACTTGTCAAAGAGCGTTATCGATATCGCCGTCGTTTCTCGGCGGCGCTATGACTGGTTGAATTGGAGACGATGGGACTCGAACCCACGACTTCCAGCTTGCAAAGCTGGCGCTCTCCCAGCTGAGCTACGTCCCCGAACCCCCGAAGGGCCGGCGGTTCCATCGTCCGACCACTGGGCCCGGGAAGACTTGAACTTCCGACCTCACGCTTATCAGGCGTGCGCTCTAGCCAGCTGAGCTACGAGCCCTTCCGATCAGCCCGTCCTAACGGCGCTATCTCGGGCTCGCCAACATCGTCGGCATTCAGACTCATCGTTCTATCAACTTCGTAAAAGAGCAAAAAAAATTGTCGCTGCACCCATCTGCCAGCGACTTTGAAAAAACGAGAAGCGAGAATTTACTCACTTCCTATCTGGCAGTCAAGTCGAAAAATCAACTTTTTGAAAAATTTCTTTCAATCCCAATTCCACGCGATTTCTTTTGCTTTCCAGCCCCCCTACCGAGAAATAGCAGTATATTCACCATTGGCATTTCGTCAAGGTGATTTTTCGGAAATTTTTCATAAAAGAATAACACATTTTGTAAACCACGCAAAATCAAGGGTTTATCTGCAAAAAAATCTCGTCGAGAACGGCTTTTTTGGCGGTTTGAATTTCCATCGCCAGGTTGACTCCGCTGGCCATGGTATGGCCGCCACCGCCATATTTCTGGGCGATTTTTCGGACATCCACGCGGCCTTTGCTGCGAAGACTGCAACGAAAACCCTTGTGTCGGCCGGTTTCATCGTCGCCCAGTTCCACCAGCAATACGGCCACTTCCACGGTTCCGATCCGCTGGCATTCGTCGATCAGGTTTTCGGTATCCCGGCCGGTCGAACCGGTCTCGTCAAAATCCCGCCGAAGAATGGTCTGGACGGCGACCCTTTGGTTAAAATGGAGTTCAAGGGTCTCCAACATGCGACACATCAGCTTGAGCCGCGACGGCGAATACTGTTGATATAATTGTCGATACAAATACGACGGTTCGGCCCCGGCATCGACCAGTTCGGCAACCTCGCGCAACAGGCGAGCGTTGGTGCTGCCGTATCGGAACCAGCCGGTATCGGTGGCAATGGCCACAAACAAGCCCGTCGCCATCGGTTTTGTCAAGTTGAGCTTGGCATGTCGAACCAGTTCGTAAATGATCTGGCCGGTGGCGGCGGCGGTATTGTCGATGACCTCGACATCACCCAGGCCTTCCTGGGTGACATGGTGGTCGATCACGAGAATCCGGAGCGATGATGACGATTTTGTCCGAACCAGCCACGGCTCCAACCCGGGAAGCTGCACGACGCTATTGGTGTCCACAATCACCAGTAAATCGCAGTCGGAATACGGCGGCAGGCCGAGCTGGGTCATCGTCACATCGTTTCCCAGGACAGGAACCGCCCGTTCGAAAACAAAATCATACCAGGCCGGTAACGGCGAAAGCAGCAGAGGATACGCACGCTTTCCCCACGCTTCCAGGATTTCACACACCGCCCGCATCGACCCGACCGAATCGCCATCGGGCCGAATATGCGAGACCACCATCGCCGCCCGGCACGACCGAAGCAGTTGGACCGCCGAATCCATCGCTGTTTGTTTCACCACCAAATCCTTCCCATAGGATGTCTCATTCATGTTGATTCCGAAAGTAAGCGTCGGGCCTTGTCGCAGTCCGCCGCAATCTGGGCGGCAAGGGCGTCGCGGGATTCGAATCGTTGCTGACCCCGGAGGCGATCGACGAAATCCATGGCCAGCCACTTCCCGTGTAAGTCGCCGAGCGTCCGATCGAGGATGTGGGCCTCCAGCAAAAGCGGATGATCGGATACGAAAGTTTTGGCTCGGCCGATACTGAATACCGCTGGAAGTCGTTGTCCCTGGCCGAATAACGAATCCATCGAATCGCCGATCAAGGCAAACCCCGCATACACACCCTCATCGGGAATGACCTGATCCAGAGCATGGATATTCGCCGTCGGGAAACCCAGTTGCGTACCGATTCCGCGACCGGGAACGGTCCGGCCCATCAGCCGATACGGACGCCCCAAGATTGTTGCGGCAGGCCGCACAGCCCCATCGGCCAGTAAATCCCGCACATGCGAGCTCGAACAGACAACGGGGTGATTCTCTGAATCCGGCAGCACAAATGGAACGACGATGACCACCGAAAAACCACGCGTTTTCCCCAACTGGCTCAGCGTCTGGATGGTACCGCTTCGACCGTAACCAAAATGAAAATCATTGCCCTCGATCATGACCTTCGGTCCCAGGAAACGAACCAGAAAATCATCTACAAAATCTTTCGGGGATAGATTCAGCAACCGCAATCCATCGCGGACAATCACCAGACAATTCACTCCATACTGCTCCAGCAGACGAATGCGGTAGGGCAACGGCGTGAGAGTGCCGGGGGCTCGTTCCGGATGGAGCAGGGCTGTCGGATGCGGATCGAAGGTCACCGCAGCAACGCCCACGGCCTGGGCGGCATGAGCGGCGAAGCCGGCTCTACGGAGAATCTCCTGATGGCCTCGATGGACACCATCAAAGTTCCCGATGGTTACGGCCCATCCGCGGCCGATGCCGTCCAAGTCCGAAATGGAGTCGATCACCTTCATGACGCTTTTTCCCATGCTGTCGTCGATTTCGTCTATGCTTCCCGACGAACGAATCGCCGACATCGTACCAAAAAACCGGTAAAACACAACCGGCCAATCCTTGCAATTCCGGACCGAATCCATACACTGTTGCCATGCAAAAACGAAACGCTATCCTGTCGTTACTGTTGCTGCTTCCGGTACCTTCGCTGGCCGTATGGGCGGGGATGATCGCCTGGCCGGATACGATCCTCGGCAAGACGGTCTTTGCCCTCAGCAAGGTCTGGATCCTGGCGTTGCCGGCCGTCTGGTACTTCGGCATCGAGCGGCAGCGGCTATCCATGGCCCGGCCGAAAATGCGAGGGCTTTGGGTCGGAGCCGTTCTGGGTTTGGCCCTGAGTATCCTAATCGTGGCCGGTTACTATACCCTTGGCCGAAACTGGATCGATCCCGAAATCGTCAAGGGCTTGGTCGCCAAAGTCGGCCTGGGCCGCCCTGCCGTGTATCTGGCCGGGGCCGCCTATTGGGTCCTCGTCAACGCCCTTTTGGAGGAGTATGTCTGGCGATGGTTCGTTTATCGCCAATTCAGCCGATTACTGCCCGGCCTTGCTGCCATCGCGGCCTCGGCGCTGGGATTCACCCTCCACCACATCGTCGCCATGCAGACTTACTTTCCGCCGCATGTTGTCGCCATCGCCTCGACGGGAATTTTCATCGGGGGATCCCTCTGGTCCTGGTGCTATTGGAAGTTTGGCACCGTCTGGCCGGGCTATGTCAGCCATGCCATCGTCGATGTCGCCGTCTTCGCGATCGGTTACCACATCCTCTTTCAGTAACTCTCTGCAATATCTGTCGGGGAAGACCGTCTAACTTATACAGCGGATTTTCGGATCAATTCCTTGTCGGAAATCCGCCGGGATGGTATATTGCCTCTTTGGCCAGAGGTTTTAGGGAGGCGATGTATGAATAATACAATGCGATTCGGTTTGGGGTTATTGTTGACGATGGCCATTGCGGTCGGTTCCAGCGGGTGCGGAATGATCGGCGGAGCGCTGCTCGGCGGGATCATCGGGTATCAATCCGGGGAGGCCTTGGCGGGCGCTCTGATCGGCGGGGCCATCGGCGGAGCGGGCGAGATCGCATCGGCTATTGGTGAACTGGGCAAACCAAAGGAATGTCACTCGTGTCAACCCATCACAACCTGTAATTCCTGTCCTCCGGACACCGTCATTATTAATGTGGCCAACGACAACGGTTCGTACATTCCGGTCAACCTGAAGCGGCATGGCGACGAGTATGTCGGCCCGCGCGGCGAGTATTACCCCGGTATCCCCACGCAAGATCAACTTCGGCCGATTTATGGTTTATAAAAAGATACACAGGTCAAACAGAAGCCATTTACCCGTTACGATAAAGGCCGTGGAATAATCCCGTTACGGCTTGGCCAACGAGAAAGTGAACTGGCTGCCCTTGCCGGGTGTGCTACAGACCCAGAGGCGGCCGGAATGTTTTTCGATGATTCGGCGAACGAGGGAAAGTCCCAGTCCCTGCCGTTTGCTGGCCGGATCGACGCGGTAATACATCTCGAAGATTTTCTCCACCTCGGCTTCAGCGATCCCGATTCCGTTATCCTGCACGCAATAGAGATGTCGGCCGCCTTCCTCCCAACCCCAGATGCGAACTTTTCCGCGACGATGGGGGCTGAGGTTCTGGAGGGCATTGGCGATCAGTTCCCGCCATACCTGTTCGATAAGGTTTGGATCACCGACGGCATCGGGCAAGTCGCCCATCTCGACGACGGCATCGGCCAAGTCGATCGCCGAATCGAGTTCCCCGACCACCCGCAGAACGATTTCATTCATCTCGAGCTGTTCAAGTTCCGGTTGGGCCTTGCGGATCTTCCCCAATCGCACCAGCCCGCCGGCGATCCGATCCAGATCGGCGGCACTGGCGTTGATTTGCTCGGCCAAGCAAAGCCCCTGATTTTCAGTCGATGAATTCACGGAGTCATCGAGGGCCGAATCGGATCCGGAAACGGAAATCGTCGCTCCCACGGCCTGCCGTGAACGAAGCTGCGACGCCAGTTTATCCGTATTTTGTCGCAGATCCCGCAGAGGCAGACGAAGATGTCGAAGTAACACGACGAACAAGCGTTCGACTTCGTGTTCGGCCCGTTCGATGCGACGCTCGTAACGCCAAGCGGAAAATTGACCCCACCGCAACCGCCATCCCAGCAGGACCGCCGAGGCCGCACAACCCCCGGACAGAAACCCTCCAAACACGGTCCCCACGCGGGGTCCTCCCGCCAATGCTATTACTATCCCCCCGACAACTGTAAATGCCAATCCAGTCGCCGTCAGCCAGAACCAACGACGCTGCTGAAGGCCATACAACCAGGGTCGCGGCCGATGCCGTTGTTCCTGCAAGGCAATCCGTTCGCCTTTATTCGGATGTTTCATGTCTTATAAATACCCGACTTTAGACTCTTTCCACCCTCTTTGTATCGTCCGGGTTCGGGCCTTGTCTGCAATGTTTCCACCGTAGGCAGTTTTGCTTGACTTTTGCCCGGGGATCGTTCACAATTCACTGAGCGGCCCAACGATGGGCCGCATTAAGCGTCTGTAGCTCAATTGGATAGAGCATCGGTCTTCGGAACCGAGGGTTGGGGGTTCGAGTCCCTCCAGGCGCGATTTCCGTTTGGAGTGCGGGATTCTATTTGGGGTTTGGAATCTGCTCGGGTCGGGTCGATTTTTCCGACAATTCAGCCAGAGCCAATTCGATTTCGAGGAGTTTTTGACGCTGGGCGCTGAAGTGCGAATAGAGGAGGTGGATGATAAAGGTCATCCCGGCGGTCAGGATACCGAAGAAGGCGATCAGGATTAACATGCAGACCAAACTGATGATCCAGAGGTTACCGGCGAAGGGGTCGCCGGCTTCATCCGCGGCCAGTTGAACGAGCCGGGGAAGGGGGAATGACAGGAACGACCAGAGGCAGACGAAAAAACCGGCCAATAGCACGGCTCCGAAAATCGTCGCGGGCGTCCCACCGAGGGGGACTTTTCCGCGGATGGCCACTCCGGCTGCGAGCAGCGTATAAAACAGAACGCAGATCAGCAACAGGGCCAAGCTGAATTTGATGATGAATATTGCATCATAATTCCCTCGCGTCCGCTCGAAGAGCTCGACCAACAAAGACACACAAAACACAACCCCGGTCAGAGCGAGGAGGCCGCACACGGCACGGATCAACCCGTGGGCTTTGCGGTTCATCAAGTCGCGGACCATCTGTCTGTATTTCGTTTGAGCACTCGGGTAAACGGATTCCTGTCCGGCCAGAAGGTCGCCGAGTTTGGTTTGCTTGTCGTTCATTTCGTGTCTCCTTTTTCCAAGAGAATCCTGAGATTTTGTTTGGCGTAAAAGATCCGGGATTTGATCGTACCGACGGAGGCATTGACGATCACGGCGATGGCCTCCAGCGGCATGTCTTCGAGAAAAAAGAGCGTCAGGACTTCGCGATGGGCCGGACTGAGCTGCTGAAGGGCTTGATGCAGTCGTTGCACATCGTCACAGTCGATCGGCGCTCGATCGTCGGGCGTTTCGGCCAGCGACATTTCGTCGCCGAAGGACAGCCGATCGGCATATCGTCCGCGATGGTAATCCATCACGCGGCGCCGGGCGATGGCATAGAGCCAGACGGGCAACAGCCGCGGCTGACGCAGCGAACCGATCGACTCGAAAACGCTCAGCCAGGTTTCCTGCAGGATGTTCCATGCGTCCGGTTCATGATCAACCAAACGGCGGATGTAATAGAGCAGCCGTCGTTCAAAGCAACGAACCAGTTCTTCCAACGCCTGCCGATCCCGCCGCTGGCATCGCACGGCCAGCAGTTCGTAGTAAATCGTCGTCTTGTTCAGCCGCAACGCCGGTCTCCGATCATCGGGTCTATTTCCATAGTCGGATCATACCGACGAAAGGTTCAGAGCGGAAAGCAGAATCTTTATCACGAAGTCACCAAGAGTATGGTGTTGGCAGATTTTGGTGTCGGATCGGGATTTCGGGGGATAGAATCGGGGGAATTGATGAAATGGAGAACATTCAACAATGGAGATTGGACTTGAAGAGAAATGACAACAGAGGGATTTGGATCGGGATATCGATTGGGGTGTGCCTGGCATTGGGCGGTTGCGGATCGGGTCGTGCGCGACCGGTGGCGGATGAATTGTATGAGGTCCGGCTGGTGGATGGATCAGGAATCGTTCAGATCGTTACGACGCGATGGTCGGACGGGAGCTATCGGGACTGGCCGATCGTTCAGTTTCGGGATGGGCGGGGAAACGCGTGGGTGGTGACCTGTCCGAGCGGAGAACCGGATCACTGGGAGATCATCCACATCGACGAATATCAAACGCCCGAAACACTGACGGTCCGCAAGTCGATGACCTTGCCGGGGCCGTGGATTTACAAACTGCGGTTTTTCCCGGGGGAGGCCAAATCGCAGGGGAGCCCCTCCGAGCCAAAACGCCCGCACGAGCGGTTTTAAGAGTCAATGGATGTGAAGCATCTCGGAATATGGCCAAAACATCGTCGGGGCTTGATTGGGATGAGGATTTTTCGTAAAATTCGAGGGTTGGGACTTGCTAAACTGAGAAATGGCGTATAATCTATAGGGCTTTCAATACGGCGGTGTAGCTCAGTTGGTTAGAGCGTGGGATTCATAAGCCTAAGGTCGGTGGTTCAAATCCACCCGCCGCCATTAATTTTCAATTTGAAATTGAAAATTGTTCGGCCCCCATCGTCTAGTGGCCTAGGACGTCGGGTTCTCATCCCGGTAACAGGAGTTCGAATCTCCTTGGGGGTAATTTTTAGGCGGGAATGTGGTATGGGCGGGCGCCTCCGGCGTCAAAACCGGAGGCGCCGATTTTCTATGGGTATGGAGGTTGTGTCATGGTCAAATCATCCTACAGGGTGGAGTCGTTACCCAATATCGGCCCGGTTATGGGTCGGGCGTTGAGATCCATCGGCATCGAGACACGACAACAATTCCTTCAGCGGGATCCCTACAAGGTCTATGCGGAGTTGCTGGTCAAAGTGGATCCGTCTTTATGCCGGTGTGCATTGGCCAGTCTGGTTGGGGCGAAAAAGGGTGTCAAGTGGCATTTGGTGACGAAAGAGGCGGCGGCTGAATTTCACCGACGGTATCCCAACCATGAATGGGCGAATCGATGTTAATCGAGGTCCAGGATATTCCGCCAGTAACCTTCCGGTTTTCGGGAGGTTTTACAGGATGAGGGTTGTCGGTCTGGTCGTCATCCTGTCCCTGATCCCGCTCAGTTCCTGCGCTCCGCAAATGACCGCCGAACAACGCCGGCAGGATATCGAGTTTCTGGCCGATTGGGCCCGAGATTGCAGTCCCACGATCCCGGAAAAAGAACTCAACGCGGAATCCGGAGTCGAAACTCTTCGGCCGCGATATATTGAGCTTGCCGAACAGGCCGTGGATAATTCGGAGTTTGCGCAGATCGTTTATGGGTATTTTCATCTGATCGGCAAGCGAGGACACGGTTATGTGTATCCGAAAGAGAATCTGTGGGGCCTGATGATGGAATCGATGGCGACCGGCGGCAAAGGGATGGTCAACATTCCCTGGCATCAGTTCCCGCGGGCGATGTACTGGTCGGATCGGCTGGAAGAAAGTTTTGTTCACCCGCCGTTTCGGATTCGACAGAAGGCCAATCAGTTCTTCACGGCCGATGCGTGGAGGACTTGGTTTCGGTCGATCCCGAAGGATTCGCAGATCGCGAGGGTCAACGGCATGGCCTGTTCCGATTATATCCGGCATCTGAAAGAGAACACCTGGCTGCGGTGGGTTATCGGAAATACGGATGGAATTGAGAGACAACTCCTGATCGTCCCCGAAGGAAGGGATTTTCGAGGATGGGAGATTGAGTTTGTTTTGCCGGATGGATCCCTCCGGCAAGAGGTTGTCCCAGCAAAAAGGGGGTATCCGTCACGACGGCCAACGGAGTTCTTGGATTGGAACAAGGGCAATTGTATCTGTGTCGAACTGAGTGAAACCGTTGGATACATTCGTATTAAGGCCATGGTCCACTTTCTTCGCGGGTCCGATGAGAAGAAGATTCGCAATTTTCTGAAGCGATCCGGGGGACAATACGAAAAACTGATCGTCGACATACGGGGCAACGGGGGAGGGTCAATCTTTTATGCATATGACACTTTGATCCGGCCGTTCCTGCGAGACACGGCCACCTATCGACAGTTTTCGGGAATCCGTCGGAAGTTTCGGATCGGGATGACAGAGGCCGATGAAAAACGATTGCGGAATGGAATCTCTTCCTGGGCATGGGAAACGCGGATCGAAGAAACACGCCCTCCGGCGGGATTCGATCCTAACGAATGGATCTTTTACGCGATTGATCGAGAGGTCAAACCCTCGGAACCCTATGATTTTAACGGCCGACTGGTGGTCTTAATGGATCGAAACAGCGGTTCGGCGACCGAAACCTATGTCGATGCCGTCCGGAGAATCGGGTTGGGAACGCTGGTTGGACAACGAACCGCCGGGGCGTTGGGAAATTATTTCATGGCGGAGACGATCCGGCTTCCGGCCAGCGGGATGATAGTTCGACTGGAGGCGGATCTGGATCTCAATCCCGACGGCACGATCCAGGAACGGACGGGAACTCGGCCGGATGTGGTACTTCCCTCGTACAATCTTCCGGAAACAACAACCAAGGAACACTTGCTTCAAGATCCATGGATTCGAAATGTGTTGGATGAACTGTAAATGAGCAGTCCGGACGAACACTACATGAAGGTGGCGATCGATCAGGCCTTTCTCGCGGAGGACAAAGGCGATGTGCCGATCGGATGCGTGATCCTCTACGAAGGACGGATCGTGGCCAAGGCCCACAACCAACGCGAACAGCTCAGGGATCCGACGGCGCACGCGGAGATCATCGCCCTGACGCAGGCGGCCGAAGCGGTCGGATCCTGGCGACTGCATGGATGTACGGTCTATGTAACGCTGGAGCCGTGCCCGATGTGCGCCGGGGCGCTGGTGTTGGCACGAGTGGATCGGTTGGTCTATGGATGCGACGATCCCAAAACCGGGGCGATTCGTAGTCTGTACAACATTGTTCAGGACGAGCGGCTTAACCACAGGGTGGAAGTGACATCCGGCGTTTTGGCCGAGGCCTGTTCATCCCAGCTCCAGGAATTTTTCCGCCGCCGTCGCACCGAAAATAAAAGTCCCGCACAATAAACCGACGCCCCAAGGGGCAATCTCGGGGCGTCGGAGGAATCGTCACCGCAGGATCAGGAGGAATGCGGCCGGTTCCTTCAGGCAGACAGGGACATTTTATTTCGATTCGCCTTTTTTAGGGCTTTGGTCAAGCTCGGAGCGACATATTTTTCCACAACGGCATCCCAGCTCATGTGTCGGGCCAGATCGTATCCCTGGCGGATCATCGAGTTGGTTTCGTCGTCGGTCTTGGGCAAGCGGGCCGCCAGTTCGAGCGCAACTTTTTCACTGATCTTTTTTTCAATCCGGTCACGAGCGGCGCGGTCAAGTTGTTTGAGGTCTTCGATGTCGGCGAATTTGTCGTCGTCGATACGGGTATAATCGGCGATGATGACATTCTTGACATCCTTCCCCCCGGTGACAGCCCGGACAAATCCCGCGCATCCGCAGACATTGGTGACCACGCAGATGCCGCCAAAGCTGAGGGGTTCCAGCGGCGCGATGCCGAAGGGCTCGTAGATGCTCTGGCCGAACTCGGCGTCGGAACCCTTGCGGATATCCATAAACTCCATGTCGTAGGGAACCCGCATCCCGCAGCATTCGCGATCGAAACCGAACTGGTTGATATAGACGATCTTGATATTGCGAGTTTTGGCGTTGAATTCCTGCACGCCGGCATAGTATGCCGCTTCCCCCCCGGAAAGATCGGGCAGCCCTTCGCGGTGAGCGACGGGCCAGTTATAGGCGGCCTCCATATTATAGATATCACGGTTGCGTCGTTTGCCGATTTCCGTGCTCAGGACCAGGAGTACGGCGGTCTTTCCGAGGGTCTGGAACTGGCGGTCGAGGTTTTCCAGAACCCGCATGTCGCGCCACAGCCCCTTGCTGGGGACCAATCGCGTGACATGGGTAAAGACATAATCGGGACGATACCCGAGGATATTGTTGCAATACTCGCGAAGACGATCACGAGACTGGTGTTTTTCGGCCAAGCCGATTTCAAAAGCCGGGATCCCGTTGTATGTCAGGTTAATGTCGGCCAGGTCGAATTCCGGGGCCATGAAACGAAGTTCATCCACGACGCAGTCGCCGACGGCCAGAATGCCGTCGCAGAAACGGGCGGCGTCCACCAGGCCGAATTTAAAATTGAAGGACTGATCGCCGAACACTTCGTTTAGATACAGACCGGATTCATGGGCCTGTCGGATGACATTGTAAAACATCGTGTCGTGGCCCGAATGGCTCTCGACAATATGCCGCATCGGAGCCACTTCGTGGGCATAGAAAACCGTCTTGAAATCGAACGGATCCAGGATGCCGGCCAGAGCCGTTGGCATACCCATAAACTCATGGGACACAATCACCGTCTTGCTGTCGCGCTCGGCGGCCCCTATGGCTTTGAGAACCGCGATTGCGGGAGGCGCCAGACGGACATACTGCTCGTATTCCCACAAATGCTCGTAGAGATTGCTCCGAATGCCGAACTCCTGAAACATCTTGGCCTTCAACTCATTGACGGGACCGGGTTCGATTCGCGTGATATCGATCAGAACGACTTCGGGAGTACTCTTCACGCCGGAACGGGAATCGTGAAATGTCCGACGGCCATACACGATATGCACATTGAAGGTTTCTTCGATGCGTCGAAAGCTGGAATAGTAATTTGAGCGGGTTAGACCGTCAAGGGAAGAATAGAGGACTTCCCCCCCCGGACCCAACCGCGAAGTCACATCGCCCTCGGTGGAAAACAGGGGACTGACCAGAATGGACCGACCGATAGCGTCGTTGTATGCCTGGCTGGTAAACAGTCCATCGAGAACGGCCCCGATTCCGCCTATTTTGCCCACTGCCTCATGCGTTACATGTACCGCCGTTGTTTTCGTACTCATGCTGTATCCTCGTTCAAACCCACTGACACTACGAAGCACGCCCAAAGGGGTTTTGCCCATGATCCATATAAACATTAAGAATCCAGCCCCAAAAGACAACCTCTCTATTTTACCGAAATGGAAGAATATCATCAAGACCGAGAAGAGATTTCAGACAATATTGGGATTGAAGATTTTCTCGGACGGAGGAATAAAATTTTTTTTAAAAAAGGCGATCCCAATGGGTCTTTATGGATTCATTCGGTCGATTTAAACCGATACAATCGTTTGCAATAAAACCAACGGCCCAATGTTGATAATTATCATACTACCGGACCTTGCCTGGACCTTCAAACCACATCCCCGGCTTAAAGATAAAGTTGCTTCATGTTTCCGATGATTTGGACAAATACCGCCACCCATGCGGCGGCCGCACTGAGGAGAGCAATCAGAGACGCAACCAGCGCAATCCAGTAGCTGCGCGCGGCGGTTTCAGCCATGTTGATCATCGAGGCGGTTTGAAGGGCCTGATGGATTTGTTGAATCAAATCTGCCGTTCTTGATTCAACATCTCTCGGCGATACTCCCACTTGACGAGCTATCTTGGATAGCTCATCGATTCCTTTCGGCGACAACTTGTCATATTGTTTCGTCAGGTCGGCAAGTCTGGTTCTGTATCGTTCCATTTCTTTCGCTGTCATGGTTTATCTCCTTGGATTTGATTTTGGAAGGATATCGAGATAATCGGAACAGTAATCCTTGCGGCGGCAGGGTCGGCAATGATCGCCTCGCCAGACGGAATCGAACTGCTCCATGATTTTGGCAACCCATTCGGGATCGGAAGTTACGATTCCCGATTCAAAATTGCGACGGGGATCGGTCTTGGCACCCATGCCGGCACCAGTGAGATTGGCCGAGCCGGAATAGGCGAAACGGCCATCCACAATCACGGATTTGAAATGGACGCGAGGACAGAGGATCCGTTCCATGCCTTGGATCAAAGCGGGATAACGATCAAAATCTTCGCGGAAGGCCGGGCCGGGTTCTTTGGCGTGGAGCAGCCGGACGGCAACTTTGCGTTCGACCAGGTCGGAGAGGACTTCCAGAAACGGAACCATGCGACCGCGTTTTTCGACATGCAGGTCCTTGAGGTCACTGGTCCCCAGCCAGACGAATTCCTTCGCGTCCGGGATCGCCGTCTGGATCACGCGGGTATAAATCTCGCGATCGGTAATGAATTCACAATGGGCCATAATTGGGACGCATTATGTTTTCGACTGCGCGGTATTCAGATACCGCTTGATCTCGGCCGGGAGATAGCCAAGGATATCCGTAGCGACCAGAGCCACCTGCGAATAGACCTGAGCGGCCAGATCGCCGGCCAGACCGTGCAGATAAACTCCGAGTACCGCGGCGTCGAAAAGCGACAGGCCCTGACCGGCCAGCGCAGCGATCAGACCCGTCAGCACATCCCCCGCCCCACCGGTGGCCATGCCGGGATTGCCGGTGGTATTGATATACACCCTCGAAGAATCGGCGACGACGGTGCCGGCGCCTTTGAGGACAACGACGCAGCCGGATTGCGACGCGAACCGGATGGCCAGTTCTTTTCGATCGGCAGGCATCGGTTCACGGAAGGAATTTTCCCACAGCCGTTTCATTTCGCCGGGATGCGGCGTCAGAATCGCAGAAGCCTTGCGCGAGCCGATCCAATCGGAGATTTTGGACAGGACATTAAGTCCATCGGCATCGATGACAATCTTGAGGTCCGGCCGGGAAATCAATACTGCAAGCAATTCTTTCGCCCCCCTGCCCTGTCCGAGGCCAGGGCCAACGGCAACGATGTCATTGTCGGCCAGATGCGGTAACAACACGGTGATTGCTTCGGGAGTAATCTGTCCGTTTTCGTCTTCGGGCAGCGGGATCGTCGTGTAGCAGGGTTCAATCGCGGCGACAATCGGTAGAATCGAACGCGGAACGGCCAGGCGAACCAGACCCGCCCCGCCGCGAAGGGCCGCTTGTCCCGCCAAGACCGCGGCTCCGCTAAAGCCCATGCTGCCGGCGATGACCAGGACTTTACCGAAGGTACCCTTGTGGCCGTCCTTTGGTCGTGGGGGCAAAACGGGAATCGTCGTGATTGTCTGCATGGTCAGGTCTTCGCGCGAGACAGTTTATTGATAATGACGGCGGCACAATATCCGGCGCCGAAACCATTGTCGATGTTGACCACGGACACGCCCGATGCACAACTGTTGAGCATCGTCAACAGGGCCGAGAGCCCCTCGAAACTGGCCCCATAGCCGACACTGGTGGGCACCGCGATCACCGGGCAATCGACCAGACCGCCGACGACCGAGGCCAGTGCACCTTCCATGCCCGCGACAACAATGACAACGGCGGCCTTTCGCAGCAAGTCGAGTTTGTTAAGCAATCGATGCAACCCCGCCACCCCGACATCGCAGACCAGCTCGGTGCGACAGCCCATGAACTCGGCGGTGACTTTGGCTTCCATCGCCACGGGCAGATCCGCGGTGCCCGCGGTGACGACGGCGACGACCTCCGTCGAAGGCGTCAGCGGCTTTTGCGCCAGCGTGATCGAGCGGGCCGCCGCTTCGTACTTGAGCGCAGGATACTTTCCGGTGGCGGCAAGGGCGTCGAAGACTTCCTGCGCCGCGCGGCTGGCCAGGACATTGTGTCCGGTCCGCGCCAGCCGATCGAAGATCTCGACGATCTGCACGGTGGTCTTGCCCGGGCAGTAGATGACCTCCGGAAAACCGCAGCGGATCGCGCGGTGATGATCGACGCGGGCAAAACCGATATCCTCATACGGCAGATGGCGAAGTTTCTGCACGGCCTCGTCAATCGAGCATTCGCCGTCTTTGACCTTCTGTAACAGGTTTTTCAGTCCGTCGCTGTCCACGGCTTTATCCGGATTACATTCGCCACGGACTGCGAAGGGGGCGCGAAAGCATTGCGTCGGCCTCGGCATCGTTGACGAATTTTTCCTTGTCGGGATCCCATTTGATATCGCGCCCCAGGATCATCGCGATGTTGCCGAGATGCGCCAGGGTAATCGAGCGGTGAGCGGTCTCGATCGGGGCGATTGGTTCCTTGCGGCTAATCACGCAGTCGATGAAATTCCGAAAGTGGTCATTGCTTTCGTAGAGATGTACATCGTTGGGCCCGAGCTGAGCGTTCTTGATTGCGTCGCTGCTGGCCTCGTGTCGGCCGCGGTCAGCCCAGACCCAACCCTCGGCGCCGATGAACTTGACGCCGCCGCGGAGTTTGTTGGAGATCGTCAGCTTTACGCCATTTTTATAGATGCACTCGAACGAATAGTCGGTCGCCGTGTTGTACAGATCGTTTCTGTTAAAAGTCCCCCTGGCGTTTATGATTTCAACGGGGCCGGTCGATTCTGTGCCCATGCCCCATTGCGCGATGTCCGGGTGATGACCGCCCCAGTCGGTAACCTGCCCGCCGGAATAATCCAATACCCAACGCCAGTTGACATGGCAACGGGCGGGGCAATAGGGCGCTTCGGGCGCCGGTCCCAACCAGAAATCATAGTTGAAACCGTCGGGTACCGGTTGGGTCTGTTTGCTGGGATTGGTGCCGACATAGTCGGGCGTTCCGCCTGGCAAGCCGCACTCGACGGCCTGCAGTTTGCCAATTTTTCCGTTTCGGACCAACTCACAGACGCGGCGGAAGTTAAAGTCGGAGCGCTGCTGACTGCCGCACTGGAAGATCCGGCCGTATCGCTTGACGGCATTGGCCATCGCACGGCCGTCGGAGATCGTCAGCGAAAGGGGCTTTTGACCGTAGATGTCCTTGCCGGCCCTGGCAGCGGCGATCACGGGGATCGCATGCCAGTGATCAGGTAGCGCTGTTTCCACGGCATCGATATCGGTACGGGCAATCAGTTCGCGGAAGTCCTCATACGCATCGCAACTTTTGTATTCACTGTTTCCCGTTTTGTTCGCGTAGAACTCGTTCACGATCCGTCGGGCCGGTTCCCGACCCCCGAGGGCATTGGACCAGTACCCCTTGCTCTCGCGATTGACATCGCAAACGGCGACGACCTGAACACGGCTATCCTGCAGAAAGCCGCGCATATCGCCGGTACCCTGGTTTCCGACACCGATGAATCCCATGGAGACACGATTGCTCGGGGCATCGGCACCCAAAACCGACGAGGGAACAGAGTACGGCAATACAACTGCGGATACAGAAATGGCCGCGGATTTCCTGAGAAAATTTCGACGATTCATTTGCGTAGTCATGGTCAGTTACTCCTGGTTCGTTGAGGACCGCTGGAAAGTTTACCCCAGAGATCATTCCAGCCCTTGATGGACCGCTTGAGAATCTCGGGCGTATCGCCTTTGATGCCGTAACCCTGCAGGGCAACCGGTCCGGTATAGCGAATGCGGCGGACGATGCGCAAGACCTGTGAGACATCATAACTACCGGAATCCAGGGGCTGGATCAGCCGGTCCCAGTTCATCTGCTTGGTGTCACCGGAATCGGCGCCGTTGATCTGCACCTGCAACAAAAACGGAGCCGCATCCATCAGGGCCTGCTCGACGCTTTCCTGGCCGAGGATCTTGAGATGATGACACAGATTGAACGACACGCCCAGATTTCGACGATTGACTTTTTCCGCTACGCGAACGGCATCCTGAACGGTTTCGACCCAGTTGCCGATGTGCGGGTACAGGGCGATCTTCAGGCCGGCATCGTGGGCCTTATCGGCCAGTTCACGGAGAAGAACAACGGCGGCCTGGTCTCCAGCCGTGTCGGACGGTTTGAATTTGTTGCTATTGGTATAGACCCAAAGCACCGTCGGCCGGCCGCGAAGTTGATCAACGGCCTGCAGGATCGCCGGATCGATCTTGACGGAGTCGATATCCACGCCGACATAGATCGTATAGAGCTTGAGGCCCTCTTTGTCCAAGGCGGCGAGCCACTGGGGGATATTGGCCATGCCAATAAAACCATACCCCGCATACCCCAGTTCCTTGAGCAGCTTGGCGGTTTCCTCCGGGGATATCGTCTTGCCATCATTGAAGTTGGTGTCCATCGCGTAAAACTCGTTGCGAACCGGAGCACCGACCGGCGATTGCGCATTGACAAGCGAAACCGTCATCGCGATCAGCAATATCTGAACGATCGTTTTCATCGTCGGGCCTTTCACGCCAGTTTCCACGGACTCCGCATCGGCCTCGACAGCATCGCGTCGGCCTCGGGGTCGTTGACGAATTTTTCTTCCTTCGGATCCCATTTGAGCTTGCGGCCAAGCTTGAGGGCAATGTTGCCGAGGTGGCAGATCGTCGAGACGCGATGGCCGATATCCACAGGGAAATACGGGTCCTTTCGGGTCTTGACGCAGTCGAGAAAGTCACGATGCTCTCCGGCAGGGTTGGTATAGAGATGAACCTCACTGGGTCCGATCTTCGACTCCAGGATATTCGGGTTGCTCGCCTGAATCTCGGCCAGCCAGCTTGGACTCTCGATCCAGCCATCGCTTCCCTCGAAGCGAATACCGCTGCCGCCATGGTCGCAGATCATCTTGACGCCATTGGCATACACATATTCAACATGGTATTCCTTCGGTGTATTGTACAAGCCGCCAGACCACCAGGTGCCCTTGCCCTCAATCGTCACCGGTCCAGTTCGCTCGCTATCGTTGGCCCACTGGGCCGTGTCAAACAGATGCGTGCCCCAGTCGCACAGGATTCCCCCGGAGGTGTCCCACACCCAGCGGAAGTTGAAGTGCACGCGATCTTTGCAGTATGGTCCATACGGTGCCGGACCCAACCACATGTCCCAATCCAGTTCCGGCGGGACCGGCTGCGGTGTCGGATCGCCCGGAACGCCGGGCTGTTGCGGCAGCTTGACCTTGATCGTATGCAGCTTGCCGATGCGACCATTGCGGACAAGCTCGGCCATTCGGTGATAGATTCGTTCGGAGCGATCCTCGGTGCTGGTCTGAAAGATCTTGCCGTAGCGGCGGACGGTCTTGACCAGAAACTTGCCTTCCTCGATGGTCAGCGTGGGCTTTTCGCACTGGACATCCTTGCCGGCCTTGACGGCCATCACGCTCATTAAGACATGCCAGTGATCCGGCGTGGAGATCATCACCGCGTCGATATCCTTGCGATCGAGGATCTCGCGAAAATCTTTTGTTGTCGCGCAATCGGTGTTGCCGTATTTCTCGTCGACAATCTGCTTGGCCTGTTCCATCCGGTTGCTATCGACATCGCAGACGGCAATGGCCCTGGCATCCGGCTGGCCCAGATACATCCTTAGGTTTCGGCCGATACCGTGATCGCCGGTGCCGATGAATCCTACCGTAATCTTTTCACTCGGCGCAACCACCCCAGCAGTCCCCAAAACGCTCGACGGAACGACATACGGTACCGTCGCAACCACGGCCGTCGATTTCAAAAACGCTCTTCGCGTAATCATATCATGCCTCTTCATTGTCAAAATGACAACAGGACTTGCCAGATATACATATAAGCCAGGGACTCATTGTCTTCCCAGATCCGTTTGAAAATTTCCTCGTCGCCGGTGATCTTGGGAAACTCTTTGCGTTTCTCTTCCCAGGGGATACACACGCCGGGTTTGATCTTGGGCTGTTTGATTTCGGACATCATGGTCGTCTCCTTCAATACACGCCGTATTCACGGAAGGTTTCGGTCATCGCGCGGACATTGTCAATGCTGGCTTCGTTGGCCATAATAGCGCTGGCGTCGGCGATATAGCCGCCGTCGGATGCGACTTCGCGGATGACCCGCTTACAGTACTCCCGCACCTTGTCGGGCGCCTCGTAGGCCAACATGAAGTTGGGGATGCCTCCGGACAGGCAGAACTTGTGGCCGACCTTCTTGTGAACCTCGAAGATATTGTCCTGATCGACATGCAGCACGATCCCCGCATCGGGCAACTCAGCAAAAGCGTCCAGATGTGCCGCCCACTTGCCCTCCGCGTAGAACAGCACTTGCCAACCCTGACGAATGATTTCGAGGATGATCGGTTTGAGGGTCGGCCAGTAGAATTGATTGAATTGTTCATGGTTGATGAACGGCACACAGCCGCGGTGCATCCAGAAACCGATGGGAACGCTCTTGGTGGGATCGGCACCGGAGGTCGCCACATGGAGTAGATGCGGCATCAGCGCCTCGCAGGCCTTCAGGACCTGTTTGGGTCGTTCGAACAAATCCATCGTCAGCCCCAGATACCCTCGCATCTTGTCGGCGATGATGTCGAAGGGCGCTTTGAAGATCCCGGCGATCGCCGAGACCGTCCCGCATTCCTGACGGAGCCGTTGGATCTGCGGGCCAAACGCGGTGAAATAACTCATCATTGCCATCCCGCCCTTGACGAATGACAAATTATTGCGGTATGAAGTCGGGCTTCCCATCGGGCTGATCTCGGTCGAGACACGGGGCAACCAGACATTGTATAGAAAGCCGACCGGGTCTTCGGCCAGAGCGTCATATTCGTCCGGTTTCATGAAGGCGTTGTCTTCCGGCGGCTCGCGATACTGAAATCCCGTATCCTTTGGAATATGCAGACCCGGAATGCCGTAGTATTTCAAACCGATGGCCTGGGTTAGACCCGTCCAGACATAGACCATGTTGGCTACAACCGCATCCCAGTCAAAATCCCTGGCACATTGGATCGCCGCCTCAAAAGCAAGACGATAATCGTGCGCGACCTGCTGGCAGGTGTAACCGGCATATTTGGCCGTGAACTCGGCCACGAACGGGCGAATGGGAATCTTATCGGGCTTGCCCTTCCGCATCGCGGTCGTATAGCGTTTGAACCGCTGCTGGTACAATTGCTCTTTGTCGTTCGCCATGCTCGATTCCTCATTCAGAAACCGGAGATTTCAATTCACGACCGGACCACTGATGGGGGTAATCCTGATATTGCGATAGGCCACGGGTCCGTGATTGCCCTGGAACATGATGGGGCCCGTCGCGGCTTCCTTGCCGGTCACGCCGCCGGGGGTCGGGCCGTTCAATTCCAGATTCTCATGCAGCAGTGTACCGTTGAGAACCACTCGAAGGAGCTTAAAATTCGCGGTCTTATTGCCCGCCGCATCAAACCGAGGGGCCTGGTATTCGATCACGAACTTTTGCCACTCGCCGGGCTTCTTGCTGGCGTTGATCGTGGGGGCCGCTGCTCCGTACACCGCGCCGATGTCGCCCGGACCCAACTTGTCCCGCCCATAACTGTCCAGCACCTGGATTTCGTATTCGCCCATCACATAGATCCCGGAGTTTGAATCTTTGGGTACCATCACCTCCACTTCGATGCGGCAATCGCCAAAATAGGCCTCCGATGAATAGATATCCACGCCCTCGCCGAATTTGGCCGGCGCGTTGACCATTTCCATCCCTCCGGGTTTGACCACCAAAAGCTTCGGATCCGTCGGACTGATCTGGGCCTTGCCCACGGACCATTTGCTCTTGGCCGGATCACCTGCCACTTTCCAACCGGTCAGATCTTGGCCATTGAAAGGCACCACCGCCTTTTCCACGCTCGCGCACCCGGCCAGCATCGCCGCCGCCAAGGCCAGTATCGCCCATCCGATCCTTGTTCGTCTTACCATGACTGCTCCTTTCATTGATCTGACTGTTGATTTCGTGGTTCGGGTTCTTCATTCCGCCGATGAGGCCGGTTCCAACGAGAGATCCGCAAATCGTCCCGCCTGATACAGCGGATAGGCCAGGGAAGCGACCATCACGGCGTTGTCGGTACAGAGCGGCTTAGGCGCAACCAACAGCGTCAGGCCATTGTCATTACACGCCTTCTGCATCGCCTCCCGTAGGGCCGTATTGGCCGCTACCCCACCACCCAAGACGACCGTCCGCGCACCGACCCGATCCGCAGCCCGCAGGGTTTTGGTCACCAGCACTTCCACCACCGCCGCCTGGAACGAGGCGGCGATATCGGCGATCTCCTGCGGACT
The DNA here is from genome assembly GCA_964643355.1 of uncultured Pirellulales bacterium. GTDB lineage: Bacteria > Planctomycetota > Phycisphaerae > Sedimentisphaerales > Anaerohalosphaeraceae > FEN-1350. The sequence continues at coordinate 21,713 of CAZXPW010000028.1, forward strand.
CATCGAGGCTACGCGGCTTTCGCCCTTCATTTCCTGTCCGCGACAATGGTACAACACCGCAGTCTTAAGACCGCTGAAGGAAAAATCCAGCGACTCCGGCCCCAGCATGGACCGGGGAAAGTCGATCGCCTTCGGATTGCCCTGTCGTGCGGCCTTCTCGATGCTCGGGCCACCCGGATAGGGCAGATTCAGGATCGAAGCAACTTTGTCGAATGCCTCGCCGGCGGCATCGTCCATCGTTCGGCCCAGCAGCCGCAGATCAACGGCACTGCGACACTCGTACAGATTGGAGTGGCCGCCGGATACGATCAGGGCCACCGCAGGCAAGGCGGGGTCCGGCTGGGATAACAAGGCGGCCTGCAGATGCGCATGGACATGATTGACGGCAATCAGCGGCTTGTCCCAGACCATGGCCAGCGTCTTGGCGGCCGTAACGCCAACCATCAGCGCCACCGTCAGTCCCGGCCGGTTGGCCACCGCGATGGCGGCCAGATCTTCTGGCTGAATGGCCGCATCCTCCATCGTCTTGGCCAGAACCGGGTAAATCCGCTCGATGTGCGCACGAGATGCGATTTCAGGGACCACACCTCCGTAGCGGTCATGAAGGTCATGCTGCGAAGCGACAACGGAAGATCTGACAATCCGACCATCGGCTACCACCGCCGCAGCCGTCTCGTCGCAACTGGTCTCGATTCCCAGAATGTTGATATCTGTCGCCACAGTTTCTCCCGATGGTCGCAAGACCATAATACCCCCCGCTTCCTCCGCCGTCAATCGCGGTATCGAGGGATTTGATCGGCTTTTCCGACAAGAACCATTGACAAGTTCAACTCCTCCGGTAATAATACCTTTCGGTCGCCGGAGTGGCGGAATTGGCAGACGCGCGGGATTCAAAATCCCGAGGGGCTTAAGCCCCGTGTGGGTTCGACTCCCACCCCCGGCATTCAATTGACAAATGACTATTAAATATTGTCTATTAGCTTCGATCCGTTTCTGGAGATTCCTATGTCCACGGTAATTCGCATTCTCGCAATCCTTGTTTGTCTTGCTACCTGTTCTTATTCTTCCGCTCAGCCCTCAACGGAAGTTCATACCGTCTGGCTGTCCGGGCTGGATTTGTCAAAGATGACCACCGGATGGGGCAAACCGGTGTCGGATCTTTCCGTCCAATCCAAACCGATCACAATTGCCGGGAAAAAATTCGATAAAGGCGTCGGTACGCATGCTGACAGCGTCATGTACATTGACCTTCATGGCACAACAGAACGGCTTTCCGCTTCGGTCGGCGTGGATGATGAGGTCGCCGGACAGCCGGGCACCGTTCGTTTTCGCATTATCGGCGACAACCAGGAGTTATGGAACAGCGGCGTGATGAAGGCCGGCGAACCGGCCAAGTCCGTCGATGTCAGCGTCAAGGGGATCAAGATCCTGATCCTGGCTGTCGATCCTACGAATGACGGTATCGCGTATGACCATGCCAACTGGGCTGACGCTCGGTTCCTCGCCGCAGCCGACAACCCAATCGCTATCGATCCGCCTGTCGAACCCGAAACCCTCCTGACACCCATCCCCGGCCCGGTTCCAAAGATCAACGGCCCGAAGGTCTATGGCGTTCGCCCCAACTCGCCCTTCCTGTACCGTATCCCCTGCACTGGCACTCGACCGATGGAATTCGCCGCCGAGAATCTGCCCACGGGTCTTTCGCTGGACGCCAAGACCGGCATCCTCACCGGCAAGATTGCCCAAGCCGGCACGACTAAGGCCGTGCTGATCGCCAAAAACGCACAAGGCCAGGACCGTCGCGAGTTCCGCATCATTGTCGGAGAAACGCTGGCCCTGACTCCGCCGATGGGCTGGAACAGTTGGTACATCCACTACAACCGCGTCACAGACGCGATTATGCGTCAGTCCGCCGATGTAATGATCGCCAGCGGCATGGCCGACTTCGGGTACCAGTATGTCAACATCGACGACTGCTGGATGGTCAAGGTCGATTCGACTGACCCGGAAATCGGCGGTCCCACCCGCGATGACAAGGGCCGCCTCATCGGCAACAAACGATTCCCCGACATGAAGGCCATGACCGACTATATTCACGCAAAAGGTCTCAAGGCCGGTATTTACATCTCGCCTGGCCCGCGGACCTGCGCCGGCTACGAAGGCAGCTTCGGCCACGAAGCCCTCGATGCCAAGACCTTCGCCGACTGGGGCTTTGACTTCCTCAAGTATGACTGGTGCTCCTACGGCGAAAAGGCCGGCGGCAACCAGCTCGAAAATTTTATGAAACCCTATCAGATCATGTACGCTGAACTGCTCAAGCAGGACCGCGACATCGTGCTCAACTTGTGCCAGTACGGAATGGCCGATGTCTGGAAATGGGGCGCCCAGGTCGGCCACTGCTGGCGGACCACAGGCGATCTGGGCCTGGAAAAGGCCGGTAATCTGCCCGGCTTCTACAGCATCGGCTTCAGTAATGCCAAGCACTTCGAATTCGCCAAGCCCGGCGGCTGGAACGACCCCGACTACATCCTTATCGGCTGGGTCGGCAGCGCCTTCACCGGCGGCGAAGGCGAAAAGACGACCCTGACCGCCAATGAGCAGTATTCCTACATGTCCATGTGGTCGCTGATGGCCGCCCCCCTGATCTTCAGCGGTGACATGGCCAAGCTCGACGCCTTCGCCCTCAACATCCTCTGCAACAGCGAGGTCATCGAGATCGATCAGGACCCGCTCGGCAAGCAGGCCAAAATCCTCCGCCAGACCGACCGCGAGTTTGTCCTGGTCAAGGATCTCGAAGACGGCTCCAAGGCCGTGGGCCTGTTTAATCTGGACATCGTCTCCCAGCCGCTGGCCGTCTCCTGGCAGGATCTGGGCATCACCGGCAAGCAGCGCGTCCGCGACCTGTGGCAGCAAAAAGACATCGCCACCCTCGAAGGCGAATACAAAGCCACCGTCCCCCGTCATGGAGTATCTCTGGTCCGATTGTACCCAAACGGGAAATAACAGACACAAATTTACTATTGAATAGTTTCTATTGACTATTTATTCCCATACGGGATGAAAGCAGAAAACCCTTCGGTCTTTGATGCGGGAAATTTCTCAATCACCAGAAGAGTTTCTATCCTACTATTCAATCGTCAATAGTCGATAATCAATCACTTGATGTTTGCGTGGTATTCCTGTAGCGAGTGCAAGACCCCGCGTCCACGCCGAAACGCCGCGATCCCTTCGGCCGCCGCCCATGCCGCCGCCAGCGTCGTGATATAGGGCACGCGGTACTTGATCGCCGACTTGCGGATATACGAATCGTCTTCCTGGCTGAGCTTGCCCACCGGTGTATTGACCACCAGTTGAATCTGCCCGTTCTTGATCGCGTCGGCGATGTTCGGCCGGCCTTCGCTGAGCTTGAAAATCCGCTCGGCCGCGATCCCGTTCTCCGCCAAAAACGCCTGCGTGCCTTCGGTCGCCAGGATCTTGAATCCCAACTCCGCGAACCGCTTGGCGGGCTTGACCAGCGAGCCGCGGTCCTTCCGCGACACCGAGATCAGCACCGTCCCCGACAACGGAAGGAAACTCTTGGCCCCTTCCTGCGCCTTGTAGAAGGCCAGGCCGAACGATTCGGCCATACCCAGTACCTCGCCGGTCGATCGCATCTCAGGCCCCAGGACCGGATCGACTTCCGGGAACATATTGAACGGAAACACCGACTCCTTGACGCCGAAGTGCGGGATCGGGCGATTGACCAGTTTCTGCTCGGCCAGCGTTCCGCCCATCATCAGCCGCGTGGCGATCGGCACCATCGCAATGTTGCAGACTTTCGAGACCAGCGGCACCGTGCGGCTGGCCCGCGGGTTGGCCTCCAGACAATACAGCTTGTCGTCACAGATGGCGTACTGCATGTTCATCACGCCGACGACCTTTAGCGCCTGCGCGATCTTGGTCGTGTAGTCGCGGATCGTCGCCAGATGCTTTTCCGGGATCGTGATCGGCGGGATCACGCACGCCGAATCGCCCGAATGAATCCCCGCCTGCTCGATGTGTTCCATGATCGCCGGGATATACACGGCGGTGCTGTCGGCGATGGCGTCGGTCTCGCACTCGGTCGCGTCTTCCAGAAATTTGTCGATCAGGATCGGTCGTTCGGGCGTGACATCCACCGCCGCCGCCATATACCTCCGGAGCATCTCCTCGTCATAAACAATTTCCATCCCCCGCCCCCCCAGGACATAGGACGGCCGAACCATCAGCGGATAACCGATGCCATTGGCCACCTCGATGGCCTGCTCGACTGTCGTTGCCATGCCGCTGGCCGGCATCGGGATATTGAGCTTATCCATCATCTTGCGGAACCGGTCACGGTCCTCGGCCAGGTCGATCGCATCGACGCTGGTCCCCAGGATCTTAACGCCCTGTTGCTCCAACGAGGCCGCGATATTCAGCGGCGTCTGACCGCCGAACTGCACGATCGCCCCGACGGGCTTTTCCTTCTGGTAGATGCTCAGCACATCCTCCACCGTCAACGGCTCAAAGTACAATTTGTCCGAGGTATCGTAATCCGTCGAGACTGTTTCCGGATTACAATTGATCATGATGGTTTCGTAGCCCATCGCACGCAGTGAAAAGGCCGCATGAACGCAGCAGTAATCAAACTCGATGCCCTGCCCGATCCGGTTGGGCCCGCCGCCGAGAATCAAGACCTTCCTGCGGTTGGTCACCTCGACGCGATCCGGGGCACAGTAGGTTGAATAGTAATAGGACGCATTCTCTACTCCGCTAATCCGGATGCTGTCCCATGCCTCAACCACGCCAAGTTTCGTCCTCTGCCTGCGGATCTCCGTTTCGTCGATCCCCAAAAGCTTGGCCAGATAGCGGTCCGCGAATCCATCCTTTTTGGCCCGCGTCAGCAACTCGTCCGGAATCATCTTGCCCTTGTATTTTAGGATCGTTTCCTCCAACTCGACCAGTTCCTTCATCTGCGAGAGGAAATAGGGCTTGATATAGGTCTGGGCATACAGCACATCGACCGGTGCGCCCTTGCGAATCGCCTCATACAGAAGGAAATACCGCTCGCTGCTGGGCTCGCGGAGCCGATCCAACAACTGCTCCAGAGTCATCTCGTTGAAGTTCCTGGCAAACCCCAGCCCGTAGCGCCCCGACTCCAGCGACCGGATGGCCTTCTGAAAGGCCTCCTTGAAATTCTTGCCGATGCTCATCACCTCTCCGACGGCCCGCATCTGGGTTCCCAGCTTGTCCTGCGCATCGCGGAACTTTTCGAACGCCCATCGCGCAAACTTGACGACCACATAATCGCCCGACGGCGTGTACTTATCCAAAGTTCCGTCGCGCCAGTACGGAATCTCGTCGAGGGTCAGTCCCGCCGCCAGTTTGGCCGAGACCTGCGCGATCGGAAATCCCGTCGCCTTGCTGGCCAGGGCCGAACTGCGGCTGGTGCGGGGGTTGATCTCGATGACCACCACGCGGCCCGTCCGCGGATTGTGGGCAAATTGGATATTGGTTCCTCCGATCACCTCGATGGCATCGACGATGTCGTATGAGTGCTTCTGCAGCCGCTGCTGCAGCTTGGGATCAATCGTCAGCATCGGCGCCGTACAAAACGAATCGCCCGTGTGCACGCCCATCGCGTCGACATTCTCGATAAAGCACACCGTGATCTTCTGGCCCTTGCTATCGCGAACGACTTCCAACTCCAGTTCTTCCCATCCCAACACGGATTCCTCGACGAGAATCTGCCCGACGATACTGGCCGCAATCCCCCGACTGGCCACCAACCGCAGCTCTTCGACATTATAGACCAGCCCACCACCGGTACCGCCCATTGTGTAAGCCGGCCGGATTACTACCGGATACCCCAGCCGAGTCGCGATCTTCTCGGCCTCTTCCACTGAATACACCACTTCACTCTGCGGCATGTCAATGCCCAGCGAGGTCATCGTCTTCTTAAAGGCCAGTCGGTCCTCGCCCCGTTCGATCGCGTCGAGCTTGACGCCGATGACCTTGACGCCATATTGATCCAACACCCCCGCCTTGCCCAGTTCGCTGGTCAGGTTCAGGCCCGTCTGTCCGCCCAGGTTCGGCAGCACGCCGTCCGGCCGCTCCTTACGGATGATCTCCGTCAGCGCCCCTACCGTCAGCGGCTCGATGTAGGTCACTGTCGCCATCCCCGGGTCGGTCATGATCGTCGCCGGGTTGGAATTGACCAGCACCGTCTCGTACCCCAGAGACCGCAGGGCCTTGCACGCTTGCGTCCCCGAATAGTCGAACTCGCAGGCCTGCCCGATCACGATCGGACCGGAACCAATAATCAAAACCTTGTGAATATCATTGCGTCGAGGCATGGGGCTTCCTTTCGTAACTCAAATTGTGTTGGAAATCGGCGGATCCAATAGGAAAGCCCCCGCTGGTCCGGCAGTCAAGACTCTGTCTCGTCGGCAGATCATCCTCCTCCTGCCGGATGGGGGTCCGAAATGGCATGGATGCTTCCCTGATTTTCAAGCGTATTGTTCCCTGGGCATAAACCGGCACGGAATCCCGGCCGCACCGGTAGTTCGGAAGATTACGCAATAATCAACCCAATGTCAAGTCCGATCCTTCGGATTTACCATCTCCTCATAATCCTTGTTAATAGGATTGATAAGCCGTTTGAATTCTGATTTTCAATCGTCTTATCCCTTGCCAGTTTCTTTCTTCTCGGCTATCATGGACTTCTATGCACATGCATCAATTGACTAACAAAGCAATCATCAAATCGGTTGAGGTTCGCGTCCTTGAAGCGCCTCTGATCCATCCTTTTCGAATCTCCTCCGGCCAGCACAACATGCTCGACAATGTCTTGCTGACCCTTCGATTGACCGACGGCGCCTGCGGATACGGCGAGGCGCCGATCGCCACGCATATCACCGGCGAGACCATGGAATCCGCCATCGCCCTGCTCGGCCACATCGCTCCGCGTCTCAAAGGCCAATTCATCGGGGAGTACTATCGCATTCTCGCAGAGTTAGCGGAGGATTTGTCGGCGGTCCCTTCGGCTCGAACGGCCGTCGAGATGGCACTCTTGGATGCCCTGACACGATCGCTGAAAATCCCCTTGTGGAGGTTTTTTGGGCCACAGGTCAGGCGACTGCGGACGGATATTACCCTGGTCATTGCCGACGCTGAACAGACGCGGGATTCCGTCCGCCGATTTGTCCGGGCCGGTTTTCGGCGATTTAAAATCAAAGTGGGATTGGATCCGACTGAAGATTTTGATCGCGTTCGCATTGTGCACGATGCGGTTCCGGAGGCGGAGATCATGTTGGACGCCAATCAGGGCTACACCGCCGGCGACGCCTTGAAATTCCTGCGAAACCTTACCCGGCGCGGTATTCGGCCGATCCTGGTCGAACAGCCGGTCCACCGCGACAACTGGGAGGGGTTGCGATGGGTAACGCGTCGTTCGCCGGCGCCGGTCTGCGCCGACGAATCGCTGCAATCGGTGGCCGATGTTGCCCGCCTCATCCGGCTGACCGCCGCACACGCCATCAACATCAAATTGGCCAAGTTCGGCTTTTTGCAGGCGATGCAGATGGCCTGCCTGGCCAAAGCCGCGGGCCTGACACTGATGATCGGCAGCATGATGGAAACCAACCTGTCGGCCACCGCAGCGGCGCATTTCGCGGCGGGAATCGGAGGATTCGATTTTGTTGACCTCGATACCCCTTTTTTTATTCCCGACCATGTGAAGAACAATCCATGGTTGTCCCGTGGCGGAGTCTATCGTCTTTCGAAAGTCGCTTCCGGCATCGGCATTCAGCCGTAGTCCCGGCCTTTGAATTGGGCACACAAACCCATGTGACAAAGCTGATATTCCCTCTTGACCATCATTTGCAGAAAGAGTATAGTATAGGTTTTGTGGGTGAGACGAAATACATTAGCGGCGTGTCGCAGGAAATGCGGTGGTTTGACATGCCAATCGATTCAGGAAGCAGCGCTTGTAGCTCAACTGGATAGAGCATCGGTCTACGGAACCGAAGGTTAAAGGTTCGAATCCTTTCAGGCGCATTCGGTGTTATCGATTCATCCGAAACCCCTATCAGGAACCAAAGACATGGCGGATTTTTTGACCACAATCGTGGCGAAAGCGGCATCGAACCCGAAAACAATCGTGTTGCCGGAAGGCCACGACGACCGAACTTTGCACGCGGCACAGGTCATCGTCGAAAAGAAAATCGCCAAATTGATCATCCTCGGCGATCCGGATGAGATGGTTCCCAAGCTCGGCCCGGCAATCAAGAGCGGATGGATTGAATTGATGAAGCCGACCCACCATCCATTGAAAAAGGAACTGGCCGAAAAACTGTACGAAATCCGCAAACACAAAGGCATGACGACGATGCAGGCGGAGGTGGTAATCGCCGACGAAATGTATTTCGGCACAATGCTGGTCAAGACCGGTCGGGCCGATGGATTGGTATCGGGGGCGACGCATTCTACGGCCGACACGGTTCGGCCGGCCTTGCAGATTATCAAGCCCGCCGAAGGGAACAAGACGGTCTCGAGCATGTTCTTTATGTGTTTCCCGGAGGTGACATACCTGTTCGCCGACTGCGGATTGGTACAGGACCCCAACGAATCCGAGCTGGCGGATATCGCGGTGTCGACGGCCAAGACGGCATTTCAGTTCGGTTTTGAACCGCGGATTGCAATGTTGTCGTACTCGACAAAAGGTTCAGCCAAGGGCGATGGTGCGGCCAAGGTCGTGATGGCGACTGAGAGAGCCAAAGCAACGCTGGATGCGATCTACGGAGGAAAGGTCATCATTGACGGAGAACTTCAGTTTGACGCAGCCTTTGTTCCGGATATTGCCGCCAAGAAATGCCCGAATAGTCCATTGCAGGGAAGAGCCAACACCTTTATCTTTCCAGACCTGGGCGCCGGTAACATCTGCTATAAGGCGACCCAGCGGCTGGCCAAGGCGGAGGCCTATGGTCCGGTTCTGCAAGGGCTGGCCAAACCGGTGAATGACTTGTCGCGGGGTTGTAACAGCGATGATATTGTCGCAACCGTAGCCGTGACGGCCATCCAGGCGATGGAGGTATAACGCTTCCCGGAAAGGAAATTGTATGGGAGGAACTAACGAACAAAAACGACGGCTTCTGGCCGAAGAGCATCGGATAGTACAAAGGGGACGGAGCCGAAACTGGGTCGTTGAGAATTTTGAGGACCGTTTGTGTCGCCTCGAAGATTAGTCGGCATTCCGCGTTTTGTCATTCACCGGCACCAGACCCCCGACGGCGTTCATTGGGATTTCATGATGCAGGAAGGTCATCGACTGCTCACCTGGCGGTTACCGCTGGGACCGGAACACATCACCAATCAAGCGATCGAGACGGAAATGATCTTCGATCACCCTTTGCGATTCCTGACCTATGAAGGTCCGGTCCAGAACCAGACCGGAAATGTGCAGATCGTCGATCGGGGGACCTATACTCTTGTGAAACGGGATGGGAATCATTTCCTGATGGAATTGGCGGGGACCATCCTTACGGGACGATTTCACATTATTCACCACTCCCTGAACGACTGGATTTTCCAGCGCGTTATCGAGTAATTCGAATCCGACTGTGTCGATCAACGACCGCAGAATTTCAAGACCTGATCCAGATATCCCAGTGCGGCGGCGGGCGTTGACGCCTCGACGATAGCTCGCATGACCGGTTCGGTGTTGCTGGTGCGGAGGTGGATCCAACCGTCGGGCAAATCAAACCGAAGGCCATCACGGGCATCGACACGGGCGGAAGAAAAAGCGGTCCGAGCTTTTTCGAGAACGGCCTGAGCCAGTTGCTTGTCGGCGGGGAATTTGGTCTTGAGCATGGTGTATCGCGGAATCCCAGCAACCAGTTCTGACAGGGACTGATTCGTTTCCGCCATGAGCTGAAGGACGATCGCCATCGATACCAGACTATCCCGGACCGGACCAATGCGAAGGTCGATCACGCCACCGTTTCCTTCACCGCCGATAACACACTGGTGAGCCACCATTGCCTGGGCGACATGCGCTTCGCCGACCGGCGTGCGGAGAACGGAACAGCCGGCCGCGGCGGCGATATCATCGATCATACGGGAAGTCGAAAGGTTTGTCGCAGCGGATCCTTTCTTGTGCCGAAAAACCCATTGCGCACACAAGGCCAGGGTATATTCTTCCCCCACATATCGTCCCCGTTCATCCACGATCGCAAGGCGATCGGCGTCGGGATCCTGGGCAAACCCCAGATCGGCCCCGGTTTGGCAAACCGTCCGGCACAGATCGGTGAGATTATCCTGAATCGGTTCGGGCGTATGAGCAAACAAGCCAGTCGGTTCCAGATTCATCGGAATCACTCGACAGCCGAGCCGTTCCAGCAAAGACCGGCCGGGTCGGCCGCCGGCGCCATTGACGCTGTCAAGTACAACCTTGCGGGGTTGGGAACCAATTCGAACCGGATCGACAATCGACAAGACTTTCTCGATGTGAACCTGATCGGCTTGATCATATACGCTCGTTCGACCACAATGGATCGAATCGACATACTGTATCGATCTGGCAAAATAAATCGAGCGAATCTGCTCGGCCAGAGGAGCCGGCGGGGCAATTCCATTGTCCAAAAGCAATTTGATTCCATTGTATTCGATGGGATTGTGCGAAGCGGTGATAACGATACCCCCGGCGGCGCCGAGATGGCGTACGAGAATGCCGACGGTGGGCGTGGTGACAATGCCCAGATCCACGACGCTCATTCCGACCGATGCGACGCCGGCCGAGATCGCCGCGGCCAGCATCGGTCCCGAAGGACGGCTGTCACGCCCCAGTACCACCGAACCCGATTTCCCGGCGGTCTGGAGGAAGGTTCCAAAGGCGGCGCCATAGGCCGCTGCCAGGTCCGGGGTTAGATTGTCGCCAATGATCCCTCGCATGCCGCTGATACTGATGATGAGTTCCCGCGCCATATGTCCTCAGAGTTTGCGTGTTTTTTCGAGCGTAACCTTGAGCCGATCAACGACCGTTTCGACCTGCTTTTCTTTCAGAGCAAGAATGTCACGGAGGGCCTCGCCAATCGGCGGAAGATAGGTCTCGATATACCCGCGTTTTTTCATTTCGTCGTGGATGCGGCGCTGCCGGCGGAGAAACAGGCCAAGCTTTCGCCCGCACTCCTGAATGGCCAGCTTGATTTCCTTGATAATCTCCGGGTAATGCGCAATGGCCTCTTTGCTTTCCGAAGTGAAGGGAACCCAGACGGAAGCCATGTGAATCATCAGCATGGCCGGTCCCCCGGGCAAGGCGCCTTTGCTCTGGCTAAGACCATAGTTGCGCCAATTGATTTCCATCACGGATTTATAAAAGGCGCAGGCCGATTGCTGATAGAGCAAGGGAACCCGATTGGCAAAACGAGTCAACCGAAGGAGAGGTTCCTTATCGGAATCCGCGGATCCTTGGGTCCCCGCGGCTTCGGATTCCTCTTTGTCGCGGAAACCATAGGCCATGGCGGCTTCGATCAGGAAAGGATTGCCACGATAAACGGCGGGCTTGCGAGAACAGGCCGCATAAAATTCGGCATCGACCACACGCTTAAGACCCTCGATCAGTTTTTCTTCGCCGATGGGGCCGATACAATCCGTCGGAGGAGCCATCAACTTGGTGGAATTGATGGCCTCGTACAGCCGTTCGGCATCCTTGAGGGTCATCTTGGCCGGATGAAGGCGGACGGACAGCTTGGCTTTTTGCGCGATCTCCGAGGCCAGACGAGGGCTGACCCGAGAGAATTCGGAACGAAGGAATTCGACCAGAGTTTTGCTGACACTCTGGCGGGCCATTTTGAATAGGATTCCGATTTCAACGCCGTAGGGATGGGGTTTGATTTCGACAGGAAGAAAGGGCATCTCGTTGTCGCGACGCGGATACTCATACCGATTTCCGTCGGGAGCATTGTAGATAAGAGTCGCATGGGGATTGGCGATCGCCGTCTGGGCGACATATTCGTCAACGGATTGACGGCCCTTCTGATAGCGACCTTCGAGGGAAATGGTAACGCTGGTACCCGTGGGAAGATCAAACTCGCATTCCTCATCAAGGATGACCTCCGGTCGGTTTCGGGTCGTATCAATCTGAACATGATAATGACAGGCGCTTTTTTTGGGGCTGGTTCGCGAAATAATCTGCACCGGCTCGCCCGTGGTCAACAACCCGTACATTCCAGCGGCACTGATCCCGATCCCCTGCTGGCCGCGGCTCATCTTGAGCGTGTGAAACTTGCTGCCGTACAGCAGCCGAGCGAAGATATTCGGAACCTGTTGTTTGACAATGCCCGGGCCATTGTCCTTGACGGTCATGGTAAACTTGTTGTCGGTGTTGTCCACCGGGCGGATGTCAATGGTAATATCCGGGAGGATGTGGGCTTCCTCACATGCATCCAGAGAATTATCCACCGCCTCTTTGACCGCCGTCAGCAGGGCCTTGCGGGGGTTGTCGAACCCAAGCAGATGTCGATTCTTGGCAAAAAATTCGCTGACCGATATATCCCGCTGTCTGGCAGCCATGGATTCGGCGGTCGCGGCCTGATGCCGGGATTGTCGGCCGGACAAATGGCCGGCCCGGGAGGAAGATTCATCCCGGGCCGGTTCATCATGCAATTCCCTTGCGGGCGTATTCTCCGCGACGGCTTGATCCAGTACGGCCACGACAGTCGGGGCTCCGGTTGATTTCTGCGACGGAGCTTCTTCAAAAGCAAAACTTAATTGGTTTCCTTTTGAAACCTTCCTTGCTGACATTTCACAAACTCCATTTCCTTTCACCGACCGTCGGCGGGTTCGCCGCCGCGGCGCCGATGTTTCAAAGAGCCAACCGCCATGTTAATCCAGATCGCAGTGATAGACTTCGTTGACAAAGTCCAGTTCCTTGAGTTCTTTCAGGACGGTTTCCCCGGGGGCCTTGTCGAGACTGACGGCCAGAATGGCTTTGCCCTGATCGAGTTTCTGTCCGACGCCCATCGTGCTGATGTTGATTTTATGACGACCCATGATGGTACCCACATGACCAATGACGCCGGGTTTGTCATCGTTGAAAATGACGATCAAGGTACCCTTGGGTGTTACTTCGATATTGAAGCCATCGATTTCAAGAATCCGCAGAATATTGTCACCAAAGATCGTTCCCCGGACATATCGAGTCACTTTATCGGTGGAAACGGTCGCAGAAAAACTGGAGGCGACATCCTTGGCTTCGGAATTTTTGACTTCATCAATGGAAATTCCGCACTCCCTGGCCAGAAGCGCCGCATTGACAATATTGACGGGAGCGTCACTGTGCGGCTGCATCAAACCGATCGTAAAGGCGGTCGTGACGGCGGACAGGGGTTTGGATGCGATCTCGCCGCGATATTCGACTCGCACGCTCTTGATCTGACCATGGGTGATCGTCGATAGTACCGTTCCAATTCTGCGGGCCAGTTCGGCATATTGAGACACCAAGGGGGGCAGGGATGCCATGGAGGGGGCATTAATCGCATTGCGAATGGGCCCGCCCTTCAGGGCGTCAACCAGGATTTGCGCCGCTTCGACGGCCACTTCCACTTGCGCCTCATGCGTACTGGCTCCCAGGTGAGGGGTCACCAGACAGTTGGGCAATTCCTTAAATCCCCAATTCTCCGGAGGTTCTTTGGCGAAGACGTCCAGCGCTGCGCCAGCGATGGTGTTGGCTTTCAGGGCCTCAAACAAATCGTTTTCGTTGATGACGCCGCCGCGGGCGCAGTTGATCAAAAAAGCCGAAGGTTTCATCATTTTCAATTGAGCCGCGGAGACCATGTTCAGGGTCTGTTCATTCTTGGGAACATGCAAGCTGATATAATCGGATTCACGGAAAATCCGCTCCAAATTGCCGGTGACTTCGATTCCCAGTTCCTCTGCGGCCTTCGGAGCCGCCAGCGGATCATACCCGATGACCTTCATGTCAAATCCGAGGGCCATCTTGGCAACGGCCTGCCCGATGCGCCCAAGACCAATCAACCCCAGAACTTTGTGGTTGAGCTGGTTTCCGGTGAACGACTTGCGATCCCAGTTGCCCGCGCGAAGACTGTTGCACGCCGGTACGATCTTCCGGGAGATCGCCAACATCAGAGCCATGGTATGTTCGGCGGCGCTGAGAGTGTTGCCACCGGGGGTGTTCATGACGATGATTCCTCGCTTGGTGGCCTCTTTGACATCGACATTGTCGATGCCGACACCGGCTCGTGCGATGCCTCGAAGCCGGGCGCTATGACCGAGAACCTTGGCGGTCACCTTCGTGTCGCTGCGGATAATCAGGCCGTCAAACTCCCCGATAATTTTGATCAGGTCATCTTCGCTTAGGCCGGTCTTGATAACCGGTTCCACGCCTTCCATGGTTTTCAGCAGTTCAATACCCTCTTTGGCCAGCTTATCGCTGATGAGAATTCTTAACATTGCAAATTACTCCTTCCTGTCAATCCCAGAATTCGTCTTTGGTATAATCCATCTCTTCGTACTTCGAGTTGAAGTTCGCTTTCAGACAATTGTACAGATATCGGCAGATACAATGCGTTGTCGCGTCGATCAAATCTTTTCGGACTGCATCAGACCCATCCGTCCCTATTTCAACCCGGGTTCGGACCATCCGACCGGACGATTCTTCCGGCCAAAGCTGCGTTCCGGCATAATCGAAAATCATATTTCTCGTTACCAGATGACCGGAAAAATATCCCTGCCGGTGAAGCTGCATCATCTGAAACTCCTCAATACGAACATACAGGATGGTCTCGGCGCCCAGCTCTCGGGCAATTTGACTGGGCGACAACAACCGGAAATCAATCGCGTTATTCGCCCTCTCGGGCGACGCCTCCCCGGAAACAAACAAATAATCGCTCTGGATGGAGGCCTTTTTGTTCAACTCGGCCTTGATAGCCGCGGCAAGGTCGGAGGAAATTTGAGGACTGGAAACCGATCGAGTCGATTCCACGAACAGTATGATTTTCTTTTCTTGTCGTTTGGATAACTCAAACTCGGCGGGCACTTTGACCTCATATGCGGGAGAAGAAGCCAAAATGGGGATAAACAAACAACCACCGGCAACGCCGACAATCGCCGAAAGGAGTAAAACCATGATTATTCGCTGCGCGACGACCATCCAATTTCTTTCAAACGGGATCTTCGCTACACGGTATTTCGATCGGAGGAATATTCGGATACCCATTTTCTCGCTACACAACTTCCACTTCCAGAATCGTTCGAACCACTTCGAGTAACCACGCGGCCAAGATCAACACCCCCCCCGCAGCCGTCACAATCCAGAAAACCTTCTTCGAATAAAATCGTTTCAGAAACGCGAACTGTACCCCAAAGACCCCGGAAAGTAAAGCAAAAAACGCGATCACAACCGCCGCAGAATAGAACACCGCTGCGGCTGGTTGTATATAAAAAGACAGGAGAATATGACCGGCTACAAATGCCTGGCCGGCTCGGGTCCAATAGCATCCCAGGCAGGGAAGACCGGTACGCTGCTGAAATCCGCAAACTCCCAATAGGGAAGTGGAATCCAACCACCCGCATTTGACCGCCCACAAGTAAACAAACATTCCTCCGATGGCCAGGAACACAACAATCGCGATTGTTCTCTGGCGGGAGGAGATCCTCACAAAAATCCGTTTCAATGGTCGTTGGCAAGTCGTCATGATTGAGGTACAATAATCCTCCATTCAAAATTGTCAAGCGGAAAGGAAAGGGCAAGTGGATCATACAGAAATCCGGTATATGCTGGAAACGGCCGTGGTGGCCGCCCGATTGGCAGGCCAACGGGCCATGGAGGAAATCCGTTATGTCAAATCTTCCATCAAAGACAATCGGGAAATGGTCACCCAGGTCGATGCCATTTGTCAGAAAATCATCGTTGACCGGATCAAGGAATCGTATCCGGACCATGGTTTTTTGGGGGAAGAAGGCGGGGAACACGGCTTGTTTCGTCAGCCGCCCCGGGGATCCGACGACATTTGGTGGGTAATCGATCCGATCGACGGAACCAACAATTATGCTCATGGATTGTTGTGTTTCAGCGTCAGTGTCGCGGCTTTCTGGAAAGGCAAACCGATCGTTGCCGTGATTTTTGATCCCGCCACCGAGTCAATGTACACGGCCACGGAAGATACCGGCGCCCAACGGAACGATTCGGAGATCCGGGTCAGCGAAGAGGTTTTAAACCGGTTTTCCAGTTTCGGTATTGACAGCCATTTCCGACCTGAATTATCGGTGGCGATTCAAACCATGATGAAAAACACGCGGTTTCGCAATCTCGGCACGACCGCTTTGCATCTGGCGTATGTCGCCAACGGCGCCATGATCGGCACGCTCACCACCGACGCCAAACTCTGGGATATCGCCGCCGGAGCTTTTCTTATCGAGACTGCGGGGGGACTGGTTACGGATCTTCGCGGCGGACGAATTTTCCCCATCGATGTGGCCGCTTACACAGGCCAGTCAATTCTGATGTTGTCGGCCAATCGAAAGACTCATGTCGATCTTCTAAAACTGTTTTCCAGAGGGAGTTGATCCAGCCGTCATATCGTGATATGGTATTGAGAAATCAAGCGTCAGGGACAATAGCGGAAACAACCAGTAACAGGGAGAGACAAATGCGAAGGTGGTTCCAGTGGAGCGGAGTGGCGATCGTATTGGTAGTGGCCCTTGTTTTGGAGATATACGCCGAATCTCGGGTCGGCAGCGCGGAAATCGGCCGGGACACCATGAAGATGTATCGCCAGAAACGAACGGGACAAACGGAATTGTCCCCCCGACGGGTCCAATCCGCCGCGGCGCCGAAACGAATTTTCCAGGAACAGCAGGCCACAGCAGAAGCGGCGACGGAATCTCAACCGGCCCCAGCGGATAACGCTCCAGACCAGCCGACTCCCGCCATCGCCGAATCCTCTCGAATCGTGGCGGAACCCAACCCAACTGAGACAATGATCCCCCCGGCCGTAGCCCCAACCCCTTCCAAACCGGCTGTGGCTTCACCGGAGCAGACGAGCCGGGATGAGTTGCTCGCACTGCTGCCGGAGACATCGATTGCCTGCATCCGAGTCAATAATCTGGACTATACTCTGGCTCTGCTGGATCAGTATTTGATGGGAATTACGCCGGTTCCCATGGTAGCCACAATCGGCGCTCGAACAGGATTAGCCCAAATAACGCGGGACCAGAATCTGCAGGCCATCAATACCGGCGGCAATCTGGCCATCGTCGTTCTTCCCCCTCAGACGGGACAAGAGGATCCGACCGTGGGTCTCCTGACGCCCGTAAAAGATTCGAATTCTGCAGAAGCATTGAAAGGGTCCAATTACGCTCCTGTCCCCAATACCGGATTCGGAATATTCTCTTTCCCGGCCGCCCTATCATCCCTGGACCCGTTTACATCCAAATCCCTTCAGCCATCCTTGACGGCACGGCAACTGGATGAGACCGCGACCGCGCCGATCTGGTTGTATGTCAATATGCCCAAGGCGGCTGAGTTTTTGGCCCCTCTGGCGGAGTCCAAAATGCAGGAGCAGGCCGCGGCCAATCCGCAGTTGTCAACAGCCATAAGCCAAGTCGATCAAATCAAACAAATCGGCGAGGAAATCCAGTGCGTAAGTATGGGCATATATCCCAGCGGTCCCATGCTGACTTTGGATATGGATCTGATTCCCGTGCCGGGATCCTCGTTTGCCTCTTCGCTCAACAAAACCTTGTTTAGCCAACAACCAACACCGGAAATGGATGAAATGACTCGAGGGTTGTTAACCCTCATGCAATCTCTGAAGGTTCAGAATCCGTCCCAGTTCAAGGATGCGGCCCTCGTGGGGATTCGCAATCCCGACAAAGCGGATTTTATGGCGGCTTTTACTCTTCCCGAGTTAATCGGCCAGTTGACACAAATCGTCGCCCAACAACCGGGATAGGAACAAAACGCCATGGGAATGATGATGGTCGCCAGCATTGCACAGCAACTTGGATCTCAGGCCAAGACAAAAATGGCGTTGGCCCTCACGGTTCATGAAAATTCCCTGAATCTGCAAATCGCAATCCCCAAAAAGCATGTCGTCGAGATGGTTCAGGCGTTCCAAACCCTGCAAAAATCCGGGATGACTATGCCGTCCGGAGCCGAGATCCCCGCAAGCCCCAAATAATTTCCGGGTCCCGAGGATCGTCCGATAATCGCCCGCAAGGCGGCTGTACCAAATCGGTCAAAACCCTTTTCGATCCTGCGGCAAGGGTTTTGGGTGGGGGGGGAATCCGAAAAAATTTTCGTTTTTCCGGTTGACATT
Organism: uncultured Pirellulales bacterium; assembly: GCA_964643355.1. Classification (GTDB taxonomy): domain Bacteria; phylum Planctomycetota; class Phycisphaerae; order Sedimentisphaerales; family Anaerohalosphaeraceae; genus FEN-1350. Next base: position 40,051 of record CAZXPW010000028.1, read on the forward strand.
GTCGCCGTAATATGGCATAATTGTTTCTATGAAAAGAAACATCTCATCCAACTTGTTGTGGTGGTGGCGGCTTGTCGAATGGGACGACAGGTAGCGGATGGTTTCCGTACCGGATGAGAAAACTTCCGGGGCCTGTCGTATCAAGCGACAGGCCTTTTTGTTTTTGAAACTGATTTACGACAAGGACAATAAACATGAGTGTATCGGTTGATCATCCGATTGAACATGCGATCCAGCAAGCCCGGGTCGGCGAGATTATTCCGCTGGTTCGCGAAATCCCGATGGCTTGTCCGGTCGATTTCTTCGCTCGTTTGAGCGACTATGGGCGAACCGTTCATAGCTGCCTGTTTGAGTCCCGGGACCAGCGAGCTGACAGCGACGCGGGGGAATTGACTTTTGGAACCGCTCGACCCGCCCTGTATTTGACCGGCCGGGGAGCGGATTTTCGGATCGAGGCCCTGACCGAAATCGGGTGCCGAATGCTTCGCTTTTTGGCCGCCCGCTCGCAGCGGTTTCCCCGATGCAGCCGGTTTCGCATTTCGGAAAATCGTATCGAGGGCGCCGTTGAAACCGCTTCTGAAATTCTGGATGAGCAGAGCCGTCTCAAACGCCCCGGTCAGATGGATATCCTTCGGACCGTCGCCTACGCTTTCCACATGGCTCATTCCCCTTTCCGGATCACCTGCGGTCTTCTCGGAGCCATCAGTTACGATTTTATCGATCAGTTCGAACGATTGCCCGCCAGCCCCACCGATCTGCTCCGAAATCCCGACTATGAGCTCTATTTTGCCGACAACATCTTTCTGATGGATCACAAGTCCGGGAAATCCTATGTCGTCGTTAACGCCTTGATTACCGATGATGACCGCGAGGAGATCGCCCGCCAGGTTCATGAATGTTTTCAGTCCTATTTTGACGCCCTGAAAATGCCGACCCCCATAGGCCGTCGTCTCTCTTCTCCTCTGGCTTCACCCACCACCGACACCCCAAAAGACCAATATATCCGGATGGTCGAAAAGGCCCAGCGGCACATCGTGGATGGAGATATTTTTCAGGTGGTTCTCAGCCGTACTCTTCTGGAACCCTGCCCCGATGAGCCGCTGGATGTCTATCGCCGTCTTCGCAAACTCAATCCGTCTCCTTATATGTTTTATTTAAACACCCCGGGAACTGTCTTAACCGGCTCCAGCCCCGAACTGAACCTTCGTGTCGCCGGCGACCGGGACAGGTCCGTAGAAATCCGACCCATCGCCGGAACCAAACCGCGAGGAAAGGTCAACAACAAAATCGACCCGGATACCGATTTCCGCTACGAAGCCGAGTTGAAACTGGACCGGAAGGAACTGGCCGAACACATGATGCTGGTGGATCTGGCCCGTAACGATATCGCCCGAGTGTCCCGTCCGGGTTCCCGCGTCGTCAGCGAAATGTTGGCGGTGGAAAAATACGAATCCGTCATGCATCTGGTCAGTAATGTCAAGGGAATCCTGCGGGAGGATCTGGACGCGTTGAGCGCATATTTGGCGACCATGAATATGGGAACTCTGACCGGCGCGCCGAAGATCGAGGCGATGAAGATCATCCGTGAATTGGAGGCCAGCAAACGAGGGTATTATGGCGGCGCGGTCCTGTATCTGACCGTTGACGGGCAGTTTGACAGTTGTATCACGATTCGCAGCATTCAGATCCGCGACCGAGTGGCCTATATTCGCGCCGGAGCCGGAATCGTCTATGACAGTGTCCCGGAAACGGAATTCGACGAAACCGAATACAAAGCCCAGTCCTGCCTGCGGGCAATCCGAAACGGAGAAACCCAATGAACGATTCATCGCTGAATGTCCTGTTTATCGACAATTTCGACTCGTTCACCTATAACCTCGTGGACGAATTTGAAAAGCGGGGATGCCGCGTGTTGGTCTATCGGGCCGATACGATTCTGGATGACCTGATTGGGGCCGCAGATACATTTTCTCCGAATTTGATCGTTCTGTCGCCGGGACCGGGAAATCCCGATACCGCCGGAGTGACCTTGGCGGCAATCCGTCATTATCACGATAAACTCCCGATCTTCGGCGTATGTCTTGGCCATCAGGCGATTGTGCAGTATTTTGGCGGAAAGATCATTCATGCTCCGCAGGCCATGCATGGAAAGGCCTCGCGGATTTCGCACAATCGAAAGGGGATATTCCGAGGAATCGAAAATCCCCTGCAGGCCGGACGGTATCACAGCTTGTGCGCAATGCAAGTGCCGGATTGTCTGGAGACGGTGGCCGAATTTGATTCGATTGTCATGGCTGTCCAACACAAAACGCTGCCGATTTACGGAGTCCAGTTCCATCCGGAAAGTATCCTAACTCCGACCGGAGGAAGACTAATCGAGAATCTGATCGAGACCGCTGGTCAGATCCAGTCTTCCCGGGCCAACCAAACCGCATAGGAGGAACGCATGGCGAAGATTTCGCACTATCTGGAGATAATTCTGGACGGCAAGGATTTATCCTTCGATCAGGCCAAGGCCTTGCTGGACATCATCTTCGAAGGCGGAGTTGCCGAGGTCCAGATCGCGGCATTTTTGGCGGCCATGCGGGTTAAAAAGGCCGCCGTCTCCGAGATGGCCGGATTGGCCACTTCACTCCGGGAACACGCCGTCAAAGTCGAAACCGGACTGGATCATCTGGTCGATACTTGTGGAACGGGGGGAGCTTCTGTCAAGACTTTCAACATCTCCACCGCTTCGGCGCTGGTCGCCGCCGGTGCCGGCGTTTATGTGGCCAAACATGGAAACCGCGGAATCACCAGCCGTTGCGGTTCGGCAGATGTCCTTGCCGAACTGGGGGTCAATATTGCCCCGGGTCCGGAAATCGTCGCCGCATGTATCCGCCGGGCGCATATCGGATTTATGTTCGCGCCGAAATTTCATCCGGCCATGAAACATGTCCAGCCGATCCGCCAGAGTCTCGACTTCCGCACAGCGTTCAATATCCTCGGACCGCTGGCCAATCCGGCGGGAGCAACGGCCCAGGTGATGGGGGTTCCCGAAGAAAGTCTGATGGGTCGAATCGCGGATACCCTTAAGCATCTGGGCGTTCGGCGAGCCATGGTGGTTCACAGTAACGGCCTGGACGAGATCAGCACCATGGGCCCAAGTCTGATTATGGAATTACGCGACGGGTGGATCAAAAACAGAGAAATCTATCCGACCGATTACGGAATTGAAATCGCCGATTACGAATCTCTTCGAGGCGATGATGCCGCAACCAATGCCCGGATTATCCGGCACATTCTATCGGGACGAGAAACGGGGCCCAAAAAAGATATCGTGGTACTGAATGCGGCCGCCGCTATAATCGTAGCCGGATTGGCGGAAGATTTTCCCGATGCGGTCGAGATGGCGGAGGAATCGATTCGTCTGGGGAAAGCCCAATCGGCTCTCGACGAGCTGATACGGCTGTCCAATAGCCAAGCGGAGACAACGCGACCATGATGCGGGTCAAAGTGAAAATCTGCGGACTGACCAACCTGGAAGACGCCCTGATGGCGGTAGACATGGGAGCGGACATGCTGGGCTTCAATTTTTATCCCCGGAGTCCCCGATATATCGAAATTGACCAAGCGCTCGGAATCCTCAACAAAATTCCAACTTTTGTGGACACCGTCGGGATCTTCGTGAATCCGGCCATAGAGGATATTCGCGATGTGGCCGAACAGGGATTTCTAAACTGGATTCAACTGCATGGAGACGAGACCGCCGAATTCTGCGAATCCCTCCGGTGGATGAATACCCGAACCATCAAGGCCATTCGCGTTAAGACGCCTCAGGATCTCGATGCCGCCGACGCTTACTTCACAGACGCAATTCTGTTTGACACCTTCGTTTCCGGAACTTACGGAGGGACCGGCCGTCGGTTTGACTGGACTTGTCTTCATGTGCCCTATCGCAGGATTTTTCTGGCTGGCGGTATCACTCCGGAAAATGTCGCTCAGGCCGTCGAAACGGGCGTTTATGCCATCGATGTCTGCAGCGGAATCGAATCCAAACCCGGCAAAAAAGACTACCTGATGATGCGACAACTCTTCGAAAATATTCGGCACATACGGGGATAACCGCTTCGGATGAACCACAATTTCGACTCAACCAACCTACCAACAGGAATCTGCCATGAAACATAAGGGACGCTTTGGACCGTACGGGGGGTTTTATGTTCCGGAAGTGTTGATCCCGGCTTTGGAAGAGATTGAGCAGGCATTCGATCGCTGGTCGGCGGATCCGGGTTTTGTCGCCGAACTTGAAAACCTCTATCGGAATTATGCGGGGCGTCCAACCCCTTTGTACCACGCTCGCCGTTTTTCCGAGCGGGTGGGGTTTCAAGTGTACATCAAACGCGAGGATCTGTTACACGGAGGCGCGCATAAGGTCAACAATACCCTCGGCCAGGGATTGCTGGCAAAATACATGGGCAAGACCAAACTGATCGCCGAAACCGGGGCCGGACAGCATGGACTGGCTACCGCCATGATCGGGGCCCTGTTCGGAATGGAAACCACAATCTTCATGGGAGCGACGGATGTGCGTCGACAGAATGTCAATGTCCACAAGATGCGGTTGTGCGGCGCCGAAGTGATTCCGGTATCGGGTGGGACGGGAACATTGAAAGACGCCATCAACGATGCGCTTCGTTACTGGACGGCTCATGTACAGGACACCTTCTATTTGTTCGGCACGGCGGGAGGACCGCATCCTTACCCGACGATCGTCAAGCATTTCCAGAAACCCATCGGAATCGAAGCCCGGGCCCAGTGCCTCGGTCAGCTTCGACGACTTCCCGACATCGTCACCGCTTGTGTGGGCGGCGGCTCCAACGCGATCGGCATCTTCAGCGGATTCGTACACGACCCGCAGGTTCGTATCGTAGGCGTTGAAGGCGGCGGAAAGGGGATCGCCACCGGTCAGCACTGCGCGACCCTGACCGTCGGAACCGTGGGCGTGCTGCATGGAGCGCAGACCTACATCCTCCAGGACGAAAACGGCCAGATCCACGAAACTGAGTGTATCAGCGCCGGCCTCGATTATCCCGGCGTCGGGCCGGAACACGCCTGGCTGAAAGACACCGGTCGAGTCGAATATCTGTGCGTGGAAGATGCGGCGGTATTGGACGCGTTTGAACTTTTCACGCGAACAGAAGGCATCCTTCCGGCGTTGGAAAGCTCACACGCGCTGGCGTGGGTCATGCGACAAAAAGGAACGCTTCCCCCGGACACAATCGTCCTGGTCAATCTGTCCGGTCGCGGGGACAAAGATATCGGAATCGTTGAGGAACACAGGCCGCTGAAAGGGGATACCCTATGACCTCATACCGCCAGACTTTTGCCTCTCTAAAACGACCGTGCCTGATTCCGTTTTTTGTCCTCGGGGATCCCGATGCACAGACCAGTCTGGAACTGATCAAGACGGCCATTAACGCCGGAGCCGACATACTGGAGCTTGGAATCCCTTTTTCAGATCCGATTGCAGATGGCCCGACGATTCAGAAAGCCGATATGCGAGCCCTGGCCAACAAGATCACCCCAGCCCATGCCCTCGATTTGATCGCTCAGGTTACCCGTTATAAACCGATTCCCGTCGGTCTCCTCGTCTATTACAATCTGATCGTACAATACGGCCGGGAGAAATTCTTCCGCGACTTCAAGGCCGTCGGCGGCTGCTCGGTCCTGGTCGCCGATCTGAGCATCGACGACGCCGAGGAGATCGTCCCGGCCGCAAAGGCCGCCGGCCTGGATACCGTCTTTATGGCTACGCCGAACACCTCCGACGAACGGCTCAGCCGGATCGTCGAACAAACAACCGGGTTTCTTTATACCGTCTCGACCCTCGGCGTTACGGGTGCCAGAGACACCGTCTCCGATCTCATCGAACCCCTCATCCGCCGGATCAAAGCGATAAGCAAGATCCCCGTCTGTGTGGGATTTGGAATCAGTAATGCTCATCAGGCCCGACAGATTTCCGATGTGGGCGCCGATGGCGTGATTATCGGTTCGGCCATTGTCAAACGCATTGAGCAGAATCTCGGTAACCGTATGAAGATGCTCGCCGAGGTCCGGCAATTCATCTCCGAGGTCCGCCAATCCCTTGAATCAATCCCTCGAAAATATCCAACCGTTGCCAATCTGTGAATTCGCCGCTATAATGCCGGCTTTCAATCAAACGAAAGGGTTGGATATGGGAAATCATCTTCGAATCAGTGTGGGATTCCTGATAATCGGCATGCTCTTCATTTTCGGCCTGGGTTGCGGTCAGCCAGTTCAAACCGCCCAGGCGAAGATCCCCGTTATTCTCGACACGGACATCGGCGACGACATTGACGACACCTGGGCCCTGACCATGCTGCTCAAGAGCCCCGAACTGGATCTCAAACTGGTCGTCGGCGATAACTACAAATCCATCTACCGCGCCAAACTGATCGCCAGGTTGTTAACCATCGCCGGACGAACGGATATTCCCGTCGGAATCGGTTCGGGAAAACGAGAAGGCGATGGCAGGCAATCCGAGTGGGTCAAAGACTACGACCTTACATCTTATCGCGGCAAGGTCCATGAAGACGGCGTGGCGGCCATGATGGACCTGATCGAGAAATCCCCGCGAAAGGTCACTCTGATCGCGATCGGTCCGGTGCAGAATCTGGCTGAAATGCTTCATCGCAAACCGCAAATCGCCGACAAAGTCCGCTTCGTCGGCATGCACGGCAGTGTTCGCCGCGGTTATGGAGGAAAACCTCAGATTGACGCGGAGTACAATGTCAAAGAAGACGCCAAGGCCTGCCAAACAGTCTTTTCTGCCGGATGGGATATGGTCATCACCCCACTGGACACCTGCGGTTTGGTTCAGCTGAAGGGCGACAAATACAAGACCGTTACGAACAGCGCCGATCCGTTGACCAGGGCATTGATCGAGAACTATCGCATCTGGCGGCGCGAGAAAGCGACCGATCCCATTCGTCAGGATGAAAAAGAAAGCAGCACGCTGTTTGATACGGTTGCCGTATATCTGGCCTTCTCTGACACCCTGACAAAGATCGAAAATCTTCCGATCCTTGTGGATGATCAGGGGTTTACCCGGATCGATCCGGCGGGAAAGACGATGGAAGTGGCCACGGAGTGGAAGGATCTGGCCGCTTACGAAGACCTGTTGGTTCAGCGGGTCATGGCTCCAACGGTTCAACGCTGAGGACATCGGCCTCTAATCCGAAAAATGTGAAAGGATTGAAATGGTCTTTGAACATTTCGGTATCAATGTCCCCGACGCCCGGAGAATGGCCGAGTGGTACATTCGCAATCTGAATATGCGGGCGATTGTCGCCAACGAGGTTCCCCCCTATGCCCATTTTCTGGTCGATTCGTCCGGCCGCGTCTGCATGGAGATTTACACCAATCCGGGGGACCGTGTTCCCGATTACGCCGCGCAGCATCACCTGCGGTTCCATTTTGCCTTTGCCGTTGACGATCCGCACAAAGAAAAGGATCGGCTCCTCAAGGCCGGGGCCCGTTTTGTAGTGGAAGACCGTACCTCCGATGGTTCGATCATCATTACCCTTCGAGACCCCTGGAATGTTCCTTTGCAGTTGGCCCGACGCGCCAAACCAATGAGGTAACCGAAAGTTATCGCCGAATCAGGCAATATACCCGCAGAACTTCCGCTACGCTCCAGGCTTGTGCAAAGCAACCGCGAGGCGTATGGGGTTCGTCCCCGTCAAAAATTTCCGAGATGCTACCCAGACAACCGCTTGCGGTCAGATGATCCAGCAAGGGCTGGAGAAATTCCCCGGCCTCGATGCGGCTGATCCGGTCAAAATGATTGACCCGGAGAAAGGCCTCGACAAAGGGTCCCATCAAATGTGACCAGACAGTCCCCTGATGATAGGCGCCATCACGGTTCATCTGGTCGCCTTCATAACGGCCACGATAGCGGGAGTCGTTCGGGCTGAGCGTCCGAAGGCCGAAGGGAGTAAGCAGCTCCTTCTCGACAACATCGACCACCTTTTGTTGCCAGTTGGAAGCCAGAGGAGAATGAAGCAAACTCACGGCGTAGATCTGGTTGGGCCTCAAACTACTGTCGGCCGTTCCATCGGGCAAGACGCAATCATTCAGATATCCGGTCTTATGATTGCAGAACACCTGGCGGAAACTACCGGCTACACGACTGGAAAAGCGGCTAAAATACTCGGTTTCGTCGGCATTTCGTCCGCGATAATACTCGGCCAGATGACATAAATTGTTATACCATAAAGCATTAATTTCCACGGCCTTTCCGTACCGAGGAGTAAAGGTTACGCCGCAACACTTGGCATCCATCCAGGTTAATTGCGTTGCCGCATCGCCACCGGTAATAAGTCCGTCGTCATCGGCATGGATTCCAAAACGCGTACCCCGACGATACGCTTCCATAATGCTACGGATGGCCGATAAAAACCTGGATTCAAAAGTCGCATGGTCTTTGGACATCCGAAGGTACTCAAAGCATGCATGAACAAACCACAGAGATGCGTCGATACTGTTGTAATGGGGATTTCCGCCATAGTCGTCAAAACAGTTCGGAATCATCCCCTCGCTGACAAACCGGGCAAAGGTTGTCAAAACCCCGGTCGCCTCCTGAAATCTTCCGGGACACAACAAAAGACCGGGCAAGGCAATCATCGCATCCCGGCCCCAGTCGAGAAACCACGGATATCCCGCCACGATTGTCGGGCTCAAACGCCCCTGAATCCGACGCTCCACCACCAATTGACCGGCCGCCAAACATAATCTCCGTGCCACTGGATCGGCAGCCAAATTTTCCGGTACCAGCTCTTTTTCGCCAAGCCGCTGAGCGTCAATAACCGTATCCAAATCATAGGCGTCATGTCGAATTTCGGCATCCGGAGCCACCAAGCTCGCCCAGATCACCAATTGACAAGGGCTGTCGATCCGGGTCTGATAGTGCCCCGGAGACCAGAGATCCTCCAGACAATCCTGTCCTCGCTGCCGCTCAACCCGGTAGTGAAAATTATACCACCACTGGCCATCCTGCACAAAATCCATTCGCTCTCCCCGCAGGATCAATTGGCCAGTATATCCGGGTTCTGTTCGAATGACCCAACTGTCATCGCGCCAGACGGCAACCAATTGCGTCTGGGATTTCTGGAGGGCATGGAAATCCCGCATCCCCACCAGGGGCCGAACACGAAATTCAAATCCCTTCTGGACAAAGGGAAAATGATACACCACAACCACGGTATCCCCGTCGGAAAGCAGATAGACCGACTTGGTCAGGGTAGCCACGCCCAGATCGAAGTCCCAATGGACTCCTGTATCCCGGCGAAATCTGTTCAGGAAGTTCATGCCTTGAACCGCCAGATGATCGGGAAATTCGAAATTGGAAAGAATAATATCCCGTCCATCCACCAAAATGGATTCATGACAACAAGACAGCGCCAGAATCCGGTTGGCCGGAGGAGTCAGGGCGCCCGTCAATAAACCGTGGTAACGGCGGGTATTGCACCCGATCACAGTCCCGCAGGCAAATCCGCCTCGGCTGTTGGTTAAAAGCCATTCGCGATCCAAAAGCATCTCAACGGCAGCGGAGTCCATCTCAACGGAAATACCTTCCTGCGTCTGGAGAATTCGAGGATTGGTGATCAACATATCCTTCCTTCCGTGGAATTGACGAAACGCCGGCAACAACCCTCTACAAGCTGATTACACGACACGAGTTGAAGTTTCTCCATGGGATTGAGCGGCCTGAGTCTCGGCACGGATCCTGTCGGCCAGAATCTGATTGCATCGGTGCTTAAGATTGTTGAGAACATTCATGTAATTGATGTAGGAATCGTAGGGAGAATCGTACGGGTTAAAATATTTGTGCACATCCCCATCCGAGAAATACTTGGTGCACATATAATAGAAATGATCGGAAGTCTGCAACCGCCGCCAGTCGGCGATCAGATCCGGATCGCCGGCCTGCTTGACCAGCTTTTCCATCCGATATACCTCGTGAAGGGCATTGGATTGCATGGCATTGCCCATCCAGGCGGACAAATCCCGTTCCGTATCGGCCCAACTGATAATATGCGGCACATCGACGGTATCCACGGCGGGATACTTAGCCACCACTTCGCTGGGAGTCAGAAAATTATTATCCGGATGGCGAAGGATCTTGTCCGGAAGATCCGACATGAAATCAAAGATCCCCGTGTCTTCCCATTGGTGCTCGCCAAAGGTCTCGTAATCCATGAAAAGATTGACGACATGTCCGCTGCCATTGACGGCATCGACCCATTGGGTGAACTTATCCGCCGTCAGGGGAAACTCCTTCCAGTGACGATTGGAAAACCGAAAGGCGATGTCGTCGCTCAGTCGATAATTCTTCAGCAAAAGCTTGGTCTGGGAACACAGGGGGGGACGATAGACAAAATTGGAGTTTCGAAATCCCAGGATATGGTCGGCGCCCTCGGTTAGAATCGCGTCAAAAAGCCCCGTGCCCTCGATCGTTCGAGCCAACTCATTGTTGTAAATCAGTTCGGTATTCCGGAACACCCGCGGTCTCTGTCCAAACAGACGCTGGACCGCATCGATATGAAGACGAATCTGCTCGACAAATTCGGCCCGGGAGTAAAGAAAACTCAGACTGTGATAGTAGGTTTCCGCCAGGAACTCCACGCATCCGGTCTGGGCCAGGGCGTCAAATGTGCTGATCACCTCGGGACAGTATTTCTGGAATTGTTCCAAGAGAATTCCCGTTACGCTGAAGGCCACACGAAAACGCCCCTGGTGTTGTCGGATCATTTTCAACAAAAGACGATTGGCCGGCAGATAACATTTGTTGGCAACTTTTCGACAGACCGAGGCGTTCTTGAATTCATCAAAATAGGAATGCGAAGTGTCGAACACGGTATAATGCCGCAGCCGATGGGGCTGGTGCACCTGAAAGTAAAAACACACAGAAGGCATTGGACCCTCTCTGGGATTATTAGACCTTCACGCGATTCGCAACATCCTGGTACACTCGGATACATCGCTCGGCCGCATCCGCCCACCGAAGTTTGCGCACCTCGAAATTTCCATGTTCTCGGAGCGTCATCTGCAGGGGAGGATACTTGAGCACGGCGACGATCTTGTTGGCCATCTCGACGACATCCCAGAAATCAACCTTCAACACATGAGTCAACACTTCTGAAACGCCGCTCTGCTTGCTGATCAGCACCGGCACATCATGATTCAGGGCCTCCAGCGGCGCGATCCCGAACGGCTCTGAGACCGAGGGCATGACATAAAGATCGGCCATCTTATAGACTTTTTCCACATCGTCGCCCCGAAGAAAACCGGTAAAGAGAACCTTGTTGCCGATTCCCATTTCGGCGGCCATTTCGATGATTCGCCGCATCATGTCGCCGGAGCCAGCCATTACAAATTTCACATCTTCGATTTGCTCCAGAACCTTCTTGGCTGCCATCAGGAAATACTCGGGTCCTTTCTGCATGGTGATACGACCCAGGAAGAGCACGATTTTTTCGTCGCTCTTGATGCCCGATTGCGGGAAGGGGAAGGGACTTCCGTTGCGTTCCACGCCATTGTACACCACTTCGACCTTGTCTCCGAGAATACCATACCGGCTTAAAATGATATTCCGAGTCAGATGGCTGACAGCAATGATCTTGTCGGCAGCGTGCATCCCCCGCCGCTCGATGTCGTAGATGGGTTGATTGACATGTTCGCCGCTTCGATCGAATTCAGTGGAATGGACATGAACAATCAGGGGTTTGCCCGTCACGGCCGCGATCGCAATTCCGGCCGGATAGGTCATCCAGTCGTGGGCATGGATCACATCGAACTCTTCCTGGATGGCCAACCGTACCGCGGCACTGGCATACCGATGGACCTCCGACAGAATATCGCCCGCATAATGGGCTCCCGAAATGGCCTCTTGAACCGCCGATTCGGATCGCTGCAACAGGGTGGCCTGAAGGGTTGGAAAGCTTCTCTTCTTTCGGAGAATCTCGTCGACCTGTTTCTGGTACTGTCGAGGATCCCCATACGGTTGCAACGGGGAATCGATCGTATGAAACTTGACATTCTTGAGATTCTCTTCCTTGACATGAACTTGATTGGGATCCCCCATATCGTGTGCGGGAGTCAGCATTCGAACATGGGTGGCATAACTGGAATCCACCGGCCTGGGCAGAACAAAAACCACTTGAACACCCATATCGCTCATGGCCTTCGTCAGTCCATAACAAGCCGTGCCCAGACCTCCGCTGATGAAGGGAGGAAACTCCCATCCGAGCATGAAAACTTTCATAGCACACCCCCGGCTATTCGCATCTCTGATCCTTCAGATTCTCGATCACGAACATTCTGCACGAAAAGGGTCAATCACGGTTCCTATTCTGGCTATTTAATACTGTATAATATCGCCTCTCTGGGGTATTAGTCCATTAAAATCTTAAAAAAAATGCGTGACAGAATCGACACATACCCCTTGGAATTCCCCGCCTGTTAATGTTGACAGGATTGAACAATCATCCATCACAATTCCTCGATTCCCTAATACGAGTTTATGGTCATCAGTATTTTCCCGGATATCAACCTGCTTGACAAGTTTTTTCTTTGGATCTCCGATCCGAATCTTGAATTATAACATTATCTGGTCTGAAATATCTTGCGGAGTTTATTGGCGATTCCATGTAGACTGGAAATGAAATCCGAAATTCCACAGTCCCTAAGCCGTGAGCACTCGCCTTTCGCGGCAGATTTCAAAACCGACATATCTCCCTGCCTCAATCGGCGTGTCTCCGTCAAGATTCGTTAATATTTTGGACCCAGCCAAATCGCTTCTCGCCTATAAGAACTGGCGTAAAACTTGGCATCCTCGCCTTTTCCACCGTTGTTCATATTGTTTTGACTTTGAGAGTCCGATAATATCATGCCTGCAGTTCTGAATAATTAAGGACATTTTAGGATGGTCGGAACCGCCAGTCAAGTTCAACGGCCAACAAGCCACAATGTATATTGAATAAAGCGTATAATCCCAAAAATCCTCAATTACGAACGCATTTCTCGTTACAAACCCGTCGAAATCGTTGTTTTTCAGTGAACTGGGCAGAATCCCTCGTCGATGAAAAGGGCAACTTGAACGAATCCTTCATTTGGGAGAATGATCCGATGCCGCATCGCCGGAAAAAGAAACTGGATGATCCGACAGCCCTGTCGGACTTTGTTACAATCGCTTATGCCGAAGATTTGGATCTGGCTCAGCAATACAAAAAACTTCTGAACACCTGTAACATTCCGGCCGCAATCAAGGATCATCCCGATCCCGATTCGCCTTTTCCCGGAGTTGCGGTGATGGTCCCGGAAGATTATATCGACCAAGCCCACTCCCTGATCGAGAACGAAGGGTCATTTCCCGACTTCTATGACATGATTGCGGATCCCCCCCCGATTCAGGCGGAAGAGGACGAAACAGAAGGCGAATATTAATCATCATTCTGAAAAAATCCTATCCATTACGGAAGTCATAACCCATGTCCAATACTGAAAACAACTCCAACGGTCGCTTCCTTGAACGCAGGCAGTGCACTGTCGATCGCCGGCTTGGATTAGACCGGCGCCGAGGCCCGGGACATCGTTTAACGCCCGAACGCCGAGCTGCGGAAACCGGTGAAATGACGGAGGAGCAGTTCGAGTTTTTGATGGCGATTGATCAGTATAAAAAGGCCAATCAGCGACCCTTCCCCACATGGACCGAAGTCCTTGAAATCATCCACGCCTTGGGATATCGGAAAGTCGCCGAACCGCAGTCGTTAAAATCCTTCAAGAAAGAACCGGAGCCAGCTTCGATTGGCTGATCGTTTCAGACCTCGTTTCGTCGCTGAACCAGCAACTTTCGCAAAGAAGATGCCGCGCTACTGGACCTCTCCGCCTTCCAGCGCGCCTTTCCTCTGCAGGATTCTCGCCATAATCCAGCAACTGATGGACCATGCAAACCCGACTGTCCATCCGGCCAGAACATCCGACGGGTAATGAACCCCCAGAAACATCCGGCTTAGTCCCACAAGCAAACTCACCACCACCGCCACACAAATCACATACACCCTCACTCGCATCGAGGCAAACACACCGGCCACCATCACCGACAGCGTCAAAAACACCACCGCCGACATCATCGAGTGGCCGCTGGGAAAACTGGCCGATGTCACCGCCTCTAATTTGGGCACGATATCCGGCCGTGCGCGGTCAAAGCCCTCCTTTAGCGCCACGGTCAAAAACACTCCCCCAATTACGCAGGCCAGAAGAAAGATCATCGCATGTCGTTTACCCAATAAATACAAAAATCCCGACACACTGACCACCAACAGACCCAACACCGGAATGCTACCCAGAGCCGTAATATTTCTTGCGACATCCCCAACCCATCGCGGACCAATCGGATCCGAGGGATCCAGAGGATTTCTCAGGCCGCGAAGAACCATCTCATCGAATCCCTGGATGTCCTGGTCTTTGACCCAGTCGGCAATTCGGACAAAACAGGTGGCGCCGCCCGCAACGACCAACAGTAACACCAGGACCATGATCTCGGAATGACTCCATTCGCGCCAGGGCAATCCGAATTTGTTCATGATTCGTCCTTCTTTCTCCACTTGCGATCCATCAGAAACCGGATTCGGCCAAATTGTTCTGCGGGCATCCGGGAGCGTAATATCCTCATCGCCTCCCCCAGTCCAGTCCGTTGCGTCACATGCGTGATGATGATATGTTCATTTCGCAGCGGTTCGATCATCCGAACAAAATCATCGACATGGATATGCCGCCCCGCCTCCGCCCGATCCAGATGTTCGTCGATGAAAAAAGTGCATTCTGCGATCAGGATCCGACTATCCCGAATATACTCGAGGGAAGAAAAATCGACATAGTTGGTGTCGCCCAGATAGGTCACCAGCGGCAGTTCCACCGGAAAATCAATCGTCACGCCCTTCTTTTTCAGTTCGACAATCTGAGGGCCAGAAAGTCCCGCGTATTCGCTCCGCAACTTTTTCCGCCGCTCGATCAGAGAAAATCCCACCGAACCATAGCAATGCTTGGTCGGAAACGCCCGTGCAAACAAGTTGGGCTTGACGGCGTATTCGTCGCCGGGCTTGACGCCCACCAGATTCGCCTGGATGCGGGAGCCGTCCAGCTTACCCCACGCCTCGACAATCTGTCCGATCGGCCCGATCAGGTTGGCAGGAGCCAGGATTGTCCCCGCCGATTGCCCGCAAAATTGCCGATGTGACAGGTAATAGGCGATCCCGGCCGCATGATCCATGTGGCCGTGCGTCAGCAGAATATGGTTGATCGGAATCACCTGGTCCGGGGCCTTGCCGATGTCAAAACAGATGTCGAGCTGCGGCACGGCGACCACCGTCTCTTCACCGCCGACCGAGTACCCCAGGATATCCAAATCGTCAATCTGAATCTGCGCCAACTGATGGCTGGGCATTGAAATCTCTTTCGTCAAGGTCAGGTTTCTGTTCGGCCCAATCGTAGGGGATTGACGATTCACTGTCAAACCCATTTTCCATCCGCCCTCCTTGAATCCGGATGAATTCGCTTGAATCCCAACCTTTTGGATTTACAATAGAAGAAGGAATGGCTTGAGAGGGTTGGTTCAAACGAGGTCCATGATGATACAAGGTTATTTGACTGTATTCATTTCGTTTATTTCGGTCTCTTCGTTGTCTGTTGCCGGAAATTCCCAACAACCGCCCCCCATCGACATCTCGACCGGCTGGGAAATCCCCTCCGAAGGGTATTGCGACCAGCCCTATGTCGTCAAGACCGCCGACGGCGCCTGGCTGTGTACCATGACCACCGGCCGCAGCGCCGAAGGCAGCCGCGGTCAGCACATCGTCGCCACCCGTAGCACGGATAAAGGCCGCACCTGGAGTCCGCTGATCGACATCGAACCAGCAGATGGACCCGAGGCCTCGTGGGTCATGCCGCTCGTTACGCCTTCCGGCCGTATTTATGCTTTCTATACCTACAACAAAGACAATCTGCGACAAGTCCTGGCCGATAATCCCTACGCCGCCCGCCGCGTCGATACCCTCGGCGAATACGCCTTCAAATACTCCGACGACGGCGGACGAACCTGGTCCGACCGTAGGTGGCACATCCCCGTCCGCGAAACGGCCATCGACCGGGCCAATCCGTATCAAGGCAAGGTTCGCTTCTTCTGGGGCGTTGGCAAACCCATTGAACACAAAGGCTCGATGTTCCTGGGCTTTTCCAAGGTCGGGCGATTCGGCGACAACTTCATCGCCCAATCCGAGAGTTGGATTCTTTGCTGCGACAACATCCTCACCGAACCAAACCCCGACCGCCTCCGCTGGCAAACCCTGCCGGATGGCGATCACGGCCTGAAATCTCCCGAAGGCCCTATCGCTGAAGAAGTCAATCTGACCGCTCTCTCTGACGGCTCGCTGTTCTGCACCTATCGTACCGTCGCCGGCCATCCCTGCCATGCCTATTCCCGTGACAACGGTAGAACCTGGACGAAATCCGAATTCATGTCATACTACCCCGGCGGCCCGCTGGTCGATCACCCTCGCGCGGCCAACTTCGTCCGCAAGTTGACGCAGGGTCCCTTTGCCGAGGGATACATCTACTGGTTCCACAATCACCCGGGCAAAAGTTACGAAGGTCGCAATCCCGCCTGGCTGCTGGGCGGCGTCGAAAAAGACTCCCCCGCCGGCAAGGTCATCTACTGGGGAAAACCCGTGGCAGTGCTGGCCTCCAAGGATCCCAAGGTCCGCATCAGCTACCCCGACTTCATCGAAGACGACGGCCGACTCTACATCACCGAAACCCAGAAATCCATCGCCCGCGTCCACGAAATCCCGATGGCTCTGCTCACTTTCGTCTTTCGCGATAGGTAAACCTCGGCGATGGTATATTTGAAAATTCATTTCAATCAGGAGCATTGAACAATGAAATATTTTGAAGAAGTCAAGCTGATCTGGAAAAGGTGTGTCCCTCGAACGGGTCAGGCAAAAACCGTTGAGGGTGAATTGCTTCGGGGTGTGGAAAAACTTCGAGATGAATCGCTCCGAAATGGAAACTGTAATTGGGACCGGGGATTTGAAATCATCCTCGACTTCCTCGAAAGTCATCTGTTGGACCCCGAGGTGTACCCAGCCAAAACGATTCAAAAAACCACAACCACCTTATAACGACTCAGGGATTTCAAAAATCCCTATCTGAAAGACGACTTATTCGATCAGATCGGAGATCGAATTGTCAAGTATTTTAAATTCCACGGCTCTCAACCTCACAAGAAAGATCCCAACCTTGCATCGATGAGATTCGAATCGATCGGTTCTCTCACTCGGATTTATCAATATGCGAGATTCATTTTAAGGAGGCGGTGGACAAGATGGCCCCGCTTGGAATGAACCCCTCCCCATTGTCAAGACCAAAAAGGGCGTTATATAAGGTGGAAGTTGT
>CAZXPW010000029.1:0-57286 GCA_964643355.1 uncultured Pirellulales bacterium
ACCACATGTCCCGAACAGCCAGGTCAGAAGGGACGGTGAAATATCCGGGTTAGGATTTAGGCGAGAACGGAAGGTCGCCGGCGAAATGGTTTCCAGATTTTGCCGGAATGCTATCTTCAGGCCGCGGCGTGAACCTTCTCGGTCGTGGCTTCGCTGAGGTAATATTCCCCGCAGTTTTCGCAGACTTCCGCGGGAACATCCTTGATGACGATGACCGAACCGCCGCGTTCGAGCGTCACGGTCGCCTTGCCGTCCTATGTCTGGCCTGATTTACAGATTACACATGTCATGGTTAATTTTGCCGACTTTCGGATTTCAGGATTCGAATTCGACGAAATACAGGGTGTCGTCAGCGACTTGTTCCAGGTCGATCAGGACTTTTTCTTTCCGAGGATGGCCGTCGGCGTTCCGAAAATCTTTTTGAAACGAACCGCATCGGTTTAAGGCGGCATTGCTGATTTTGATGAAAGAGATTTGTTGTAGGTCGAACCGAGTCTTTCTCAATCGCGACCATGCGCCTCTCGCTATTCGGTCGATTTCATATTGCGATTTTCCGCCCTTTAATTGCGAATGCCACTTCTGAAAGGTTCGATTTTCATCATTGTATTCCACTGTCCCCAATGCGAGAATAATGCCCACCGCTCCAAATTCCAAAATTCCTTTCTCAATCGCAATCCTGTCATTGACGACAATCTGATGTGAGCTGGTATTGATGGCATGGGCCTTAAAGTCCCATGGAATCTCCAGAAACCCATCGAACTGAACCCGACCATATTTCGTGCCGGGAATTTGTATGACATTGGAAAGGATTTGCTCGCAACGAAACTGGAAGTAGAAACCGATCCATTCCATTTGCTTCCACTGACGACATCCTCGATCCCTCATCTGCGTAATACATTCTTTTCCGTCCCATTGTTTCGGTAAGGAAGTCTTTAAATGATCGCCGATGGTTTTCGACAATTCGAGAAAATTCATACCGCATCCCCAAACAGAGGGAGTTGCGCCTCTTTCGGGACATCATCCGAAGGCAGGCGATATTGTCCTTTATCCAGTCGTTCTTTGGCGAATTGATAATACTCCTCGACGATTTCAAAGCCAATATAGCGGCGATTCTTCAATTTGCTCACGACCGCGACCTGGCCAGAGCCGAGGAAAGGATCGAGAACGATATCACCTTCCTGACTGGTATAAGCGAGAATCTTTTCGATCAATTCGGACGGAAGCTTGGTCGGGGTTTTTTTATCGCCATGCCAATACTCCCGATTGATGACCCAGACATCCTCCATATCCCGATATCGGAGACTTCCGCCGTTATCGGCGCGGTCGTCAGATCCAAACCGCGAACATTGATGGAATTTTCGGCTGGCGTCATCCTTGCAGAAAAACAGGCAATGATAATGGGATGTTACAAAACGCCGTTTGCACACGACCCCAAATTGGTATTTCCAAATAATATGGTTGACGGTGGTAAAACCAGCCTCGTCGGCGGCGATCAAGATATCCTTAAGATTGTTCCACCCCGAAAACACAAACGCACTGCCACTCTTGGACAAAACGCGGAACGCCTTCGACAACCAGGCACGGGAGAATGCCAGATAGTCACGGGCCTGAATTTCATTGTATCCGTCCAGTACCCTCGATTTGGTCCGGTTGTAGTTCGACCGGTTCGCTTTGAAGTCAATGGCAAAGGGGGGATCCGTAATAATCAGATCTACACATCCCTCGGGCATCAAAGCCATGCCTTCAATACAGTCCATGTTATAGATATGATCAAATTCCAACGGCGAAGATGTTTCGTTGAGTTGTTCCATACGGGCAATTCTTTCTATAGGCTGTTCACTTCAAGGTGATTCGACTTTGGACTTCCATTTTATTCTATAATACCGCGAAAGTTCCTAAAAACAATACAAAGTGTTTCCCTTCCAGTGTTATTTCCCTCTCAATTCAGCGGCGAGGTCGGGGGCGTCGTAGATTTTTTCGAGGGCGTGGAGGATGGCCTGGGAGTTGACGGAGACGGCGCGGGCCTGGGTTTCGGTGAAGGCGAAGTCCAGAACCAACGACTGGATGTTGCCGTCGAAGATGATACCGACGAACTGGCCTTGGCGGTTGACGACGGGGCTGCCGGAGTTGCCGCCGATGATGTCGGCCGTGGAGACGAAGTTGAACGGCGTCGTCAAATCGAGCTTGTCCTTGCGGTCGATCCAGGTCTTGGGCAGGTGGAACGGCGGCTGGAAGTTGTGTTCGGCCGCTCGCTGGTAGAGCCCGGCGATTGTGGTCTGGAAAGGGATTTCCCGGCCGTCTTCGGTGTAGCCCTTGGCGACGCCGAAGGCCAGGCGTAGCGTGAAGGTGGCGTCCGGATAGGCGGTCGGCCCCTCGATCGCGAATCGCGCGCGGGTGATTTTGGCGTGGGCCTGGTCGAGTAGCTCGTTTTGGGCCTCGAGGATCTTGCGGACAGCGCGGGCGTCGGCGTCGATGAGACGGGCCAGCTCGATCATCGGGTCATTGGCGGCTTTGACTTCGTCGGGCGTCGAGCCGTAGAGTTTTTTGCGGAGGGCGACATCCTTGAGTTTGGTCCCTGTTATGAGTTCGGCGGAGCGGTCGCGCGGGGATTTGCCGGCCAGAACCTTCTGCACCAGCGGATCCGAGAGCCCCTTGTGCGAGACCAGCCAGGTCAGGCCCAGCGAGAGCCGTAATTGCTCGAAGTCGTCGTAAAGGGGTTCTTCGGAGAAGAGCGCAAACTCCAGCGATTCGAGGTTGGAGTCGCGATATTCGCGGAGACGCTCGCCGTTGGGCTTGGGCTTTTCCTCGACGGCGCGGAGGATCGTGCGGGCGATATCGAAGAGTGTGCTGGAAAAGCCGTGACCGCCTTCGAGGAGGGCACTTTCAAGGAAATGGTCGGCGATGATCTTCTGGGCCGCGTCGATGGAGTCCCAGGCGGAAAGGATGTCTTTGGCGTCGGGTCGGCCGGCAACTTCAGCGCGGAGCTTGCGCTCGTTGGCGGACTTGGCGTCCATGACCTGCGGATCCAGCAGCGCCGCGAACATGCCGTCGCGGGCCTTGCGACTGTTTTGTACGCTAAAGAGCAGGTCCTTGGCGCGACGGGCGTTTTCTTCGGAGCGGTTACTGTAGGCCGAGAGGGCGACTTCGAGGGTGTACAGCCGCCGCAGCACATAGGGGAACTGCTGGTCGCGGAGGAAATTCAACTCGGTCATCGTGAGCTGGCGGCTGGTGCGGCCGGGATGGCCGGAGACGAAGACCAGCTCGCCGTCGCTGACGCCGCTGGTTGACCACGACAGGTAGTGATCAACTTTGGCGGGTTTGTCGTTTTCGTAGGCGCGAAACAAGCAAATGTCGAGATCGTATCGCGGGTATTCAAAGTTGTCCGGGTCGCCGCCGAAGAAGGCGGCCTGTTGCTCGGGGGCGAAGACCAGCCGCACATCCGTGTATTTCTTGAATCGGTAGAGGTGATACTGGCCGCCCTGATAGAGGGTGACGACATCGGAGCGCAGGCCGGTCTTGTCGAGCGATTCTTTTTCGATCTCGGCCATGACGGCGCGTCGGGCGGCAAAGGCGGCGTCGGCGGACATGTCGGGCTTGACGGCCGCGTTGACGCGATCGGTGACATCTTCGATGCTATAGAGGACATTGAGCTCCAGGTCTAAGCAGCGTTTTTCATCCGCGCGGGTTCGTGCGTAAAAACCGTCGCGGAGGTAGTTGTGTTCGGCGTCGCTGAACTTGTAGAGGGCGTCGGAGCCGACATGGTGGTTGGAAAGGACCAGTCCGTCGGGGGAGACGAACGACCCGGAACCGCCGCTGTTGAAGCGGACGGAGGATTTCTGCAAGTGTTCGAGCCAGGCGTCGGTAACATCGAAGTTATATTTGTCTTTGAGGAGTTGTTTGGGAGGGGCATTGTAGAGCCACATGCCTTCGTCGGCAGGCAACGGTGCAGCAAGAACGGTTACGATGCCGGCAAGAACGATGGAACAGACGGTCCGGTTCATGTTTGGGTCCTCTTTTCTGTATTTTGTGTAAAACACCGGTAACGATGGGATCATCATACGATTTCCCGGACATTTCCACAAGGGGTCGATGCCGAAGAAGATAAGCCAGGTCAGGGGTCGGGGTCGGTCTTTGCGAAATACGGATTTCCGTTCAAAAAACGGCTTTGGGGATATGCGCAAGAAAAAAGGCCAAGCTCCGGCGTGCGCCGAAACCCAGCCTTAGGAGGAGGAGGAGGACATTTATTTTAACCGTCTTATGTATTCCACCTATATAGAGACGGTTGAAATCGTTTCATAACACACTTTTTTATAAATATTTTTAAGAGCCAAGATTTTTTATTTTCGGGGGCAGTTTCAAAAAAATCACCCACCCCAGCATAACCCGGATACTCTGTCTCCATTACTTCTTTTGCTTGTTACTAAGAACATATCAAATAATACTTCGATTGTCAAGCGAAAATGTTCATGGATTTTCATAAAAACAATCGACCGATTTTGTTTGAAACAGAAAGGAACATTGTAATGTGAAATAAATCCCAAAATAATTTGATTTACATTGGTTTTTCGTTATCTTCTGGAAAAATTTTATGGAATTTTACATTTTTATCTTGTATGATAGTTTGTTATCAAATATAATACACTTGGTGTTATTTGAAAACTGATATTCTGTTTAAACGAGTACATTGGACCCAAAGGGAGGTTTTTATGGAAAGGCAGAGGTTGCGGAGATGGTTCTGCAGTTCTGAACGAGTGGAATTGTTACGGATGCGTTCGTATTTGCTGGGGGTTCAGGATCGAGCGATGGTGGAGATGGTATTTCGCGGAGGGTATCGGCCGGCTCAGATCGCCAAGGCGATGGGGATGCATCCGTCGTGCGTAACACGGAGGATCGGAAAAATTGTTCGGCGGCTGGCTGGTGGTGAGTATCTGATGTGTCTTCGGAGGAGGGATCTATTCAGCGAGACCGAGTTGGCGGTGGCTCGTGAGTTTTATCTGCACGG
This sequence comes from uncultured Pirellulales bacterium, assembly GCA_964643355.1. Classification (GTDB taxonomy): domain Bacteria; phylum Planctomycetota; class Phycisphaerae; order Sedimentisphaerales; family Anaerohalosphaeraceae; genus FEN-1350. The sequence continues at coordinate 5,003 of CAZXPW010000029.1, forward strand.
CCGATCGCGATCGGCGATTGCGTTGAAATATGGGTTGAGCCGATACGGGAGCCGTCAATTGATGTCGAGTCTGGAGGCCAAGCTCAAACGGATTGCGGCGGAAAGCGCAGCAGACGACAAAAGAGGAAAGGAATGGCGGCAAAACTGGACACCGGAAGGATGAAGGATTTGAGGAAGGAGGGATTATGGAGACGATATTCAAGATTCGGCCGGCGGAGATGGAATTGCCGCCGATCACGGAGCGGATGGCGGAAGTGATGCGGATGTATGGGATGACGGCGGATCGGTTGCGCGGTCGGCCGCGCGTGGGCGAATGCGAGATCGCTTTGCGGCGGGGACAGATCGCGATGATCACGGGGTTTTCAGGATCGGGCAAGACGACGGTTTTGACGCAAATGGCGGAGCAGGTTCCGGAAGACCAGCGGCTGTGGCTGGGGCAGGGGACGGACGAAGAAGCGCTGGCCGCCGCCAGCGTGATCGACGCGATGGGCGGCGAGGCGCTCGAGTCGTTGCGGCAGTTGGCGCAGGCGGGATTGTCGGACGCCAGGATTGCGCTGCAACGGCCGGATCAGCTCAGCCGTGGGCAATACTGGCGGTTTCAGTTGGCGCGGGCGCTGACTTCGACGGCACGGTATGTGTTCATGGACGAATTCGCCGCCACCCTGGACGCGATCAACGCGGCGACAGTGTCGCATCGACTGCGACGGATCGCCGATCGGAGCGAAAAAATATTTATCGTCGCGTCGGGCCGCTATGACTTTGCCTGTGATTTGTCGCCGGATGTGACAGTTGAACTGCGGCACGGCGGAGAGGCGATCGTAAGGCCCCGGGCGCTTACGCCGGTTCCTCGGACGAAACAGAATGCGTGGATCGGAGAGACCTGGCTGGGGTTCTACGGCAGGATTCAGGAGATAGGAGACAGGATTTAGGCGGGGGAATCGTTTTGGATTTCAGAAATACCGGGAGGAGCAATGGACCAACGAACGGAAACGGCGGTGTGCACTTTGGCGGAGGAACTGGTTGTCGAACCCGGGACGCGGGCCGAGTATGAGGCGCTGGCGCATTATCATTATCGCCAGTCGGCGGTGGGGCCGGTGGCGGCGATCTTTACGATCCGCCATCGCGGTGTGGCGGCGGCGATGTATGGGCGGGAGCCGATCGGCGTGCTGGTCGCCACGATGCCGGCGGCGAATTTGGGATTGCGGACGATCGCGACCAGAGGTCGGCTTCGAAGAGCGAATCGTCGCGAAGAACTGGCCGTGCTTAACCGTTCGGTGCGATGCATCGCGCGGGTGATCGTCGAGCCGGCCTATCGCGGGATCGGCATCGGTACGCGGCTGGTTCGCGAAGCGATTGCGCGGTTGCCGGTGCCGCTGGTCGAGGCGCTGGCGGTGATGGGATATGTACATCCGATCTTCGAGCGGGCGGGGATGCGACCGTTTTGCGGGCCGACACCGCCGCGCTGCGTGCGATTGATTCAGGCGCTGGAAGCGATAGGTTTCGACGAGCGGTTGCGACTCGATCCGGATGTTGCACATGAGCGCATCGAGTTGATGAGTTGTAACGACCGCGAGCACATCGACGCCGAGTTTCGCCGTTTTCTGGGACCGTACGGCAAACGCAGACGCATGACGAGCGGTCCGGAACGCACGCGATTTGTTCTGTCGCGCCTTACCGAGCGGCCGGTGTATTATCTGCATGAAAAAGATATAGGATTTAGGCGATAGGATATAGAAAATATAATCGAACCGCAAAAATCAAACGAACGATACTGTCCAACTCAATGGGTGCTATTTTCAGCGGGCGCGGACGATGGGCAGTTCGTTCCAGGCGGTGGTGTAGCGGGGCGAGCGGCGGGCGGAGCGCAGGCGCCATTCCTGTTGGGTCCCCTGCGCCGCCCAGAAGACGGGGACGGGGCCACGCAGGTTGATGCGGTCGATGGTGTCCATCAGGCGGCGCGAGCGTGTGCGGTCGAGGCGGTCGAACAGGCCGAGCTGGATGTGATCGCGATCCACGAGGTCCTGGAGGATCACACCGGATTTGTGGAAGCGCAGGCCGGGGCGAAAGAGATTTTCGACGCAGGCCAGCGCCGTGGCGATCAGTTCGCGGCTGTCGGTGGCGGGCTGGGCGAAGGTCACCGTCTGAGCGTTAAAGTACGGGCGCTGCTCTTCGAAGCGGCTGGTCATGACATAGACGGACATTACACCGGCGGCTCGTTTTTCCTGTCGGAGTTTTTCGCCGGCACGGGCGGCCCAAGTGGCGGTGGCCTCCTGCAATTCGGCGAGGGTTTCGATTTTTTTGCCGAAGGATCGCGAGACGATGATGCTTTTTTTGGCCGGGGGATTTTCTTCCAGGGCGAAACAGCAGTTACCCTGTAGCTCCATTAGCGTTCGTACGCCGTTGACGCCGAGGATGCGACGGACCCGATCGATATCGGCCTGGCGCAGGGCCAGTGCGTCGGGGATTCCGGCCGATTGGAGTCGTTTGCCGCAATGCGGGCCGATGCCCCAGACATCGGTGACTTCGATTTTGCGCAGGGCCTCGACTTGCGTCTCGGGGCGCGACAAGTCCAGTACGCCGTCGGCGGAAGGCGTTCGTTTGGCCAGGCGATTGGCGGCCTTGGCCAGCGTTTTGGTCGGGCCGATGCCGATCGAGACGGGGATGCCGGTCCACTGGCGGACGGTGTCGCGGATTTGACGGGCGTACACGGTCGGATCCTGCGGGATGCCGGCCAGATCGAGGAAGGCCTCGTCGATCGAATAGACTTCCATCCGCGGGGCGAACTGCGCGACGGTTTCCATCACGCGGACGGACATATCGGCGTAGAGCGCGTAGTTGGAGGAGAAGACTTCGACGCCGTGGCGGCGAAAAGCGTCCTGGAGCTTGAAGGCGGGCCGGCCCATAGGGATGTCGAGCGCCTTGGCCTCGTTGGAGCGGGCGACGATACAGCCGTCGTTGTTGCTGAGGACGACGATCGGTCGGCCCTTGAGGCGGGGGTCGAAGACGCGCTCGCAGGAGGCGTAAAAATTGTTGCAATCGACGAGTGCGAATATCGGGTTCATAGCGGATGGATCACATGCGTGACGACGCCCCAGACCTCGAAGGGGCGGTCGCCGCGGATTTCCTGCGCGGGGTAGTCGCGGTTTTCCGGTTCCAGCGAAAGCTTGCCGCGGCGGATGCGGATGCGTTTGACGGTCAGTTCGCCGTCGAGATCGGCGATGACCACATTCTTGTCGCGCGGCGTGAGGGAGCGGTCCACCACCAGCAGATCGCCGTGGTGGATGCCGGCGCCGATCATCGAATCGCCGGTGACGCGGACGAAGAAGGTGGCGGCGGGGTTGTGGATCAGGTGCTTGTTGAGGTCGAGCTTGTCTTCTTCATAATCGGCCGCGGGCGAGGGGTAGCCGGCCGAAACCCGCGCGGTGACCAGGGGCATGGGGCACGGCCCGGACATCCGCGGCGTATAGACGACCTCGACTTTGGTTTTCATGGCTGGTTCCTCGGCCGGCGGTATTTGTCGCCGGAAGATTTCACGATATCATTCCCTGAGGGGCTGTCAAGGCGCGAAAAATGCTCCCTCTCTTTTTTTCAGGGGGCGGGCAGTTTGTCGTCTTTGAGGGCCTGTTCGGCGTCGGGATATCCGACGAACTGGTCGGCCCGGATCAGGATGGCGCGGCTGTCGTCGATGGGGTAGAAATAGCGACCGGACCGGGCTGCGACGAAACGGACGCCGGTGACATCCACTTTGCCTTTCCAGGAAAAAGGGGGGACCTCGGCTATGGCTGGGAACGCGGCGGGCACGGTTCCGGGATTTCGGGAGCCATAGGTTTCCGGGGCGTCGGGGAACAAGCGGCTGACGGCCCGGCGGTCCTGGCGAGGGGCGCTGTTGGGGGTTCGAGACCAGAAGACCAAACCACAAACGACAATCAGGATCGCTATTAATGATAAAATCCCCCATCGTGTATTCAACTTCCTCCAAACCCAGCCGAATCTTTTCTGAGGCACGACTTCGGGGACCTGGAGGGCCGAACCGGCGGAGGTTCTGGTTTTCTGGCCGATTCCCTGCCATTCGGTTCCGACGGACGAGCCGCCGGGCGTGATCAGCGGCGGCATTTCGGAAACCACGGCGATCGATTCGGCGTGCAGGATCGCGGTCACCTCGGCGGCCGTCGGACGAGTGTCGGGTTTTTTGGCCATCATTCGGCGGATGAGGGCGGTCAGATTCGGGGCCTCGTAGGAAATATCCCATTGCAGGTTCGGAGGATCGGAGTGCAGATGCATTTTGAGAAGATCCTCGACTTTTTCGGCCATGTAGGGCGGGCGTCCGGTCAGGACGAAGTAGAGGGTGGCTCCCAAGCTGTAGATATCGACGGCGGGGCCGATCGTTTCGCGGCGGATGACTTCGGGCGCCATATAGTATGGGGTGCCGATGGACTGTCGGGCGTAGGAATCGACCGGATCATTGGGATCATCGACACGGACCAGGCCGAAGTCGCTGACTTTGCCGTGGCCGTTTCGGGTGACCATAATGTTGCCGGGTTTGATGTCGCGGTGGACCATTCCCAGTTCGTGGGCGACTCCCAAGCCGGTGGCGGCGTCGGCGATGATGGGACAGGCCCGCGAGGCGGGCAGAGGACCGGCGGCCTTGACGATTTCCTGGAGGGAGTTCCCGGAGACCATTTCCATGGCGATGAACCACCAGCCGGCGTGCTGGTTGATCTCATAGACGCGAACGATGTTGGGGTGGTCGATGGCGGCGGCGGCGCGGGCCTCGCGGAGGAACTGGTCCACGGCCCGTTTTCCTTTTTCGCCCTCGGTGAGTTGTTTTCGCAGGACCTTAAGGGCGACGAGCCGTTTGAGGTTGATATCCTCGGCCTGGATGACCAGACCCATGGATCCTTCGCCGATGAGGCGCATCAATTTGAAGTGGCCCATGATCCGGCCGACCCAAGGGGGTTGTTTGGAATCGGGCTTTGCGGCGGAAGGGGCGGCGTCTTTTTTGTCCGGGGCGGGGTCTTTATTTTCGGCCGCTCCCGGGTCGGAGGCCAGCGTTTCGGCGAAGGCCTTTTCGTCTCCCAGGCCGGGCCTGGATTGTGGTTTTTGTTCATCCATTATCAATCATTCCGGCGAGCGGGGGATTCCGGTAAATTCCATTACCGTCAGGACGCTTTGGCGGGCGGTGCGGCCTTCGCTGACATCGCCTTCGTCGCTGCCCAGCACGATATAGCGGCTGGAACCCAGGCGACAGACGGCCTCGACAGTCATGTCGGGGATTCGGGCGACGAGGATGGGCTTGTCGGTTTTGTGGCCCGACCACCAGAACAGGGCGCTATCCAGGGTGTTGGGGGGGTAGGGCTGATCGGGATCGAGGCGCGGGCCGTTGCTTTTGGCGGCGGTGATCAGAAATCCCTGCGTGAGCGGATCCCAGCACAGGTCGCTGACGCCGCGCCGGTCCAGGTCGAGCAGGAAAAAGTCCGTCACCTCCATCGATTCGGTCTGGGACGATCCGCCCGTCCGGACGATTCCGGATACGACAAACAGGATCGCGGCGCCGTCGAACAGGGGATTGCGCATTCCGCACAGCAGGGATTTTCCGTCGGGAGCGAAGGCGATGCCCTCGACATTGCCCCAGCGGTAGGTATTTTTGTCGTCGCCGGGATAGTCGGGATTGTAGGTATAATATGGATGGACATGGATCTTCTCGAAGCATACTTCCACCTGTTGGCGGATCATGCCCACGGGAATCACGGCCGAGTGTTCCAGGGCCAGGGGAAAGACCCGTTTGACCAGTCCCCAGAGCAGATGACGACGCTGGGGGAGGGGTTGGGTGTTGGGCGCGTTGCTCAGGGAGCTCATCATGTACACGGTCCAGCGGCCGGCCTTTTCGCGGACGGTCAGGGATTCGGCGTCCTGGAGGAGGTCTTGTTCGTTGGGGATCACGACCGAGTAGCTCGGCGTTCCGAACGACATGGTCTTCAGATCCACCGGGCAGGAAAAGAGCAAATGTTCGTGGCGGTCGCTGGCGATCAGGAGGGTTCCGTCGAGCCAGGCCAGGCCGCCGCATTCGAGGGGGCTGGTTTCGGTTTTGCGATTGGACATAGGGGCCGGGACGGTGATATCCTGCTGGGCGACGACGGGCGGTTCGATGACGCCGAAGCGGATTTCCAGGGCGGGTGGCGCGGGTTTGGAATCACCGGCTAACGCGGCTGTCGAACAGAACATGGCCCCCAGCAACAGAAGCGCCGGCAAGTTCGAATTGAAACGGTATAACGCCATACCTGTCTCCATACGATACCGATCATTGTACCGAAATTGCGGTTGACAGAAACGAAAAAATTTCCGGCCGGGAAAGGAGGGAAGCGTCAACTATAGTCGGCGACGGAGGCGATCTTGCCGTCCCGGAATTGGTATTTGGAGCGGCCGTGGAGGGACAGCGTCTGGCCGGCTTTGGGGCCGCCGGGGTTGTCGGCCCGCAGCGTTCCCGTAAAGTCGATCTCGACGATCAGCGTGTCGCCGTCCCAGCGGAATCCCGTGATGGGTTGACGGCGAGATGCAAGCATCGACGCGGACATCTCGGCCAGCTTTCGAAAATCCTCGATGCCATCCGTGGAAGCGGTGACCTGCCCGCCGGAAAAATTCCGAGACGAACAATCCGGATGCAGCAGCGCAATCAAGCCCTCAACATCGAAACCGTTATAGGCCGCAATAAACTGTTCGACCAGTTGAATGGCGTCGTCGTGATTCATAGTGATCGTCGGTGCAGTCCCTGAATTTATTTCCTCGGTAGGTCGAAATACGATTTCCAGACCCAATAGGCCGGGCGAGTTTTACCATCCTGATCGAGCAGGCCGCAATCGCGCCACGCCTTGAACAGCTCCGGCGGGATGGTCATGTAGATCTTCATCCCCGGCGCCGCGGCGGTCCGTTTGTCCTTCCACTCCTTGAGCAGCGCATCGGGAAACGGCTCGCCGCTAAGCGACTCTTTCCACGGCACGCCCTCGATGTGATGGCAGAGGATGTCGCCGTTTTCGCGGACGAACTTGTGCGTGGCCTCCACGGCCCCCGGCGTGTAGTCATACACAAAACCCGTAAAGCCCATATAAAAACTTTGCGTACCGGTGGGGGATGGCGATTCGCCAGCGAGGGCAGGAAATGCCAGAAGTAAAATCGATACAGTGATTGCGATAGTGTTCATGTTCGGATTCCCTCGATAGATTGTCGGATCGATTGGATGGATGGACGATCGTTCTATTATACGCGATTCGACATCTCCGGGTTACATCGCGATGGCATTTCGTAATTCATTTTTGTTCATCCGGAGAATCCTTCCGATCAATATCCCACCACTCGATTCCTTTCCGCTTCAGTGCCAACCGGTTCTGATCGATTTTCCGTTTTCCATGAACCCAACCAAGCAACCTATCCGCCCATTGCTTTCCATGCTTCTTTAAACTGATTTCATAATAAACCGCATCCAATGCCTTGACGGTTTGCGGATATTGTGTTTCCGAAAACAGGGTAAAAAGTTCGTCGATACTCTTACGGAAAAACATAGTGTATTCGCTCAACGGCGTGATGTCTCTCTTGACCTGACGCCGTAAAAAAGAAAGGTACTCATTAGCAGCGATTTCCTTTTCGAGCTTCCTTTTGAAAAATTTCCGCAGGAGAGAGGCTATTTTGGCTGGCCGGAATGTCCGGTTCAGTCTCGGCGCTGAGGCCGGATCCAGTTGCTCCAGGTAGGCCTGAACATATTCCGAGTCGAACCATTCGACCTGTTCCCACTCCATGATCGGTTCAAATCGAGCGATTTCAACACAGCCATCCCCTGCAGAATCTTCGATAAATCGAATCATAATGTATCGGCTCAGGATCGCCACAATCGCCCCCATCCCCTTCGAACAGTAGGGCTCGTTAATTTGAAAGCCGTACTGATCGAAAAGGAAATCCATGTGCATTCGAACCAACTCTTCGGATACAAGCTTGCCCATATCACTTCCTTTTTTTCCGAAGTTCGTTTTCCTTGATCCGGGCCTTGACGATCTTTTTAACGAGCGTCGCCGGCAGGGGCTTTTCGGGCGTAAAATGGATGGTTCCCCCCGAGGTTTCATAGGGCGAAAGTACCTTACCGAGTTTTTTCATCAGCGCGGTGTTGGCCGTAAAGAAGCTGCAATGGTTCTTGAACGCCGCGAAGAACACCAGAAACCCCAGGTATTTGTAGGCCGGCATCCGCCAACTGATGCATTCCTGCGCCTTGGGAGCTGCGGCCTTGATGGTCTTGCGAAGCTTTTCCAACGCCCGCCGTTGCGCGATCGGCAGCCCGGCCAGATATCCGTCCACATCGCCGGGCGAAATGGCTTTCTTGTTGGCCTTCGTCGTCGCTTTCTTCATGGTCTGATCCTTGCTCGTTGATTGTTCCCAGTCTTATGACCAAAGCTGTGCCTCGGAAGGCCCCCTTGGTTCTTCCTGCGGGATTCGCCCCAATGTCTGAAGTTCGTCGTAGTAACGAATCAGGAGATGTTCGATACGAGAGCCCTTGAGGAAAACGATTGATCTTCGAAAAACATCGGCGGCAAAAATCGCGTTCATAGAAAGGAACGCGCCCATTATGATTCCGAAAAATAAGCCCTTATCGTATTGGGCGGGGTCTTCTGAAAAATTTCGAATATTCGCAACCACCCATCCTCCATAAACCACCCCTCCGATATACAAGAGCGAAGCAGCAAGATTAATATAACCACACCAATTTGGGCGACGAAAGGATTTTCGAATCGATTTGATAATCTCTTCGTCCGTCTTTCGCCGGTACAGATCCATACCGAGGATTTTCATGGGTACGGCCTCCATTTCAAACCGTCATCTTTTCGATCTTGTTGACCGACTATCATGATATTTGAAATGAACAAGGATGTCCATTGCGGAATTTACCGAGAAAGGCGTAAAGGGCAAATACGGGAATCGGTCGGTCTTGTTCAAAACCGTCAATCCGCAAAACTCTTTCGGCCGGTACGCGGCCGATGGGCAAAGATCATATGATATACGGCGGTCGCATGGCGCGGGAGCGCATGCGGTTAGCCACATCGTCGCCGATGAACTCATACTTGATCAGGTCGAACTTGAGGTTGCGCTTGAGCTGTTCGCAGATGTCGGCGGCCAGGCAGATGCTCATGGACTGCAGCATGACTTCGGGTCGGGCCACCGTGGGTCGGCGGGAGCGGACACAGTCCAGGAAATCGCGGACATGGTTCATCGGTCGCTGGGTGCGGCCGACATAATCGGCGATGATTTTCTTGAATTCGCGGAGCATCGCCGGCGAGGAGACATCGGGTCCGGCGTATCCGTCGGCGGCCGCGGCCCAGCCCTCGGGGCCGTCGAACCGCTCGCCGCAGGCGCCGCGCCAATACTGGCATGGATCCCACACTGAACCGGCGACGCGGAACAGGACCAGCTTGATCCCGTTGGATAGGCGCGTGACCATCGTCTGGTCCGGGCCGGCGAACTCGAACTCGATTGTTGAGACATTGGACATATCGAGTCCGGCCAGGGCCTGGGCGACGGTGTGGGCGCCCCACATGGCGACATCGGTTGCCAGATCGTAGAAGTGGTACCAGCCGCCGCCGTTGACATAGCCGCTGTTGTACGGCCGCCACGGACAGGGCCCCAGCCACAGGTCCCAGTCGAATTCGTCTTTGGGCGGTTCGGGTTCGGCCGGGAGCCAGTCGTGGCGCAGGCCGTCGCGCCAGCGGCAGTCGGCATAGACGGTATGGATGGGACCGAGCTTACCGGTCCGGGCCATCTCGATGGCAAAGACATGGTTGGGCTCGCTGAGCCGCTGAGCGCCGGTCTGGTAGATCCGGGCGTATCGCCGCGAGGTCTCGACGACGGCCTGGCCCTGCGCCATTGTCAGGCAGGCGGGCTTTTCGCAATAGACATCCTTGCCGGCCCGCATGGCCAGCACGGAAGCCAGCGCGTGCCAGCGGTCGCCGGTGGCGATCAACACCGCGTCGATATCGGTCCGTTCGGCCAGGAACTGCCGCATGTCGGCGTACGCGGCGCAGTCGGTATTGCCGTATTTGGCGTCCACGACATTCTTGGCCGCCAGCCGCTTGGCTTTGACGACATCGCAGACGGCGACCCACTGAACATCCGGCTCGTTGATCATCCACTCCAGATCTCCGGACCCGCGGCCGCCCAGGCCGATCCCGCCCATGACGATGCGCTCACTGGGCGGAACCGAACCGCTACGGCCCAGCGCGGGACCGACGACCAGATACGGCAACGCCGCCGCGGTTGCGGCACCCTTGAGAAACGCCCGACGATCCATTCGTAGAAACGCCATAACCGGCTCCTGCTGTGGTTTAGATTTCCGTTGATTCGACGCCCCCATTCTACCCGACCCCAGCCACCCCCTCAAGCCGGAAAAATCTATCTTTCCTCTCTATATAAATATCGATCAATTTGAATTCTTGTTGATGTGATGAACCTGATCTAAGATCAATAAAGGTCTTGAATTCGACCCCCACTTATCGTAGGATATAGGTTTGATAATCTGGGAATCCTCAAGCAAGAGGAAAGGGTATATGGCAAAGAAGGCCAGAAAAAAACAAACCATACCGACTCCTGTAGTATTGGCAATTAATGTCTGCGATACCAGCATTCGGGATGAACGGACGAAAAAGGTAACCCTTGTCGGCCTGTTCAATGTTATCCAGGCCACGACATTTCCCTGTACCCATGATCAGATGCATGTGTATGTGGCGATGACCAATGGTCATGGTAAATATCAAACGGAAATTCGGTTTGTTCGTCGGAAAGATAATAGCCCAATCGCGGCCATCAAAGGTGAAGTGGAATTCCAATCTCCGCTTCAAGTGATTGAACTTGTCACCGAATGGAGAGGCGTTAAATTTCCAGAGTCCGGCGAATATGGAGTCGAAGTTTCTTTCAACGGGAATGAAGCATTGTCCAGAAAATTTCATGTTCTCAATTCTGCGGAAAACCCTCCCACGGATGGAACGGAGGTACAATAATCATGAAAGCCGAAGATAGAAATTTTGCTTTTTTCACCGATATGCAACAGGACTATATTGACTCTCGTATTACCTCTGTCGTGCCCTCAAAGTATATCTTTACTCAACCCGGTGACTGGGTTGTGGTAACCAATGAGTCAGAGGCCAGCGACGAGGAAATTCTCCATTTTACCTTGAAAAGCAAATCGTTCGAATTTCTGAACGACCCGGCCGAAGATATCTACAGATTGGATGACGGCGAACCGGTATGATCCGACGGGGGGATATTGTATTACTCAGTTTTCCTTTTACCGATCTGTCGGGAACCAAGGTTCGTCCTGCGATTCTGATCTCGGATGATTCCTTCAACCAACAGAACAATGATGGTATCTTTATCTGTGTTACAACTCAGAAGTATCAAACCCCTTTCGATATCCAATTGAATAAATCAAGCCCGAGTTTTCGGAGTTCAGGCCTCAAGGAAAATTCGACCATCCGTGCCTCGAAAATCATGTGTCTGGACAAGAACCTTGTTCGTCGTCGTCTTGGATCCGCGGATTCGGCTCTGATGAAGAAAATCCAATCTGCCTTGAAATGCCTTCTGGCCTTATAGAGTGCCCCCACGGCAAATATGCGATTCCGGAGCTAAGACAAGGACTTAGCGCTCTTCAGGGTTTCAGTCGTTTTTGCCAGGCCGGTTCCAGGCCGGCGGAGTTGGCGGGGATTTTGTCGGGAGCAAGCGGCTCTTTGCGGAAGTCGTTGTTCTTCCACTGCTGACCGCTTTGGTCGCACTGGTTGAAGCGGATCGGCTCGCCCGAGGTGGCAAAGATGATGTTGTCTTCGACGAGCAGTTCGGTGGTTCCCTCGTCGAAGAAGACGCCGTTGTTGGGCGCGCCGCCAAAGGCCGTAGGCGTGCGGAGGGCATCGTGCAGCAGGTTGCCGCGCAGGACCGTGCCGGGCTGTCGGCCCAGCGTATAGATGCAGCCCCCGTCGGCCAGTCGCCGCATGACATCGTGGATGTGGTTGTACTCGACGAGGTTGCCGCGCTGGCTGGTCGGCGAAGTGTCCCAGCGAAAGCCGACCGACACGCCCGTGTAGGGCATACGGTGCACGAGGTTGTGGGCGATGCGGGTGTCGCGCGTGAAGGCCGAGAAGATGCCGACGGCGCCGTAGCTAACCTGGCCGCAGTCGGTGACGACACAGTTGCTCACGGAGTTGCCGATGGGTACCTGCGCCGGGTCCGCCCAGTCGGCGTCGAGGGCCTGCTTGCCGAGGAGGGCTTGGTCGCGATGGCCGATATGGACGCCGTTGGCGCCGATGTCGAACACGCGGCAGCCGACGACGGCGTTGTTGCGGCAACCGACGCCCAGTCCAATGCCGCTGGCGTCGGTGTGTGCGACCGAGCACCACTCGAAGCGGCACTCGGCCGCCCAGGCCAGTTCGATGGCTGCGGGCTGGCAGAAGGCCGGGCCGTCGGACTTGATCCCGTGGTATCCGGCCTGGATGCCACGATAGCCGAAGGCGGGGATGTCCCAGCCGGCATTCTCGAAGGCGATGCCGAAGAAGCGGACATTGCGGACTGGTTTTAACGGTTCTCCGCGAATCTGCACCAGCGTCTGCAGTGCGGGCGCGATGATGGTGTGGTCGTTGGGATTTTCGCCCCTGAGAATGACGGCGTAAACGGTCTGTGCATCTCGATCAAGGAACCACTCCCACGGCGTATCAAGGAAACTGCGGCTGTGTTCGAGGAAGCAGGACATGCCCGCGCGGGCGGCACAGGCGTCATGGCCGAGCCAAGCCATCGGTGTAGCGGTGGTGATCGTCCGACCATCAATCTTCTCGATCCGACCGCGGGACAGCGACCAGTTCTGCAGGACCACCAGCTCGGCCTGTTCGGCCTTTGCGGCCGCGGGGATCTCGCCGTGAACGGTCAGCGAGCGGAAATCATCGGCAACCTCCGTCAGTTGCAGCATTCCGTGGGTGTTGGGATGCCGCGCGCGGGTCAGCCGTATGCCGTCAAGGGTGAGTTGGCGGAACCACCACGGGCCGGACGCCGAAGCGGGCAGCTTGGCCGACCAGAGGTTGCCCTCGCCCTTCGTCCAGCCGGTGATCCGACGACCGCCGCTGATGACGACAGCAGAGGGCGACTGATCGGCCGACTCGGCGGAGGTGTACGAGATCGAGAACTTGTCGGTCCCCGATTGCTCCGGCCCGATGACCCACGGCGCGGCCAGCTCGTAGCGGCCGGGGGCAAAGACCACCCGCACATCGGAGGCCAAACCCTGCTTGACGAGGGCGGTCACCGCCTTCTGAACCCCCTCAACCGTGGCCAGCGGTTTTTCCTTCGTGCCGGGATTGGCATCATTTCCCCCGGGCGCAATAAAGAAGGATTTGACGGCTTGGGCGGTTACGGGGCGAGGAAGGATACCGATGGAGAGAATTCCGATTGTCAAGACTGCGATGAGAGTGGAACGACGACAGATCACTATCCGTTTCATGGTTGAACCTCCATTGGTTTTAAGGTTTCCAGCCAGAGGGATTCTACCCGCTTGCTTGGGATTCGTCAATTTGAACCCATCGATAGCCCCTTGAGCCGGTATGCCCCGTTGTCATGCCGTGCTTGGACCCTCATCTAAAACTTCTGACCCCGAAAACTTCACCAATATCCCCAAAAGCCAGTCGGGTGAATTTTGAGGGGAGGTCCTGGAGGTCCGCTTTTCATGCCGGGCTTAACCCGGCATCCAGAACATACAGACTGGATTCCCGCCTTCGCGGGAATGACCCAAGTTGTCCCTTGATCCCGAGGAACTTGATTCTGGCCCTGCGCCGGGATGACCTGCGGGCGGTTTTGTGAACGGGGCATTTCAAGATGGGTAAGGTGCGGAACCGGGAAATCAGTTGACGGGGGTTCGGCGGGGATGGTACAATTCCCTTTCTAAAATCCGGGGGGGCTAACCAGAAAACCGAAAGGTACGGCCATGGATCGAAGGGCGTTTTTGGCAAGCGGACTGGCGGTTGGGGCGTCGATGGGGGCGGGGAGCGTCTTTGCTCAGGGGCCAAAATCCAATCGGGCCAAGTTCAACCTTCGGTATGCCCCGAACATGAACGCCTTCAAAGGCCACGCCGGTGATAACACCGTTGATGCGATCAAGTTCCTCTCGGACGAGGGTTTCACGGCCGCGTTTGACCTGGGGATCGGGCGAAGGCCGGCCGACGAGCAGGAAAAGATCATCGCCGAGATGGACAAACAGGGGATGCTGCTGGGACCGATCGGCGTGCCGGGCGGGACGGGCGTCAAGACGATGGTCGAGACCAGCGCCGAGATCCGCGAGACGCTCAAGGCCAAGATGAAGGACGCCGTCGAGGCGGCCAAGCGCATTCACGCCAAGTGGCTGCTGGTCGTGCCGGGCAATTACAGCCAGGGCGTCGAGTGGGACTATCAGACGGCCAATGTGATCGACAACCTGCGGGCCTGCTGCGAGGTGCTCGAACCGGCGGGCGTGGTGATGGTCCTGGAGCCGCTGAACTGGTACGCTAATCATCCCGGTTTGTTCCTGACCAAGATCCCGCAGGCGTACATGATCTGCCGCGGGGTCAACAGTCCCTGCTGCAAGATCGTCAACGACCTTTACCACCAGCAGATCACCGAAGGCAATCTGATCCCGAACATCGACAAGGCCTGGAGCGAGATTGCGGCATTTCATATCGGGGACAATCCCGGCCGCAAAGAACCAGGCACAGGCGAGATCAACTACCTCAATGTCTTCCGACATATCTACAAGAAGGGCTATACGGGCACACTGTGCTGCGAGCACGGATTCAGCAAGCCGGGCAAGGAAGGCGAGCGGGCGATGATCGAGGCGTATCGGGTGGTGGATAATTTTGAGGCCTAATCGGGCAGGTTGGCGATGGGCCGACCGTCTGTTATAGATGGCCATTCGAGAATGGAGTGGAGAACAATGACGCGATATGGACTGTGGTTGCTTATGGTTGCGGCGGTTGCGGTGATGGTGTGCGGCTGCCAAAGCCAGAGGACTTATCTGTACAACGGCAAGGATCTGACGGGCCTGAAACCCTATCCGGCCGATGCGGGACATTGGATGGCCAAGGGCAACATCCTGACCACGACCGGAAAACCCAACGGTTACATTCGGACTGAAAAGGTCTATCAGGACTTCAAGCTGCATGTCGAATGGCGCTGGCCCGCCGAGCCGACCAACAGCGGCGTGTTCCTGTTCATCAACGGGGAGGACACAACCTTTCCGCGATGCATCGAGGCCCAGCTCAAGCACGAAAGCGCCGGCGATTTTGTGATCATGAATCATTCAGGCGCGACGGTCAAGGGCGTTCGATACCAGGATGCCAGCAAGCAGTTCATCGGCGTCAAGAAATATCAGGACACCTCGGAAAAACCCGCCGGACAGTGGAATACCTACGAGATCCTCTGCAAGGGTGACACGATCCAGTTGTTTGTCAACGGCGTGCTGCAGAACGAGGCCGAGAAAACCACCGAATCCTCCGGCTGGATCGGCCTGCAGAGCGAAGGCGGACCGATCGAGTTCCGGAATGTGTACATCGAACCACTGAAATGATTCCATGCTCTATGAAATGGGAGGCAATGTCCAGATGAGCGATATGATCCGGATAATGTCGGCTGCGGCCAGAAGCGCGTTTTCAGCCGGGTCGGATACGATCAAGGTTGGCCTGATCGGGTGCGGGAACCGCGGTACCGGTGCTGCGAAAAACTGCGTCGAGTCTGCGGTGAATGTCGAAGTCGTCGCGATGGGCGATGTCTTCGCCGACAAAGTCGAGCAATCGCTGAAGATCCTCAAGACCAACGACGAAGGCGACAAGAGCGAGTGGAGCAGTACCCACCCCTGGAAAGACGCCGACAAAATCAAGGTCACCAAAGACAGTAGTTTCTCCGGATTTGACGCCTACCAAAAGGTTCTCGACTTTCCGGGCGTGAACCTGGTGATCCTGGCGGCCCCGCCGCAGTTTCGGCCCGCGCACCTCAAGGCAGCGATCGAGTCCGGCAAGCATGTATTCATGGAAAAGCCCGTCGCCGTCGATCCGGTCGGTATCCGTTCGGTGATTGCCTCCAGCGAACGGGCCGCACAGAACGGGCTGGCCATCGTGGCCGGCACACAGCGGCGGCACCAACCCAGTTATATCGAAGTGATGAAGCGAGTTCATGCCGGAGATATCGGCTCTCCGGTGGGCGGAGAGTGTTACTGGAACATGGGCTGCGTGCGGCAATGGCATTTCTTCAATCCGCGACAACCCGGCTGGACGGACATGGAGTGGATGCTCCGCAACTGGTACTACTTCACCTGGCTGTCGGGCGATCATATCGTCGAGCAGCATGTCCACAACATCGATGTGATCAACTGGGCGATGCAGGCCCATCCCGTCAGCGCGTATGCGATGGGCGGGCGCCAGTGGCGGGTCGAGCCGGAGTTCGGCAATATCTTCGACCACTTCACCGTCGAGTTCACCTATCCCAACGGTGCAAGGGTTACGAGTATGGCCCGGCAGATCAACAACTGCACCGATCGCGTGGGAGAGCGCATCGTCGGTACGACGGGTTATGCGATGGACGGCCAGATCGACGGCCCCAGGCCCTACAAGCACAAAGGAGAGTCCCTGAGTCCGTATGTGATCGAACATGCCGACCTGATCGCAAGCATTCGTTCCGGCAAACCCCTCAACGAGGGTAAACAGGTCGCCGAGAGCACGATGACGGCGATCCTGGGCAGAATGAGCGCTTATACCGGCCGGGAGATCAAGTGGGACTGGGCTCTGAAGGCCTCCAAGCTGGACCTGACCCCGGCGAAATTCGAGATGGGACCGATGGAAGTTACACCACCTGCCGTACCGGGCCAGACACAGTTGATATGAAATAAAATCGGATCCCAAAACGATTATCCTTCTACGGGATTAACGAATACGAAAGGGTTTCTTGTGAAGATGACAGGTTTTTCTCGACGGGAGTTTATGAAGGCCGGGGCCGTGTCGGTCGCGGCAATGTCGATGGGGCGCGGGGTGTATGCGGCCGGGACGGAGAAATTGAGGGTGGGGTTGATCGGTTGCGGCGGACGCGGAAGCGGCGCGGCGGCCGATTGCCTCGAAGCCGATCCGGCCGTGGAGATCGTTGCGGTAGGCGATCTGTTCAAGGATCGGCTCGACGGCACGCTCAACGGACTCAAGGGCAAGTACGGCGACCGAATCAAGGCCAATGCGGGGACGAGCTTTGTCGGTTTTGACGCTTACAAGAAAGTGATTGATAGCGGCATCGATATGATTATCGAGGCCTGCCCGCCGCATTTCCGCGCTCAGCATCTCAAGGCGGCGGTCGAAGCGGGCAAGCATGTCTTCATGGAAAAGCCCGGCGGTGTCGATCCGCAGCAGATCAAATCGCTCATGGCCTCGGCGGAACTGGCGGCGGAAAAGAATCTGGCGATTGTCGTCGGCACGCAGCGGCGGCATCAGGCCAGTTATCTCGATATCGTCAAACGCGTGAAGGACGGGGCCATCGGCGAGATCCGGGCGGCACAGTGTTACTGGAACGGCGGGGACATGCTCGGTTACTGGAAGTGGTGGGACCAGGACAAGATGTCGGAGATGGAATGGCAGTGTCGGAGCTGGCCGTGGTTTGTTTGGACCAGCGGCGACCATATCGTCGAGCAGCATGTCCACAACCTTGACATCGTCAACTGGGTCCTCGGCAGCCATCCGATCTCGGCGATGGGCATGGGCGGCCGCGCCGTTCGCAAGCTCGGCAACATCTGGGACCATTTTGCGGTCGAGTACCAGTATCCCAACGGCATTCGCGTGCTGGGCATGGCCCGGCAGATCAACGGCTGTGCCGACCGCATCTCCGAGCATTTTGTCGGGACCACGGGAACCTCCTACACCGATATCGGCGGAGTCGGGCGGATCGAGGGACAAAAGCCGTATCAATTCAAGGGCGACAATCCCAATCCCTATGTACAGGAGCATAAGGACCTCATCCAGAGCATCCGCGACGGCAAGCCCCTCAATGAGGCCAAGTCCCTGGCCGAGAGCACAATGACCGCGATTCTGGGTCGAATGAGCGCCTATACCGGCCGGGAGATCAAGTGGGACTGGGCGATGAACGCCTCCAAGCTGGACCTGTCCCCCGCCAAATATGAGTGGGGTCCGATGCCGGTCGAGCCGGTGGCGGTGCCGGGCGAAACCAAGCTGGTATGAGAGGGCATCGACAGTCGTGCGGTTTTTGATACGGAACGAAGTGTATATTGAATATTGACTTTTGACTATTGGATTGCGGAGTGAAAGATGAATCGGAGAGATTTAATCAAATCGGCGGCGGCCGTATCGATGGTCGGGATGCTGGGTTCGAATGTTCCCGTTCGAGCCCAACAGCAGGAAAAGAAAACGGCGGTTCTGAAGATCAGCAGCCAAGACGGGCGGATCCCGGGCAGAAGTTTGCGGGAAAAGGTCGAGAAGCTAGAAAAGTGGGGCGGCTGCGGGCTGGAAGTCGGCGGCGGGGGACTGGCGGGCCGGGTCAAGGAGATCCAGGAGGCCATCAAGGGAACGGGCGTCAAGGTCAGCGCCATCTGCGCGGGCTACTCCGGGGCTCCGATTTCACACGATCCCGAAGAGCGCAAAAAGGCCGTCGAGACCATCAAGGAGATCCTCAAGGCCGCCGGCGAGCTGGAATCGACGGGATTGATTATCGTTCCGGCGTTCAACAACCAGACGACCCTGGACAATAAAGAGGGCCGAAGGATTCTCGTGGAGATGATGCCGGAGTTGGGCGAGTTCGCGGTGCAATGCAAAACGCGGATTCTGCTGGAGCCGCTCAACCGCGGCGAGGCGTTTTTCCTGCGTCAACTGGCCGACGCGGCGGCGATCTGCCGCGATATCAATCACCCCGGCGTGTGCATGATGGGCGACTTCTATCACATGTCGCGCGAAGAGACCAGCGACTGCGGCGCGTTTTTGTCGGCCGGGAAGTACCTGCATCATGTCCATCTGGCCAGTTGGAAACGGAATCTACCCGGTCAGGATGAGCGGAGCTTTGTTGATGGTTTCCGCGGCCTGAAGATGATCGGGTATCAGGATTACTGCTCGCTGGAATGCGGCTGCGTCGGCAACCCGGAGACGGAAGTGCCCAAGTCGTTTGAGTTCCTGCGAAAGCAATGGGACGAAGCCGCGATCTGATCAGGATATAGGGGTTAGGATATAACGGAATATGCAATTCATAACAGGAAACGATTGTTGATAAGGAGTTTTAGATGAGTACCAATGGCAAGAATCTGAATGTGTCGCGGCGGGATTTCCTGAAGGTTTCGGCGGCGTCGATGGCGGCGCTGTCGATCAGCCCGGCCGGTTTGTATGCGGCCGGCGATGATGAGATCAAGGTCGGCCTGATCGGCTGCGGCGGGCGCGGCAGCGGCGCACTGGAAAACTTTATCGAAGGCGCCAAGATGGCCGGCGTCAAGGTCAAGGTCGTCGCCCTGGCCGATCCGCAGAAGGATCGCGTAGAAGGGCAGGCGCGAAAGTACGGCGTGCCGATGGAGATGGCTTCCTCGGCGTTCGACGGTTACAAGAAGGTCGTGGCCAGCGACGCCCAGTATGTGATTCTCGGCACCAGTCCGAACTTCCGTCCGGTCCACCTGGAAGCGGCGATCGACGCCGGCAAGCATGTGTTCATGGAAAAACCCGTGGCGGTCGATCCGCAGGGATGCCGTCGGATCATCGCCGCCGGCGAGAAGGCCAAGGAGAAAAAGCTGGGGATCGTCGCAGGCACGCAGCGGCGCCATCAGAAGAACTATCGCGAGACGGCCGCGGCGATCGAACAGGGCGCAATCGGTCAGATCATGGGCGGCCGCGTGTGGTGGTGCGGCGGGGCTCTCTGGAAGACCGATCGCCGGCCGGGCGAAAGCGACGCGATGTACATGGTCCGCAACTGGGTCAGCTTTGCCGAGATGAGCGGCGATCATATCGTTGAGCAGCATGTTCACAATCTGGATGTGGCCAACTGGTATATCGGCCGGCCGCCCCGGCAGGCGCTGGGTTTCGGCGGACGCGCCCGTCGCAAGACCGGCAACCAGTTCGATTTCTTCAGCGTCGATTATGATTACGGCGATGACCTGACGATCCACAGCATGTGCCGCCAGATCAACGGCACCCATGGCCCGGTGGCCGAGTCTCTGGTGGGCACCAATGGGACGGCCGGGGACAGCATCAAAATGATTAACAAAAAGAATCTGGATATTCCGAAGTTCCCGGATGGCAATCCGTATGTGATCGAGCATTTCGATCTGATCACCAGCGTCCGCGAGGGCAAGCCGCTCAACGAGGCCAAGAATGTCGCCGAATCGACGCTGACGGCGATCATGGGTCGGATTTCCGCCTATACGGGCCAGTATGTCCGCTGGTCGGATCTGATGACCAATCAGAATTCGCCGTATTACAACCTCAAGCTTTCGCCCGCAGCGGAAGACTTCGAGGCCGGCGATGTCAAGGCCCCGGCCGATGAAGTCGCGCCGATTCCCGGAAAGGACTAATGGGATTCGTTACCGGTATCGGATTGGAACTGAAATCAGAGGGCCGTGCTCAATTGGGTGCGGTCCTTTTCATTGACGATTGAATATTCCTGGATAGAGAGATTGATCCATGTCTGAGGATTCAATTCATTCAGTTGAAGTCGTCCATGTGAATCGCCATGGGCTCTGGCTGGATGTGAACGGCCGGGAGTATTTTCTGTCCTATCAGGATTACCCGTGGTTTGAGGATGCCACGATTCGCCAAATCCTCAATGTTCAACTGTTACACGACCATCATCTTTGTTGGCCCGATTTGGATGTCGATCTGGAAATCGATTGTCTGGATAATCCTCAACAATATCCCCTTCGTTATCATTAAGCCGGTTGCTGTTACCTTGCCTGGAAAGTCCTTCCGGGGTTTTTCATTGCTTTACCGAGATCCAATGGGTATAGTGTTTGCTTTGTTTGGCCCTATACCATTGGTAGAATCATGAACCGCGTAACGATTTATGACACAACGCTTCGAGACGGCATGCAGGCCGAGGGGATCAGTTTTTCCCTGGCCGACAAGCTGCTGATCGCCCACCGTCTGGACGAATTCGGGATCGACTATATCGAAGGGGGCTATGCCGTCGCCAATCCGAAAGAGATGGAATTCTTCCAGCAGATCGCCGCCAAAGGTCTTCGGCATTCGCGGATTGTCGCATTCGGTAACACCCGTCGGGCCGATCTGAAGGTTCAGGACGATCCTTCGCTTTCGGCGATTCTACAGTGCAAGGCCCCGGCCGGGACGCTGGTCGGCAAGACCTGGGACCTGCATGTGACCGAGGTGCTGCGATGTTCGCTGGACGAGAATGTCGTTCTCTGCGCCGAGTCGGTGGCGTATCTGAAGAAAAAAGGGCTGGAGGTTATCTTCGACGCCGAGCATTTCTTTGACGGCTACAAGCACAACCCGAAGTATTCGCTGAAGGTCATTACCGCCGCGGCGGAGGCCGGCGCCGATGTGATCGCGCTGTGCGAGACCAACGGCGGTTGCCTTCCGCAGGAGGTTTATGAAATCACGGCGGCGGTACGAAAGGCCCTTCCGGATACTGTGTTGGGAATCCATTGCCACAACGATTCGGAGTGCGCCGTGGCCAGTTCGCTTGCGGCGGTATCGGCCGGGGCAAGGCAGGTTCAAGGCACGATCAACGGCATCGGCGAGCGAACGGGCAACGCCAACCTGTGCTCGATCATCGCCAATCTGGAACTGAAGGCCGGATACAAAACGGTCGGACGCGACAAGCTGGCGCGCCTGACGGAACTGTCGCGGTTTGTCTTCGAGGTGGCCAATCTGCCGCCGGTGACAAACCTGCCGTTTGTCGGGGCCAGCGCGTTTGCCCACAAGGCGGGGCTGCATGTCAACGCGCTGCGCAAGAATAAAGCGACCTACGAGCATGTCGATCCGTCGGCCGTCGGTAACGAGCGGCGGTTTTTGATTTCGGAATTGTCGGGCCAGTCGAATGTCCTGGCCAAACTGGAACGACACAAACTGGCCGAGGACAAGGCCCTGGCCAAGAAGATTCTGACGATGGTGCAGAATCTGGAAAACGAGGGCTACCAGTTCGAGGCGGCCGAAGGAAGCTTCGACCTGCTGGTGAAAAAGGCGCTGGGGACCTATCGGCCGGGATTCGAACTGGAAAAGTACCATGTCAATGTCGAGCGCAACGGCGACGGACGGTTGGTAACCGAAGCGACCGTCAAGTTGACCGTCGGCGGAAAGACCGAGCATGTTGTCAGCGAAGGCGACGGTCCGGTGAATGCCCTCGACGGAGCGCTGCGGAAATCGCTGGAGGGTTTCTACCCAAACCTGCGGGACATGCACCTGATTGATTACAAGGTCCGCGTGGTCAACGCCCGCGAGGGCACGGCCGCCCGGGTTCGCGTCATTATCGAATCCAGCGACAAGGACGGCATGTTCGGGACGGTGGGCGTATCGGAAAATGTCATCGACGCAAGCTGGAAGGCGCTGGTGGATAGCGTTGAATACAAGCTGCTCAAGGACGCCGACTCGAAAAAATCCTGAGCCGGCGGCACGCATTCCCTTTCATCGGAGGTCCCATGACAAGACGATGGCTCTTGATCATCATCGGATGTTGCGCGGCATTCGGACGGCTCAGCGCGGCGCAAACGACGCAATCCTTTCGGGACTGCAAGACAATCTTCCAGACCAATACGGGTTTCGATCCCCGTCTGGCGATCGCCGTGGATGGAGTCGTCGTTCATCGTCATGCGGCCTCCTTTGCGGGGGAACTGGACTCGTGGCGTAAGCAGGGTTTTGCCGTCGGGCGGATGTTCTTTGCCGATTCGGACGCCGGCAATGTCTATTGGACCGGAAAATGGGACGGAAGCCAATACCCGCAGGATGTCGAACGGGACCAGGCCGGTAATGTCGTCAAGTGCGCGGGCGTACGGCCGTACATGCTGCCGACCGACGGGTGGATTCGGTACCTTCAGCAGATGACGGAGCGATCGCTGGCGGCCGGGGCGGAGGCGATCCTGCCGGAAGAACCGTTGGCGCATGTCTTCACCGGTTATGAGGATAGCTTCAAAACGCTGTGGCAGAAACGATACGGCCGGCCGTGGCAGGGTCAGCATGAATCGGCCGAGGCGCGATTTCTCACGGCTCAATTGAAGAACGAACTTTATATCGAGCTGGAAAAACGACTGCTGGAAACCACGAAGAAAACTCCCGGCCCCGACGGCCAATCCGCATCTTTCATTCTGCCGATCCACTCGATCTACAGCAACATCGCCGCGCAGCTCGTCGCTCCGCTGGGGACTTCGACGGGTCTGCCAATCGACGGTTACATCGGCCAGATCTGGACCGGCCCGGTCAACTGGGCGCTGGGGAATTACGACTCGCCGAGCAAGAGTTTTTTCGGCAGCGCGTTTGTGCTGTACGACTACTTCACGCAACTGGCCGTCGGCAGCGAGCGAAAGATGTGGCTGCTGATCGATCCGGTCGAGGATAACCCCGATCACACCTGGGCTGAATTCGAGCAATGGTATCAGCACGGAGTCGCCGCGATGCTGATGATGAAGGACACCGACCGCTACGAGATCATGCCCTGGCCGGATCGGATCTTTCTGCCGGGCTACGGCACCGGCGGCAAGACTCCGGCGCCGGAGAATTATCGCGTCGTGATTTTGTCGGTAACGCAGGTTTTGCAGGAAGTCCCGCTGGGCGGTGTGTGGGAAATCCGCGGCGACGATCCAGTCGGAGAAGGCGTCGGCGTGGCGATGGCCGATACGCTGATGTGGCAGCGGCATCCCGGCCCGTGGCTGCAAGGGGCGTATGGAATGCTCTTGCCGCTGGTCGAGCGCGGGATCCCGGTTTCGTCGGTCGTGCTCGAACGGGCGAAGGAGACCGAGTACCTCAAGCGGTTTAAGGTGATCGTGCTCTATTACGAAGACTTCAAGCCCGCCGAGCCATGGATGAATGAATCGATTGTAGCATGGGTCAAAGGCGGTGGGTCGCTGATCGTCCTGGGGCAAGACGGCGACGAACTGGATCGCTGCGAGAATTTCTGGTGGCACAAACGGGGCTTTGCCTCGCCGCTGGCCCATCTGCTTTCGTTGTTGGGCGATAAAAAAGATGCTTCCTGGAAGGTCGGCTCGGGCAGAGTGATCCGCAGTGAGATTTCCCCGCGTTTGTTCGGCAACTCGGCCGCGGCCGAAAAAGAGTATCTGCCTTTGGTTGAAACGGCATGGAAACAAGCAACGGGTCAATCCATTGCTCAATCCGGCAATATGGTCATGCGTCGCGGCCCCTTCGTCATCGCCCGCGCCGAGTCACAGCCCGTCAAACTCTCCGGTCGATTGTTGGATGCATTCGACCCGTCGATGAACATCCGCGATGGAATTGAATTGGCCGCCGGCCAAAGCGGCCTCTATCGCGATGTCCGGGCTGATCTTGCCGCCGGATCGCCCAAGGTCCTGCACGCCACCCATCGCCTGATGAGCCAATCGACCGACAACGGCGTGCTGCGGTTCGTCGTTCGTGGCCCGGCCGAAACGCCCGCCGTCGTTCGCATCGTCTGGCCGAAAGACAAACCGCTGGAAATTTCTTCAACGGATCCCGATGGAAAAACGGTTGCCGTTTCGTCAGATCGTGATGAAGCAACAGCCCTGCTTCGTTTCGCCAATCATCCCCAGGGCGTCACCGTCTCGTGCAATTCGGGTTCTGCAAAATAATGAGGATCAATCGTCGCCGGGTCTTTCACTTCGGATTTGCTTGATCTTGCTTCGGCGGCGTTTGGATTCGAGCCGCCGCATTTTTTGTCCGTAGGGGACATGCGTCTTTTTGCGGGGCTTGGGCGGTGTCAAGGCCTGCCGCAACAGTTCCACCAGCCGTTCGACGGCCGCCTTGCGGTTGGCCAGTTGCGTGCGGTGCTCCTGGCAGATGATCTGCAGCCGCCCGAAGCGATCCATCCGTCGGCTCAGCATCCGCCGAATCCGCTCCCGGTGAAACTCGCTCAATGCCGCACAGTTTTCAAAGTCGAACACCACCGTCGCGCGGGTACTGACCTTGTTGACATTCTGCCCGCCCGGCGCACTGCTCCGCGAAAACGAAACCATCAGGTCATCGTCCCGAATCAGAATCCCTTCTTGGATTTCATATTTCTCAGCCATCGTTGACAAACATCATCGCGGTTTATCTGATTTCCCGGCAATTTCCTTGTTCATTAACACGAAAAGATCCTGCAATTGTCGCTCGGATACTGGTTTGACCACGAGAGTACCAGAGAGTTCTACCATCATATCGTGATCTTCAGATTTTAGGCATACTTTCTTGAAAGGGATCTTCATTGATCCTGTTTGTGGAAATTGCTGAATAGAGGTTGAACCTGTAAAACGACTAATCCCCCTGATTTTCCTTTCATTGTCCAAGTAGTCCATTTCAAGCCATGCATCAACATCCCATTCATCCGAATCTTCGCCCTTGTTCGTTATCAAAATCCATCCCGGCGAGAATACCGGATATGGCTCTACCCAGAAAACAAGATGAAATTGGTGTTCACCGGATAGAGTTCCGTTTCCGATGACGGCTTTTTGTCCGTTATGATTTCCCCAGAAAAGATTGTCAAAACCAAATGGCATTTGTTTCTGTCCGTCAGGCAAAGTACGAACTTCCAGAACCACTGGCGGGGGGAAATGCGGGAAGACACATCCCGACGAGAGTGCCAATAGAAACCCAGCTATACCTATGATCGGACGCATTGTCATGGCTCGATTCATTTCATCCTCACGACCACCGTCTGGTTCAGATTCGGCGCCGTCGCCGGGAAGAACAGGTGTTTGCCGTCGGGGGTCAACGCGTCGATGTAGTATTCCAGATCGGCTTGGGTCAATTCAGCCGGCAGCGTAATCTGATAAACTCCTCGCGCCACATGCACCAGCGGCTTTTTGGCATACTCGCCCTTGCCCATCGGCCGGACAAAGATCGAGACTTCCGACGGCTTTGTGCCTTGCACAATCGCCCGGATCTTCAGCGCCTCACCGACCCCGATCATCGTCCGAACCGTCGGCACAAACATCCGCGGGCTGCCCGTGTAACCCTTGGCGAGTTTGGCATCCTCGGGCAACGGCGCGCCCAGCAGCTTTTCCAATTCCTGTCCGGGCCTGGTCAATACCATCGGGATCACATGCTGCTGCCAGTTGGCCACATTCCCCAGCCCGCCCTGCGTGGTGATCGCCTGCAGCAGCCAGCGATGGACCTCGGCCACATCGGCAACCAATTGTTTGCGAAGCGGCAACGCCAGTTCTGCGGCGGCCTTCTTTTTCGCCGCGTCGTCGGCTGAGGCCTTGGCCGTCTCGAATGCCGCATTGTACAGCGCCCAGTCGCAGTTGACCTTGGCGATCGCGCGGAGATACCGGAACTGATTGAGCCAGTAATTGAACCGTTCGAGATTCCCCTCGCCACGGATCTTCGGTACCATCGCCGACATCTCATCGACAAAAGCGTACTCCTTGCTGACCTGTTCCCATGGCCGCCCATCGGGGACGATCCCGCCGGGGCCATCGACCCAGGTCGAAGGCCGCGGAAGGCAGCCGGCGCGATAGCGCTGCTGATCCGGCGCGTACCCGCCGTCCAGTCGCACAAAGATCGCCGCAAGCTCGGCCGCCGTTTCCGGGCCAAACTGCGCTTTGGCCCAGTCGGCGTAAAAATCATCCACCGGAAGATCGCGCGGCCGCGTGTCCGTCGCGACCATCGACTGCATGTCTGGCTCGTAATCCTTCCACGCCGGGCCGCCGCAGTTGATCTTGCGGACGAACGGCTTGCCCTCCACGGCCGGGCCTTCGATGACGATCCCCGCAATCGACGGAAACTCCACCTGCTTGACGAACTCGATCGCCAGCATCCCGTCGGCGACTGCGACATCCTTGAACACGCGGTCCATCGCCTTGTCCTTGCCGACCGTCGCGAAGATATCCAGCGTATCGATCAATGTCTTGCCCTGCAATTTGACGCCGAAGACCCGCTTGCCTTTCTCTGCGTAGTGCGGTTCGCAGAATTTCAGCGTAACGGTGTAAGCGCCGTTGGGAACCTTGAACTTGTAGGCCTCGAGATCGTAGCGGACGGATTGATAAACCGTCGGTTCCGGTGTATCGGCGATCGTGTTGTTGGGAAAGGCCGCGACATTACCGCCGACGCATCCTTCCGCAGGCAGCGCCGGTTCGTTCTTGCCGGTCTTGCCCGGCGCGGGATTCCAGCCCGACTGGTCCCACGCCGCCATCGCCAGCGCCGAGACATTCGGCCCCAGGATCCGCGTTCGCCAGTGAATGCCCATCAGGCCCGTGCATCCGTACGCCAGCGCGTCGGCCGCATCCCGCCGCATCCGGCCAGCCCAAAGCTGCGGGGCGATCAGCGCCGGATCATCCTCCATCCACGGGATCGCCCAGATCGGCCGACCTTTGATCTTTTCAAAGCCCGGCTCGACAAACGAAAACCCGACATTGCGATTGATGCAACTGAGCGGCATCGTCTTGGGCAGGAAGGTGTCGAACAAGGCCCGATCCGTCGGCGGGCCCAGCACCCACCCGCAGGTGGCCAGAATAAACGGGGCGTTGACCTTCTCGGCGGCGGCAATCGCGGCCTTCAAGTCGGCAATCGTCGCATCGATCTGCTCCTGCTTTGTCCCTTCCCAGGTCCACCCCTCCGGCGTCCAGAACCAGTAATAATCCAGAGGATGGACCTTGGCGATTCGCGTAAACATCCCCTCGTAGATATCCTGCACCACGGCCGGATCCGCCGGATTTTTCCCCGCCGCCTTGAGCCGCTCTTTGACCGGCGTGGGGATCGTCAGCGGCGTCTCGGTGCCGATGCAGGTCTGGATCCCCAGCGACTTCGCATAGGTAAAAATGTCGTGGACAAACGCGCCCATGTCGTCAAAGAGCTTGTTCTGTCTCGCCGCCGATGTCGTTGTCCAGGGATTGATGCCCACCATGTAGTCGGCACAGTAATCATCAATCTCGAAGATCTCGTCGGCCCCGTTGGTATAATGGCCGGTATTGGACATCTGGCAGCCCCAGGCCCCGGTGATGTTGTTGGTGGTAAAGTGCCGTGCCGGATACGATGCGGTGACCGTCCCGTCGGGATTGATTTCCTCTTTTGGGCCGATCCACACCAAGGGCTCCGGCCCCACGCCGCCTTCCGGGTAGGTGTGCAGGCCGAAGAAGTTCATCCGCAGCTTGGGCAGTTGTGCGAAGATCGCCTTGTAATCGTCGGCGTTCCACCAGTCGGGCCCCTCTGGAAAATCGTGGAATGGCTGAATCCCGCGATGGGCAAACAGCGGCTTGCCGGTGATATCCAGATTCGGCAGATCCAGCGCGATCCGCTCATCCGGCACGACATCGCCATGCATATAGAATCGTACGCCGAGTTGCTCGGCGAATTGATATGCCCCGTACAAAAGCCCCAGGTCGTCGCCGCCGACGATGAGCACAATCTTGCTGCCGCCCTGCTCAACGGTCTTGATTCGATACTGCTCCTTACCCATCGCGGCAATCTGTCCGGTCAACACAGCATCGGCCGCAAACGGCTTGAGCAAGTCTCGCTGCGTCTTACCGGCCAGCACGATCATTCCCGCCGACTCTGTGACCTTGAACTCGATCGCCAACAGCTCCCCCGTCCGCAGATACACATACCGCCGCACTTCCTTCGCCGCCAGCGCCGACAACGCCGACTCCCCCTGCGACACAATCACCACTCCCCCCTTCTGTGCAGCTATCGCCGAGCTTGAAAAGAGAACCATCGATACACAAATAATACCCATCGCCGTTAGATTTCGAAATCCCGTCAACATAGATTTCTATCCCCTATATCCTAAATCTTAACGCCTACCGATGCGTCCACATCCGTTCGATCTCTTCGAGTGTCTTGTTCTTAGTTTCCGGCACGAAGCGCACGATAACGAGCAGCAGCAGAATACAGAAGAAGCCGTACAGGAAGAACGGAAAGCCGTGATGGAATCGCTCGATCAGCCAATCGTTTTTGTCCATCATGGGGAAGGTCTGCGAGACGATATAGTTGGCGATCCACAGGCAGCAGGTTGCGATGGCCATCGCCCGGCCGCGGATCTTCGTCGGAAAGATCTCGGCCAGGATCACCCAGGTCACCGGTCCCACCGACAGGGCAAAACAGGCGATGTAGCCGAGGATAAACAGCAGGATCCAAAGCCCCTGGCTCTGGGCATAGGCCGAATACCCCATCCCAAACAGGGACAAGCACATCCCGGTCGAACCGATAATCATCAACGGACGACGACCGAGCTTATCGACGGTCCAGATCGCGATGAGGGTAAACGACATGTTGACCGATCCGACGATGATCGTCTGCAACAGGGCCGCGTTGGTCTCCGAGCCCATCCGCTTGAAGATCTCGGTGCCGAAATACAGAAAGACATTGATGCCCGTCACCTGCTGCAAGATCGCCAGCGCCACGCCGATGAACAGCACCACTCGCATCCCGGGCTGGAACAACTGGGCCAGCGAACCGCTCTCCTGCGCGATCGCCTCGCGGATCTGAACCATTTCCTGCTGGGCGTGATCGGCCCCGCCGGCCCGGCTCAGGATGGCCAACGCCTCATCCTCGCGACCTTTCTGCGTCAGCCAGCGAGGGCTTTCGGGCACGAAGAACAACAACGCCAGCAGCAAAAACGCCGGCAGCGACTCGGAGCCGAACATCCATCGCCAGCCGTATTGGACATTCCAGGCATGGTCGCCCTGGCGATCGATGAAGTAGTTGACAAAGAACACCACCAGAAATCCCGACACGATGGCGAACTGGTTGATTGAGATCATCCGGCCGCGAATCCGTGCCGGCGTGATCTCGGCGATGTACAACGGACATGACATCGACGCGGCGCCGACACCCAGGCCACCCAGCCAGCGAAAGAAGATAAACTCCGTAATGTTTCGAGGCAGCGCGGTCCCCATCGCGGAGATGAAAAAGAAGATCGCCGCCAGGAGCATGACTTTCTTTCGACCCAGCCAGTCCGTCAGCGCCCCCACGAACGCAACGCCCATCGCGCAGCCGACCAGCGCACAGCCGGCGGCCCAGCCCTCCATGACATCGTCGAGCTGAAAGCGTTCGACCAGCGGGCCGATCGCCCCGTTGATCACGCCGGTGTCGTAGCCAAAAAGCAGGCCTCCCAGCGCGGCAACTCCGCACACGACGGCAACATAAGCCGTGCTTCCTTTTGAGGATTCGACATTGATGGGGTCGATTGGCTTCATCGTTTGTCCTGTCGGTTAGTTGGGATCGATCAGTTTGACATCGCGAAGACTGCGTACGGCCTTGCCCTGAGAGTCGATCCGCTCGGCG
Organism: uncultured Pirellulales bacterium; assembly: GCA_964643355.1. GTDB lineage: Bacteria > Planctomycetota > Phycisphaerae > Sedimentisphaerales > Anaerohalosphaeraceae > FEN-1350. The sequence continues at coordinate 35,413 of CAZXPW010000029.1, forward strand.
ATCAGCGTGTAGTTGCCCGGTTCGGTGGGCAGTTTCATCATAGACGAAAATTTCGACCGACCCAGGGCGGGGATTGTGCAATCCTGTTTCTGCTCGGCGACGGTCTTGCCATCGTGGGTCAGGTAGAGCCGCAGCGTTCCTACGAAGCCCTCATTCAAATCATTGATGACCACGGTCTTGAAGGTTTGTTCTGAACCAACCGGCAGCGTCTCGGCCCAGACATCCAGCATCACGCCAACCGGGTCGAAGGCCTCGCGGATATACTCCTCAAAGTAGGGTTCAAAGTTCAGCTTTTCCAGATCGAGAAAGTTATCGCTGGTCGCCCCGCCCAGCGGCCGCTCGGCCGTGCCGTCACGCGAGTAGCCCAACCCGCAGAAGTTCAGCACGCCGGCACACTGCCGGTGCGTCCGCCAGAACTCCGTCAGTGCCGCCAGCGTCCGCGCGTAAGTCAATCGCCGCTGGTCGGCCGTGGACTGTGGGCCGCACAAATCCGCATAGACCTTTTTGGTCAGCGTCGTCGGCGAGCCGTCGCGATTGAGCCACAGCCAGCAGTACTCGTTGATGATGATGGGCACTTCGAGTTTCTTCTGGGAGTCATGAAGGTTCGGCACGCCCGATACCGTCGGCATCTCCGACAGCCGGAACGGCTTTTGCCCGTTCCAAGTCCGAATGAACAGATAGGGGTGCGACTCGACACAGTCGGTCGGGCTCTGTGGCGCTTCCCAGCCATTCTCCCACGGTCGGCCGGACAGATCCAGCCCGCGGACGGCCGCGATCGCCTTGGCCGTCTCGGGTGTAAAGCTTTCGTTCTGGGCGTCCCAGATCACCACGCACGGATGGTTCCACCGGTGCCACATCCACGCCGTGTATTCGGGGATGATCTTGTCGGCTGTCGGCTTGGTCGGCGCATCGCTGAGCAACCAGATGGGGAATTCATCCTGGATCAGAAAGCCCACCTCGTCGGCGATGTCGTACCAGAAATCCGGCGGAAAACCGATGCAGTAGCGGATGCTGTTCCAGTTCATCGTCCGAAACTGTTCGTGCAGCCGCCGCACCCACTCGGCCTGCCAGGGCTTGTCGCCGCGAAGGGCGTCTTCGAAGAAGCGGTAGATACACACATTCGTACCGCGCATATAGTAGGTCTGGTCGTTGAGGATCGCTCGCTTCGTCTGTGGATCAAAGCGGAACGACCGCATCCCGAACCGCGCCTTCGTTGAATCCCCCGGCGTCGTCAGTTCGATCTCGTAGAGGAACGGATTCTCCGGCGACCAAAGCTGACAATCCGGGATCGGAAACACGCCCGTAAACGGAAAGGGCGTCTTGTCGGCCAGGTTCCCCACACCCGTCGATTCGGTGTGAATCACCTTGCCGCTCTTGGCCTCGCGAATGGTGCAGAAAACCTCCATCTTGTCAAGCTTGCCGGGATTGCTGATATCGGCCACCACCTGCACCATCTTCTTGTCGATCTGCGGGACCGTCTGGATGTTGACGATGTAAGGCGTACCCGTCAGGATCAGTTCGATCGAATCGTAAATCCCTGGGATATAGAGATACTTCTCGAAGTCCCAGCCGTCGGGCTGTCCTTTGGGCAGCGCCTCGCGACCCGCGCCCACGCGGATGACCAGCGTATTCTCCTGCCCGTCGCCCTTGAGCAGCGATCGGACATCCATGTACCCCGGGGTAAAGCACGGCCAGTGCTCGCCGGCGGGTTGCCCATTGAGCCAGACCTTTGTCCCGTAGCGGGCCTTATGGATCAGCAGCACCGCCGTCTCCGGGATCGCACCTTCGACCTTGAAGGTCCGCCGATACCAGAAGGCCTGCCGCAGATCGGACTTGGTTCCCACCTGCTCGAACGCGGGCTTAGCCATATCCAATAATCCCGGCACCGGAACCGCATGGTCAAACGCGGCCGGCTCCTGATCCATCGTACCCTGCCCGGCCTGCCAGACGCCATCGAGAGAGATCACCTTCCGCTCTTGCGCCGATACCGAACCGACCAACCCCAGTACGACTCCGCTCACAATCAGCCCGCCTATCCATCGCCTCATAATCAATCCTCCGACAGAAGGGACTATTGCAATCCCAGCAATGGCTTCCCTTATTTTCCATTCTGATCTGTCATTTTTCATTTTGTATACAATATATACATTATCTATTATTACCAGAACAGGATATAAAATCCGATCACGCCCGTGATCACCAATATCCCCAGCCATAGCACGCTCGGCGAGGGGGTCATGTCGATATCCTCCCGCACCGGCATCCTCCGCGAATGACTCAGGGGTCGCAGGATCGTGATGATCGCCATCAGCACGATTAGCACACCGAAGGTGATCGCCATGCGGTTGAGAAACGCAATTTTAACCGTCATTGATGGAATAAGCCCCGAATCCAGCAGCCAAAGAAAACCGTAGATCGGAACATTTGCCAGCAAAGCCGTGATCCCTGCCGCCGGCGGTGCTTTGGGGAAAAGAAATCCGAACACAAATGCCGCAAGAATCCCCGGCGAGATGAAACCCTGATATTCCTGGATGTATGAAAAAATGCCGCCGAATTTCTCGTTGCTCAATAGAGGAGCGATGGAACAACCCAGCAGCACAAACAGCAGCGTGAGAATTCGTCCCATCCACACCAAACGGCTTTGACTGGCCTGGGGTCGCCAAAGCCGCTTGTAGAGATCCATCGTGAAGATCGTCGCGGCGCTATTGAGCAGCGAGGCCAGCGTACTGATCACCGCCCCGGCCAAGGCGGCGAAGATAAATCCCCGCATCCCGATCGGAACCAGGTTGCGGATCAGCGTCGGAAACGCCTCGTCGGGTTTGGCAATTTGGCCGCCGTAAAGCTGGACGGCCATCATCCCCGGCATGACGATCGCAAACGGCACGATCAGCCACAGACCTGCGGCGAAGATGATGCCGAGTTGACCCTGTCGCAAACTCTGGGCGGCCAAAGTCCGCTGAACGATGAACTGGTTGAGCCCGCAGTAATAAAAATTCGGAATCCACAGACCCAAAACCAGAACAGTCCAGGGCATGACGGGGTGATCCTTCGGCAGAACCATGTGTAATTTGTCGGCGTTGTGTGTCAGAAACGGTTCGATGCCGCCAATCTTCCAAAGGCCCAAGGCCATTGTCGCGATACCCCCGATCAACAGGGCCGACCCCTGGAACAAGTCCGCCCAGGCAACGGCTTTCAAACCTCCCCATGTCGTGTAGATTGCCGCCAGGATCCCAATTAGCCAGGCAGCCGTTGTCAGATCCATGTCAAAAATCTTGTTGAGGGTCAACGCCCCGGAGTAGATCACCGCTGCCAGCAGGACCAGGATATAAATCAACATGGTGTAGAAAGCCATGATCCCCCGAGCGGCCGGATTGTACCGATATTCGAGGTATTCGGGCATGGTATAGATCCCCGCTCGCAGGAATCGCGGCAAAAACCAGATCGCCACAAGCACGATCGTCACTGCACCAAGCAGTTGATACCCCGACACGGCCAAGCCGACATGGCCCGCACCTTGGCCGGCCATGCCGACAAATTGCTCGGTGGAGATATTGGCCGCGACAATCGAAAAGCCGATCAGATACCACCTCAGGCCCCGGCCGGCGAGGAAATAATCCTCACTGGTCTTTTCCCTGCGGCTTTTGAATATACTGGTTCCCAGCACCAGCGCAAAGAACGCCACCAGCGCCGCCGTATCAAGGATGTGGAATTGCATCGGCCGCTCCCGTCGAGTCCGTTTTCGCCAAACTTGTCATTTACTTTCTTTGATTGCCTTGACCAAGGCCAGCAGGTTATCCACCGGAGTTCCTGCTTGGATGTTGTGGATGGTGTTGAAGACAAAGCCGCCGCCCTTGTTGAAGATCTCGATCCGCTGCCGCACCTGGTCGTAAACCTCCTGCGGCTTGCCGAAAGGCAACACCTTCTGCGTATCGATACCGCCGCCCCAGAACGACACGCGGTCGCCAAAACGGTCCTTGAGTCCCTGTGCGTCCATTCCCTCGGCGGAGCATTGGACGGGATTGAGAATGTCGAATCCTGCATCGATAAAGTCCGGGATCAGTTCGATCACGCTTCCGCAGGAGTGAATGAAGGTTTTCCAACTGGTGTTCTTGTGCACAAAGTCGTTCAGGGTCTTGTGAAACGGTTTAAAAAGATCGCGGTAGGTTTGCGGGGCGATGAACGGCCCGCGCTGCGTGCCGAAGTCGGTGCCCGTTAGGAACACGGCCTGTACTTTGTCGCCAAGGGCCTTGGCCAGCGTAGCCAGGTTCTTCAGAGCGATTTGGCACTGGCCCTCGAAGACCTTCCACACATAGTCCCGTCGGATGGCGGTCGAAATATACCACTCTTCAATATCCCGAATGCCCGGCGTGCGCTTCATCCAGGTCGCCGGAACCAGGGCGATATCCCCGAATGCGCAGCCCGGTGCCGAGAGGATGGCGCCTTTGTTTTTGGCTGCCGCCCGCTCCGCCAGAGCCGTATAGTGTTTCACATCGGCTTCGCTGAGCAAGCCGAAGTCGAGCAAGTTATCCTTCGGGTCGAGTTTATCCTCGACGATCGGATCCTGACGGCAAACGGCGTCGAAATAAAATCCGCCCTTGGGCATGTGCCCGCTGGGAGGAACACTGATGTCGCCTTCGGGAAAAATGAAAAATCCGCCCTTGCCGTCGTCTTTCAAGTTGAACTGTCCGGGTACCAGCACTTCTGTTCCATCAAACAGCCGAAAAGGTTTCCAGTCGCGGTTCTCGAATCCGAACATGGTCCGCGGTCCGTTGACCGCCACGACATCCACACCCATCGCCTCGGCCAGGGCGTCGTCGATTTCGCCGAGCATCTGATACGGCTCGACGACCTTGACACGGTAATTGACATCGCCGAGCAACGCTTTTCGAAGTTTTGAGACGGCCGTCACATTGACTCCGGTGACGGATGTCGCCCCGAAATCCACGCAGACCCGATCCCCCGGCTGATGAGCCAGAGTTGTCGCCAACCGCTGTCGAGATGTGATCGCCATCGGTATCTCCTCGCAGGCAAAAACCGGTTTTTCCCGTTGCGACATTATAGGTTCTTGGTCGTCGTTTGAAAACGCCTTATCCAAAAAACCCACCGGATTTCGTTCTCCATCGGGGACCGGATGAAAAACGCCCTTCGCCCTTGCTTTTTCCCCGCTGGACGATACACTATCATTTCGGCTGCGGGACGGCCGGATGGGAATATGTTCCCTTTCAGCCGCCCTCGACCTTGCTGGAGAGGTGTCGGAGTGGCTGATCGAGCTGGTTTCGAAAACCAGTGTTCCGTTTACGGAACCGTGGGTTCGAATCCCACCCTCTCCGGTTTTTCTTTGTGCGGCAAAATCGCGTTTGGAAGTGCTTGCAATTCGGGTACTTGCGGATTGTTGCTTATTTTTTCCCCCCCGTTGCCCTTATTTGGGTCACTTTCATCTTCACTCTTTGACCGTGCCGGTTCCATCAACTGGCGGATTCGAGGTCACTTTGTCCACGCAAGAGGTTGTTGACCACGGCTGTCGATATTGTCCAAACCTGGAAAACCTCACTGTGATCTGTCGCTCTCCAGGAAAGGAGAAAGTCTCCCGTGTTCTTTCCTGTTCCCGGACTTGACAGGCACCCATTGTTTGTCCTATGCTTTCAGGGCGTCCTTACGACTTCGCGAACGAACGAGACCTTGGAGACTTCCGCATGTTGAAAAAGACCATCCTACGACTTACGGCATGTTTTATCCTCTTGTTTGCGTCGCCTTCATCGATTTTGATTGGCGCCTCGAATCGGATTCAGGAAGGCGAGATGGCCGGATATCTGCTGGTCCCCAACGAAAGGGTCCCCGAAACCTACAATGCCGGATTCTCCATGTATGTGGCGGCATGGCCTTTGGTGCGGGAGTATCCGGGGAATCGTTTTCAAACCGGCCTGTTCGGCACCTGGATGTTCGCTCAGTACGACGGCCCGGATCCCAAAGATATGTATTCCGATATCGAGGGCGGCCTGGGCTGGTGGCGGGATACGCAGTATGCCACGGAAACGCCGAAGTTCATTATGGGCGGCGTGGCATTGAATTTCAGCGAGTGGGCCAATGGCCCAGGGGCCGGCAAGGGGCGAAACTGGGATCGACCGACAGGGCTGTATGGGGTGGCCCAACTCAGTCCCTGGGTGCTATGGCCTCCGGACGGTTTGAATCTGAAACAGGGTACCTGCGGTGAACTGTTCGGCTACGGGTACCTGCCGCTTCCCCTGATCCCGGCCAAAACCACCACCGCCGGGAAAAATGTCCCGACCGGGGACCAGTGCTGGACTTTGTTTCTAAACACCGGCAATTTCAAGGGTCCGGTAGCGTTCTTTACGCCCTATTTCTGGTCCCGCGCGACGGTGGAGAATCCTCGTCTGGCCGGGATGTTTCTGGATACCCGGCCTTCCCAGCCCAACCGGGCTTTGCAGATGGAAACCCAATATGTTCCCGCTGTGATGTGGACAAATGAAAAGGGAGAAAGGTATGCCCGAGTTGCTCCCACCTCATTTCCGCGAAGTCCTCAGGGCGATTCGGTGGTTGTGCACCGCGTGACTTCCTACAGCAAGAAGGCGCTCTGGGATGCCGTGAAGGCCTGGTTTGAGGGGGGCGCTGCGGCCCTCGGGGCCATCGATTCTTCGGCGGCCTATGTACACAAGTTTACCGGAAGTGGCGGGGCCACATGGCGAATCTATACATCCCAGGAACCCGACGAAAAAAAGGTGCCGATTGACTGGAAATCGTTCGCCAAACCCGTGGCTCTGGACTCCAGCACTTTCGGATACCGATGGGACAATCAACTGGTCTCCCAATACGACTCCAAGGACGGCCCTTTGGTTGCGCTGCCCGAATACTATCGTATGGTTAACAACAATAACAAGACCGAGTGGAGTGTTATCCAATCCAAAGATGTTCCCTCTGAAACCGGCCTGTCTGAGTATCGTTTTCGCCGGCCCCAAGAGGATCAACCTGAACCGTATGTCACACCCAACGATCCGAAGAGCTGCTGGAAGAAGCCCGGCCCCGTTGCTGGACCCTTCCTGGCCTACCCCGGAGACGGCAGCGTGGTAACCTACTACTGGTACCGATTTGCCGATCAGCCCGCGTTACTCAATGCCGACTTGACAGACAAAGAGCGGGAGGACCTGCAGGCAAAGGTGGTTAAGATTCATCGGAACTGGACAAAGGACCGCGAGTATCTGCCTGCCCCCGAGATCGGAAAACTGGCGGAGATTGACCCCGCCCTGATTGTGACACCCCCGCCAGGTTTGGAAGCCGGATATGTCCCCATCGTCACCCGGCAGGCGGCGAAAGATTAGAAGGGTTCGCAAGAGCGAATTCCGTATTCAGGAACTTGGATTTGAAGACCAGAAAGGCAGGCCGATATGCAATGGATCGAAGGACTGAATCGTCGGACATTTCTTGGGGCGGCGGTTGCAGGGACATCGGCCCTGATCACGGTACCGACTTTGCTCCGCGGTGCGTCTCCAATGGCCAATCCGGTCCGGGTCGGGCATATCGGAACCGGCACGCGCGGATGGGACTTGATCAAATACACCGGCGCTACGGATTCGGCAAAGGTCGTGGCGGTGTGTGATGTATACAAGCCGCATCTGAAACGCGGCGTCGAGGCCGCCAATAATCCCGATGTAAAAACCTATCTCGACTACAAGGATCTCCTCAACGATCCAAAAGTCGAAGCGGTCGTTATCGCCACTCCGGATCACTGGCACGAACAAATCCTGCTCGATGCCGCCCATGCCGGCAAGGCGGTCTATTGCGAGAAGGGCTGGACTCACTCGATTGCCGCGGCCAAACGGATGCGGGAGGCGGTTCGCAAAAACAAAATCGTCATGCAGTTGGGACACCAGGGACGGCAGTTTCCGGCCTCGGTTGACGGCGGCAAGATGATCCGTGAAGGCAAACTCGGCGCGGTCACTTTCGTCAAGACGGGCCGATATAAAAACAAACCGCTGGATGCTCCGGTATGGCGATGGTATGGGTATTATGACTGGTATGACAGGCCGGATTCGAAACAGGTTATCCAGGATCTGGATTGGGAAAAGTGGCTTGGACCGGCACCGAAGATCGAGTTCAATGAGAGGCATTTCTGGCATTGGCGATGTTACTGGCCCTACGGAACCGGACAAGCCGGGGATCTATTAAGTCACGAGATGGATTATGTACAATCCGTCCTGGGATATGGTATCCCCGACACCTGTGTATGCGCCGGACAGATCGCTTTTTGGAAAGATGACCGCCAAGTACCGGATACCTGGATCGCGACATTTCAGTTCGAAAAACAAGGGTGTTCGGTCATCTTCGAAGGCATTCAAAATTCGGAACGGGATCAGACGCCGGAATTCTGCGGGCGCCAAGCCAGGATGGTGTTCGATTCAATCGGGCAGGATGCGGGCCGGTTTGAAATCTACGAGGATGGCCCCGCCTGGACGATGGGGGGACGAAAGCCCGAACCGATTTACCGCTACGATCCGAGCAAGGCGGCCAAGTGGCCCAACCATATGGAGAATTTTCTCGAATGTGTTCGAACCGGCCAGAAACCCCGTTGCAATGAGGACGAAGCGTTTATCGAGACGGCCACCTTCCTGATGAGCGTGGAATCCTATCACAAAAAGCGACAGGTCCGCTGGGATCCCCTGACGGAAGAAATTGTATAGCAACCGCTGGATTATCATCAATCCAAACCATAAAAGATCCGGATAATGGAGAGAGTCTGTCCGTGCTGATGGTGTCATATATTCTCAAACTGACCGATTTAAGCCGCGGAGAGTTTTTCCAGGTGGCGGATATTTTGCTGGCCTGCGGCACTGTCAGCAACTTCATCATTGCTTTGCCCAAGGCATCACCGACCAAGAAATAGGTTTCGGCATTGTTGAACTCATGGGCCGGCCAGCCTCCCGGCGAATCCTCTTCTTTCCGGACGAAATCATGCGTCGGTACGAACAGAACATTGCCCTGGAACCCGGAATGAGCCGCCGCATCGGCTTGTGCTTTCCGAAGTCGGCCCCACTCGCCGCCGACCTCCACCCACGGACCGGTCAGTTCGCCGATGACTACCGGAAGTTTCGGCACTTGAAGATCTTTCCGCAGATCCTTGATCAGGTTCACCAGGTTTTGCTCATATTCCGGCACGGCGTTTTTCGGGTCGCACCCGTCGTTCCAGCCGTGCCACCAGACCAGTCCGGACAGTTCATAACCGCCCTCATCGTAGCCGGGAAACTCAATCTTGAGATTAGTCAGTACCCTCTTGATTGTCTCGATCATCTGCCCATAACAGGGTCCGACCTCGCCGCCGGAACTGGGGGGGCGAAATTCCTTGTAGAGACTCTTGCCTCCCCAAGCCGTCTTGATGATGAGAATCTGGTTATCGAATGTGTCTCCCAAGACATTGCCGAATTGGAGTTCCGGCCCAAACAGGTCCTTACTGGCCCCGAAACCAGCGCTTAATCCTCCTTTTCGGCCATTGAACCAGACCCAAACATCTTCGCGCACCTTCCAACGGACTCGGTCACAGTCCGCTTTGATCAAGCTCTTCACCTCCTCCGTAACATCCCGTTTATCGCCATCGGGAAGGTCACCGTAAATGGCCTTTTCGATTGTCACCTGGCCCGGTTTGGCCGTGAGAGTCAATGTCTCTCCTTCATCTACTGTCTGTTGCTGCTTGCTTCCGTCGAGGGTGTACTCGACCCTGAGTTTCTTGAACCTGTTGGGGGCTGGATCGCCAAAGTTACCGTTCGTGGCCTCTATCGGGATTGTTCCCGATGCCAACATCGGCCTGTCGTCGCGAAGGTGCTTGAATAGGGTCCCTTTTACTGGATCGTTCAGCAGATAGGTCAGCGTTCCTTTCCGCTGGCCCCCCGACTTGTCTACCCCATGGAGGGCCCCATACCCCTCCATATTTGACTGGCCGGCAAGGATGAAAACCTTGACTGGGCTCTTGCCGGCCTGCTGCAATGGTTGGGATTGATCTACGGGATCGCAAAGCACTTGAGGCGATAGAATTGCCAAGACGGAATAGAGACAACAAACGGCCATGACTTATTGTTTACTCATTGTCCCTCTGGGGCATAGATTTTCTGTTTGGTCCACAGTAGTATATCATTGCCAAGAAAGGTCTATATTACGCCTACTTGACCAAAGATTCGAGTAGAAAAGTGCCCTCCGATCACTCGAGCGTCCAGGAATGGATCGAGTAGGCCTCGAACTTGGTCGAGAATCGGCTGTCTCCCTTTTCGACCGTTTGATATGGATCCGGGCAAAGTCGGGCGTTTTCGTCAGCGCTGGCGGTTTGTGCATCCAGAACACGGTGACGAAGACGAACCGATTGTGGCAATCCCAGGAATGATGTCCGCCATACACATGCCGGCCGTCCTCGCCATAGATCAGACTCCTCGATTTGCCCTCGGCATCGGCCATCCACAACTGTGTCCACCCGTACCCCTTATTGGCCTTCTGCCCCGGAGGCCGCCAGGAAAAAATAATCTGCCGGTTATCGGGATCCTTTCCCGAAGAACCCGGGTCCTCCGGTTGTGCCGCATTACAACCCGATGCAAGGCCGACAACGATCGCCAGAATCTGTAAACAATGCTGTCCCAAACTCATCTCCGCCAATCGATTGCGCTGCGTTAAGGATAGTCGCCGAGCGCAAATCCGGTTTGCGCTCAGGTGTACTGCAACAAATGACAAATCGGCTTCCGGAAATCAAGAGTCAATATACTGATCGGAACCAAAGAGGTCAAACGCCAATCTCCGACAACTCAGTCCGTCGGCTCGGGCTTCCCCGTGGCAAAAACCAAGTAAATGTGAAACCCGATTCAAATGGGGATTTCACGGGAAATTTGCGATATTCTCATTAACGCCAAACTTCAAAGTCGATAATGGAATCAGAGAAGTACGAAACAGAACCACCAATGCTGAAGATCCATCTGAGGTTTGGACCTGTTTGATTGAGCTGATAAGCTTAGCCGTTCTGAGCTTGAAGCCGTTTTTGTCGTCGTCTGTGACATCCGGAGGGTGAAGGCGTATGGGTTACAGATGGCCTCGACTCCGAGAGTTGGCAGCGTTCCGCCTTCTCTCGGAGTCTTATATGGGCGCGCTGGCCCAGCGTTCAAATCGGCATTTGGTTTGTGAGTATTTTAGATTCAGAATATTGACATATCAATAGGGCGATAAAACCCTACGCCCCTTCGCGGAGCTTGACAAAACCACAAGAATGGGGTTGTCACTTACCTTTCCAAATCTTCTCCAAAACCGCCAGAACCGGTTCGATAGGAATCGATGTTTTATAAGCGATGAACGACTCATCCAATTTGGCGTCGGATTTGAGGTACTTTTCCGGCAGAGCGATTAACATCCGCGTATTTTTGAACCGACGCAGGAGTTGGCGTTTGTGTTCCAGATACTCCGGAGTCCAAAAGCCAATGATCTCCAAGCCGGCTTCGGTCCCATCGTCATGACGAAACATAAAATCCGGCACGCAAGCGGTCTGATGGTCATAGAGAATCTGGCCTTCCCGGATCAGACGCCAGCCATTGCGGCAGGGACCAAATCGTTTGGCAAAGGATTCTTCAACGCTGGAATCAAATTCCTCCGGCGGCGGCAGATGGCTACTAAACTGATCCTGATCGGACAGGATCAATCTGGCCGTCGTTTTCCACCGCGTCTGCAGGATCGCTTCCATCCGCCAGCCGCGGCAGGCCAGCAGGGCCGGAAGAAACCGGGCAAAACAAATTCCATATCTTCGGGTTTCATGCAATACCGAGACCGGCCCGGAAAAAACGATCCCGTACCTGGACGGACCAATCCGATCGATCCGATGAAGCAATCTGGCCAGTTTGGCGTATCGCAAAATCGTCTTGAAGTCTTCGGTGGCCGTGATCGTAACCTGGGTCGCCTGATACAAACAGGCCTGAAGCTGGGCCAGATTATACTCGGTCAATAAGTTGATGGGGTCTTCAAAGCCCTCGAACTTGTCGAGCCGTTGATACTCGATCACATCGCAATAGAGGTCCCGTTCAATGTGCTCCCAGGGAGTATACCGAATCCGGATTTGAAAGGGGATGATTGTTTGGCCATCCTTCCATCACGGAATCTGTTCCTGAACAATATCTTTTCCATGTTGCCTGTGAAACCACATCAACATTTTCTATCTTTTTCTCGATTAGATCCGATCGTTGATCCGGGATTACCGCCCATCCATCAACCGCAGAGTGAATCGATCAATTACGACACCATACTATCTTCCAGCCTGACGGATGACAAACGGTTTCGATATTGGAAATCATGGCTGGCAATCAATGGTGATTGCCGTTGTTCCGTTGTACTCTTGTGAATAAGCGAATAATCGCTTGCCATGCCTGTTGTTTTGAATATAATGTTTTTGACTGACGGGGGTCTGAAAATACATAAAAACCCCGTAGATCTTGTTTATTTGAAGGATTTTCGATGAAGAAAGGCGAATCGCTGATTCATTTCCTGTCTGGCCGTCGTCGGATTCTCGAAGACGCTTTTTTCCGCCAGCAGGATGCCATCCTGATTGAGCAATTCCACAAGATGGAAAAGATGAAGGAAACCAAGGAAGCTCTTAGCCAGGTTTCCGGCATCCGGGATGACAAGGTGCTCGATCGGCTTGTGGCCTTGAATGTTCGCCCCGAGACCCTGGCCTCTCTGGCGATGATTCCCTTGATCGAGATCGCCTGGGCCGACGGATCCATCGGCAATCGGGAACGCGAGGCGATCCTCAGGGCCGCCGATGCAAAAGGTTTTACCAGGGGGGGTATCGATTATACTCTAATCGAAAGCTGGCTGACCCATAAGCCCCCGGCCAACATGTTGGAGGCCTGGACTCAGTATGTTCGGGGTCTGAGTTCCTCGTTGGATCCATCGCAAATGGCCGCTCTTCGTGATGAATTGATCGGTCATGCCCGGGACATTGCCGAGGCCAGCGGAGGATTTCTCGGTCTGACCAGCAAAATATCCGAAGCCGAACAAGTCAAGATCGAGCGGCTCAAAGCGGCGTTCGGTCCCTCCAAATGATTCGGATGCCGTTATGATCGTCGTCATCGATTACAATGTAGGCAATGTCAAGAGTGTCCGAAATGCCCTGGACTATCTGGGGATCGAGGACGAATTGTCGGCCGATCCGGACCGGATCGCCGCCGCCGACGGGATTATCCTGCCCGGCGTGGCGGCCTTCGGTTACGCCATTCAGGCCCTGGGTTCCACCGCCGAAATCGTTCGAGAATCGGTTCGAAAGGGAAAACCCCTCTTGGGAATCTGCGTGGGGTATCAGCTTCTTTTCGACCACAGTTGCGAACTCGGCGAGTACGACGGTCTGGGGTTGATCGGCGGCCAGGTGGTTCCGATTCCCAACGACCTGACGGTCCCTCATATGGGCTGGAATTCCGTTCATCTTCCCGAAGGAATGGATCTTTTTGATGGATTGCGGGCGGAGGAACATTTCTATTTTGCCCATTCGTTTCATGCCCGGATCGAAGACCCCCAGGCTAGCGTCGCCCTGACGGATTATGGCCGGCCGATCGCCGCCGCCGTCCAAAAAGGCAACATTTATGGCGTTCAGTTTCACCCGGAAAAAAGCGGCCCCGTCGGAATGCGGGTTTTGTGGAATTTCGACGCCGTCTGCCGGAGGGCGGCGAAATGCTGACCAAGCGCATCATTCCCTGTCTCGATGTCAAAGACAATCGTGTCGTCAAGGGGGTCAATTTTCTGAATCTCCGCGATGCCGGCGATCCCGTCGAACTGGGCAAACGCTACAGCGACGAAAGCGCCGACGAGTTGGTCTTTCTCGATATTACCGCCACGATCCGTTCGCGCAGAACTCTTGTCGATCTTGTCGAACGGGTTGCGGAAAAGGTCTTCATTCCCTTCACCGTCGGCGGCGGGATCAGTACCTCCGACGAAATCGACCTGCTGTTGCGAAGCGGCGCCGATAAGTGTTCGATCAACACCGCCGCAGTCCGGAATCCGGATCTGCTTCGCGAATCGGCCGAGCGGTTCGGCAGTCAATGCGTGGTTCTGGCGATCGATGCCCGCCGTCGCAAGTCGGGTTCCGGCTGGATCGTTACCGTCAAGGCCGGGTCCGAGCCGACGGACATCGATGCCGTCGAGTGGGCGGCCCGGGCCGAACGCCTTGGCGCAGGTGAAATCCTGTTGACCAGTATGGACGCCGACGGTACCCAGGCCGGCTATGACATCGAGTTAACTCGCTCCATTGCCGAAGCCGTCAATATCCCCGTGATCGCGTCCGGAGGGGCCGGGACCCTGGAGAGTATGGCCGAGGTCCTTGACAAGGGAAAAGCTGCGGCCGTATTGGCCGCCTCAATCTTCCACTATGGTCAGTATTCCATCCGTCAGGTCAAGGAGTATCTGGCGGGTAAAGGGGTCCCGATCCGCCTGTAATCCAGGGAGGAAACACATGAATCCTGATTCGCCTCAAGTGGTCCCTGGGACCGCTGTCCCGAAACGCATTGAACTGATCGCCCCGTTGGGCAAAGCCCTTCGCCATACGGGCAAAGTTCTGTTCGAACCCTTCGACATGGGAAAGTGGTTCATCATCGGTTTCTGTGCATGGCTTGCAACGCTCGGAAAGGGAGGTTTGTCTTTTGGCTATCATTTCGACAGCGGTAGTTTTCGCCAGGGGGGACAGGAATTTCGCCGGATGATGGAATCCCTTCCGTGGGCGGTACCGCTGGTGATCGGTGCGTCGATTTTCGGCGTGATTCTGACCGTCCTGTTTCTGTGGATCAGCAGCCGAGGCAAGTTCATGTTCCTGTACTGCGCCGTCAACAACTGCGCGTTTGTGAAATACCCGTGGAACCAGTTTCGCCGTCAGGGCAACAGCGTGTTTCTGTTCCGACTGATCCTTTGGATCCTCGGGATGATCTGTCTTGGGCTTTGCGGTCTTCTCGGTTTTGGATTGTTTGCCGCTCTCAGGACAAGTTTTCCTCCGGAAGGGGCGATTTTTCTGGCGATTCTGGGCGCCGCGATGATCGGAGTTCCCCTGTTGATGATTTTCCTGACCATCGTGGATGTTACCGAAGATTTTGTCCTTCCCGTCATGGTACGACAAGGCCGTCTGTGTATCCCCGCATGGAAGGTCTGCTGGCGACTCATTCGGGATCACTTCGGCAAATTCGTTTTGTATTGGCTATTCAAACTTTTCCTGACCTTTATCATTTGGACCATGCTGTTCGCGTTCGCCGTGGGAACTTGCTGTGTTGGGTTGATCTTGATGTCGCTTCCCTATCTGGGGGCGGTGATCCTGTTACCAGTTACTTGTTTTAAGCGGTCGTTTTCGGCGTTGTATCTTCGTCAGTTCGGCGCCGAGTTTGATATCTTCCCGCCGGAACCGGCCCCGTATATTCCGAGCGCACCGTCTCCCGGGGTCGTTCAGCCGGGATCCTGAGACGCCATGGCCCTGCTCCGTCGCCACAAGTACATCCTGTTGTCCTTGGCGTTATACTGGCCGGTCCTGTTTATTGCCACGCACATCCCCTTGCCCAACCTTCCGGAGAAAACCGGGATGAGCGACAAAACGATGCATGTCCTTGCGTATATGATCCTGGCGTTTTTCGTGTGGCTGGCGATCAATCCCTATCAGAAAGTCGATTGGCGCAAGGCCGGGGTCTGGCTGATCATCGCCGTGATCGTCTGGTATGGCGTCTTCGACGAGTGGCTTCAGAGCAGGACGGGGCGGATGATGAGTATGTGGGACCTGGCCGCCGATCTTGTCGGGATCTTGTCGGCTCTGATTCTCCTTTCAATCTTCAGTTTTTGGCCGGCTTTGTTGGTCATTTGCGGGATGACGGTGTTTTCGCTAACCAACCTCTCGCAGATCGACAACAAGCCGAACCTGGCGTGGCTGAACATGCTCAACAACTTCTGTGGGTATGCCATATTTACGCTAATCTGGATCCAGTATATCAGCCATCTCCGGTCCGACCGGAAATTGAGAATCCTCCGATGGTCGGTGGGCATGGCCGCCCCGGGATTGTTGCTCCTGGTCGTGGTCAGGGCCTATGGGGTGTTCGTGGAAGAAAAGTCGCTTCAGCCAATCGAGAATTACGCCGCGATTCTGTCGATCGCCGCCGCCGTGGCCGTCAGCGCGGCGGTTCTGCGGTGGAGTTTGAAGCGGACTTGCCCGGCGAAAACGGCCGATACAACGGATCGCCGATCAGAAGCATCTGCCACGAATTGAACGGGTTGGTGCGAAAGTACGCCTCGACAAGGCATCGACCCTCGGTCAGTTCGCGAAAAAATTCCTCGGGGAGAGGAAACGCCGTCAGGTACGGTTCGTCCACCGGTCCCATGGTCGCGGTGATCCCGTCGCGAAGCATCGCCGGGCACCATTCCGTCGAGGCGGGTCCTCGCAAATTGGCGGCCTCAAAACTGGCGATATGAAATCCCACCGCGCCGGGGACGAAATCGAAGGCATCGACATAGTTTCGCAAGCTGTACCAGCCGCAATACAGGGCCGCGTCGGGGCAACTGCCGGGCGCGAACAGTTCGGGCTTATTGTCTTCGACGACCTGTAAGCCCGTTTTCTGACGAACGACCTCGGCGGCGGCGCGAATGGATCGATCATAGTGGGCATATTGCGAGGCGCCTTCGGAGGTGGGGTATCGCCCATCAAAGTATGCGACGCCCTTCAGGCCGGACGGTTCGGCCTCCAGGGCCTTATCGATCAGGCCCAGCACGATCTTTTCCTCCGGACCGTCCAATCGACAGACCATCACCGTTTTTGTCTCATCCCAATTCTTCGGGGACTTTAATTCATTCGGTTGCCAACGATACAAGGGATATTCGTCGAACCGAACCATTGTCAATTCGCTGTCAAGGGCGGCGCCGGTCTCCTTGCCCTGGAGAGAGATCAGATCCTGATCAATCGCGGCGATCAGCGCCCCCGTGCCGGCGACTCGTTCGAATGCATTATATAGTTTTGCCTCGAACCGCCGGATGGGGCTCCAATTGTCTTCGCGGGCCTTCTGCAGGTCGAGCAGATCTTGTTTGACCGCGACCGCCTCGGCGGACGCAATTGCCAGTTGGATTCCAAGTTCCGAGGCCTTCTTCCAACCGGCCGGTTTTCCGAAGACCTCGATGTAGAGCTTGGCCCATTGATCCAGCCGTGTCCTGCGCGTTTGCGGATCGAAGACAGACTGGATCTGTTTAAGTGACGCCTCGAACTGTTCCGGAAATTTCTCGAGCACATCTTCGATCCGCGGTTTTTTCTGTGGATCCGCCGGGGTCATCTTCAGTTCCGGATTTTCCAGCCGACGCGCGATCTCGATAAGATACTCGACTCGATTTTGCCGAATCCGTCCAAGCTGATCGGCAATGGCCGCCGCGGCCGGATCCCGCGTCAGCCCGATTCGATAAGGAATTCCGTAGATTGTCAAGAGACAACGAATCCGCCGAGGTCCGATCGGGGTCTGTAACGCCTTGCGTACGGGTTCGACGATCGTTCGCAGATACTCCGCCCGATCGATTGTCCCGGCCAGCGGTTGGGGAAGCGGCAATCGCAGGATCTGTTCGCGCCGAAGGCCTCGCTTGTCGCAGTAATACTCGGCGATCCGGGTGGAGGCCAGGTTGGTCTCGTTGACGATGACGAGGATCTCCGACGGTTCCAGCGCGCCGCAACGATCGACAATAGCGCCGATCCACAGCGTCAACAAAACGGGTCCCCATCGGCCGCATACCTGTGACATTGAGCTATCTTTCGTTCCGCGTGGCTTGCTTTTGCGAGTAGCGTTTTTCGTAAATGTTCCGCCTTCCGACCAACTGTCCCAGCGTCATCGACAGGATCTTCAAATCCAATCCGAACGACCGCTTGTCCACATACTCAACATCCAGCGCCAATTTTTCTTCCAGCGTCAATTCGGCCCGTCCGCAGATTTGGGCCAGGCCGGTCAAGCCGGGTTTGACCTCCAGGCGTTTTCGCTGGATAACATCCCACTCGGCCATCTGCGACACATACAGTGGTCGCGGGCCAACGAGACTCATCTGGCCCCACAAAATATTGAACAACTGCGGCAGTTCATCCAGAGACCACTCGCGCAAAAATTTACCGATTCCGGTCAACCGCGGATCCTGTCCAGACTTGGGGCTGGGGCCGAAGGGATCGGTGTTTATTCGCATCGTGCGAAATTTCAGCAGCGTGAACGGCACGCCATTCTTTCCCGCTCGCTGCTGACGGAAGATGGCCGGTCCGGGACTGCCCAGCCGGATGGCGATGACGATGACGATCATCAACGGCAGCGCAACGAAAATCGCCGCCAGCGACCCGGCGAGATCCAACATCCGTTTGGCGATCTCATACGACATACGAACCTGTGTTTCTTTCAGCTTTCGATCATTTCCACATCGTGCGGGAGATCCTCCAGGGGACACCCCTGGCATCGCGGCCGCGGCTTGCAGAAGTCCTTACCCAACCGTACCAGCAGGGCATGATACTCATTATACAGCACGGTGTCGCGGGGGACACCGCTTTCCATCATTTCGCGGACGGATTCGTAGTCGGCGGGGCCGTCCAGCAGGCGATGTCGGCCGAGGATGCGGCAGGTATAGGCATCGACGACGAAGACGGGTTTGTTGAAGGCATAGAGCAGGATCGAGTCGGCGGTCTCGGGGCCAATGCCGTTGATGGCCAGCAGCTGTTCCCGCAGGGCGTCGGTACTCTGGGCGGAGGCGGCGTCGAGGTCGCCGCCATAGGCCTCGAACAACCAGACGAGAAAATTGGTCAGGCGACGGGCCTTGACATTGAAGTACCCGGCGGGGCGGATACAGTCGGCCAGTGCGTCCATCGAGAGAGATCGAAGGCCCAGCGGGGTCATGGCCCCGGCCTGTTTCAGATTTCCAATCGCCTTTTCCACATTGGTCCAGGCCGTGTTCTGCGTCAGAATGGCTCCGATGATCACCTCAAACGGTGTCTCGCCCGGCCACCAGTGCTGCGTGCCGAAGCGCTCAAACAAACGCCGGTAAATCGCCATCAACGAATTGTCGCGCATCCTATCCTCGCCGCGGATTTTTCCTTTACTTTCCGCGTTGCCCGCCGTACTGTACTGTTTGATGGATCGTCCCATCCGACATCCTGGGGATGGGGGAAGAAATAAAAGCGTGCCATGGCTCGGCGAAAGAAAAATACCGCGAAGCGAAATCGCAGTCAACTGATATCCTTCATGCCCGGTTCCTATCTGGACCGGACCAGTCGCCCGATTTATGCGCTGGCCTTTCTGGCGGGATTTATTCTCTTCTATGAACTGGGCACGATTCTGATCAATCCCGAAGCCCTGCAGCGGTCTTTGACTCTCCTCAAAGGCCGCGTGGTTACCTTCTTATGGATTCAGGGCTTGCTCGAGTATATCGGCTTTACGCGGCAGATGACCTGGGTTGCCACGCCGCTGGTCGTCGTCGTGATCCTGCTGGCGCTTCAGCTTACTTCCCGGACTCCCTGGCATGTTCGCTACAAAGATTTTTTTCCGATGAGCGTCGAGTGTATCGTCATGGCGGTGCCTCTGGTGGTTCTGAGTTTGATGTTCAACAGCCGAGTTGCCGAACAGCACCTTCCAAACCAGCCGGTTGCCGCCGTGCAGACGACGCCGACTATGCCGGCGATATCGACCGCAGCGACCCTGTCGTCTGTGGCCGCGACGCCGAGTTCCGAATCGGCCGGGTCGAACTTTGATTCCCTCCTGACCGATATCGTCACCGCCATCGGCGCCGGCATCTACGAAGAGCTGGTCTTTCGTCTGATGTTGCTGATCCTGTTGATGATGGTCTTTCAGGACCTGTTCAATTTTTCCGATTCCCAGGCGATCGTGTTTTCCATCGTGATATCGGCGGTTTTGTTCAGTCTTCATCATCACTTGCTGTTTATTGACGGACGGTTCCAGGCCGGCGAGCCGTTCGTGTTGAAACCCTTCGTATTCCGCACGCTGGCCGGGATGTATTTTGCCATTCTCTACGCCGTCCGCGGTTTTGGAATCGCCGCCGGTACTCATGCTTTTTATGATATTATCGCCGCCTTGATCAAGGCCTATATCATCAATGGTCGGGCCTGAAAATTCCGGCGAATTTGCAAATTTATTTTCGTACCGTTACTCCTTGTCAACCGGTCATTTGCGACATTTCCGTCCGATAAACGCTCTCAACCCCCTTTTCAGTACTGATACGCCCCTTGCATTTACCCCCCGTTTTGGGGTATAATTCCTGTAGTGGAATTTGACTTTTTGGACTTTGTGGAAGGCGAATATGGAAGCGCCAAATACAAATGTTGCCGTCGGCGAGTTGGTTTTCTCTCTGTATCAGCGTCCGTTGCACCCGGAGCTGTTCGATATCTATTCCCGTCGTCAGGTCAAGACGGAAAAATACGAGGCCACCCTCTGGGCGACCGGCTCTTCCCATGTCGTACAGGTCAGCTCTCAGGATCTCTGGCTGACCGAACTGATTTCGCTTCCCGCGCAACTGTTGCCCAAGCGGGGTCTGATCGAGCGCTTCCAGTTCCGCGGACAACGAAGCCACAAATGCACCCTGAGTCGCGGCTTGAGTTATATGACCGATTTTCAGATTGAGAAGATGAGTCCGAATCTGTATCGCAAGAGCCACATGGACCTGGAGCGTTTCGCCCGCAACCGCGGAATGTTCGTCCGCTTCCCCAAGCTGGCCGT
Organism: uncultured Pirellulales bacterium; assembly: GCA_964643355.1. Taxonomy (GTDB): domain Bacteria; phylum Planctomycetota; class Phycisphaerae; order Sedimentisphaerales; family Anaerohalosphaeraceae; genus FEN-1350. The sequence goes on from CAZXPW010000029.1 coordinate 56,130, forward strand.
CGGGGGCCTGGAGCCGTTCAGTTACATCGACTTTGAGGCCCGGCCGGAAGAACTTCATATCCACGCCTTTCACGCCTTTCCCGATCAGGTCACCATCATCAAGACCCAGTCGCTGGTCGATTTCCACTGCTGATCCAGTCAAACCAGCATCCAAATCCTGACAAAATAAAGCGGGCCGACTTCCAGAGAAATCGGCCCGTTCTTTCATCGTTCCTAAAAGTCGCTTTTACTTATACACAATTCTCCAATATCCGCGAATGTTGCTTCCGCGCAGGTCCGCGCTGACGGGTCCCTTGCCCCAGAAGTAGTCGTTATATCCGCCCAGCACATCGCCCGGCCCGACCACTCCCATCACGACCGATTCCACCGATGACGGTTGCTGTTCGGCCTTGGCCTGGAACCACGCGGCACGAATGGGGATCGGCGGAAATTTGACAAACCCAAAATTCCGACCGAGCATCCAGTCCGCGAACACCCGACTGAAATTCGGCCAGTCATAGGCGTTGGTCTGGAAACCCGTCAACAGGTGCAGCCCGTCAAACGCCGGTCCCCAGCGCGTCGCCCAGCTCTTGCCGTCGTAAGTTTCCCGGAGAACCTGGCAGGACAACAGACACAGCCACTCCAGATCATTGTTTCCCCAGGCGCCGGCGGCGTCGGTATAGGTCAGATAGCCGTCGTCGTGGGTGGTTTCGAAGGTGAACCCCCCGCCATAGCCATGTCCGATGTAAAAGGCAATGTCCGTGTTGTCCACATAGCCGGTATCGTTGCCGGCTGGCGGTTGCTTAAAGTCATCTTCCCACGCGTTGTTTGCCGACCAGTTGAATCGCTTGACGATTCCCTCGGCCAGCATCCGATTCACAAACCCCGACTGATTGGCTGCCCCAAGATCAGACACCGCTCGTTCCACGCCGAAATCGGATACTCCCGCGACCAGAATGCCCACTCCGCTGCCGCCCGGGGCCAACAGCAGGACTTGGAGCGTTTGGCTGGCGTCAACGGCGATTCCGTTGTCATCGGTAATCTGTACCGTCACGATTTCCGACCCCATTGGGTCGCGCGGCAACGCGTTGTATTCGATCGAGGCGGCGTCTTCAGGGATCTGGCTAAGAGAGTGTATGAAAAGGGGTGTTTCGTCCGATAACTGAGGTATGGAGACG
>CAZXPW010000030.1:0-55194 GCA_964643355.1 uncultured Pirellulales bacterium
GATGATTCATCGGCTCAAACCCGGATAATCGAACTTTTCATACACATTCTAAGATATTTTGCCTTGGCGTCTCCGCGCCTTCGCGTGAGGTCAATTTTCCATTTGCCGTTTCCCATTTTCATTTGTAGCAATATACAATAGACATTATTCAATATTCAATTGAAATGTCCTGTAAATCCTCTTAATCGCGTCTAATATTTTCTGCTGCTGGCTGCTCACTGCTCGCTGCTGACCTCTGCTTCTTCCTTCTGCCTGATATTGTTTCAAACTCTTGTTTTAAACAACTGTTTAACTCCACATCTCCCGTAGTCTCTGGATAGGACAAGTCCAATACTATTCCTACATTCCGGATAGAATCAAATGGATAGCAAGAAAAGAACAATTTCCCCAAAAACAGTCGTAATTCCTTGCGGGGAAAAGATTTATGCAAAACCGATCGGCAATATAGTGACAAATCTTTGTAAAACTTGATAGTACAGGGGTTTACAACCGTCGTCACGGACAAAAATCGTCATTAAACACGGTACTATTGCTCTGATCGTGCTATATTCTGACACTATATTGCTGCCGCACAGACCTTTTGGGTCCACTATTTATTGTGAAGAAAGGCCGTCAACCCCACCCCTGCCGGCCGAAATCAGGGGAGTTGGAGGGTGACGGCGCGGAAGGAGCGTTTGTCGGGAAGCGGTCCTTTCCAATTGGGTTGGCCGTTTCTTGTATCGAAGTTCAAATCGAAAACAAGCATTTTCTTTCGCAACCTTTTGTTTATTAAGAAGTTATAACAAATTCAACTTTGCTTAACCGGACAGTAGTGATAAAAGATATATAATACAGATATATAATCAAAAAATGGTGGGGTCTTCTTGGGGGAATTGCGAAGGTTGCGACATCGTGGGGCAGGAATGAATTGCCGCAGAGGAAAAAGAGGGCACAGAGAATGATAAAATAATTTCCTCCGTGAAACTCTGTGCTTCTGTGTGGCATTGAGAAATCTCGCAACCGGGGTGGTTATGCAACAACTGGATTCGGCGCCTTCGCGGGAATGACACAACGGCCATGATCCGCCTCAGCAGACAGGCCTTCCAGGAAATGGAAACGGACCCGACAGAGCGGGTCCCTCCAATCACCAGCGACCTTGCAGGCGATTAAGATAGGGATTTGAAATTCTGGATTCCCGCCTGCGAGGGAATCACAAGCGAGCGGGTTTGGGGCCAGAAAATGGGGGAGAAAATGCGGATTTGGAGGGGGTGAAATCATTGACTTTTTAGGCCGTCGGGGTACAATAACCGTTTCGTATGGAAGCGATGGATCAGGGAGGAAATCCCTGTGTCAAGACGACCTGAAATGGAAGCGCCGAAACGGTTATGGCCGACGAAAACGAACAACAAGAACAGCCCGTCCAGGAGCGGTTTGAAGAGCTGGGGATCCTCGACGAACTGAAGACATCCTATCTGAATTATGCGATGAGCGTGATCGTCGCGCGGGCGCTGCCGGATGTGCGCGACGGCCTGAAGCCCTCGCAGCGGCGGATCCTCGTGGCGATGAACGACCTAAACCTTGGTCCGCGGTCCAAGCATCGAAAATGCGCCAAGATCGTCGGCGATACCAGCGGTAACTACCACCCCCACGGCGACCAGGCCACCTACGGCACGCTGGTGCGGCTGGGTCAGGACTGGAACATGCGGACGACGCTGGTCGATCCGCAGGGCAACTTCGGCAGCATCGACGCCGATCCGCCCGCGGCGATGCGGTACACCGAGGCGAGGATGACGGCCGCGGCCACCGAGATGCTGGAGGATCTCACTCGCGAGACCGTCGATTTTGTGCCTAACTACGACGAGACGCGGACGGAGCCGACGGTGCTGCCGTCGCGGTTTCCGAATCTGCTGGTCAACGGGGCCAGTGGTATCGCGGTGGGCATGGCGACGAACATCCCGCCCCACAATGTGCGCGAAGTGTGCGATGCGCTGCTGCTGATGATCGACGATCCGGACTGCGGATTCAAGGACATTTTGAAAGTGATGCCCGGGCCGGATTTCCCGACGGGGGGCATCATTTGCGGACGCAAAGGGATTCTGGACGCCTATCTGACGGGCCGGGGACATCTGAAGGTTCGTGGCAAGACCCACATCGAGACCGACAAACGCGGCCGCGAGAGTATCGTTATTACCGAGATTCCGTACCAGGTGGTCAAGACGGCGATCGTCTCGCGGATCGCCGAATGCGTGCACGAAGATCAGATCCAGGAGATTTCCGATGTTCGCGATGAGTCCGACCGAAAGGGGATGCGGATCGTCGTCGAACTCAAGAAGGACGCCGACAGCCGGGTCGTGCTAAATCAATTGTACCGATTTACGCCCCTGCAGACGACCTTTGCCATCAACAATGTCGCGTTGGTCAACAACCGGCCGGAAGTGCTGCATATCAAGCACATGCTGAAGTTGTTTATCGCGCACCGGCTTACGATTATCTATCGGCGAACGCGATATCTGCTGCGACGATGCCGTCAGCGGGCGCATATTCTGGAAGGTCTGATTCTGGCGGTCAGCGATATCGACGAGATCATCGAGCTGATCAAGCGATCGCCGGATACGCCGACGGCCAAACAGCGATTGATGGAAAAGCCGCTGCGCCTGGCCGAATCGGCCACGCTGCGAAAGATTCTGCCCGAAGCGTTTGTCCGCGAGAAAACCCAAAGCGATCAATTTTTGACGGGCCCGCAGGCCGACGCGATTTTGACGATGCAGTTGCAGCGGCTGACGGGACTGGAGATTGAAAAACTGGCCCGGGAATATGCGGATTTGTCCCGGGAGATCGCGGAATACGAAGAGCTTCTGGCCGACAAGAACAAGCAGTATGATGTGATCCGAGCCGACCTGCGGGAGATTCGCGAGAAATTCGGCGATCCGCGGCGGACAGAAATCGTCGATACGAATGCGGACGAGTTCGACGCCGAGGATCTGATCGCCGAGGAAGAAGTCCTGGTGATGATCAGCCACGGGGGATACATCAAACGGATGCCGCTGGACCTGTACCGCAAGCAGGGACGGGGGGGAAAAGGGATCGTCGGATCCTCGACAAAGGAAGACGATTTTATTGAGCACATGTTTACGGCCTCGACCCACGATTATCTGCTGGTCTTCACTTCCGAGGGGCTGTGTCACTGGCTGAAGGTCCATACCATTCCCAGTCTGAACCGGCAAAGCAAGGGACGCAACATTGTCAATCTGCTGAATCTGAAAGAAACCAAAATCGCGTCGATCATTAATGTTCGGAACTTCGACGACCGGCAGCTTGTGATGGCGACGCAGAAAGGGATTATCAAGAAGACCGAGTTGTCCGCGTATGGCAATCCCCGAAGCAACGGCCTGATCGCAATCCGGCTGGACGACGATGATGCCCTGATCGATGTGGCATTGACCAGCGGAAAAGACGAAATCATTCTCGGCACGGCCGACGGCATGGCGATCCGGTTTCCGGAAGAGCAGGCCCGTTCGATGGGTCGCGTCAGTCGCGGAGTGATCGGGATTCGTCTTCGTGAAGGCGACCGCGTGGTCGATATGGTGATTCCGGAAGAGGGGGCGACTTTGCTGACGGTTTGCGAATTCGGATTCGGGAAACGGACTTCTCTGGATGAATACCGATCGCAAAGCCGGGGCGGGCTGGGATTAATTAACATCAAGACGACCGATCGGAACGGAAAGGTCGTGGCCCTGAAATCCGTTCACGACGACGACGAGGTGATGATTGTGACGGCCAGCGGAATCATCATTCGGACGGGTCTGGAAGAGGTACGGGCGATCGGTCGAAACACGGCCGGGGTTCGCATGATCCGGCTTGGCGAAGGGGACAAGGTAGTCGCTGTGGCTCGGCTGGCCAAAGAGGACGGCCCGTCGGAGGAGGGAACGAAACTCCAGCGACGACATCCTTCTACGGAATCAGAGCCAGCTTCTGAAGAGCCGGAAGAGGAACTACCCGCCGATGATGACTCGGACCCATCGGAAGAGCCAAGCAACGACTCCGAAAATCCGTAACCGGCGACCCACCCCATGACAACCAAGAAATCCATGTCTGTTCCCGCAATCCGGAGCGTCTATGTGATTGCCGGGCCGGATTCTTTTCGGGTTCGTCATCAGGTTGAATCTCTGTTGGATCGACTGTTAGAACCAGAACAGCGTGCGTTGGCCCTGTATCAACCGAAGGCCCAGGAAGCGACGCTTGCGGAGGTCTTGGACGAGTTGAGGACCCTCCCCTTTCTGTCGCCGCGACGGGTGGTTCTGCTGGAGGATGCCGGTGATTTTGTCCGCGACAATCGGGAATCACTGGAGAAATATTTCGACGCTCCCAGTTTGTGCGGAGTGTTGATCCTGACGGTCAAGAGTTGGCCGAGCAACACCAAACTGGCCAAAAAACTGCCGGCAATCGGCGATCTGATCGAGATTGAGGAACTGAAACGATATCAGCTTCCGGCGTTCGTGGTTCAGTGCGCCCGCGACGAGTTTAAAAAGTCCATCGCGATGGAGGCGGCGGAACTTCTGGTCGAATGGGTGGGGGATGAACCGGGAGCGCTGCACAGCGAAGTGGAGAAGCTGGCGGTGTATGTCGATCGGAGAGGGACGATAACGGCAGAAGACGTCGAATCCCTGACCGGGCACAATCGGCTGCTCGGAGCGTTCGATGTAATCGATAAACTCGTCGCCCGGAATCTTTCGGGAGCGCTGGACGCGCTGCGTCAGATGTTTGCCGCCGACAAATCGGCGGAATATTCGGTCATCGGAGCGTTTGCCTATCATGTGCGTCAGTTGATCTCGGCGCGAGCCCTGCAGGAGAAGGGGACATCTGAGGAACAGATCGTCCGGCAGCTTCGGATTCCGCGATTTCGGGCTTCGACGCTATTGCGCCAAGCCGGCCGTATGGATTGGCGGGTATTGGGCGGGCTGATCTGCGATCTGGCAAGACTGGATTACGCGGGCAAAACGGGGCGTGCCGAGATTCCGACGGCGATGGAACAATGGGTGATTCAGTTGTCCGGGCGGATGGGATAGCGACATCGTTCAAAGCGAAAACATTCATATTTCGAGGAAACAGATGCGTCGGAACAAGATTGCCGTCATTGGAGCCGGAAATGTCGGGGCGACCGCAGCGCAGATTGCAGCGGGAAAAGATCTGGGAGATGTGGTGCTGTTGGATATCGTGCAGGGTCTGGCGGAGGGAAAAGCCCTGGATCTGTCGGAATGGGGCGGTGTGGAGGCGTTCAGCGGCGCCGTGCGCGGGACACGGGACTGGAAGGATACGGTCGGCAGCGACATTGTGATTTTGACCAGCGGGCTTGCCCGCAAGCCCGGAATGAGTCGCGACGATTTGCTGGCGATGAACACCCGGATTGTGCAGTCGGTTTCGGCGGAAGTTGCACGATATTCTCCGAACGCAATTGTGATCGTTGTAAGCAATCCACTGGACGCCATGGTGCATGTTGCCGGACGGGTGACGGGTTTCCCGCGAAATCGGGTGATGGGGATGGCGGGGGTACTGGACTCGGCAAGATTCGCGTTTTTTATTTCCGAGGCGCTGGGGATCCATGTGGGCGATGTCCAGGGAGTGCTGATGGGCGGCCATGGCGATGATATGGTGCCGTTGCCGCGCTACACGAGCGTGGCGGGAATCCCTCTGACGGAGTTGATGGATCAATCAACGATCGACCGGCTGATTGAGCGTGCCCGCAAGGGCGGCATCGAGATCGTCAATTTGCTGGGGTCCAGCGCGTATTATGCTCCGGCGGCGGGGGCGGTGAAGATGGCCGAGGCGATTCTGAAGGATTCGCGGTCGATCATGAGCTGTTGCGCCTGGTGTGATGGGTCGTACGGCATCCGGGGGGCGTTTGTGGGCGTGCCGGCGATGCTGGGGGCAAACGGCGTGGAGAAGGTGATCGAGTTGCGATTGACGGAAGAGGAACAGAAGGCCTTCGCTGAATCGGCGCGGCATGTTCATGAACTGGTCGTCCAGGTGGATGCAATTCTGGATGGAGCGGGAAGGACAGCGTAATTCAACAAGTTCCACGGTTCGGGTTTGAAACCGCCGTATCGGGTCTTGAAAAAAGAAAGTCTGCGCCACATCGGGTCAAGATCTTTCTCCTTACGATGGGTTTGTTCGCGGAGCCGCAGTCGAAACCGGCTTTGCACAGATGATCGACTCAAAGCAACCCATAATTCGGGCAGATCCCCTCAAGGGGCAATTCCAGTTCGAAAACCGAATCATTCCAGGGGGATTTGCTGGCCGTAGGATGGAACCGTTACCTTCCACCCTGTTTTTTCGCGCAGGAATGTGGCGAAGTTGTGAGCGCTTTGCTTTTCTCCATGGACCACGAAGATGCCCAGCGGCGGTCGCTGGAGGTGCGTTAACCAGGTAAGAAGCTCTTCGCGGTCGGCATGAGCGCTGAACCCGTGCGCCTGAACGATCCTGGCTTGGACAGGAAGTTGCCGGCCGAATATGCGAACTTCCGGCTTGCCGTCGAGAATTTCTCGGCCGAGGGTTCCCATGGCCTGATACCCGACAAAGACAATGACACTTTCGGGACGGCTGATGTTGGCGGCCAAATGATGTTTAATTCGGCCTCCCGTGCACATTCCCGATCCGGCGATGATGATCACGGTTCCCTTGATCGTATTGATCGCCTTGGATTCCCGGGTCGTGGGGGTCATTTTCAGGCCGGCAAACGAGAAGGGGGACTGTCGCCGGTTCATCAATTCGGTCATTTTTTCATCGTACAGTTCCGGGTGCCGTTTGAAGACATCGGTAACATGAATGGCCATCGGACTGTCGAGAATCGTCATCAGATTCGGAATTCGCTTTTCGCGCAGCAATTCGTTGAGATAATACAAGAGTTCCTGGCTTCGCTCGATGGAAAAGCTGGGGATGATGATATTTCCCCCGGCCTTTACGGCAAAATTGATCGCCTCGCACAAGACCTCTTTGATGTCGGCGAGCTGTTCATGAACCCGATCCCCATAGGTGGACTCGACCAGGACATAATCGGCCTCTTTGCAGACAACCGGATCCTGAAGGATGGGTTTGTGATTGCGGCCGAGGTCGCCGGTGAACAAAATGATCCGTTTTCCATCGCACATCGAACGGAGACGGATGATCGACGAACCGAGGATGTGGCCGGCATTGTGGAAGGTCAATTCGACGCATCCTTTTACCACAACCGGCTCCTGGAAATCAACGGGAAAAAACAAGTCAAAACACGCCTTGGCGTCTTCAACGGTGTATAAGGGATCGTCGGGGAAAGGGCCTGATCGACCTTCTTTTTTGTGTCGTTTGCGTTTGTAGGCGGCGTCTTCTTCCTGCAGATTGGCGCTGTCGAGGAGAACGATCTGCGCGATCTCCGCGGTAGCGTGGGTGCAGTACACTTTTCCCCGGAATCCATCCTTCACCAGTTTGGGCAGAAGACCGCAGTGATCCAGATGGGCGTGGGTAAGACAAATCGCGTCAAGCTTGTCGGCGCCACCGGGCAACGGATCCCAGTTGCGGCCGCGCAAGTCTCGCTCCTGGTAGAGGCCGCAGTCCACAAGGATCCGCGTGCCGTCCGTTTCCAGCAAGTGTCGGGAACCGGTAACATTTTCCGCTGCGCCGAGGAAGGTTAATCGACTTTCCATATGATCCTTATCCATCAAATTCATCGAAGAGGTTGCGCGCCGTGACTTTCTGTATATCGACGGAGAACCCGGTCGTCGTAATCATCCGAATCCATTTATCAGGGTTCTCCCTTGTTCGGAGAGGGAGATTGCTGAATCCGCCGAATCAGGTTGTCGATCTGGTTGGTAAGTTTCTCATTTCGGGCAGATTGGGCATCCCGAAGGGCTAGGGTCAATGTATCCAACGCTTTGTCCCGCTGTCCCAATTCGGCATAGCTCACGGCCAGGTTCATCCGAACGGCGGCGTTGCGGGGATCGGTCCGGAGAAGCGCAAGCCAGTGCTCAATCGCCCGATCATGTTGATTCATTCGGGCCAGAGTGACCGCCAGGTTGTGCCGAATGGACGGATTGTCCGGATCGAGACGAACCGCATTGGTCAGATGCGCGGCTCCTTCCTGGAACGCCGATTTTGAACACAAGGCGATGCCAAGTCTGGCTTGTGCCTGGACATGTCCGGGATTGCGCTGGATGATTTCTCGATACTGATCAATGGCCGAATCCACCCGGTCTGATTCCTCCAGGGCACGCGCCAGATTGAAACGAACTTCGATATCATCGGGCTTGCAGCGAAGGGCCTGAGTCCAGTTTGCAATGGCTCCTTGTTTATCCCCCTGACGATGGAGGGCCGTGCCCAAATTGTAAAAGGCATCGATGCTCTCTGGATCCAGTTGAACCGACTTTTTCAGGTGAACAATCGCTTCTTTGAGTTGGTTCCTTGCCATATACGCGGCGCCCAGGTGAGTCAGGATCGCACTGTTGGAGGGCGCCAGGCGAGCGGCCTCATTCAATACTTGAATGGCCTGATCGTAGTCCTTGCGAGCAAACAAGGCCAGACCGAGGCAATCGAACGCGTCGGAATTCTTTGGATTGTATTCGATGGCGGTTCGCGCCTGCCGTTCGGCGCCAATGAAATCATTGCCCTTGAGAAACTCTTGTGACGCACGGACAAAGGAAACATCATCGATAAATTGTTGCTTCATCCGCCGAATCGCAGACGGGTCAGCATTGACGAATTCGGGGATGTTGGCGGCACGGTCGATTGAGGTCAGGTGATCGAGCACGACCGGCGGAGTACTTTCGCCATTGGAGTCAATGTGGGTCAGAAACAGACGGGTATAGGGCGATTCGGGTTTGCCGGAGAAGACCAACCATTTTCCATTGGGTGAAAAACTGTGCCAGGAGTTCATCCGAGGGGTATTGGCCCTTAGACGGCGGGGTTGGCCGCCCTCGGCCGGGATGATGAATAGTTCGCTGTCGGGTTGAAGAAGCATGTAATTTGCAGCCTGACAGAAAACGATCCATTTGCCGTCGGGAGAGTATCGGGGAAAAAAGTTACTCCTGCCGTTCAGTGATGCGCCAGGGACAGGTTCGGCTCTGCCGCCTTTGCCTCCGTTAAAGGGGACTCGATAGATGTCAAAACGGAATGGTTTTCCCTCCTCGAGGAATTCCCGGCAGTCTTCTGGACTCAGGAGGACCTTTCGGGGACCGGAGATATTTTTCAATTGATACGCCTGTGCTGCGGCAAACAGGATATACTGACCATCCGGACTCCAAGTGGGATTGCTTTGGACCAATTCGGGATTGTCGGCTCCCGGCAACGATTGAAACGAACCCGTTTGACGGTCATAAACACACAGAATTCCCTTGATGGGGAAGAACAACTGGGAGAAATCCAGACCCGGTTTGGGGACAAAGACCGACTCGTCTTTGACCGTGCTGACGACATATCGACCGTCGGGAGAAACCTGCGAAAGAAGACCGAAAGTCGGGTCTCCTTCATTTCGCTTAAAGTCGCTCCAGGTAATAATATTCTTTTTATCAAGCGTGATTCGCTTTTGAATGGGGACGATCGCGTAGGATCCCTTGTCGTTTGCGTAGTCAATATCCATTCCAAGGATGGAAGCGTCGGCGGAAAAAGAATGGCAATTCCCGCAGACGGGCATTTTCTCCAGGACGATTGGAGGTTGCTGGCCGGACGAAATCGTCCCGAAACGCCAACGAATGGTTGACGGGTCCTTGACCGCTTCGACAAACGGAAGGTTGACTTCGCGATAAAAGATCGGGGCCGCGACCGGATCGACCGATGTTCGGATATGAATTCGTTGTGAAGAAAGGATTTTTCGACGGGATTGATGATTGACTCCGACGACGGTCACGGAAGCAGGTTTTTCGATCGAACGCTTCTTGATCGTTTTCCACTGAGAAGGATTGGGTTTCCATGTCGGGGCGTTTACAAGCGACGAGAGGAGTTTGCCCCCATCCTGAAAGTCCACAACAATCAGCCAGAGATCCGACTGGGCCTGCATGTCCTTCCAACGAAAAACAGGAGCGGCCAAATCCGGCGGAAACAGGGTCTCATCCAGCGGATATTCGATCGTCAATCCGGCGAAATGAGGAATTTCGGGAATTTCCGACAAGATATCCGCAATCCCCGGATCGGGAGTGAAGAAGAAAAACAAGAAGCCGCCCGCAATGAGAAGGGCCACGACCAGGCCAAGACCAAAATGATATGTCATCTTTTGCATTCTATCCCACGATGTACCATCTACCCTCAATCGCATTTTACTACAATCGAATACGCAAGTCAATCCGAGACAATCAAATCGACCCATTCGAAAAGGGATAGGCGTATTTGTAGAGTCATTTTGTTATCAGGAGCGAATCGAAGGGGGACACTCTCGTTATCCGCTCGGCAATGTCGGCGTTTTCAGGTCCGGTAACCTTTTGCCGAAAAGAACCTGAAGAGACATTCGCCCAATGCCGATAGAATACGATAGATAGAGCATTGGGAATGCGGTATTGAATATAGAATAGAGGAACTCGTGACAGAACCGGACATATCATCTCCGCTCGATACATCAGAACCAAAACCAGCCAACAGTCCAGAACCGGCGGAAACCGTTGCAGAACAATCAACGGAGCAGGGGTCCTCCGCTATCCAAGCCGTTGAAACGATTCTGGATCCAGCGGTTACCGAAACGGTTTCGGAATCGTTGGATTTGACAGCGGATTCGGACCTGGCCACCGAAGATCCAAAGCAATCCGTGTTTCAAAAGAATGATCCAATCGATTCGGCTCAGGTCGTCCATTCGTCCGAAACCGTTGAGGAACCCGCAACGATCGAGCCGGAAACCGTGTCTGAGGGAACGCAACCTGATGGACAATCGAATCCAGAGCCCGCCCCGGACTCATCGGTCCAGAATGATCCTGTCGAAGAAGAGCGGATGCAAACGATTCTATCGCAAGATTTGGATTCTGTGACTGTCAATGCCCCTGTAACGGCGCTGAATGAGGCAACCAACAGTTCGGCATTGCAAATTCCCGATACGGATAGCGCGGAAATACCTTCGACGATGGATGCGGTTATTCAAGAATCGGATCAAATGAATTCCTCCAAGGATGCCAATCATGATACAGTTTTGACATCCGCGACTGAAATCGCTGCGACAGAATCGGATCTTCCCAAAACCGCAGTTCCGCCGGTTGGCGCGGTTGAATCCTCGCCGTTTGCCTTTCTGCCGATCTATTCGGCCAGTAACCGTCCGGGTTACGCCTTGCGCGGCTTGTTCTAAGCAATTCCCATCTTCTTGTTTCTCAACCCCTGCCGGACCGCGATTTTTCGACGCTGACCGAAAAGTCAATCCGGAATATTACCGATACAAGCATATCAATCAATCTCGGTAGTAAGAAGGATATGGCTTGTTATGTCCCTTCGGATGAAAGTATTTTGTGTGTTGGGAATGGCGTTGGCCCTGACCATGATCGGAATTATAGGGCTGACCCGAGTTATTGTCATCAATGATTATCGACAGCTTGAGAATCAGCATGCCGTAACCAATATCACCCGCGCCTGGGAGGCCCTGGAAGACGAAGTCAACCGCCTGGCTATGGTGGCCGGCGACTGGGCGCAATGGGATGATACGCGCGATTTTGTTCTCGGGCAAAAACCCGAATATCCCACTTCCAATTTGACCGATTCGGCGTTGGTTACGATCCAAGCAAACCTGTTGATGTTCTGGAATGCCGAAGGAACACTGGTTACGGCAAAAGGCGTGAATTTGAAGGATAAAAAGGAGTGGCCAGTATCCATCGCCGTCCATCAGGCCATTTCCGGTGAATCAAGATTATTCCATTTTCAACAACCCATGGATTCAATGACAGGCGTCCTTCAGACCGAGGAAGGCCCGATTCTCATTGCATCGTGTCCAATAACCAGCAGCGCGATCGAGCTTCCGATTCATGGGACTCTGATCGTCGGTCGGTTTCTGGATGAGATTCTACTGTCGAAATTGGCCCGTCAGACACAACTGGATCTTGGTATCCTGGATCGAACAACCACAAAAGAAAACGATCCAGAAATTCCGCGGGATTTGGGGGAATCTCGTCCCGTGGCCTTTGTGACTCCCGATTTGAAACGGGTTTTCGGGTATCATCTGATCTGCGATCTGGCCGGGCGAAACCAACTGGTTCTTCAGGTGCGTATGCATCGAGACATTATGAGGCAGGGAATGGCCAGCGTACAATTCTTTCTTGTTTCGCTGGGTTGGTTTGGTTTTGCGGCCGGGATCCTGTTGTGGTTCCTTCTACACCGACTGGTTCTTTGTCCGGCTCAGCAACTGGCAAATCATGTTTCCATACTCCGGAAGACGCAGGATCTGACAACCCGTCTAACGGTGAGTTCCAACGACGAGATGGGAACACTGGCCCGGGAGTTCAACGAATTGACCCGTCAATTGCATCAGGCCCGCAAACAATTAAACGATCGCGCGTTCTTGTCCGGAATGTCGGAAATGGCCGCGGGGGTCCTGCACAATCTTCGAAACGCGCTGACCCCGATTACAACGGTAATCGAGGAGTTATACCGGGAGGTGGATGCTGTACCGATCCATTCTCTTCGAATGGCAATCGAGGAATTGGCCGCGCACGATACCGATTCGGATCGTCATACAAAACTGACTCGGTTTGTGAATTCAGGGCGTGACGGCCTGATCCATTTGATCGAACGGATTCATGGTCGCCTTTCAGACATTCACCGATCCATTGCTCAGATCGAAGAGATTCTCGCGGATCAGCAACAATACTGCTCCAATCCATCCCTGATGGAATCCATCAGACCCCTGGAACTGATTCAAGATTCACTGACGCTTGTCGGAATAGATTCGCTCCGGCCGGCTGAAGTCATTTTGGATCCTTCCCTCGAGGGGATCGGTCCGGTACCCGTGGTCCGCGTTCAAATGGTTCAGGTGATCTCCAACCTGTTGGTCAACGCCGCCGAATCCATTCGACATTCGGGCCGTCACGACGGGCATATTCTGCTGGACGCCGGGATTGAGACCCAAGGATCGCTTCCCCAGTTACACATTCGGGTACGGGATAACGGTAACGGGATCGCCCCGGAGATTTTTCAGCGGCTTTTTGAACGAGGGTTTTCGACAAAGGGACAATCCAACTGGGGATTGGGGCTTCACTGGTGCGCCACGATTCTCGCTACCCTGCATGGACGCATCTATGCCGAAAGCGAAGGATTGGGGAAAGGCGCCACTTTCCATATTGAATGGCCGCTGGAAATTTTCGAATCTGGGAGAATCCAATGACGGTCCTTTCAGCAAGTACAACTTCTCTACGAATCCTGGCGGTAGACGATGAGGAACCGATTCTTCAATCCTACCGAAACATCCTCACGCCCGAGCACGACCCGGACTGTTCGTCGGACCATCTTCATCAATTGGCGGTCGAATTGTTCGGAGGTTCATCCGAGGACAAATCACCCGATCCGTATGCCATCGATCTGGTTTGTCAAAATCAAAGTCAAACGGCTTTGGAGGCCGTCCGTCAAGCCCAGGAGCAACAGAACCCCTTTGCCGTGGTTTTTCTGGATATTCGAATGCCTCCCGGAAACGATGGAGTCTGGCTGGCTGAAGAAATTCGACGACTGGACCCGGCCATTCAGATTGTCGTGGTAACGGGGTATTCAGAAACAACTCCCGCCCAGATTCGGCGTCGGGTTCCTCCAGCCGACAAACTATTTTATATCCAAAAACCTTTTCACCATCATGAATTACGGCAATTCGCGGTGGCCCTGGGAACAAAATGGCTGGCGGATTCGGCGTTGCGACGATACCATTTGAATCTTGAAAACTTGGTAATCCAACGAACCCGGGCATTGGAAATAGCCCTTGAAGAAGCCAAGGCCGCCAGTATCGCCAAGAGTCAGTTTCTGGCAAATATGAGCCATGAAATTCGTACCCCCATGAATGCCATTCTCGGTTTTGCGGGGATTCTTCTTGAGGATCCATTGTCCGATTCGCATCGACAGTACATTCAGTCGATTCTGACGGCGGGCCAAAACCTGTTATCGATTATTAACGATATCTTGGATTTCTCGAAAATTGAGGCGGGGAAACTCGAAGTCCATATCGCCCCTGTAGCACTCCACGACATTCTCCATTCGGTTCAGACGGTAATTCAGCCGCTGGCACGCGGGAAAAATTTACTTTGTGAAATCTCCGTAGCACCCGGGGTTCCCACCTCCTTTCAAACGGACTCGGTACGATTCCAACAATGTCTGATCAATCTATTGGGGAATGCGGTCAAATTCACCGCCAAGGGCCGAATTATTCTACGAGTTGGCCGGGATCGACGGGATCAGCGCAATTTCATAGTCTTCCAAGTCGAAGATACGGGGGTCGGGATCGCGCCCGATCAGTTGACTCGTATCTTTGAGGCATTTACGCAGGTTGACAGCAGCAGCACTCGCCTCTATGGGGGAACAGGGCTGGGACTTACGATTACCCGTCGGCTTGTTGAACTGCTGGGGGGATCGATCAGCGTATCCAGCACACTGGGAGTGGGTAGTGAATTTTCGATCTATCTGCCGATGATTTGAGCCCAATCAAAAAAAACCCGCCGAAGACGACGGGCTTTTCCCGAACCACCGTATCCCGCGGGGATACTCAACTCTTACCATCCATCCCATCCCTCGGATGGGCGCCGTCGTACACTTGTTTCATTTTTCCAGTGGTTACATGGGTATAGATCTGCGTTGTGGATAACGATTGATGTCCGAGAAGCTCCTGGACGCTGCGAAGATCCGCCCCGTTATTGAGCATGTGGGTGGCGAAACTGTGCCGCAGGGTATGCGGACTGATCGCCGGGTCCAGTCCGGCCTGCCGAAGGTATTTGTCCATCTTTCGCCGTACGCTTCGGGTACTGAGCCGTTTTCCGTGTTTGTTGGCAAACAGGACCTTGCTGTCGAATCCGCCGTCATTTTGCATCCGCTTGTTTCGATACTCGATGTACTGCTGGATGGACTGAAGGGCTTTGGATCCGATCGGAGCGATTCTTTCTTTCTTGCCCTTTCCGCGGATGTGAATGACTTCGCCGAGAAAATCCACATCTTCCAGATTTAATCCCACCAATTCGCTGACTCGCATTCCCGTGCTATATAAGGTTTCCAAAATGGCCCGGTCCCGGACACCCAGCCAATTGTCGCTTTGGGGAGTATTCAGTAGTTTCTGGACCTCTTCAAATTCCAGAAAACGGGGCAACCGTTTTTCCTGCTTGGGCGTTTTGATGGTCGTGACCGGATTGGCGGTGACATAGTTCCGTTTAACAAGAAACTTGTAGAAACTTCGCAGGGTCGCCAGTTTTCGGGCGGTTGTCGATTTGCAGTACTGCTTGTCGGACAGAGCCGCCATGAACCGACGGATCAGATTCACATCGGCCGCAAGGATCTGCTCTTCGAGCTTGGTTTCCGGTTTTGTGGCCGTCGCCACGCCGCCGGTATCGGTATTCCAGGAATGATAGGACTCCCCGCCGGATGTTGGATGATCTTCAGCGACGGTTCCGTGCAGAAAATCCATGAATTGCTCCAAATCTGCCCCATAACAACGGGCAGTATAGTCCGAAAAGTGCTTTTCGAATTTCAGATAATTCAGAAATTCCTGTGTCATCGCGCACTCTGCCATAGTCATAGTCCTTGATCCAAACGGTTCGTTGTTTTCGGCGATCGTTGGTTCCCATCGCCGGAACGGCTATTCTTCGTCTTCCGTTTCCACAACCGGAGGGGTAAAGATATCCGGCACATCGTCATACAAGATCCGATCGGCCTCCCCGATCAGCGATTGCGTCAATTTAAAACTCAGCACGGCCGCGTCAAACCAGTCAAAATCGGTTCGTGTGTCATTGGCCTGTGCAACAAGGGCTTCGAGCAATTCCCCTTCCTGTCCCTCCTCGTACCGGAAGATATATTTCTCTATGCCTTTGTTCAGGATCAATTGCTTGTGCGTTCTTTGCATTCCATCGACCTCGGTTGCACATCGGGATCCATCTTCACTACAGCATTTATCGGTCTAAAATCGGTTCTCTAAAGGGGATTTTGAAAAAATTCAGCATAAATTTCGGACCTTGCGTCAATGGGGCGCAACAAATCGGATTTTCAGCCCCATAATCGCGGAACCAAAAAGAAATGAATCGGTATTTTTCCGGATGTATCCGGGAATAGGATCGAATGCAAAAATGAAATCAGATTTTAAAATAACAGGTATCGCCGCGAAGTTCCCGGCGTATGGAGTTTTGCCGGAGCAGGTCATCGAGAACCGGTTGCAGAAGATCCGGGGGATACCCAAGCGAAGCAGAGAGATCCGAGAGACTGCAGGGGCGCCGACGAAGAACTTCAATCAGGATCTGCGCGTCTGGAAACCCGCTGTCGTGATGTCCGGCCCGACTGAAATCGGCGATGACTTCGGTTCGAGGGCCCAACTGCCTCGCCAGTCCCTCAAGTCGCGACGGTCCTACCCGTCCGACATCCGCATCCGCCGTCGGCCGGACGGCGGTGTTAACCTGGACTTTATCCGGTTGAATGCGTTCGAGGATGGTCCGAATTCCGGCAAGCTGTTCCGGACGGGTATTGATGCCTTCAACCAGAAATACCTCCAACCAGTATTGGCCGTGGTATGCCTGACGAAACTCAATCAAACCCTGAACAAAGGATTCAAAAGTCAGACTCGGATGGGGACGGTTGATCCGTTGAAAGGTCTGATCGTCTCCGGCATCCAGCGACGGCATTACGACATCGGCAAGGCAACAGGCACGACGGACCTCCGGATTCTGCAGCAGGGTCCCGTTGGTGATAATGGCGACAGGGATATTGGTTAACCCGCGTACTTCTTTGATTAATTCGTCTATCCGGCTGAACAAAGTGGGTTCACCCGATCCGCTGATGGTGATATAATCGGCCGTTCCTCCCCCGGCAAGCCATGCGCGCAATTCCTCGAGGACTTCCTGGATCGGTACATATTCACGCCGCTCTACCGTCGTTTTCCCATGCAAGCCGAGTTGACAATAGACGCAGTTCTGGGTGCAGGTTTTCAGGGGGACAACATCAACTCCCAGACTTTGCCCCAGACGCCTGGAAGGGACCGGGCCAAACAAATACTTCCAACGAGGGGATGTATCGGATTGCCGATTCATCATTTTTGTCCCTCTCGCACGAGAGTGTATATCCTTTGGCATACCAAAACCAAGTCTTCGACCCAATCCAGGGGAATCATACAGGCCGAGTCGCAGAGGGCTTTGTCAGGGTCGGGATGGACTTCCAGAAACAGGCCGTCGGCTCCTGCCGCGACGGCGGCCCTTGCCAGAACTGGGGCCAATTGGCGGTTGCCCGCGCTGGCTTGCCCCAGGCCTCCGGGTTGCTGGGTGCTGTGGGTCGCATCCATCACCACCGGACAGCCCAGCGCCCGCATGGCCGGGATGGCGGTCATATCGTTAACCAGTCGGTTGTATCCAAAGAAAGTCCCGCGTTCGGTCAGCAGGATGCGGTCATTTCCGGAGTCACGGATTTTTTGAACGGCGTTTTTCATCTCGGCCGGGGAAACAAACTGGCCTTTTTTGACATTGACCGTCTTTCCGGTACGGGCACAGGCGACCAGCAAGTCGGTCTGGCGGCAAAGGAAAGCCGGAATTTGAACGCAATCCACCACCTCCCCGACGGGGCCGGCCTGATCGGGCTCATGCACATCCGTCACCAATGCAAGCCCGGTTTCGGTTCGAATGTCCGAGAGAATACGCAACCCTTCGTTCATCCCCGGGCCGCGAAAGCTGGCGATACTGGTGCGATTGGCTTTGTCGAAACTGGCCTTGAAAAGAAATTCAATTCCCGTTCGATCCCGGATCTCGGCCAGTTTTCGCGCGATTCGATGCGTGCCTTCCTCTTCTTCGATCACACAGGGGCCGGCGATGACAAACAATGCGGAATCGGTTTCGATTTTGACATTTCCAATCGTAAACGATGGGCTCATTTCATTTGCCTTCCCGTAGATTGCCGTCAATTGGTTGTGGTCAGTCCAGAATCCGCATCAATCGCGTTCGTATCCCGGCGGGTTTTGCCCCCGGCGGGACCAGGACATTGACCGCGTGGGGAATGACATCGATCTGTACCGGCAACCGCGGACCGGGATCTCCGTCGATTTCGGTATTGACGACCGGAGAATTGGATCGCACTGAAACCTGCCGGCATTGTCGATACAGGACATCCGTCCGTCTTGAATGCCGTTTCAGCAGAGTCATCACCGTATGTTTCATCAGGTGCGTTTTTCCACGGCAACGATAGATGCAGACATCCAACAACCCGTCCCCATACTGAGCGTCGTGAAGGATTTGCAGGCCGATGGCATATCGGGAAATATTGCCCACAAACACCATTCCGTGTCCGTCAAACTCTTCTTTTCCATCAATAGAGACCTGAAACCGAGGAAATCGATGACCCCAGAAAGTCTGCCAGATGGGCCAGAAATAGTCCAGATGGCTGATATGACCTTTTCGATTTTCGGTCACGATCCGCACGACCGTTCCGTCAAATCCGAAACCGGCGATTGAGGTGAAATGCTTTCCGTTGATTCGACCCAGATCCAGAGGACGGAGGCAATCGCCCTCGAAGGCCCGAATCAAACTGTCGGTTTTAAGACCGAATCCCAGTTCATTGGCCAGGAGGTTTTCGGTTCCGCTGGGGATAATCAGGAGGGGTTTTGAACTTCCCGCCAGACCGTGAACCGTTTCGCGGATCGTCCCATCGCCGCCGGCGGCGGCCACCAATGCGCAATCGGGATCCTGACATCCCGCAGTCGCCAGGTCGCAGGCATGGGGCAGGGATTCGGTCAATTGCGTTCGAACTTCATATCCGGCAGCCAGCAGATAGTCCTTGAATTCGGCCACGAGCAACTTGTTGCTGCTGGATCCGCTTTTGGGATTGACAATATACTGAATATATCCATCGCCCGGCTGAATCACGCGGCAAGTCTCCCCTTAATGACGGTCACGCGGACCGCGATCCCTTCGATCATCCCGGCGGGGGGGATGTTGTTTGCCCTTGTGATGTTTGTCCTTGGGGCGGGGTTTCCGATGAAAACGGGGTTTGGCTTTGATGAAACTCTTGCCCCAGGTATCCTTTCGAATGCCCATTTTTTCCATCATCATGCTGGCATACCCGCGGTTGATATGAACATAATCCCCCAGACCGATTCGTTGGAGGGTCCGGGTAATCGCTTCATCGCCGGGACCTTCGACTTCAACAAAACGCCCCAACCCCTCGACTTCATCGAGGCATACTTCACAATCGTCGAGCATCCAGCTTTGTCGATGCTTGCGGATTTCGATCACCACCTTGTATCCGAGTCCTTCCATCAGTTGCTGCATGGATTCACGATTGTCGATCTCGACCTCGATTTCCGGTCGGGTCTTGTAGGGCCCCTTTGAAACCGGACCCTTAAAGGTAAGAATTGTCCGGTTCGTGTCGCCGCTTTGCTGTCGGATCCGCAGTCCGCATCCCGTTTTGAGCAACTTGCCGTTGGGATCGCTATAGTAGATGTCGTGCTGCAAGGTCGTCCCGCGGGATTCGGCTCCAGCCAAGCGAACCGCCTCGGCGATCGGAAGCAAATCTCCCACGACGACCTTGGCTTCTATTTCGATTTTCATGAATCTTCGCGTCCCTTCTGGAATGGATCCATTCCGGCCCCGAAATTCCCGGGCGTGATCCGATTTTCCGTTCCGGTTCCGTCCATCGTTAAATAACCAGATTCACCAGTCGTCCCTGAACCACAATGGCTTTCTTGACCGGTTTTCCCGCCAACGCCGCACGGACTTTCTCGCTGGCCAGGGCGGCGTCTTCAATCGTCTTGGCGTCCGCATCAGCGGCTACGAGAATTCGATCCTTGATTTTCCCCAGAACCTGGACCGCCAGTTCGACCGTTCGTGCCCGGGTCCGCGCCGGATCGTATGCCGGCCAGGTTTCATAGGCCAGGGTTTCGGGATGACCCAATCGTCGCCATAATTCCTCGCAAATATGCGGGGCGAACGGAGACAGGATTAACACCAGCGATTCGATGGCATCTTTCGGACGAATGGGAAGTTTGGACAGATGATTGACCAGAATCATCATTTGGCTGATCGCGGTGTTGAATCCAAACGATTCGATGTCCTCCCCGACTTTTTGAATCGTCTGATGAAGAAGTCGCTGCGTTTCTTCATCCTGTTCAATGTCTTGAACTTTATCGCCGACCTTTCCCGAGTCTTCCTCGACAACCAATCTCCAGACCCGATTCAGGAACCGATGTACGCCTTCCACCCCCTGCATACTCCACGGTTTGGTGGCTTCCAGAGGGCCCATAAACATTTCGTACAACCGCATCGAATCGGCGCCGTAATCGGCGATGACCTTGTCTGGATTGATGACATTGCCGCGAGATTTGCTCATCTTCTGATTATCTTCGCCCAGGATCATCCCCTGGTTGATCAATTTTTTGAAGGGTTCAGGGGTACTGACATATCCCAGGTCATACAGCAGGTGGTGCCAAAACCGGGAATACAGCAAATGCAAAACGGCATGTTCGGCCCCCCCGATATACAAGTCTACCGGCATCCAATAGCGTTCTTTGTCTGCGGCGAAGGCCTCACGATCATTGTGTGGGTCCAGATAGCGCAGGTAATACCAGCAGCTTCCCGCCCATTGGGGCATGGTGTTGGTTTCGCGTTTTCCGCGCCGCCCGTCGGGCAATGTAACATTGACCCAGTCGGTCGCTTTGGCCAGGGGCGGATCGCCCGTGCCGGTGGGTTTGAAGTCGGCTACTTCGGGCAAACCCAGCGGAAGATCCTGTTCCGACAGAGCCACGGTTTTGCCGTCTTCGGTATGAATGATGGGAAATGGCTCTCCCCAATATCGTTGTCGGCTGAATAGCCAGTCCCGCAACTTGTAACATACGGCCCGTTTCCCCAGACCCCGTTCGGCCAGCCAGTCGGTAATTTTGGTTTTGAATTCGGCCGTGGACAAGCCATTGAACGATCCGCTGTTGATGGCGATTCCATCGCCGACAAAACAGATTTCGCACCGTTTGACCGCCGAAGCGACCGCGGCAGGGACATCATGAACCCCTTCTGCCCGCAGTTTTTCCCCCAGATTCGTTTGCATCGCCGCCTCCGAAGACGGCTCGACAACGGGAAGAATCGGGAGATCAAATGTTTTGGCAAACTCCCAGTCCCTCTCGTCATGCGCCGGTACCGCCATAATTGCGCCGGTGCCGTAACTGATCAGAACATAATCACTGATCCAAACGGGAATTAAACTTTCATTGACCGGATTGATCGCATAGGCGCCGGTGAACTGGCCAGTTTTTTCCTTGGCCAGATCCGTGCGATCCAAGTCGCTTTTCCGGGCCGCCTGCTCACGATATCGGTTCACTTCGTCTCGGTAGCCGTCGGTGGTAATGGTATCCACCAACGGATGCTCCGGAGCCAAAACCATATAAGTGGCCCCGAAAAGCGTGTCGGGTCGAGTGGTAAAAATTTGTATGACAACCTGGTGTCCGTCTACCCGAAAATCCACCGAGGCCCCAACGCTTCGGCCGATCCAATCGGTCTGCAATTTACGAATGGATTCGGGCCAATCCACCGTATCCAGACCCTTGAGCAATCGCTCGGCATAACGGGTGATCCTGAGCATCCATTGGCGCATCGGTTTTCGAATGACCGGAAAGCCGCCCCGCTCGCTGACCCCTCCGACAACTTCTTCGTTGGCCAGAACGGTTCCAAGTTCCGGACACCAATTCACCGGAGCATAGGCCTCATACGCCAACCGTCGATCGTTGATAAATTGCTCCCGTTGCTCTTCCGAAAGGCCATCGGGAATCGGCAATTCCTCGATGGGGCGGGCCTTTTGGCGATCCTCATCAAACCAGGAATTAAACAACTTCAAAAAAATCCATTGCGTCCATTTGTAGTAGCCGATGTCTGTGGTGTCAACCTGACGATCCCAGTCGTAGCTGAAACCAAGCGATTTGACCTGCCGACGCATGTTGTCGATGTTTTTTTGCGTGGTGACGGCAGGGTGAGTTCCCGTCTGGATCGCATACTGTTCGGCCGGCAATCCAAAGGCATCCCACCCAATGGGGTGCAAAACATTGAATCCCTTCATTCGTTTGTAACGAGCGATGATGTCGCTGGCGGTGTAACCTTCCGGATGGCCCACATGCAAGCCCTGACCAGAGGGGTACGGAAACATATCCAAAATATAATATTTGGGTTTTTCGCCCGCCTGAACTCCGTCGAGTTTTTTGCCATCAATGGCACGAAAGGTCTTCTGGGTTTCCCAATATTTCTGCCACTGGCCCTCGATCACGGTGAAGGGGTACCCGCCTTTTTCCATTCTGTATTCCGTTTCCATCAACTCCAGGGTTTCCAGCCGCCGATTCCATCTGAAATCTGGCAGCGTTTGAAAAGGCATTATACAAAGATTTTCGATTCCCGCAACATTCCTTTGTTCGGCCGAATAGGTAATATATCCTATCACAAAGCGAGGGATTAGGATATTCCTTTTAGTCATCCGGAAAAATACCGATTTTGTTATAATTTTCTCTTGCAAGTCGGAAATATTTCCTTGATAATCCTACTTAACGGATTTAGAGTTATCAGTACAACCGGGTTATGGAAGACGCGAGAAAGAATGGATTGATCAAGGAATGTGTTTTAAGCGAGTGGAATTCAGGACATTTTAAGAAGTGGAGGTACAAACATGAAGATCAGTAGATCAACCGGTTATGCCTTGATTGCCGTGGGCTTCATCGCCCAAAATTACAAGGAAGGCGCGGTTCTCGCGGCCAGAATTTCGAAAGAATATAACATTCCGCTTGAGTACCTGTTGAAAATCCTTCAACAGCTTGTGCGGGCGAATGTTCTTCGCAGCAAACGGGGACCGCGGGGCGGATTTTTCCTGGCTCGTCCGGCAGAGAGCGTAACAATGCTGGAAATTATTGAGGCGGTCGATGGTCCTCTCATGGGACATCTTCACCTGGCAGAACAGACGGGCAAGCAATCGTTTGCCTTAAAAATGGAAGATGTCTGTAACAAAGCCACCAAAGAAATTCGCGCGATTTACGACAAGGCCCGCCTGAGTAAATTGCTCGATTAACCGCCGGGTCATTGATCCAGCGAATGGAAATACGGGAATTTCAGCGACAGATCGAGGCCCGTTACGGCCGGCGGGACCGCCAGAGAGGTACGGCTGCGACTTTCTTATGGTTCATTGAAGAAGTCGGGGAATTGGCAACTGCGCTGGGGGGGGAAGATGTCGCAAATAAAAAAGAAGAATTTGCCGATGTCTTCGCATGGTTGTGTACTTTGGCCAATATCAATCATGTGGACCTTGAAGAAGCCCTGACAAAATACACCGATCATGCGCCGGAGGGATTTAAGTAACCTCTAAAAAAGGGCCTCTTTGGAGGCCCTTTTTTTCTGTGGATTATCCGGCCGCAGGGGGATTCAATCCGAGAATCGACAGCGTATTTCGTTCAATAACCGCTCTGATTTTCTCGCGAGGAACGATCGGAAGACTGGTTCCGGATACCATGCGATTGAAACCCAATAAGGTTTCAATACAGTTACCCGCTACCGCGGCAGGATAGCCGCTCCCGAAAAACAATTTGTCCATCACACCCCACTCAAACGACTGTACAATCAAATCGTACACTTCCCAAGTCCGGTTTGGCACAATGGACAGATCCGCAAACACATTCGGATGCTTGGATAACAGACACAGGGTTTGAGACAAGAAAGGCAATCCCATATTTCCAATAATCATTTTCAGGTTGGGAAATGACCGTGCGACTTCATCCAGCAACATCGGCTGGGCAAATTCGAGAATGTCTCCCGATAACAGGGGGGCGCAATTGTGAAAGAAAATCGGAAGCTTCAATTCGGCGGCACCCTCATAGAGCCGCATGGCACGGGTATGCGTCGGGTGAAAGCCCCCATTGCAGCAATAAACAACCAGACCTTGAAGTCCCATTTCCCGAAAGGATGCCAAGCTCCGAGAGCCGATATTATCCACCAAAGGATGGACAATTCCAAATCCGACCAAATTATGCCGATTGTTAAGGAAATTTACGAGGTCTTTATTCGTATTTTTCGTATTGTTTTCCGGCGTAGCCAATACAAATGTAACATCAACACCCTGGCAGGAGTTCATCAAACCAGCCACGGCCTCATCACTGGGCGCAAATCCAATATGTGTATGGCAATCGGTGATCATGTTATTTCCCGAGGAAGTTACAAAAGACAGGTCTAATTATCGTTTCCCAAAACGGATTGTCAAGAAACAACTCTTTCTGAGGGTATATAAACGAACTCGAAGATCGATTTTGGAGTATAAATCATATCGAAAATCGAAAATTTTTATACGCGTGACTTGCAGACAAGATATACTAAACAAGCGAGGGGAATCGTTGTAGTATCAGAGAACTCAATATTGGGTCCTATGAGGGATCGATGATCGAAGATCGACTGCTGATTTTCCGTGTAAAACACGGAGACCGTTCGGCACTGGTTCGAATTTATGACAAGTACGCCGGGATTTTAATGGCTCTGGCCTACAAACTTGTACATAATTCGGCCGTGGCTGAAGATCTATTGCATGATGTCTTTTTGGAGTTTGTCGAAGGCATCCATCAGTTTCGCCTTACCGGCTCGTTGAAGGCGTTTTTGGCCTGCTGTGTTGCGAATCGAGCCAAAGACTGGCTTCGATCCACAAACCGCCATCCGAGACATTCGGCGGAGATGGATGCCTTTCGGTCGGGCTGCCGAACTCCGGAACAGGCGGCGATGGCCGATGAAAGCTCTTTTTGGCTGAACGAGGCCTTGGATCAATTGCCCGTCGAACAGCGAGAAGTCATTCTTTTGCATTTGTTGGGGGGCATGACTTTTCGCGAAATCGGGATTCAGCAGGGCGTATCGATCAATACGGTCCAGGGGCGTTATCGATACGGGATTCAAAGGTTACGAAACCGGTTCAAAATTGAGGCAGGACATGAGGTTTGCGGTGAATGTAGAACGACTTGTTAAACGATTTCGTATCGCCACCGATGCGGGGGCCAGAGATCGGATTCTGAGCGACGCAATCGATGTTTTGGCGGAATCCTGTCGAACTCAGGAGGTTTCCGCCATGGTGGCCAGCAACGGTTTGCTTCAATCTTCCGGGCCACTGCAACGAATCGACCCGGTTCGATTGGCAAAGTTGGCCGGACTGGGCATTCTGATTGCCTTCGGATATGTTGGATTTCAATATATCCTTTATGTGTGTTATCTTCAGTTGACTTTTCGTTGATTACACTTTTCCCGTCCAGGAAAACCCGGACGGGATTTTCATTGTGTTTGCCATCCACGACGGTATAATCCCGGTCGAGAAACAATCATCAACTGTCGTGACTCGATAAGGAACCGTGTGAAATTTCAGGTATTTTCAAATCATTCGCGGCCAGATGGTTTCGACCTGAATGGCGCCTATCTTTTTGGGGCGGATACAATTCCGCTTCAATCGACACAATCGATCCGTTCCCGGGACGGGGAAATCGAATGCAAACGAAAAAGCAGCGATTCGGCCGGATTGTCGTTGTTGTGGCCAGTCGAAGGCAGCGGTCGAATTTTTCTGCCCACAACTCGCCTGCCCGAACGAAAAGAACCCTATATTCTGAATGTGGAGTTGGCCCGTGCCCGCCTGATGCAGATCACGCTGAAACGGGAAGACTGGTCGTTATTCGATGAAGGGAGTTCAACCGTCGCGCTGGGACAGGAAGCCCAGTCACTATTTGTCGAGGCCCTGCAGCATATTCAAGATCCTGCGAAAGCGGCTTTTTTGGCGGATCAGTCCCTTAGCAAAGCTCTCGAATATTCGGAAAAACTCGCGTTGCGAAACGCGGATCAGGGCCTTGTCTCCCGACTGAAAAGCAAAGGGCTTGGCCGACACAGTTTGGGGATCACGGTTGATCCGGTCTGGCTCGAGGACGACGGCTATCGACGACTCTTGCTGGAATTGTTCGGATATGTCACAATCCCCATTCGGTGGGCACAGATTGAGCCGCACCAGGGAGAATTTGATTTTTCGGTTGTCGATCGCTGTGTCGAACATCTTTCCGGCCGACGCCTGGCGGTGTGTGCGGGACCGATTCTTCGGTTCACCCGGGAGGATCTTCCCGCCTGGTTGATCGACGGCAAATTCGAGTTTGGTCGCGTCCGGGAGATCGCCTATGGGTTTGTGTCCCGAATGGTCTCCCGGTATTCCAAATACATTCACAGTTGGCGTCTGGTCAGCGGTCTCCATGCCGAGAACGAATTTGATTTCAGTTTCGAACAGATCATTGAAATGACCCGAACGGCCTGCCTTGCGGCTCGTGCGGCCGATTCCAACTCGAAAAAAATGGTCGAACTGGTATATCCGTGGGGGGAATATTATGCGTTTAACCGCAATACCATCCCGCCGCTGGTTTATATGGACATGCTGATCCAAAGCGGAATCAGTTTTGACGCTTTTTCTTTAATGATGCACTTTGGGAAAAATAAACCCGGAATGCAGATACGGGATATGATGCAGATATCCTCCCGACTGGATTGTTTCGCTCAGGTGGCCAAACCCGTTCATATTTCGGGACTAGCTGTCCCCGAGACCATCCTGGAGGAGGGGCTTGAGTCCGGAGGAACCTGGCATCGTCCCTGGGATCAGGAAATCCAGGCGGATTGGGTGGATCAAATGTATCGAATTGCTCTGGGCAAAACCTTTATCCAGTCGATTACATGGTCCTATTTGGCGGATAGCCCGTCCATGGATGTCCCTTCTTCAGGGCTGCTGAATTCCAAACTAGATCCAAAAAAGGCCTTGTTGGTTTTGGCCCGTCTCCAGAAGGCCATTATGAATCGAAAATCATAATTGATGGAGCCGGGATGAATTCGATACAGCCAGATTCGGTTTCGGGGCGTCTGGGGGTTCCCGGCAGGGCCATGGTTCTGGCGATGGGAATGTCGGCCATTGCAATCGGGGGATTGTATTGGGATGTGTCATGGACCCGACGATCCATTAACCATCCGTTTTTGATTTCCCGCGTCAATCCCAATACCGCCGATATCCCTTTGCTGATGACCCTCCCGAATATCGGATCCTCCCGTGCGGCCGCGATTGTCGAATTTCGGAGTCAACACCGGATTGGGGATCGAGTGTTTCAGCGTGTTGAGGATTTGCAAGCCGTCAAGGGGATCGGCCCCGCGATATCCGAGGGTCTCAGACTATGGTTGGAATTTGAAACCGAAATTCAACCGGGCGGAGATTGACGCCATGGCGACCGATTGGGAAATCAGGAAACCCCTCGGACAGTGCAGCGGAACCGGCCAGGTCTTTTCGCCGGGGACGGATTATTTTGCGGCTCTCGTTGAGACTGAACAGGGCCTGGAACGAAGAGATTATTCCATATCGTTCTGGGAATCGGAGAAACCGGCCACTTATTGCTTTTGGAAGAGCCGCATTCCCGAAGGCCGTGAAAAAAAACGCCTTTTGGTCAGCGATGAGATGCTGATGTCCTTTTTTGATCGCCTGGCGGAGGAGGCCGAGACGGAAAAAAACCGTTTCCGATTCGTTCTGATGCTGATCCTGATGCGAAAACGGAAACTCAAGTACGAATCCAGTCAAACAATAGAAGGACAGGAAATCTGGACTCTTCGCGTGACTGGAGAAGACCGCACGGTTCAGGTTGTCAACCCTCACCTGACAGAAGATCAGATTGAACAACTATCCTCCCAGATGGGTCAGATCTTGCAGGTGGAATTATGATTGTTTCCCGACTGCGATACTGGACCGGACTGGCGTTGGCGGCAGGGGGGCTGTTCATGCAGATGGGGTGTACGCCAACCATTCAGGCCCCACCGGTTCAGACCTGCCTGAGCCAGGCCACGGCCGCGCAGATCGTCCTCGATCTGGAGGCCCAGCGTGACGCGGTGGTTCCGATGCGGAGTTCGGGCAGTTGCCGGATCCGCTGGATTGGCCCAGACCACAAGCTCCACGAGGAAAATCCATCCATTGATATCCGATTTGTCCCTCCGAACCGTTTCTTCCTTCGGGGCAATATCCTCGGAAGCGAGACGATCCGAATCGGATCCAATGCCGAAGAATTTTGGCTGGCGGCTCCCCCCAAGGAAATCAGTTCCTATTGGTGGGGCAGACGAGATCGGCTGCTTTTGTGCCCGACGCAATTGTGGCTCAATCCGGCGGTCTTATTGGAATGTTGCGGGATGTATGATCTGGAAGGGCCCTGGATGCTGAACCGTCAACCGGGCTGGGATGTCCTGGTCCGAAACGACGATCTCGGACGGCCTGGGAAACGATTATATGTCGGGACCTGCGATCGCCGGATCGGACGGATCGAATACCTGAACGAGGGAAAAGTTGTTCTGGCCTTGTCTCTTCAGGATTACCCGGAACCGGGCCGATTCCCCTGTGTTCCGTCACTCATCACCCTTGAGGGGATCGATCCGGAAGCCCAGGCATCCGCCATTTTGTCCCTGCAAAACATGGCTGTATTTGAACCGACCGAGACCCAACTCAAGGGCAAATTGTTTGCGCGTCCCCAGCCCCAGGGCTATGCTCGCGTATACGAATTATCCGAGTCCTGCGAGTTTCTCCAAATCGGAAATCCAAAGGAGGAGCAATGAACCGCATCCGCTTGGCCGAGCGATTGAAATCGGGCGTGTTTTTTTTCATTGACGGGGCGATGGGAACCCAGTTGATGGCCGAAGGAATTGAACCCGGAAGCTGTTTTGACGCGGTCAATCTTCATTCACCGCGGATTGTCGAAACGATTCATCGTCGATACTTTGAAGCCGGCTGTGACGCGGTTTTGACCAATACCTTCGGGGCCAACGCAGTAACACTGGCACGCCATGGCATGACGAATCATGTTTCCGAAATCAACCGAATGGCCGCCGAGATCGCACGGAACGCCGCGGGAGCGGATCGGTATGTGCTCGGCGACATCGGACCCAGCGGAGATTTTCTTGAACCCGTGGGTTCTCTTCAACCCAAAACGCTTCATGCGGCGTTTGCGGAACAAGCCCGAGGTCTGGTCGCCGGGGGAGTTGACGGGATTATCATTGAAACGATGACCGCCCTGGATGAAATGCTTGTGGCGATTCAGGCGGTTCAATCGGTCTGTCACCTGCCGATTCTCTGTTCCTTCGCTTATGATTCGGCTCCGGAAGGATTTCGAACCATGATGGGCGTCATGCCGGAAACCGTTGTTTCCAAAATTTCCGGAATGGGAGTATGTGCTCTCGGTTTCAACTGCGGCACCCTGACCATGGAGGGGTATGTTTCGTTAACCGAACAATTGTCCGGATTGTTACGGGGAACCGGTATGGCCTTGCTGGCCGAACCGAATGCGGGTCGTCCCGAATTGACGGATGGAAAAGCCGTTTATCGTCTGACCCCGGCAGAATATGCCGCCGCCGTGGTTCAAATCTGCAAAGCCGGCGCCACGATTCTCGGAGGGTGCTGCGGGACATCCCCTCTGCACATCGCCGCCATGGTCAATGCCGTTCGGGGATCGCTTTAGTCTTTTCGCAAGGGATTTTCAATGGTCAATCCCAATCAACATTATCGACTGGTCCGGCGCGTTCTTTGGGTGGTTCTGGGACTAAACTGGGTGGTCGCCGCCGCCAAGATCGTATATGGTCTGATCAGTCATTCTTCCAGCATGACCGCCGACGGATTCCACTCTCTGGCCGATGGCGTATCCAACCTGATTGGTCTTGTCGGGATCTATTTCTGCTCGCAACCGCGCGACGATGACCATCCCTACGGGCATAAAAAATACGAGACGCTTTTCGCTCTTGGGATTGCGGCCATGTTGATATTCGTCGCCTTCAATCTCGGGCGGGAAGGGGTTCATCGATTGATCCATCCGGTCGTTCCTTCCGTCGATCGGATCAGTTTTGCCGTCATGATCCTCACGCTGACGGTCAATATCGTCGTGATGACCTATGAATATCGCCGCGGCATCGCCCTTCGCAGCGACATTCTAATCGCCGATTCTCTCCACACCCGAGCCGATATCTTTACTTCTCTGTCGGTTATCGTCGCCTTGATCGCGTCCAGGTTGGGTTATCCAATCCTCGATCCGGTCATTACGCTGGTTATTTCCGGTTTTATCGCGTGGTCGGCCTGGGGTATTATCAAACAGGAATCCGGGATTCTTTGCGATGCCGTGGCCATCGCCGATCCTCGCAAGATCATCGAAGTTGTGCTCGGCATCAACGGTGTCCGCGGATGCCATAAACTCCGCACACGAGGTCGCCTTGACGATATTCACCTTGATCTCCATGTTCAAGTGGACGGGAATATCACTTTGATTCAATCCCATGATCTCAGTCATCGTATCCAGGCCGACATCGTATCGGCTTTTCCGGAAATTTCCGATGTTCTGGTTCACATCGAACCGAGCAAAATTATCCCTCCACCTCCCGTTTGATGAACAAGGACCGGTTATCCAACAGATAACCGGTCCTTCGTGTTACGGGACAAATAAAATTCGGTCAGGCATGTTTGGGTTTATTGTTCCCTGGCCGGCCCCTGACCACCACCCATTCGGCCCTGAAATTCTGGAAGCCCCAGCTTTTTGATCATCTCATCGAACTTGGCCTGATTTTTTTCGATGTACTGTCCCAGCCGTTCGGCGGTCTTGGTGGCCTTTTCCTCGTTGGCCAGATCACGAATGGCTTTCAATTCATTCTGCCCTTCGTCAAACGCCATCTGCAGCGGACGACGG
The DNA here is from genome assembly GCA_964643355.1 of uncultured Pirellulales bacterium. Taxonomy (GTDB): domain Bacteria; phylum Planctomycetota; class Phycisphaerae; order Sedimentisphaerales; family Anaerohalosphaeraceae; genus FEN-1350. The sequence continues at coordinate 30,821 of CAZXPW010000030.1, forward strand.
CCTTTGAGCTTGTTGATCTGCATTTCCATGTCCGTCAAGAGTCTCTGATTTTCCTCTCGCCGTTTGGTAAATTCCTCCCGCATCTTGTTCCGCTCTTCTTCGGACATGTTCTGGAAGGATTGCATTCCCCCCTGCATGGCCTGTGCGGCCTGTTCCTGCATGGCTTTCATTTTCGTTAGGTCGTCCTGCAATGCCGTCATGGCCTGTTCCTGAATCTCCCGCATCCGGGTAAAACCCTGTCGCGCCTGTTCCTGTTGGGCAACGACTGCGACCGTGCAAACCAAAACCACTCCGACCAGCGTTATCCATATAGCTTTCTTCATAAAACCTCCCAATACAAATAGACTGGGCCGCCGATCGGCTGCCCGATTCTACGGCTAATCTGCCCAGATCTCCGATGTCTGAACAAACCACCGTTCTATTGTGTAACGACGACGATCCCGGTAACAGATATTTCCAGAAAAATCAAATAATTCGTTTTTTCCGGATATGGAATTTCAGCCAGAAACTTCATTATCCGCGAAAAGGTCCGATCTTTGTGTTGTGAAACGATTGATTCCATCAATCCGGCAAACCCAGGAAGATTTCGGGTTTTCCGCTACCGGTCAGATTGTTTAGGCCTTGAACAAATTCGGTTCGACTGAAACTGGGCCGTTTTCGGAACTGATAGTGCATTGAAACTCTCCCGTCCATGACGGAAAGGGTCTTCATGTTGAGATTGTCCAGACGCTCGCCGAGAAAACGGTTCAGCGTTTCTTCCATCGTTCCGTAAGCGTCCCGATCAATTGAGATGACCAGATTGGCATACCTCCGCAGGGAAAACCGATTGCGAATCAGGTGCTGGATCGTCAAGGCGATCAGGGCCGCGGCAAATAGCAGGATTACGATGGCATAGGTTCCCGTGGCAATCCCGATGGAACTGGCAATCAATAACAGAAGAAAACCAATCTCGGCCGAATCCTTGACCGGCGTTCGAAACCGGACGAAGGACAATGCCCCCAACAATCCCAATGAGAGGGGAATCGAACATTGGATCCCCAGGAACAAGGCCGTGATGGCCGGACCGCCGAGAATAAATGCCCGATCCACGCCGGCGCCGATGTTTTGTCTTCCATAAAATAAATGGTACATCAAGTACACGACAACGGAGGCAATCAGCGATACCCCAATCGCGATTCCAGCATCGGTCAGATTTAAATTGAGCGATTCGATTTTCAATTGAGCCAATAACATGTCGTATTCTCCTGTTTTTCTTGATCGGTGGATTTCTGCATTTACATCAGACCGATTCGTCCAGACGGCCAGTGACGACCAATCGATCCGGGTTCTTCCAGATGAGCTTCAACACACGAAGCGTATTTTGAGTACCGGCTCCAGTCTGTTCCAAGATCGCGAATCGATTGAAGCGTGTGGGGGATATCCATTGACCGGCCTTTGATCTCGATGATGCCACCTTCCATCCGGATCGCTCCTTCCCTCCGGCTGGCATCCGGCCGGATCAAGTTCGAACGAATGTCCCAATCCAGCGAAATTCGACTATGGGTCAGACGATCTACGAATCGCATGCGCCGATACGAAATCCGGATCAGCGGTTTCAAGAGATTCGGTGAACAATACCCAAACTCGGCCAGACCCCGCATAACGGCGGGATATGGAAGAACATCTTGCGGATGATTCCGATTGTCAAGTCTTTCGGTCGGAACGGAGAGTGTCTTTCTCTGTTTGGAACCGGCATATCCCCGTTTGGATTTCAATTCCAGAAACGCACATGTCATAGTTTCCGCGGCCGGAAAGTCGTACCAGCGAATCCGAATCTTGACCCGGCCATAATTGCCATCCTGTGAATCGCGGAAAAAGTCCATCTCCGGCGTGTCATAATACACCGAATGAACCGTTCCCCGTGGATACTGTCGATCTGCGGGACAACAATGAGCCAGTAGATGGGCCGCGAAGGGGATCATCGATCCCGGCAGGAAAAATTTCCGTTCGAATCGTTCCGATCCCGTTTGCGGCAGGGGGGAGACAGAAGTCCCGGCCTGTCGTTTGAACCACCCGATCATCGCATCCCTCCGAATCCCATCATCGGCCACCGCTGATTTTGCTGCTGTCGCTGCTCGTCAGTCAGCTTCGATGGCTTTGTGCCATCCAATTGCGCTCGTACGGAGACTCGCCGTTTGCTGATAAAGGATTTCAATCCCGGACCGTTCATCCCCGGAGGCCCGCCTCCGCCCGGCCCGCCGCGTCCGAATCCCATCCGCCGGTTTTCGCCTCCAGCGGACCTGGCCGCCGAGAACAACATCGCTAAATCTTCCGGTAGATCCGAAGGCAGATCCGCATTCACCTGTTGTCCCTGAGGACCCGGACCTCCAAAGGGTCCCATTCCACCTCCACTGTTGTTTCCCTCGGTAATTCCCGATTCAAACTGCTCCATGGTGACGAATTTTGTCTCATCTTTTTCCACATAGGGTCGTATCAGAGTGATTATCTCGTCGATCCGGGCTTCGATCTTTCCCTCTGCAAAACATCCCGTAAGCATCTGCTCCAGATAAGAATGATATTTTTCCAGATACGGTTTGTGGGCAAGAAGCCGTTGAACCAACGGCCGATCGTTCATGTTGCCGGATACCGGTTCGTCGATGAAGAAATCTGCGGCACCGCCGCCCATGGGGCTGCCCCCGAAGGTCCCGAATGCCATATTCAGATCCCACGGCAGGATCGTGAATCGCCCATTGTCCTCGTACAAATAATAATTGTGGCCCATGCCGAGGTAATTATCCAAGTGTACCAACATTACCGACGCCGCGAAGTACCGCAGAACCTGATCCACATCCAATACCTTCTCAATCTCTTCGGGAAAGGAATCGTCGGGTGTTTTGTTCAGGACATCGAGAAACCGAAATAGGGCTTGGTGGTTGGCATAGTTCTCGTTGGTCTTCAGGCCCATCATATCCAGAAGATTTCCGCCGCCGAACATTCCCATCGGCCCCGGACCGCCGCCGGGTCCTCCGCCAAAGCCACCCCCCGGTCCGCCACCCATTCGAGCTTGTCCGCCTTGACCCATGGGACCGGCCTGTGGACCGCCCGCCATATTCTGCGATCTGCCTGGTCTTGCCGCAAGGGTCTGCTGGTTCATCCTTTCTTCAAATTCCCCCGGATCGGACAATAAAAGGTCTTCGACAATATCGTTCTGCCGCGGTCCTGCCGGCATAAAACCGCCGGGGGCTCCACCCATCGGTCCGGGTACGCCTTGTCCGGCCGGTCCACCACCAAAACCCCCGAATCCGCCGGGAGGGCCGAATATCGGCGTCGTGAGAAGGTGATTTAAGCCATCCCGCAATTTTTCCTGGGTCAAATTGCCACTCTTGTCGGAATCCCATTGCCCGTACCATTTTTCGAAGGCACTTTTAAGGTCGGTTCGGCTGATGGCCCCTTTCTTATCAACATCCAAAATACCGAAAAGCATCGGCCCAATAAACATGGCCGGCCCGAATCCCCCTCCACCCCCGGGCCCGCCGAATCCGGGCGGTGGAGGAAGAACATCATTCAATTTTTCCGTGAATTGTTCCTGCGTCAGTTTTCCCGATTTGTTCGGATCCAACTTCTCAAACCAGGCATCCGCCAAAGAACTAAATTCGCCTTTCGTGAGCTTCTGATCGGAATTCGTGTCCGCTTCCGTAAACATCTGAGGGGCCAGAAACATCCCGGGTCCAAAACCGCCGGGGCCGCCTTGGCCCATCGGTCCTCCAGGCCCGCCGCCAGGGCCTCCGGGACCTGCCCCGAACGGTCCGGCCATTCCCTGACCTGCATTGGATTCAACGATACCATTTTCACGATTGATCAGCCGGAGCAAGTCGCTGAGTCGAGTACCCCCGATGTTAATTGCCGTTCGATCCTGCTTGCTGGGAGTATTTTGTTTCGGCTGGGAGGCCAATTGCTTTTCATAATCCGCTTTTGTCCAGTTGAGGTTACAGGCCCCCATTTCGGGCTTATAAAGGTTTCCATTTGGATTGGAATAATGTCGCCGAAGAAACGCTTTATCAATCGGTTCGGCCATTGTATATAGCCCGAGGTGATCGCGATTGACATAAAGATCCACAAAACAACAGCGGGGTGTCGGGATGCCCATTTGCTCAAACTGTTCGTATCCGATCATCTCCCGAATGAAAGTCGGGTCCGAAAAACCGTTGTTCAAACTGACCTTGGTCAATCCTCGAAAGGAACGGGACGAATTGAAAAAATTAAAATCCACCTTGAGCGGCAACCGGACGGATCGGCCGTCCGCTACGCTCATCAGTGACGACATCCCCTTGGTCCGCACCGCCACATTCGCATACCGCCGGCCGTCAAACCAGAAATCCCCCCGGACATACTGTTCCATTCGGGCATTGGTCCGAAGCCATTGCCAGTCTTTTTCGGCCATGATGATCCGGACAGTCGCGACCCGGGTTTTATCAAAAGGGTCCGCCCAATCATTCAGAGTCCGAAACAAATCCTGGTGGTTTGCTGATACCAGAACCACCAGGCCGATCGCAAAGAGAACTAACCCAACGAACAACCGTCTTTCAATTTTATCCATCCGTTTTGACCCAGATTGTGGTTTCCATATCACAATCTTTGTGTCATTCCGGTGGACATGGTAACGGTCGAAATCATCGATTTTGAATGCGAATTTAATACGATCCTCATCCAGACTCCCCTGTTGGAAATCCGGACAGTATCAAAGGAACGGATCGAGTACTCACTCCTTTAACCAAGTTTCGGCAAACAGGGCAAAATCGGCCAAATCCACCTTGCCGGAAAGATCAATATCCGCCCCCTCACAAGCCGTCGGTGTGCACTCCGGGCACAGCCAGAATTGAGCCAGCGTAGCCAGGTCCAGAGCATCCACCAAGCAATCGGCGTTGAAATCGCGATAGATCGGCCGATCGGTATCAAAGCCCACGCCATCGACACCCATTTGGAAACCGGCATCCCAGGTGTCGGCATGGATTTCCAGATAGCGGATCTGTGTCCAGTCGGGACTGCCGACGGAGATCCGACGCCAGCCGTTTTCCTCGTTGTCCGGAGCATCTAAAGGGATCATCTGCGACTTCCACTGCCACAGACAATCGTTCAGCAGATCATACGGATTGCCGTCGTCATTTCTGGCAAGGGAGTTTAGGGCACCGAATTCCATCGCAGTCGAATCCGCCGGTCCCGACAGAAAAGGTTTGTCTCATTAGATTCGCGGCGTACACTACCACCCATTGAAATGGATCTTTTCCGCGGGCAATTCTGCAAACGGTATGGGCTCGGGGAATTCCGCCGGATAGCCGATGGCGATCATCGAGAGTACACAAAGATGATTCGGGAGCGATAGCATTTGACGGATAAACTCTTCGCTGGTCGTCTGGGTATCGGCTTGGCGCAGCCGGATCTGGATCCAACAACTGCCCAGTCCCAGCGACAGGGCGGTCATCTGCACCAGGATCGAAGCGATCGCACAATCCTCGATCCAGATATCACACTGAGCCGGATCGGCGCAGACGACGATACCCAATGGGGCTCCTTTAAGAAAACCGCTGCCGTGTTTCTTCGCTCGCGATAGCGCTGCCAGCAGGGCCGGATTATCCACGAACACAAACTCCCACGGATTCAGCCCGCGGCTGGTTGGCGAACGCAACAGGGCTTCTTTGAGCACCTCAACCTTGTCCGTTTCTATCGAGCGCGATTCAAACTTTCGTACGCTTCTTCGTTTTCGCAACAGGTCAATCATATATTCCTTTCTGTAATAAACGCCCGTATCGTACGACAATCTGTGTATCTGTGCAATCCCTGATCCGAATCGGTCGGTTTCGAGCTTGACGCTTTGGAGGGAACTATAGGACAATAAACAACGAACTTCAGAACCTGAAGGGATTTAATCTTGATAATAGTATGGTTGTTACTCTTGATCCTGTGGAATGCCGCGGCGGTCGGGATGTCGTTTTTCTTGTTGCCCGGAAACTGGATTATGGTGATCACAACGGTCCTGTTTGCCTGGTGGCAGTGGGATACTCAACCCTTTTCCGCCGTAACGCTTGTGGTCATTACCGTGTTGGCCTTTTCCGGCGAGGTTGTCGAGATGTTCGCCGGGGTCGGAGGCGCTCGACGAGCCGGAGCCGGCGGCAGGGGGGCCATCGGAGCATTTTTGGGAGCGATAGCAGGAGCCATCTCAGGAACCATCGTGATTCCGATCCCATTGATCGGGACGCTTTTAGGGGCTTGTCTGGGGGCGGGGCTGTTGTCGGGTTTGTTGGACCGACAGGCCGGCAAGCGGCCGGATCATTTGATCCGGACCGGAGTGGGGGCAGGAGTGGGGACTCTGGTCGGAATGACCACCAAACTGGCCATTGGGGCGATAATCTGGCTGATTATTGTCGTGGCTGCGATTGTTCCATAGGAAACCGGTGCCAATCCAATGAACTATCAGGGGAATCTGTCGTAAAGGCAGGGAACTCTGAATGAAAGGAGAAATGACAATGGCACGAAAGTTTTCTTGGATACCGGTTTTTCTGGCACTGGTGTTGATCTTTGGCTGTGGTAAGCAAAATCCCGCATCCAGTAAGTCCGAAGCCGGTACATTGGATACATCAAATAAGACTTCTACCACGGAGAATCCTGTCGCGGCCGCAGGGGAACTGAAATCTGCTGCCCAACAGGCCGTAAAGGCCGTGGGATCTTCGTTGTCCTTTACTCTGAACGACCATGCGGGAAAAGAAGTTCGACTTTCCGATTATGCCGGAAAGATTGTTGTTTTGGAATGGATCAATCCGGAATGCCCGTTCGTGCAGGCCCACTACAAGGTTGGAACCATGGTAGATCTGGCAAAGAAGTATGCTGACCAAGGTGTCGTTTGGCTGGGGATCAACAGCACCAAGACGGCGACTGTGGCATCGAATAAGGCATTTGTAGAGGGGTATTCGCTTCCTTATCCGGTGTTGGATGACCACCAAGGAACCGTAGGACGGCTCTTTGGAGCCAAGACCACGCCCCATATGTTTGTACTCGACACCCATGGAAAGGTCGCTTATCAGGGCGCCATCGACAATGCCCCGATGGGCAAAACCCAGGGTGAGGCGGTGAAAGTGAATTATGTGGATCAAGCCGTCCAGGAATTGCTTAAGGGCGTTGCCGTTAGTATCGCAAAAACGGAACCATATGGTTGTTCAGTAAAATATTAAACGGACAGGTCAGGGAAAGCCGGCAGGGCATCAAGTTCCGTTGTTGTCCTGCCGGCCGTTGTTTATTTGCTGCATACTTCAAATAACCCGGCGGAAGACAAACTTTTTCGTAGTTCTTGGTATTCGATTTGATTCAGATTTCGTAACGGTAAGCGGGCTGGACCACAGTCAAATCCGACCATTTGCATGGTGTGTTTGGCTGCGACATGAAAACCGCAGGGGGCTTTCATGAGGAGATCAATGATACGATTTGCCGTATTCTGACATTGCCGCACTGTTTCTGTATCCCCTTTGTAATGGCCGCGCAATACCTGAAGAAAAAGGGGGGTCAAATAATTGTAATTGGTTCCGACCGCACCGGTTGTTCCGAGGGGTAACGCCTGGTGAAGCATCTGATCGATACCAAACAAAAGGTCCAATTGTCCTTTGCTTGCGAAATGACATCGCTGATAATCTTCCAAGTCTGTGTGCGTGAATTTCATGCCCGCCAGCGTTGGGATTCGGGTTGTGCCGATTCGAAGAAAATCCGCCATGGGAAAGTCCACTCCGGTCATGGCTGGAATATGGTAATAATAGAAGGGCGTAGCGGACGCTGCCGCAGCGACCTCACGGCAAAACTCCACCAGGGTCTCGATCGTTTTGGGTCGAAAGAAAAACGGACTCAGGGCCGCAATGCCGAATGCCCCGGCCCGCTGGGCTTGTTCGGCCAGCATTTTGCACTCGGGCAAACTGGTGTGACCTACATGAACGATGACCCGGAATTCCTTTGGCGCCGCATCGATCCATCGCTGCGCAATCTGAATGCGTTCGGCTATACTAAGGGACAAACCCTCGCCGGTTGTCCCGCAGACAAAGGCGCCCACAACGCCATTTCGGCACAGAAATTCGGCCTGTCCTTCGATACGATCCAGATTCACTTGACCGTCGGTGGTCATCGGCGTAAACGGCGCCGCAATCAATCCCCGGGTTTTTTCGATCTGCATGAAAGTACGGCCTACTTTCCATGACTGTAGAATATTGCCGCCAATAGAGATTTTCCATAATGCTGCCAAAGAGCGTCCTGGCTCCAATAACTGGCATGGGAGGGCAACTCCATGGTAATTATCGGGATCCCGAGCGTATCCCCCGCATACGCCCCCAATGATCCTGGTCGAGCCCCAAGTTTTCGAACCGGCAAATCACATTCGGCGCTCATGGCGCGGGCCAACCCCAGGGCGTCACCATCGTAATCAATGCAATTCAGCGGCTGATGGATACTGACGATTCGATCCGGTCGATAGGTTACAATCAGTCCGTGAAGGGCTCTCGATTCGGGTTCGCTAAGTCCGACCATTCCATAGAGCCGACTGTTTTCGCGATTGGCCGCCTCGAAGTTCCGGTTCAGGTCCACATCTCGGGCATTGCCTCGGGTCCCCTGCGCCAGCCCGTCTGGATTGGCGATGGGAATCAAGAGAACTTGTTTTCCTTCCAGTATGTGTCGATTGGACTGAAGATGTTCGGCCAGCCGCTCGATCAGAGGAACCCCGGCCGGTTCCGAGCCGTGAATGGCCGCCAGAATCAGAATCGTGTCGGACCCGTCTCCGAAGATTCGACAGCGAATCTCTCGTCCCTGCACGCTCGTTCCGATGACCAGTCCGAGGGTTTTGTCGACCCCAAAGACTCGTCCCGGCTGGATTTGGGGGGTTGATTCCTCGGTCTGACAACCAGCTACTGCCAGAACAACCGCAATGCCAATCCAATACAGCATCGAACCGCCGACGACTTGATTGCCCTTGCCATACGCTACGGTAAGGGGCGCTTTTGGTACTTTCATCCTTGTCGATCCTTCGAACTCTATTCGATGGGTTGACTTGCCATTCTCTATTTCGGTTATCGGGCCTTATCGTCTTGAATCGGCCGTCCGTTTCCTTTCGACTCTTTTATCCATCGGCGGCCTGTCGGGTTTATCCGATAAATAAACCTTCGACTCGGATTTGAGGCTTATCACCTCGTTTGTTGATAAAATTGACCAGACCGCTGTGCCTCCATTGTAACATGCATCGATGGGGCATGAACCAATATCGTATTCCGATTTTTAATTCACTTCTGGTTGCGGAAACGATTCCTTCATACGCCTGAGCAGAATAGTATCCGATATCCTTGTGTTCTCCCGAGCGGGGTCGTAGTGGGCCGGTAACGCACCAGACGATGACGCTATTGATCGAATCCACTTGCATGGCGATGCCGCAATGGGTAATTGGGCATCCGCAGGACATACCCATAGGTCGGCCGATCAGAATATCTCCGACTTTGACATCCAGTTCTTTTGTGCGAGCCGGATTATGGGGCAGGATCGTTTCACGGGGCCCGGGTTCCTGCGGAAACGAGTCAAGGATGAAATCAAAATCCCGGCCGAGTGAGTCTTTCCAAGAGGGTGTGGCTCCCGTCCAAAAAGGACCTGTTGCACAGGCCGAACAACCCGAACGAGCGGCATTTGACGGTTTGGCAACGGGTTCAGCGGGGGGAGAAGGATTGTTTTTGAGATGGATGCATTTGCCGATCTCCGATGGATTTTTGAAAACCATTTCGGCAAACTGTTGACAGGTCTTAGCGCCGCACAATCCGCAATTAAGACCGGGGAGATGTTTGGCGATTGTTTTCGGCGATTCATAACAGATATACATAATCTATAGACTCCTGTATAAGAAATTATTCTCCTCGATAGAACATGTCGCTTTCGAGCGGCCGGACGACGCCGAAATGTTGTTGCCAACCGATTTCTTTCTTCCCGACACACACCGTACAGGTTCCCACCGGGGGATTTCCACGGAGTAGAAGGGGGAATTCGACCGAAGGGGAAGCGACGATCTTCTGAACAATCGCGTCGATTCCGATGCCATACAGGGCATTGGTCTCGCAGATGGCCAATCCAGGAGCCGCCTCCATGATCCGGGCCCGAAACACCTCTCGCTCGGCCTGCGAGATCAGGTCGATTTTCGTGACGACTGCCACATCTGCCAGTGTCAACATTGGCCCGATCTTTCGCGGCAGGTTCATCCCGCTGGTTGCCTCAAGGACCACAATCCCCATGGCTTTGTCGATGTAGGGTGAACATCGCAAACACAGTCCCGCGGTCTCCACAAGAAGGAAATCGGCGTGCTCCTGTTTGGCCCAAATAAGGGCGTCGCCGAGAATCATAACATTGCAATGATCCGGGCACAGTTCGCCCGAATAGACTTTTTTGACGGGGATGCTGAATTCCTTGCGGAAGGTCTCATCCTCGGTTGCATACTGGACATCGACTTTCAGATAGGCCGGGCGATGTCCGGCTCCGAGAAGTCGTTTGGTAACCTGACGCAAGACGGTTGTTTTTCCCGTTGTGGAAGGCCCCGCACAGATAATGGCTTTCATGGTTTGTCCCCCCTTCGTCATGCGTTGATGGATCCGATGGCCGCGAGCTTTTCGGTCATCATGTGTTCGGTTAACCGTTCCCCATCGCGGATCAACTTACGAAAATGAAGAATAATGTCATCCAGTTTTTTGATTTCTTCGGCAACGGTCTTTTCTTCTTCCTGAATGCGGATAATGCGGGTCATCGCGCCGTTCTGCATAACGACGCGAGAATCCGACAACAACGCAATTCGGGGGTCATGGGTGACGAAGACAAATATCTTGTCATATTTTTTCAGCAACTCTAAAGCTTTGGTTCTGTGGATACCGGCATTTTCAATTTCATCCAGTAGGATGATGGGGCTGTTGCCGATAATCACGGCATCGGCGATCAACAGGGCCCGAGTCTGGCCGCCCGACAATTCCGTCATTCCGTGTCGGGGGTCGATGGGTTCGCCGGTCAGTTGATTGGCAAAGTCGATCGTCTCGGCCAACACGGTGTCGATCCGATCACGCCGTCGGATCCCGGCATGAATCGCCAGAAACTCTTGAACCGGAAGATCGGAAAGAAAATTCGTGTGTTGCGTGATGAAGGCAACGGGATTCCGCGACGGATCGTTGAAATATTCTTCCGGAGCCGCCGATCCGTTAATCAGAATTCGCCGGCGGGTTGGAGTATTGTCTTGTGCGAAGAGCGCGATATCGTCGATCAATGTGGTTTTACCCGATCCCGTAGCCCCGACGATACTGATAACTTCTCCCATTGTCAGACAAATCTCTGTAACTTCTTCCGGCTGGCCATCTTTGCCTACGCCTCCGAGGATCTTCAGTTCCTGTATGTGCATAATGTTCTCCGTTTGAATTGGCTCTTGATCAATACTGTTATCCTATAGGTTAAGTCATATAACCGCTCAAAAAAATTATCGCATATCTGCCAGCGTGGTTTCCTCCAGTAAATCCGAAATGTAATCCCGAATTCCTCGGAATAGTTTGATGAGCTTCTGTTCTTTTTCGACAGGAGTCGGTTCATAGAAATACTTGCTAACCGATTCCGTCGGAGCCAACGCACCGTCGAAAAGACGAATAATCTCTGCCAGAGTAATCTGATCGGCGGGCATGGCCAGGGCGTATCCGCCGCGATGACCTTTGGAGCTACGAAGATACCGCGACCGCTTCAAGGTCAAAAGAATCTGTTCCAAAAATTTGGGAGGGATCGCCTGGGCCTTGGCAATGGTTTGGACTGTCGTGTATCCATGGTCTTGACGCCTGGCCAGATACAACAACGCCAATAGCGCATATTCACTTTTGGAAGTCAATTTCATATTCGTCACTCCGAACACTTTACCTATCATATCGGAATGGTCATATAATGTCAACTGTTATTTTCATTTTTTTGGGAATTCGTTTGGTTAAAAGTATCATTCGCTGTCCTTTGTATCCATTGACGAAAACGCCCTTCGGTGATATAATGATTACTTTTGATGAAAGGACCGTTCTCAATTAGGAGTTGTATTCTTGGCTACACCAAAGTCTCGCGGAAAAGGGCGAAAAAAAACCGGGGCGTGTTTTCAATGCCGCGGTTTGTGCTGTCGTTATTTTGCGTTGCCGATTGAAACGCCCGAAACCTGGAAGGATTATGACGATATCCGCTGGTATCTGGCCCACGAGAATATCTCCGTCTTTGTCGAAAAGGGCGATTGGTATCTGAATGTCCACAACCGCTGCCAGTATCTCTCGGCCGATCATCGCTGTGCGATCTATGAAACACGCCCGAAGATCTGCCGAACCTACAGGACCGAAGATTGCGACTTCACGGGTGACGACTACAAGTTCCAGATGCACTTTACCAGTGAAGACCAGTTGGCCAGATATATGAAGATCAAATTCGGCGAAAAGGTCTTTGATCGACTCAAGGGGCGAACCAGGTCCAGACGAAAAGCCCGTTCGGCCTGACCCATTATCGTCTCCACGGATAGGAAAACCATGAAAATTCAGTCCGTCAAGGGAACTCGGGATTTCTATCCGCCATTGATGGCGGTTCGAAACTTCATCATGGATGGATGGAAAGCCGCGTCCCGTCGAAACGGTTTTGAGGAATATGACGGCCCGATTTTCGAATACCTCCAGATGTATCAGGTCAAAAGCGGCGATGAGATCGTTGAACAGCTTTTCCACCTTACCGACCGCGGAGGCCGCGAACTGGCCATTCGCCCCGAGATTACTCCGACTCTGGCCCGAATGGTCAACGAACAAATCAACGCCTTGCCCCGACCGGTTAAGTGGTTTTCGATGCCGCGGTTATGTCGCGCCGAACGGCCGCAAAAGGGTCGGCTTCGGGAATTTTTTCAATGGAATATCGACATCATCGGGATCGAGGATTGTCGTGCCGACGCGGAGGTGATTTTTACCACGATTGATTACCTTCGTTCCGTTGGTCTCAAGCCCGCCGATATCGCGGCGAAAATCTCCAGCCGAAAAATGCTTGCCGCCTTGTTAACCGCTTTGGGGATTCCTTGCGACAAGTTATCGGCCTTGTATGCTATCCTCGACAAGAAGGCCAAGATTCCCGTCGAGGCCTTTACGGAAATGTTATCCGGCCAGATTACGGATCAGGACATCCTGCAGAAGGTCCGGAAATTGATGTCCATCGAATCGCTTGACTCTATCGGCTCAATCGTTCCAATGACGCCCGAGGCCCAGTCCGCCCTCGATGAATTGAAGACTTTATTTGCTCTTTTGGGAACAATGGGTATCGGTGATTATTGCCGTTTCGACATTGGAATTGTGCGCGGACTGGCCTATTACACCGGTATGGTCTTCGAAGTCCATGATATCCGTGGCGATCTGCGGGCCGTTTGCGGCGGCGGCCGGTATGATAATCTACTTCGGGATTTCGGCGGGCCGGCTGTTTCGGCGGTTGGAATGGGCATGGGGGATTGTGTCTTGGAAATCCTGCTGCGGGAAAAGGGCCTCCTGCCCGAACCAATTGCCACCCGCTGCCTCGATTATTTTATCGTCCCCCTTGATTCCGCTCTCGAACAAACCGCCATTCAAATCGCCGCTCGACTCCGCCTTGCCGGCCATTCGGCTGACTTCAGCTACAAAACCTCCGGCCTGGCCAAACAGCTTAAGTCCGCCACCGCCGCCAATGCTCGCTTTTGTATCATTCTGGGGGATGAATTTGCTCGCGATGGTCGTTTGGTCCTCAAAGATCTTTCGTCGGGCCAACAAACCACGCCGACTTGCGACGAATTCTGGGCCGCAATCAAACGCGGTTAATCTTCTCTGATTTCTGGTTGGAAAACCGCCGATACCATTCCAATGGTTCGATGCCGCGTTTCTAAACACAAATGATCATTATCGGTCCAAAGGATACGGCGATGGTGCGGATTGCGGATTTAATCTCCAACGCGGTTTCAGACGGGCAACCCTGTGAACTGATGGTTTCGCCGGATATGCCCGTCCGGGAGGCTCTTTCCCGGATGAATGAACTCGGTTGCAGCCGGATCGGAATCGACAGCGATGCGTTTGGTTTCCGGGCGGTTTTGACTCGGGAAGATTTGCTCACAGCTCTCTTGGAAGAACTCGACAGGGCTCAGGCCGCTATTCGAGATCTGCAACATCAGATCGAAGGCCGGCTTGCCGAGCAACTCGACCAGATTCAGGCGAGTTTACGGTCGATCGCTGAAACCGACAAAGCCAAGCTCGATGTCGCCGTTATGAACCTGTCCGAAGGCCTGATGATCCTCGATCAAACCGGGCGTATTGAATCCGCCAACCCCGCATCTCGTGCCCTATTGGGCCTGGCTCCGACAGCCGTCCTGGATGAGATTGGTCTTTCGTTGAATAAGCTGGGCGTAACTGATCTGGTGATCCCCAGCCATCCGGGATCGGCGGAAGGCGGTCGTCTGCAGGTCCATTCTCTTCATCAACGAATTCTGGATCTCCGGTGGACCCCAATACGAGACGGATGGGGTCGTTTTGAGGGATTTGTCATTCTGATTCGGGATATTACCGATCAAATCGCCGCCGATCAGGCCAAAACCGAATTTCTTTCGGCCATCTCGCACGAACTTCGCACGCCCCTGACCGGAATCCGAAATTCGGTATCCAACATGCTGGCCGGGGTTGCCGGTAAAATATCCGCCAAAGGGATGCAATATCTTACCTCCATGGACGCCGATGGCCGGCGTCTGACGGGCCTGGTCAATGACCTGCTTGATCTGGCTCGTCTGGAGGCCGACAACCTTCCGATCCACCGACAGGTTGTTAATCTTGTAAGTTTGATATCCGACACAATGAGCGGATTATCCGTTCAGGCCAGATCCCGCAAGGTTCACCTCAGCTTTCAAATGGTCCAGTATGTTTCGCCGGTCCTTGTCGATTCCGATCGGATTCGCCAGGTCGTGACCAATCTGGTTGATAATGCCCTGCGATTTACCCCGGCGTTTGGATCGGTTTGGGTTCGTTGCTGGCAGGAGAATGATCGGGTCTGTTTCAGCGTGGAGGATACCGGCTCCGGAATCCCTCCGGAGTTACAGGATGTTATTTATCGTAAGTTTTCTCAGCTGGTCCGTCAGTCCGGACCCGGTTCAAACGGCAATGGGCTTGGTCTGGCCCTTTGTAAACGCATTCTGGATATTCACGGCGGGACGATTCACCTCAACAGCCAGGCCGGCAAAGGGAGCCGGTTTGTCGTCTCGTTGCCCAGAATTCCGTCCGATATTCTGGTCCCCAAACATATGGAGACTTTGCTTTCCCGATGTCATGGAACGGGGGATTGTCTGGGTGTTTATGCCGTTTCCTTCCAAATGGCCGGTTCAGAAATATCCGAATCGACGATGAAAACCGATGTTCTGGACTCCTTTTTGGCTGAGACACAGTCGGTTCTGACCGAGCCCGACGATATGGCCATCCAAACTCCTGTTGACGAAGTTCTAATCGTAGTCCGACGACCGTCCGATAACCGCTTGCACATCCTTCGCCACAAACTTGAAAAAATATTGGTTAATTCGGGCAGGTTCCACTGGAATTCGTCCGGGTTTGTGCCGATGCTTGGAATGAGCGTTTATCCCGCGGACGCTTGTCCGGTCAGGGAATTGGATGGACTGGCTCGCCGCCGACAGGTCGTTATTGGTCCATCGGTGGACCGGGCCAAGACCCGATGAACGGGAGATCGCAACATGTTTGAATTCTTTGGTTTCAAAAAGAAGGCGGATAAAACGAAAATCCTGGTCATTGACGATGAACCCAACATCGTTCAAACCCTTCAGGATCGCTTGGAAATGAACGAATATCGCGTGTTTACCGCCCACAATGGACGCGATGGTCTGGAAAAATTCGAACGGGAAAAACCCGATGTGATTCTGCTGGATGTCATCATGCCCGTCATGGACGGCCTGGAAATGCTCGAAACGCTTCGGAAGCGGCCCGATGGTCAGGATGTTTCGATTATCATGCTGACCGCTCGCAGCCAAACCCAGGATATCGCCCGCGCCAACGCCTGCGGCATCGACGATTATATCGTCAAGCCGTTCGACTTGAGCGAACTGCTGGCGAAGATCGAAAGCGTTGTCGAACATCGGAAGGTCGTATCCCGTTGAACGACCATTTCCGGTTCCCCATCTGCCGAGGTCTGTAAACGGCTCTGAGAAGAGCCGTTTTTCATTTACGCCCTCAATCTTTCCCCCTCGAGAGCATGAACATAGTGGCAATGGGGCTCTTGCCAAAAAGAACCGATCCGTATACACTGAGTTTGGGAACCAAGATGTTAACGAAGGAACCTCGTGAAGATAATTGCCGACCAGAATATCCCGTTTGTTCGTGAATGTTTTGGATCGATGGGTCAAGTCGTAGCCGTGTCCGGCCGAGACATCCGTCGGCCGCTCCTGTTGGACGCCGATATGCTGCTGGTGCGAAGCATAACCAAAGTGGATGCTTCTTTGCTGGCCGCAACGCCCGTGAAGTTTGTCGCCACGGCCACCATCGGCGTCGAACATGTCGACTGCGACTACCTGCGACAGGCCGGCATCGGTTTCGCCTCGGCGCCGGGCTCCAACGCCAACAGCGTCTCCGAGTGGGTAACGGCGGCCTTGTTGTCTCTGGCCCGCAAGTACCGCTTTCCTCTTGCTGACCGATCGATCGGGATCGTCGGCGTGGGCAATGTTGGCAGCCGCGTCGAGGCCAAGTGTCGGGCGCTGGGCATGAAGGTGGTTCTGAACGATCCGCCCCTTCAGCGGAAGACCGACCTCGATCAATACCGATCTATCGATGAAATTCTCGTATGTGACTTTATCACGATGCATACTCCGCTGACGCGGGAGGGACCGGACAAGACCTATCATCTGGCCGACGAGGGATTTTTCGCGGCCATGAAAAAGGGCGCGTTCTTCATCAACAGCTCGCGCGGCTCCGTGCACGATACGCAGGCCCTGCGAAGGGCCGTGGACGAAGGACGCATCGCGGGATTCGTTCTGGATGTTTGGGAAAACGAGCCGGTGGTGGATGAGTGGCTCCTTCGCCGCGCGGAACTTTCGACCCCGCATATCGCCGGGTACTCCTTCGACGGCAAGATCGCGGGCTTGATGATGATCTACCAGGCCGCCTGTCGCCACTTCGGCCTGCCCCTCGAAAAGCGAATCGAGGAGTTTCTCCCGCCACCGCCGGTCCCGGAAATTCGGATTGAACAACCGATCGAAGATCCGCAAGAGACCATTCACGATATCGTCCAGCAGGTCTATCCGATCCATCGCGACGATTTCAATATGCGCGAAATCCTGATGGTACCCGCCGCGCAACGAGGAAAATTTTTCGATGACCTCCGCAAAAATTATCCGGTCCGCCGCGAATTCCAGAACACCACCGTGATCATTCCAAAAGGTACTTCTCCGCTATTGACTCAACTTCAAGGTCTCGGTTTCAAAGTGGCCCGGATATGACGGATTTCATTTTCCATTCTCCAATTTCAAATTTCCAATTCCTGGGATAGGACAAAACCATGGCCGATCCGATACTCGAATGGCCGCTGGGTCGTTTGGATTTTTCCGCCGGTTGTCAGGTCATGGGCGTGTTGAATGTCACGCCCGATTCCTTCAGCGATGGCGGACAATTCCTCGATACCGACGCCGCCGTCGAACACGGCCTGCAAATGGCCGCCGAGGGGGCGGCGATCCTGGATGTCGGCCCCGAATCCTCCCGGCCGGGTTCCCAGCGGATATCTGCCGACGAGCAGATTCGCCGCGCCATACCCGTCATCGAACGATTGGCCGCGAAAGTCAACATCCCGATCAGCATCGATACTTACCTTCCGGAAGTGGCCAAAGCCGCCCTCGATGCCGGTGCGGCCGTGATCAACGATATCACCGCGTTATCCGATCCGAAGATGGCCTCATTGGCCGCCGAACGCGGCGCCGCGGTGGTGTTGATGCACATGCTCGGTACGCCCGAGACGATGCAGACCGATCCTCGCTACGAAAATGTGACCGCCGAGGTCCTGGATTTCCTTTTGGCTCGCGCCGCGGCCGCTGTACAAGCGGGTGTCCCGCGCGAACGAATATTCATCGATCCCGGAATTGGTTTTGGCAAAACGACGGATCATAACCTTCAATTATTGAGGGATATTAGCCAATTTGTGAAATCCGGTTATCGTGTTCTCGTCGGTTCCAGCCGGAAACGGTTCCTTGGCCAGATCACCGGCCGTACCGATCCCGCCGATCGGATCTTCGCCACGGCCGCGACGGTCGCCCATTGTGCCGCCGCGGGCGCAAGCGTCGTTCGCGTCCACGATGTGGCCGCAATGGTGGATGTCGTTCGAGTCATCAAATCGATTTACCGGTAATAAAATATGTGGAATGTTTGATATGAAAAAACAACGGCCGGATATTCTCATTTTAGGCATCGGGAACATCCTGATGGCCGACGATGGCGTTGGCGTACGCGTCGTCGAACGGTTGCGGGACCATTCCCTTCCCGAAACCGTCGAGCTGGTCGATGGCGGAACGGCTGGGGCCGATTTGATCGATATCCTGTCCGATCGACAAAAAGCGATCGTCATCGATGCCATCGATATCGACGCCGAACCGGGTTCGATCCATCGGTTCAACGGCGATACTTGGATGGCATCCGCCGGCCGTACCCTGTCGCTTCACGAAGTCGGCCTGGCCCAGGCCTTGTCGATGGTGCGGTTGATCAATTCGGCTCCGCGGGAGCTGGTGGTGTATGGGATTCAGATTCAGACGATCGAAACCTCTTTGGAGTTATCGACTCCCGTGGCCGAAGCAATTGTGTCGGTGACCCAGCGGATTCTGGAGGAAGTCCACTCCTGACTGTTGATCCCCATTCCGGATGGGACGGGAGACATCGATCGTAAATCCTTCCATTGTGATGTTCTTGCCAACCAAATGAACGATCTTGTTTTTGTTCGGTTACACGAAAGATTGTTCGGGGGATTGCGGTAGCCGGGCCGATCGGATACAGTAGTTCCGCTTCCCATTTCGGAAACATCCCGGGCTGTCTCGCCGGCGGTTCGGGATCGAATAGAATGGACGGCGGAACTCGGTTTGAAAGGAAACCAGCATGTTCAAAAAGTCGGGTGTGTTTGTGGCGGCCGTGGCCTCGGCTCTGGCCCTGAGCATCAGCTTGGGAGCAATCGGAGCGGAAGAAAAGAAGGCGGCTGCGGATAAGCCGGCCAAGAGGGCCGCCAAACCAGCAGCCGAGAAAAAAGCCGATGCGGCCAAGCGCGTCGTGGTCGTCTGGTCGGAAGGAACGGCCCCCAAGAATATCTATCCAAACGACATTAACGGCGCCATCTGCGAAGGGCTCAAGCCCCTCAGCCAGAAGTGGGAGATCGTCAAGGCCAACCTGTCCGATCCCGACCAGGGCATTTCCGACGATCTGCTCAAGCGGACCGATGTCCTGATCTGGTGGGGACACCAGAAACACGGCGATGTCAAGGATGAGCTGGTGGACAAGATTGTCAAGCGCGTCAAGGAAGACGGCATGGGATTCATCTCCCTGCATTCCTCTCACTTTGCCAAGCCCAACAAAAAGTTGATGGGCACCCCCTGCAGTTGGGGTGCGTATATCGGCGATTCCACCACGCTGAAAGTCACCGTCAAGGATCCCAAGCACCCCATCGCCCAGGGAATTACGGATTTCACTGTCGAACATAGCGAACGCTATAGCGATCCGTATGCCGTCCCGAAACCCCAGTCGGTGGTTTTCGCGGGTGTCGCTACCCTCAAGGACGGCAAAACCGATCCCAGCCAGGTTGGATTGACTTGGGAAGTCGGCAAGGGCAAGATGTTCTACTTCCAGGCCGGCCACGAGACCAATCCGATCTTCATGGACAAGAATATCCGCAAGATTATGATCAATGCGGTCCAGTGGGCCGCCCCAAATCAGAAAGAAACCCCGGCGAAAAAGTAATTCTAATGCTGCTTTGTCTTTCCGGCGAAGACCGGAATCCGGAACTATCTTTCGGACACAAAACCAATCGGGTTGGCCCTTGTCCGGCCGGCCTTTTTTTTCGCTTCGGGATTGTACGGAAAACGATTGGGGGTATAATCGTTGAACCGTAATGATGCCGGGCGGACGCAGGACTCTCCTGTCGCCCCCAGCGATCCGAACGAATCATGGATTGAGAAAGGATAGGGTTATGGAGCTCAAGCGTACACTGAAGATGGGAATGGTTGGCGGCGGTCCCGGCGCGTTCATTGGCGAGGTTCACCGCAAGGCCGCACGGATGGATGGCGGCGTCGAGATCGTCGGAGGAGCATTCGACATCGACCCCAAGCGGTCCCGCAGCATGTCCAAGGTCCTGTTGCTGGACCCAAAGAGATGTTATAGCAACTACAAGGACATGATCGAGCAAGAACTCAAACTGCCCGTCGGCGAGCGTATGGATTTTGTCTCCGTAACCACGCCCAACAACTGGCACTTCCCGATCGCACGCGATCTGCTCAAGGCCGGCTTCCATGTCATGTGCGAAAAACCCATGACCATCAATGTCGCTGAGGCCAGGGAACTGGTCAAGCTCGTCAAGGAAACGCGCCTGGTCTTCGGCTTGATGCACAACTACACCGGTTACCCGATGGTCAAGCTCGCCCGCGACATGGTCCGCCAGGGCAAGCTCGGCAAGATCCGCAAGATCGTCGTGCAGTACCCGCAGGGCTGGCTGGCCACTGCGCTGGAGCGCACCGGCCAGATGCAGGCCTCGTGGCGCACCGATCCCAAACAGAGCGGCGGCTCCGGATGCGGCGGCGACATCGGCACCCATGCCGAGAACCTGGCCGAATACATCACCGGCCTGAAGATCGCGGAAATGTGCGCGGACCTGACTTCCTTCGTCAAGGGCCGCAAGCTTGACGATGATGTCAATGTTCTTGTCCGCTACAACAACGGCGCCAGCGGCGTCCTCCACGCCAGCCAGGTCTCCGTTGGCGAAGAAAACAACCTGGCCATCTGGGTCTATGGCGAAACCGGCGGTCTCGAATGGCACCAGGAACACCCCAACTACCTGTTCGTCAAGTCGATGAACGGCCCGGAAATGGTCTGGAAGCGCGGCAACGGCTACATTGGCGAGATGAGCCCCGCCGCCGCCCGCGGCACGCGGTTGCCTTCCGGCCATCCCGAGGCGTTTCTCGAGGCCTTTGCCAACAACTATCGCAACTTCACGGATACCATCCGTGCCAAGCTCACGCGCACCAAGGTCGATCCGATCGTCAACGATTTCCCGAAGGTCGAAGACGGCCTCCGCGGCATGCTGTTCCTCGAGACCCTGATCGCCAGCGCCCACAGCAAGGCCAAGTGGACCCGCTTCCACAAGTAGGGGCACATGGCGTGTGCTCTTTGTAGGGCGGACGGCGTCCGCCCAATTGGAGAGACCCGCACCGTCGCGGCCGTATGTCACGCCGGTGAAGGCCGACATCCGAATAAGTATGATAAATGATAATCCTCGAAGAAATTCGGTGGGATGATGAAACAATGGGCAGCGGCCAATCAAAGCCGTTGCCTTTTTTATGCAATAGATTGGCGGTTTACACCGTCCAACTTTGACCAGTTTGGCCCGGCGCAGTGTCGGCCGATGGAAAACCGATTTCGATCCGGAGGTGAAACATGGCACAGATCACCAGACGAACCTTTGTACAAAGAACCCTTGCCGCCGGGGCGTTTGCGACCCTTTCGCCGACCGCCCGCGTGCTCGGCGCCAACGACGACATCCGCGTGGCCGTCGTCGGCATCAACGGTCGCGGTGGTTCGCACATCAGCGCCTTCAAGGACATGCCCGGCGTGCGAGTTGTGGCCCTCTGCGATGTCGATCGCGAGGTCCTCGACAAGAAGGCCAAGCCCTTCAAAGACGCCAACCGCCCGATCGAGCTCTATCAGGATGTCCGCAATCTGCTGGAAAACAAGGACATCGATGTTGTCACCATCGCCACGACCAATCACTGGCACTCGCTGATCACGATCTGGGCCTGCCAGGCCGGCAAGGATGTCTATGTCGAAAAGCCCTGCAGCCACAATGTCTTCGAGGGCCGTAAGTGCGTCGAAGCCGCCGAAAAATACAAACGCATCGTCCAGCACGGTACGCAGAGCCGCGCCAGCGGCGGCACGGCCCGGATGATCGCCGCCGTCAAGAGCGGCAAGTACGGCAAGCTTAAAGTCTCCAAGGGCTATTGCTGCAAATCCCGCTGGAGCATCGGCTTTAAGCCCGTCGAAGAACCTCCGGCGACTCTCGACTTCGATATCTGGCTGGGCCCCGCCCCCAAGCAGCCCTTCCACCGCAACCTCGTCCATTACAACTGGCACTGGTTCTGGGATTTTGGCAACGGCGACATCGGCAACCAGGGCGTCCACGAAATGGACAAGGCCCGCTGGGCCATCTCCAGTGGCGTGCTGCCCAAGAGCGTCGTCGCGCTGGGCGGCCGGTTCGTCGATGGGCCCGACTTCAAGGATCAGGGTCAGACCCCGAACATGGAGCTGAGCGTATTCGATTACGGCGATTGCCTGCTGGTCTTCGAGACCCGCGGCCTCGTCGGAAACAAAGAAAAGGCCCCCGGTTTTAGCAACAAAGTCGATAACGAGTACTTCATGGACGGCGGCGTCATCCGCGACGGTAAGTTCTTCCCAACCGGCCAGAAGGAAGGCGAACCGATCAAGGATGTCGAGGTCAAAATGAACTCGGGCGATATCTTTTCCAATTTCATCAACTGTGTCCGCAGCCGCAAGGCCGAAGAACTTCACGCCCCCATCACCGAAGCGCACCCGTCGGCCGCACTGTGCCACCTTGGCAACATCCCGTTCCGGCTGGGCAAGGAAGTCCCGATGAACGAGCCCGTCCAACTCGGCGACGATCCAAGGATCTCCGACAGCGTCAAGACCATCCTCGAAAACACCAAGGCCATCGGCGTCGATCCGAACAAGGCCAAGTGGGTCGTCGGCCCGAAGTTGAACTTTGATCCCGCAACGGAAAAATTCATCGGCAACGACAAGGCCAACGAACTGCTCACCCGGCCGTACCGCGCCCCCTTCGTCGTCCCCGACAAAGTCTGATCGCCTGTCCTTCCGATACGCATGAAAGCCCCCGGGTTTTTCCCGGGGGTTTATTATTTCCCTGTGAAAGCAGGTCTCCCGCAAAAAGAGGGACTGCCAGCGTTCCGCCGAAGGCGGGTTGTACCTGTCCCCTTTTTGCCATGGAGGGCCGCGTTTCATCGCGTCCGTTTTACCATGGCGTCGTATTCATGAAAGCCCCCGACTTCATGTCGGGGGTTATTTTTGTCATTCCGGCGAAGGCCGGAATCCATTTCGGACCCTCTGGGTCCAACCCGAATAGCCCCGGATGAAATCCGGGGTGGATATCCGAATGCCCCATCCTTCCACTACCCTGAAAGGGTCGAAAGCGAATAACCCTAACAAGGCGAAAGATTCTACTTTATCTCGTATGTTATTTTCCGATGTAATCGTCTTGCCCCAAATCCGCTTTCTATACTATAATACATCCGTAAAGGAGTTGTATTTCCATCGTTTGTATATTGATGGGATTCAGAATGGATCAAAATAATTGTTCTCGGACAATAATCATATTTCGGTGGATAGCGTTCCTTCCCTGTGCCATTATTACGGCCGGAATCGTGTGGTATCTTGTGGCACTGATAAATCAAATTACAATGGTTTTATCCGGAATTGATCCCGATTCATTTCTGTTTAAGGTATTTATCCTTTTTATTTCGCACGCTTGTATGGGAGCAACATTTGTATATGTTGGAACGAAAGTGGCTCCCCAAAATAATAAAATAATCGCATTTATTCTCGCCGGGATTGGTTTAGTGGCTTCTGGATTTCTGCTTTTTCCAGCAATCATGATTACAGATTACTGGGCAATAATAGGTTGTGTCTCCTTAGTCCTGGGATGTGTTACCATGGCTTGCTTGGTATATATGGGTAACATTGAAATATAATATAACATTGGTGATATTGTGAACGGTAAAAGAAAAGATAAATTTATCAAAACATGTATTTATTGCGGTGCTGTAGACAATATGACGGCAGATCATGTTCCCCCTAAGGTTCTTTTTCCTGAACCGAGACCGTCGAATATGATAACGGTTCCATGCTGTCAGACGTGTAACGAATCCTTTTCAAAAGATGATGAGTATTTCAGACTAATCTTGGTCAGTTGCCCTTCGGTATCGGAAGATGTGATTGCACAGGTGGTCAATCAAAAATTGCTTCGATCCATTCGAAATGTAAAAGTAACCCCCTCCCCATTGTCAAGACCAAATTTCCCGTTGGATAAGGTGGAAG
>CAZXPW010000031.1:0-53256 GCA_964643355.1 uncultured Pirellulales bacterium
CTACATGACGAACGAAACGGAATACCATGTTCCCGGTAAATGTACTACAGTCTCGTTTTTTTGCAGTATTTAACCGGGGAATTTCGTCTATTTTACAGCGGTTAATCAGGAAGGATTTTCGATGAGAGGACTGATTATTATCATGGGAATGGCCTTGGTGTTGAACCAACCACTGTATGCGCAAACCATTGCCCGAATTGATGTTATGGCCGGTCAGATGGACCGAGAAGATACGCCGGTCTGGATAGAATTAAGCGAACCGCTGGCGGGACAATTGGCAGGGGGGTTCCACCTTCAGGAGGCCGGTAAACCGATCGCGGTACAACTCACGATGGACAAACCCTCGCGATTGTGTTGGATCCTGTCTGGGACAACCAAGGCCGGAACGACCCGGACCTTCCAACTTATCAAAGGGCAGGTCCCTTTTGTAATTGAACCGGTCAAACTGGTTAAGGATGACAAGGCATTGGAAGTTGTCATTGGCGACCGGAAAGTTCTACGCTACAATTACGCGCCAGTGCCTCCTCCTACGGGCAAAAACCCGCTTTTTACCCGCGGCGGTTTCATCCATCCGGTCTGGTCGCCGGATCAGGCCGTGCTGACCGGCATCCATGCACCGGATCACATCCACCACATGGGCTTCTGGATGCCGTGGACGCATACGGTATTTGAAGGCCGGGATGTCGATTTCTGGAACATTGGAGACGGTAAGGGGACTGTCCGATTCAAGGAGTTTGTCGATCAACAGGAGGGCCCCGTTTTCGGCCGCTTCCGGTCGCGGCATGATCACATTGATCTAAAGGCCCCCGGCGGGGAAAAGGTTGCTCTCAATGAAGTCTGGGATGTTCTGGTCTGGAATACGGGCACGAAGAGCGATTACTGGATCTGGGATTTCACCAGCACGCAGCGTTGCGCATCCGAAAGCCCACTTCAGCTTCCCGCCTACCGTTATGGCGGTGTGGGTTTTCGGGCTACGCCCGAATGGAAACAGGGGTTGGCCGACTATCTGACCTCCGAAGGCAAGACCCGAAAAGACGGGCACGGTACTCGAGCCAAATGGTGTATGATGTTCGGCCCGACCGCCAAAGGGCCGGAAGGAATTGTCTTTCTGGGCCATCCGTCCAATCATGAATTTCCCGAACCGATGCGGCTTTGGCCGGAAGGAGACATTTTCTTCAATTTCTGTCCCGTACAGGAGAAGGACTGGGTCCTGGAGCCGGGCAAGGATTATGTTTTCCGTTATCGGCTTTATGTGTATAATGGCAAACGCACCGCCGAGGATG
Source organism: uncultured Pirellulales bacterium (assembly GCA_964643355.1). GTDB lineage: Bacteria > Planctomycetota > Phycisphaerae > Sedimentisphaerales > Anaerohalosphaeraceae > FEN-1350. The sequence goes on from CAZXPW010000031.1 coordinate 1,284, forward strand.
CCGAAAAGATTTGGCAGGATTTCGGCAATCCTCCTGTGGTAACAATCTCTACGGAAAGGCAGGATTAACGCATGGCTCGAAACGGACTCTCTCGAAGAGATCTCTTTAAGGCATCCGCGGCAGCCTGGGGTTTTACGATTGTCCCGTCCTCGGTTTTTGGCCAGACAGTTCCCAGCGAACGAGTGGGTATCGGAATGATCGGCGTCGGGAACATGGGATCCAGCAACCTTAAGGGTTTTATGGGCAATCCGGGTTTTCAAGTTGTGGCGGTCTGCGATGTGGATCGGTTTTATCGTGACCCGGCCGTCAAAGCCGCAAAGCTAACGGACAAAGACGGTTACAATGATTTTCGCGATCTTCTGGCCCGGGAAGATGTCGATGCGGTCTGTATCAGCACGCCTGATCACTGGCATGCGATCCCGACGATTGCTGCGGCCAAGGCCGGCAAGGATATTTATTGCGAAAAGCCGCTGACTCTGACCATCGCCGAAGGTCGTGCGATGGTCAATGCCGTCAAACGGTACGGCCAAATTCTCCAGACCGGTTCGATGCAGCGGTCCGACGCTCGATTTCTTCACGCTTGTGAACTGGTTCGGAATGGCCATATCGGCGAAGTCAAACAAGTCTTTGTCGAAATTCCGGGAAACAATCGTGACAATCCGATGGACTGGAAGGAAGAACCCATCCCGGAAGGATTCGACTATGATTTTTGGCTGGGTCAGGCCCCGCAGGCCCCCTATACCAAGATGCGGTGTCATTATACTTTCCGATTTATTCTGGACTATTCCGGCGGTCAGATGACCAACTGGGGCGCTCACTATCTGGACATCGCACAGTGGGGTCTGGGCATGGACGACAGCGGTCCCGTCAAGGTCAAGGGCAAGGGGGAGTTCCCGAAAGGGGGTCTGTTTACCACGGCCGTCAAAGCCGATGTGACATATACCTATGCAAACGGCGTCGAACTCCTTCTGCATCAGGAAAAGGGCGGCAACACCAGGTTTGTCGGGACCAAGGGCATGGTCAGCGTGAACCGGGACCGGATTGAAACCGAACCCAAATCCTTGGCCGAACATAAGACCGGACCTGACGAGATCCATTTAATTCGCAGTACCGACCACAAGGAGAATTTCCTGGAGTGCATCAAGAGCCGTCAGAATCCTATCTGCCATGCTGAAGTAGGTCATCGTTCGGCGACCTTGTGCCATCTGGGCAATATTTCGATGCTGCTGGACCGTGAACTTCATTGGGATCCGGTCAAGGAGAAATTCGTCAACGATCCTGAAGCCGACACGATGATCTCTCGCAACATGCGGGCGCCGTGGACCCTTTGAGGGCCGGGAAAGCGAATTTTTTTCGCAAATTGAAATGTGAAACGGTTTCCATGGAGTCGTAGAATGAAACGATTATGCGCGTTCATCGGCGGGTGTTTGATATCCGCACTATGTGTATCCATTTCAACCGCGCAGGTCAAACCGCCATCGGAGGAAGAAGTCAAGAAGATTCAGGCCGCCGTTCCGGCCAAAGCCCGTGTTCGACCGGAAAAACCAAGGAAATTGCTGGTCTTTTCACGGGCCTATGGATATGTCCACAGCTCGATTCCGTATGGCGAGGTCGCCTTCAAGACGATGGCCGAAAAGACAAAGGCCTTTGAGATTGTGTGTACGACCGACGCTGAGATGTTTATGCCCGAGACGCTCAAACAGTTCGACGCAGTGCTGTTCAACAACACCAACGAAGATATCTTTCTGCCGCCCAACTACAAGGACCTGACCGGCGCCGACAAAGAAGCAGCGGACAAAAAAGACGCGATCTTAAAACAAAGCTTCGTCGAGTATCTGAAAAACGGCGGGGGCCTGATGGTTACCCATGCCGGAGTCGCGAGTTTTCGCCAATGGCCTGAGTTTGGCGAGATCATGGCCGCCCGGTTTGACAACCATCCCTGGGTATCGGGCACGGAAGTGACGATGAAAATCGAAGAACCGGATCATCCTTTGGCGGCGGCGTTTAAGAACCTCACGGATCATCGTTTCACGATCCGGGACGAAACCTACCAGGTCAAGGATAATTATTCGCGCGACAAAGTCCGCGTCATCGTCAGCATTGATACGGAACGAACGAATATGAAAGTCGATGGCATTCATCGCACCGACGGGGATTTTGCCATTACCTGGGTTAAGCCATACGGTAAGGGGCGGGTGTTCTATTGTGCAATCGGCCACGACCACCCGTTGTTCTGGGATCCGATGATCCTGCAGCATTACCTGGACGGAATCCAGTTTGTGCTCGGCGATCTCAAGGCCGACATGACGCCGATCGTTAAACCGAAGTGAAGAGGAAAACCCGAATGCAAACCTCCAAACTCAACCGCCGTTCATTTATCAAAAGTACCGCCGCCGCTGCTGCCGGCCTTGCGACGATTCCCGCCTGGGTTCCGGCGTCTGTCCTCGGAGCCGATGCCCCGAGCAACAGGATTACGGTTGGCTGTATCGGTACCGGACGCATGGGTCAGGATGACATGCGTGAACTTCTCGGGCAATCGGATGTCCAGATCGTGGCCGTTTGCGATGTCGATTCCAAACGCGCCGGAGACGCAAAAAAGCTTGTCGAGACCCGATATGCAAGTCGGACGGCCTCCGGGCAATTCAACGGATGCGATATTTATGGCGATTTTCGAGAACTAATAGCCCGAAAAGAAATCGACGCCGTAATGATCTGTACACCCGATCATTGGCATGTGATCCCCGCTCTTGCGGCTGCCCGGTCCGGAAAAGATATCTTTCTCCAGAAACCTTTGTCGTTGACGATTGAGGAAGGACGGGTTCTAAGCGACACCGTCCGTCGCTATGGACGAGTTTTCCAGGTTGGAAGCCAGCAGCGTTCCGACACTCGATTCCGCACGGCCTGTGAGCTGGTTCGCAATGGCCGGATAGGCAAACTTCAGCGTATCGAAGTCGGTTTTGGCACCGATCCCGGCTGCAATCCGCAACCCGATATGCCGGTCCCGCCAAACTTGAATTACGACATGTGGCTTGGACCGACCCCCGAAGCGCCTTATACAGAGATGCGCGTTCATCCGCAAAAGGATTACGGCCGTCCGGGCTGGTTACGGATTTTCGCTTATGGTCACGGCATGATCACGGGGTGGGGTTCGCATCACCTGGATATTGCCCAGTGGGGTATGGATACCGAAAAAACCGGCCCGGTCGAAATTGTCGGCGAGGCGGTCTTTCCAAAAGAGGGACTCTGGGATGTCCATGGCGATTTTCGGATCGAGTACACATACAGCAATGGTGTCAAGGTGATCTGTGCCGACGAGGGCAAGTGCAAGCAGGGCGTTCATTTCTTCGGCGAGAAGGGCTCCGTCTATGTCCGTCGCGAATCGATTGCCTCCGACCCCAAGACCTTATTGGACGAAAAATTCGGTCCAAGCGATATTCATCTATACAAAAGCAATAACCACAAGCGCAATTGGCTTGACTGTATCAAAACCCGTGCCGAGACCATCGCCCCCGTCGAGACTGCACACCGATCGTGTACGGTTTGCCTTTTGGGGTCGATTGCCATGCGCTTGAATCGTAAACTGAAATGGGATCCGGGGACAGAAAAGTTCATCGACGACGATGAGGCCAACTCAATGCGTTCCCGGCCAATGCGGGTGCCTTGGAAATTGTAAACTTTTCTGGCAGAAATCCATATCCGGTTCGTCTTCCATAGTGTCGATAACCCGATCGACACAGGTCGGATGGACCTTAAACCAAGGGGAACATTCAAACACGATCGCCTGGTGTGAATCGATTGGGAATCTCGGCGGAAGAAACCCATCGTGACCAGGAGAAGACCATGGATCGGAAATGGGGTGTTCTGGCAATCCGTATGATGGCGCTGTTTCTGGCGTGGGCGATACTGATTTCCTGCGGTAAACGGGAATCGGAGAGCAGCCCGGTTTCATCAACAGAGCAGGTCTGATCGACGCCAAAGGTGTCACGGGGCGATTCGTGCGTCTGTACAGTGCAGGCAATAATGAAAACGACTTGAACCACTATATTGAGATCGAAGTTTGGGGAGTTCCCCTGAACTGATATTCGAGGATGCCACATGAGTCAGAACATCGACCATTCGGTACAATTCACACGGCGGGATGTCCTGGGGATGATGGCCGTTGTGCCTCTTGCTTCCGGCCTGTTTGCCGCCGAGTCAAATACGACCGGTGCCAGGATCGAACGGATCGAACTATTTCCGGTTCGATATCCCATGACCGGCTACTTCAAATTTTTTGTCGGCCCCACGGGGTCGATCGGGCGGGCGTCGATATTGATTAAGGTGACGGCGGACAATGGAACCGTTGGGTGGGGACAAAGCGTTCCGATTGCCAAATGGAGCTACGAAACCCCCGAAACCGCCCTGGTGGCACTGAGAGAGTACTATGTCCCCGCCCTGATCGGCCATGATCCGATTGATATTCTTGGGGCTCATCGTAAAATGGACGAGGCCATTGCGCCCGGCTTTTCAACCGGCAATCCGATTACGAGGGCGGGACTGGATATCGCCCTGCACGATCTTGCCGGAAAACTTACGGGCAAGTCTCTGGCTCAAATGTGGTCGCTGCCTCAGGGTGCTTTCATCACCATGAACTGGACGGTCAATGGTCGAACTCTCGAGGAGATCGACCAGGTTTTGGAAGCGGGAATTCAGCGGGGCTATGACAGTTGTATTATTAAGGTTGCCCCGGATCCGAAATTCGATATCGAGTTGGTCAAGCGAATCCGAAAACGATTGCCCAACAGTTTCCTTTGGGCCGACGCCAATTGCGGCTATGATCCCCAAACCGCCCTCGAAGTTGTTCCAAAGTTGGCGGATGTCGGTTTGGATGTTCTTGAGGCCCCGTTGCGACCCAACCAGATTTCCGGTTATCAGGCCCTGAAAAAGCAAAAGGCCCTTCCGATTCTGATGGATGAGGGAGTTGTGTCGCCGTCGGATCTGGAAGAATTTCTGAAGATTGGAATGCTCGATGGCGTGGCCATGAAACCCTCCCGCTGCGGCGGACTGATTTCGGCCAAGCGGCAGATTGAGATCCTTCGGGATAGGGGCCTGATGTGGCTTGGTAGCGGCCTGACGGATCCGGACATTTCCCTGGCGGCGAGTTTGGGGCTCTACGGCGCATTTGGACTGGTTAAACCGGCCGCACTTAACGGCCTGCAATTTTTGACCGCCGATGTTCTGGCCAGACCTCTGAAAGTCGAGAAGAATATTGTCCATGTCCCTTCGGGTCCGGGTTTGGGGATCGAAGTCGAGGAAAACCGTGTGCGGGAGTTGGTTCGAAAAAGCCAGGAAACCAACTCAAAAGCGTAACCAATAGGAAACCCATGAGAACGACCTTATTGAAACAATCATTTCCGGTCGCGATTTGGATGTTGATGATATCGAGTGCGTTTGCCGATTTCGAGTGGAAGGATATCTATCAACTAAAGGCGATTGCGGGGGACATCAATCTGGATGGCGATCCGGAACATGCCGGATTCCAGTATCGCCCGCATAACGATGTCGCTATCGCCCCCAGCGAAAAACGCGCTATGTATTTGTTCCCGACCGAGACCACCGACCCAACCAGGGACCAGAATATCCCATGGGTCGGACTGGAGTATCCGCCAAACGGCAAAACTTATCATGTTCTTCACTGTACATCTCCGGCAAATCCGCAACCCTATGTTTATTCGGCCTATCGCGATTATGGCCGGTTTGGTTCCTTTTTCAAAACTACGATTCCCCAGGGCCAAAGTCTCAAACTGGACTATCGAATCCAGATTACTCCGGGGGGGCTTGCCTCGCGGGATCATCTGAACCGGGAATATTTGGCATTCTTGTCTGAACGGAATCTTGACAAACCCAAGGCGAAACCGTAAACTACGGTTCTTTGTTTTTCGTCAACGACAAAGGTTAAGTTGAACTGTTTATCATTAGGAGAAATTGGAATGTCCAAACGAAGTGTCTTACAGTGTGGAACCGGACTGATCATTCTGCTGGTAGCCGCGATTGGTCTTTCGTCCTGCGGCAAAAAGCAGCCCGCCACGAAACCAACGACCGGGACTCATCATCAAACGCAAAAGGTTGATACACCAAAAGTCGATACTCCAAAGGTGGAGGCCCCGAAAACGGAAGTGAAACCCGCCGATGTCCCGAAGGCCGAAACACCCAAGCCGGAGGAGAAGCCCGCCACTGAGACCCCTTCGGCTGAGACACCCGCGGTCGCCCCGGCCGGCATGGAAGCGCTCCCAATCGAATTGCCCAAACCGATGTTCGTCGGTACTCCCACCAACATTGTTGGTGTTCCCAATTTGGAAAAGCCCCGTGGCAAACCCCGTCCTCCTTTCTACGCCCCCAAGGGTACCGTTCTGGTTAGCAAGGGCAAACCCGTAACCGGCAGTGACAATGAGCCGATTATGGGCGACTTGGAGATGATTACCGACGGCGACAAGGAGGCCGCGGACGGAAGCTATGTCGAACTGGGACCCTTCAAGCAATTTGTGACAATCGATTTGGAAGCCGAATACGAGATCTATGCGGTGATCGTATGGCACTTCCACAAACAGGCAAGAGTGTACTTTGATGTCATCGTTCAGACCTCTACGGACAAGGATTTCATCGACGCCAAAACGATTTTCAATAACGATTTGGACAATACTTCCGGCATGGGCGTCGGCGAGGATCCCCACTATGTCGAGACTTCGGAAGGCCGCCTGATTGACGCCAAGGGCGTCAAGGGGCGCTATGTCCGGTTGTATAGCACGGGCAACAACGCCAACGACCTCAATCATTACATTGAAGTCGAAGTCTGGGGCAAGCCCCTGAAGTAATGACTGCCGCACGGACGAGCTGCGTACTGCTCCTGGTCGCGGCCGTCGCCGCGGTCGGGTTGCGGAGTGCGAATCTGCGGGAACGCCCGATGCATGTGGACGAGGCGGTTCATGCGGACAAGTTTCGCGACTTGCTGGAAAACGGACGGTATATTTATGATCCGCATGAATATCATGGTCCGACATTAAATTATGCTACTTTGGTCCCGGCCCTGCTCAGCAGGGTCGGGACATATTCTCAAACCACCGAAATAACTCTCCGAATTGTTCCGGTCATTTTCAGTGCATTGACAATCCTCCTCCTGATCGGATTGCGGGACGGTCTGGGGAAGTGGGCAACGGTTATCGCGGGGGGATTTTCTCTTGTGTCGCCTGTCATGAGTTTTTATGGCCGATATTACATCATGGAATCCCTCCTGATCTGTTTTACGCTCGGGTTGATTGTTTGTGGCTGGCGGTACTCGGTTCGACCACGGTTTATCTGGGCTGTCGGCGGAGGGCTTTTCCTAGGGCTTATGCACGCAACCAAGGAGACCTTTGTCATTCCGGTCGCAGCGATGGTCGCGGCTTATGTTCTTTGCCGGCGGTATCGAATCTCAGGTTCGGACTCCAATCCCCGTGTATCAAGGTGGTTTCGAGTATTGCATGGGTTGCTGGGGGCGCTGGCAGCAGCAGGGGTATCGGCCTTGTTATTTTCTTCCTTTGGCCGCAATCCCGACGGGATTCTGGATTCGATCCGGACTTATACGGCGTATGCGAATCGTGCGGGGCAGAATCCATCGCACCTGCATCCGTGGTATTCCTACTTGTCCTGGCTGGGCTGGTACCAGTTCGGGGACGGGCCGGTTTTCAGCGAGGGGCTGATCCTGGTCTTGTCGGGAATCGCATCGGTCTGGATTCTGTCTCGAAAGATGCCGCCGCGAGAAGGGGATCTTCGATTTCATCGGTTCCTGGTATATTTTTCCCTGGTCCTGGCGACACTTTATTCCCTCATCCCCTATAAGACTCCCTGGTGCGCGATGGGGTTTTTCCACGGTCTGGTTCTCCTGGCGGGTGTGGCGGCGGCGCGTCTGATCTTGTTTCCCAATCGGACCGTGGCGGCGGCGGCGGCCCTGATGATCGGGGTGGGGGCCGCACATCTGGCGTGGCTGAATTATCTCGGCAACTATCGAATCATCGCGGACAGCCGAAATCCCTGGGTCTATGCCCACACCGGAGAGGATATCTTTGCCATCGAAAAGGTTGTTCGCGATGTGGCCGCCGTTCATCCTGATGGAACTCGCATGCACCTTCAGGTGATTTGCCCCGGGTATGATTATTGGCCGCTGCCATGGTATCTCCGGGATTTTCCGCGCGTAGGATACTGGAGCATGGTACAAAACGAAGTCGTCAGCGCCGAACTGATTCTGGCGATGCCCTCGGTGGAGGAGGCCCTGATGACCCGTCTATTTGAGTTGCCTCCGCCTGGACAGCGACATATGTATATGCCCCTGTTCGATCGCCGAATGGAACTTCGGCCATCGGTCGAGATTTGTGGATACATTCGAAAAGATCTCTGGGATCGATATCAGGCCAGCCGAAGTCCCAATCCGGATACGGTTTTGACGGATACACCTTCACCCCCTCAGGCCAAACCCGATTGAAAGGGCCTGTCCATGGATCAAGAGTCCCCGGATTCTCTTCAGCCCGACGAAACCGAAATCCATTGCCACAATTTTTCCCACGAGGCCATGGCATCGGTTTTCCGGTTTTCCCTCGTCCATGAGGATTATCGGTATGCGCATCAAGCCGCTCTGTCCGCTTTCGCTGAGATCGACCGTCTTGAACGCGAACTGAGTCGCTTCATCGAAAACAGCGACATCACCCGCCTCAACCATGCTCCCGCCGGTTGGAGCGTACCCCTGGGTTTGGATTCCTACGCCTGCTTGCAACTGGCATATCAAGTCTGGGACGATACCGGCGGGGCGTTTGATGTAACCATCGGATCCTTATTTCGCTGCTGGTTCGGAGAAGATCGGAAACCCCGTATTCCGAAAACCGACGAGATCCGCGAGGCGATGGGACGGACCGGAATGCAGCATTTGCATCTCGATCCGAAATTGTTCGAGATTGCCTCGGATGTCGCCGGAGTACAAGTGGATCTCGGGGGAATCGGCAAAGGGTATGCTCTCGATCGCGCCTCGGCAATCCTTCGGGAATGGAAACTCCCGGTGGGATTGCTCAATGCCGGCAGCAGCACGATCGTGGCGATGGACCCGCCGCCGGGAAAACCCGGATGGCCTGTGACTTTTCATCATCCGCTGGATTCGGATCAAATCCTCATTCGGTTAAATCTGGACAATCAATCCGTCAGCGGATCCGGACAAAAATCCTGTCGTCATATCCTGGATCCCCGTCCGGATCGCGTCGGTCCCGTTTCCGGGAAAATCGCCGCATGGTCCCTGGCGTCTTCTGCGGCCAGATCCGACGCACTGTCCACGGCCTTTCTCGTCATGGAACCGGCGGAAGTGGAGGCCTACTCCCGGCAGCATCCCAGGGAGGCATCCCTGGTCGTCTTGGGCGAATTTGAAAAACAAATGGTATCGAAAATCGTGTCCTGGGGTCCATGGCCGAAAACAGACTGAACGGCTATCGTTTCTCATGGTTCAAAATCGAACGAATTCGTATCAACTCGCGAAGCACTCGCCAGGAAGTCCGATGAATCGAGATCCGGCTGTCGCAATCGCACGACCATTCGATCGGAAATTCGACAATGCGATATCCATACCGGATCGCCCGCAAAATGATCTCGATATCAAAGGTAAATCCTTCGGTCACCAATTCTCCGTACAATCGTTTGGCAACATCGGAACGATACACCTTGAATCCGCATTGCGAATCGGTCAAATCCCGCGGAAATCGGAACAGGAAATTGACCAGTTGGCGGAACCCCTTCGATAACAGACGCCGGAGTGCCGGTTGGCGTTTGACGATATGGCAACCCGCCATCTTGCGGGATCCGTGAGCAATGTCGTATCGTCCGGTCTGAATCAGTTCGATCCCGGTCAAGGCCCATTCAAAGGGAACGCTGCAGCCGCTGTCGGAAAACAACACATAATCGCCCCGGCTTTCCAGAATACCCGCTCGAACGGCTCGGCCTTTCCCGCGATTTCTTTCCAGCCGGATCACCCGAAGAGGGGTCGAAAATCGCTCTCTCGCCTGGCGGGCGGTATCGGCGGTAGAATCGAGACTGCCGTCATCGACGACGATCAACTCGCCATCAACGCGTCCGGCCGCAAAAAACTCGGCGGCGGCCTGGATATCCCGGCCGATCTTGTGGCTTTCCTCGTATGCGGGAATAACAATCGATAATTCCATTATGATATCCGTTCGTCCCTGAATCTGTCTTGGTTTGGGATAGAACCGAAATTATATGCAGATTTGGAACCCAGGGAAAGGCATAATTGCATTTCGAGTCGATCTCGAAATCATGTTTCCGTCCGTCGAGCTTCTTGATCCAGCCCGTATCGCTTCATCTTTTTATAGAGGGTGATCCGATTAATCCCGAGGGACTTGGCCGTATCTTGCCGATTCCATCGATGTGCCTTCAGCGCCGATCGCAGGATTGCTTTTTCCGGTTCGGATAACGCCTGTTTAAGCCGTCCTCCCCGATACGGCGTGGCATTTTCCTGATCCGCTTTCGTTTGGCAGACGGCCGGTGGAAGATCTTCGACTTCAATCCGGTCGTTTTTTCCCAGCAAGACCGCCCGTTCGACAATGTTTTCCAGTTCCCGAACATTGCCCGGCCAATCGTATCGTTCCAGACGCTCCATGGCTTCGGGTGAAAATCCCGTTTTGGATCGACCATGGGTTTGACAAAATCCATGGAGAAAATGCTCCGCCAGCAATGGAATGTCGGCAGGTCGTTCTGCCAGTCGAGGAATATTCATCGCCACCACATGAATTCGGTAAAACAAATCCTCGCGAAATCGACCCGCTTGGACTTCCCCGGCCAGGTCGGTATTCGAGGCCAGAATCACGCGGGTATCCACCGTGATCGTCTTGTTGCTGCCGACGGGTTCGAACTGCTTGTCCTGCAGCACTCTCAACAGCTTGACCTGCATTCCCGGGGACGCTGAAGCGATCTCGTCCAGAAATATCGTGCCCCCATCGGCCGCCAGGAATTTCCCTTGTTTGTCGCGAACTGCGCCCGTAAACGAACCCCGCACATGCCCAAACAACTCCGATTCCAGAAGGGTCTCCGGTAACGCTCCGCAAGACACCTCCACAAACGGCCGTTCCCGTCGGCACGATCGCTGGTGAATCGCTCGGGCCAACAGACTTTTTCCGGTTCCGCTTTTCCCTGTCATCAGGATTGTCGCGGTACTGTCGGCCACGGTTTCGATCATATCAAAGATCTTGGTCATCTCAGGGTCCCGACTGAGAATGTTCTCCAACCGGTATTTTCGTTCCCGTTGTTTTTGCAAGGATTGATTTTCGCGAATCAACGATTGCTGCCGAATCGCCCGTTCGACGGCCACCCGCAAATCGTCATCCACCACCGGCTTGGTCAGGTAATCAAATGCCCCCAAACGGATCGATTCCACCGCGCTTCCGATCGTGCCGAAACCTGTGAGCAAAATGACCGCCGTCTGGGGAAATCGCGATTTGACCCTGACCAGAAAGGTAATCCCATCCTGATCCGGCATATTCATATCCGTAATTATCAAGGAATACGACTGCCGCTCCAGAGCCGAAATCGCCTGTTCGGCGTTTTCCGCCGGATAGGTGGCATATCCTTCCAGCCGCAGAAATTCACACAACGAATCGAGGATGATTCGGTCGTCGTCAACGATGAGAATATCCCCTTTGCTCATCCGTTATCTCCCAGACCCTTCTCCGTCCGCAAGGCCCAAACCGCCTCTGCCGGAGATCTCGATCCCATCCGGAATCGGCAAACAAACCCGCTTTTCATGGTTCCCCTTCGATTGGCAAGCGTACGGTAAAAGTACTCCCTCCTTCCGGATTGTTCACCGCCGATATTCGACCATGAAGCTTCTCGACAACATCCCGACAGATTGCCAATCCCAGCCCCGTTCCCCTGCCGAAGTCCTTGGTCGTAAAAAAGGGCTGGAATATTGCGTCGGCCTGATCGGCGGGAAATCCCGAACCCGTGTCCTGAAATTCAACCTCCCAAAAATGATCCCGGCGACAAACTGAGATCTTCAGGCATCCGTCGTGGTTCATGGCATCACCGGCGTTCTTGATCAGGTTGCAAAATACCTGAAACAACTTATCCGAGGGATAAAGAGGAAGGGGTTCCGGCGCCGCGCACGACAGATTCACTCGGACCTTTTCCATCCCCGGCTCCATCGCCGCAATGGCATCCCGCAAGATCCGATCCAGGGGTGATCGTTCAATTTGCGTTTTTCTCCCCCTCGATAATTCCAGCATGTCACCGAGGATCTGAACCATTCGCATCAGACCGCTTCGGCTTCGAAGAAGGTAATCCTTGGCTTTTTCGGGTTGTCCCTGTTCGTGGATCCGGATGGCAAGGTTGATATACCGAAGAATCCCATCCAAAGGATTGTTCAACTCATGAGCGACCTTGGCGGCTACCTCACCAATGCTTGCCAACCGTTGCAAATGAATGGTTTGATTCCGATACTCCGCTTCCGATGTGATATCTTCGGCACAAACCAATCCGCCGATAATCCGACCCGATTGGGGATCGCGGACAGCTAACCATGTCAAACGAAGAAGCCGATTGCTGCTCTTTGTAATGAATCGCAATGGATACACAATCGGAGTCTCGTTTCCTTCCAATATTTCTGCGATCGCTTTTTGATGCAAAGAAACATCGGATGATGGTGTTCCTTGCTCAATTGTTTCCAGAATGGATTCCTGCGGAGGCATCCATTCGTGTGCCTTTTGATTTTCAAAGATGATTTTGAAATCATCCCCAAAATAAATCAGGCCAATAGGTAAACGGTCCCATACCACAGACTGGAATACTGAAGGATCTAACGAAGGTTTCGATGTTTTGTTATTATAACCAATGTTCATTTATTTTAACACAAAATCAAAAAGTGAATGAGTTTTGAGCCCAAGCTTATATATTTATGGCTAATTCCCGAAAAATCAACATAAATGTTGCGGAATTATAACAGTCATTTCCAAAAATCCAATATCAGAATCCCTGAAACACAGATGATCAGTTGTATTATTGAAACAAGGAATATTTCTTTCGCGCCAGAAAAATCCGTTATAGAATGTAAATATATGCTATTTAATAATTTATGAAATTCACTAAGGTTTTCTTTTGGGAGTATGTCGGTATATGCTTTGCTACCGTTATTGTTAGCCGGTATTCGATTTGATAAATCAGGAATTGTCTATCATGGCGGCGAAAGCGGAAGAGAGGCGCATGTATCGGCGAATTCCACTCAAATTGGCCGTTTTATGCCAAAAGGCGGGTTTGATGGAAGGTCGTCTCTACACCGGTAATACCGTAAATGTCAGTCCGGGCGGGGTTTTAATGGAAATCAATGGTTCCGGACTGGAGGTCGGGGAGCTGGTCAACCTGGAACTGGCCGTACCTCCCACACAGGGTCTTCTTGAATACGGAGGCCGGTTTTCAACCTATGCCAGAGTATTACGAATTCAAGAACCACCACAACTCCCGCCTGAAAGCATTATGTCAGGTGAAGCTACCGATGCATATCGAATCGCAATGGAATTTTGTGAAGTTCCACGCCTGCGAATATAGGTCTTCCTGAAAGCGGTCCCTGGAAGATGCACCGTTGACAGCCGATCGCAGTGACCGATACAATTCATGCCATGAATAGAATCTGGTATTGTATTCTCATTTTGTTTCTTACAGGAACGGGTTGTGATCTTTTCGAACCGAAGCAGCAACCGCCCTTTATTCCCCCCAAAGGAATGAAGGTATCGGATCTTCAGGCCCCTTTCCTCCCGGAACCCCTGTTGCCGGTCGAATTCCAGGTTTTCCTTTATGAGCTGCCGGTTCTCAAACTTCCGGAATTTCGCGATCTTCTTCAGACGCTGGATCAAACCGCCGTGGACCTTCAGGATCCGTCGGGATTTACAAATAATTCTCTTGTCGCAGGTTTTGGCAAACCGCAGATCGGCGTCAACACCGTCCGCCAACTGGAATCAATCGGAGGCGAGCAGATCTCGGCCCGTTCGCTAATTGTCTTTGACGATATGGGGGATGATTTGATTTCGACCGAATTGCCTATGAATTCGGAATTATCCTGGCGAGATCGAACGGGATTTGAACACCATCAAGCAGTAGGAGCCGGTCGATTGTCCTGGATCCTCAAATCTCGACCGATAACGGAAGTCCGAGGCGTTAGCGATGTCCGTATCGAAGCGGGATTCCGCAGAAAGGCGGATGAAATAGGAGGCCGGATGATGGGGCACACGAATATTCCCGTCCAAAGTTTCCCTGTCGTCACCTTCTCCGCGCGAATGTCACCCGGCGATTTTCTTCTTTTTGGTCCCAGCCAAAACCCCGGGAGTTCGGATTCTCTGACGGCTATTTTATGTCGATCCGCACCAAATCCAAAATCGACGGTTTATGTCTTTCTTTTGATCTGTTCGAGGGTTTCGAATTGATAAAACCCGGCCCCTCAGCCATCGTCGCAGTCACTCGTTGCGCGGATTATTCTCCCGACAAAATTTATTCTTCTCTACAGCGGCAGTGGGATCTTCTGGATCCTGATCGGTCAATAATCCGGCCCGGAGACCGGGTTCTGATCAAGCCCAACTGTATTGTCCCGCGGCCGAGGGAAACGGCCGCTCAGACAGACCCGGCCGTAATTCTCGCGGTCGCTGCAATTGTCCAAGACCTGGGCGGAAAACCGATTGTTGCCGATTCTCCGGCTTGGGGAACCATCCGAGCATGCCTTGATGCATTGAAGATTCTCGAACCTCTTCAACAAATGGGTGTTCAGGTCCGAACCCTCAATCGCCCCCAAGGCATCCGGCTTGCCGGGGTCAGCGGCCTGCGAGTTCCGATCAGTACGCTCGCCCTGGAAGTGGATCGCATTATTAATCTCCCTAAACTTAAGTCTCATCAGCAGTTAGGCGCAACCTTTGCGGTAAAGAATATGTTCGGAGTTGTACCGGGAAAGCGAAAACCCCTCTGGCATTACCTGAAAGGCGCCCGACATGAAGACTTTTGTCGGATGTTGATCGAAATCTATCGATATCTGAATCCCGCGATCAATTTGATTGATGCGGTTATCGGGATGGAAGGCCCGGGCCCGATCAATGGCCGCCCCCGGTCCGTCGGTGTACTGGTTGGCGGGTTTGACCCGATCGCCTGTGAAAGAGTTTGTTGCGATATCATCGGTTTTGATCCGGCGACCCTACCAATTCTTCAGACGGCCCAATCCATTGGCTTTGGATGCGGAAAATTCGGTGAAATCCAGATTGTTGGAGATCCCTATAAGGATCTTATCTGTCGGGATTTTCAACCCGCCGTACAGACCCCCTTGCGGTTTACCCTGCCCCGGGTGTGTAAAAGCGTCGCCAGACAGGCACTGTATATCGCACGAACTTATTTTTCCAACCGCCGGAAAAAGGTCAAAGCTTGACTTGAAGGGCTTACAACGATATATTGGGGGGTAGATAAGTGAAAGGATTATGCGAATATCGGTTGGAATCAAAACGAGATGATGCCGACCGGATTGCGGATATGCCATGGCCGACGAAATCAATGCCGTAGAGATTTTTGAGATCGCTCAGCAAATCCAGCGCGACGCTGCCTCGTATTACCAGGAGGCGGCGTTAAAAGTCACTCATCCCGAGGTCCGCGAATTGTTGTGGAAACTGGCCGAATGGGAACTTCAACACGAACGCAAATTTTCCAGAATGAAACGGCAAATTCTGGAGGAACTCAAAGATCAAAACATTCGTCCTTCCGCTTCCGGCGAGTATAAGGCGCTGGCCAGTTTAAGTGTGTTTGCGTTAGAGGTTCCTCTTCCTCACGAATTCACCGGCAAATCCACTCTGAATGAGGTGCTCGAAGAGGCCATTCGAAAGGAAAAAGATAGCATTCGATTTTTTGAAGCCCTGATCAATTTCGCCGCCGACAAGATTGCCCTCAAGCAGATTGAACGGGTAATCGAAGAAGAAAAGCATCATGTGTCCACGCTGCGGAAGTCGCTGGAAAAACTCAAGAACAGGGGTAAAACCGAATCCGGCCTTGAGGACTCGTAATCACCCGCATTGACGACACGGAGGTCCGTATGACGCTGAAAGAGTATTTTGAATCCCGGCAGGGGACCGGAATATTTGCCACAACGGACCCGGAAGGTCGTGTTGACATGGCCATCTATGCCAAACCTCTCGTTATCGACGAATCCACCCTGGCATTTGTGATGCGCCAGCGTCTCAGCCATCAGAATCTCAAGCAAACGATGCACGCTGCCTATCTTTTTCTGGAATCGGGCCCCGGGTACAAAGGTAAACGGTTGTACCTGACAAAGATTCGCGAAGAAATCAACGCGACTCTGGCCGAGGCCATACGAGAACGGCAACCCGCGATTTATCCCGACGGTGATGATTCAAGTAAATTCGTCGTGTTTTTTCAGGTGGATCGCATCCGACCACTGGTTGGCGACTTTGACTCGCAATAGACCGGGGTCCTGTATGGGGACCACTCCCCTCTATTAAATGTGGACAACGCCTATGATCCGCTTGCGAACTGTCGGGCAAGCGTACGAATTTCATCCGCACTTGCGGTACCGGTCTGATACAGCTTTTGGACGGTAACTCCAGCCGCGAGAACCGCAAATTCCGCCGCTTCTGCCGGACTAATTCCGGCACCCAAGGCCAGAGCCAGGGCGGAAAGGGTCGTGTCTCCGGCACCGACGGGATCGAGTCGTTTGTTTGTCAAGGGGACCGCCGGCACATGGGTGCAGAGAGTCCCATCATGCACCAGAATCCCTCGGGAGCCGAGGGTAATAAAGACAGGGCGTTCAGATTGATCATACAAGCGGCGCGCGTACGATTCGATTTCGGGTAAAGTCACGGGGTGATCTTCCGGAATATTGTCACCGTTGAGAAGGGCGGCCTCGCGCAAATTACACTTTCGGAATACAGATGTAAAACATTCTCCATAATGCCTTGAATCAAAAAGCACCTTGCGCTCCGCCGTTTCCGCAAACAGGGTATTGATGCGGGTTCGAAATCCTTGATCGTCGAGAGATCCGGGAATCTGCTGGTTAAAAATCAGAATTTCGGTTGACCGGAGAGCCGCACGGATATGGTCATAAAGTCGATCCTGGGTCCGCGGCGATCGTTGATTGAAAAATCCGAAGTCGATACGGGGTTGTTCCGATCCTTCCAGAATCCGTTTGGCAAATGTATAGGTGTCAAAATTTTCCGGCTGGACAATCAACCTGGAGGTATCAACGCCCAGTTGGCCCAATTGTCTCAGCAGTTCGGTCCCAAAGATGTCGGGCCCGACCACGCCAATCGCGTGGATGGCGCAGGGAGCCAGTGCGGCCAGGTTGGCGACAATATTTCCGGCTCCGCCGGGACTGTAGTAATGTCTCGAGACGGCCTGGGCCCGAAGACCCGTTTCCACGGACACCTCTGACCCTTCGGGATGGAGGATCCAATACGCATCCAGACAAAAGTCCCCCACGACCGCCACGCGGACGGATGGAATTTTCGCCAAGAGGTTTTCAAGCCGTTCGATTTTCAAAGGATCCTCCGATACGATTCGATCACGACAGTATTCCAGATCCAGTGTACCGGATAGCGGGAGAATCAGCAAGGGGCAAATAAAACGAGCGGCCCGAATGGAGGCCGCCCGAAAGGTACGCGCGGAATTGATTAGAATTCCTTCTCTTCTTTTTCTTCCTCTTCTTCTTCAAGACCAAAAAGATCCGGAGTTTCTTCCTCGGTCTCGGTTTCGGTTTCCTCTTCCTGAGACTCTGTCTGTTCCTCGGATTCTTCGATGTCATCCTCATGATCTTCCCCCTCTTCTTCGGAAGAATAGGAAGACGCAGCAAAAGGTCCATACCCGCCCTTTTCCATTTGACTGGCATACTCAATGGTGTAACGGGCCCAAGGATTGGCCTCCAGACGAGAACGGGAAATGAGTTCGCCTGTCCCTTCGCAGATCCCGAATGTCCCCTCTTCGATCCGCTTCAGGGCGGCGTTGATTTCAGCCAGCAATTTGCGTTCACTGGCCATTAAACCCAAAGAAAACTCCTGCTCGAAATTATCCGTCCCCAGATCCGCCATATGGATCGGCATACTGGAGAGATCCCCGGCCGCATCAAGGCGAGATTTTTTCAGCGCTTCGGACTCGATCGAGTTCACATCCCCCAGCAGTTCAGCCCGCTTTTCAAGGAGGAGTTGACGGTAATGCTCAAGGTCCTGCCTGGTCAGGGGTTCTACTTTTACGGGTCTGGAGGCGGGCTTTTTGGGGATAGGTTGTCGTTTGACAAGGATCCCCGCCGATTTTTTGGCCTTGACGATCGTCTTTTCTTTCTTTCGGGGCGCACCTTTTCCTGCCGCCTTGACCGCCGTGACTTTTTTCCGTATGGGCTTTTTGTCTTTATCCTTCTTGGCCACTGGGGCTTAACCTTTCACGCTTATAGGCCGTTTCATCCCGATTTGTTGATGAATGCGTCTCAACAGAACGGGGTATTGTACTGTAATCGTCAAAAAAGAAAAGCAAAAACACCCAGGAAACACAAAAAAGTTGTCGCCTTCTTCGTCAAATCGTAACTCTTTATTCAGAAATTAGTTACGATTCTTTAAGGTTGAATTTGTTTGTCCGAAATGATAATGGAACAAAGAAGGGACGATCCTTGCATCGACCAAAATAACCTCGAACCCCGAAGAAGGATTCGATTTGTTGTTCGGTTATAGCCCTGTCTGCGGGTCCCATAAAATATCGCATGTCTTGACCCAGGTAAAGGATCGAATCGGCATACTGGGCTGCCAGATTCAGATCGTGAGTAACCAACAGCAGGGTCTTGCTCAATCTGGATTTGAGATCCGAAAGAAGGTCAAAGATCATAAGCTGATGCTGGAGGTCCAGGAATGCGGTAGGTTCATCCAGCAGCACAACTGGGGTATCCTGAGCCAGGGCTCGGGCGAGAAATACTCGTTGACGCTGGCCGGAGGACAGTTGATCCAACCGGCGATCGGCCAGGTCAAGAGTATTGGTGCTTCGAAGGGCTTGTATTACCGCCCGGCGATCTTCCGAGGACTCAAAACCAAACCACCCCAATCGGGTAGTCCGTCCCATCAATACGGCTTCATATACGGTAAAACCAAACGCGGGAAGATACTCTTGTCGAACCAGCGAGATTAGCGAGGCCCGCTGCCGGGGAGACAACGAGGTCAACGGCTTATCCTGCACGCGGATTATCCCCATCGCCGGGGAAAGCAATCCGGCGATCAGATGCAACAAAGTGGTCTTGCCGCTTCCATTCGGGCCGAGGATGGCCAGAAGGGATGCGGGAGACACGGAAAATGATAAATCTCGGAGGACCGGGGAACCCGGATATGAAAAGGAAAGATTTTCGACTCGAACGACGGTCATGATCCGTCCTCCCGGATTCGTTGGGGCGACCGCAATAAAAGCAAAAGAAAGAAAGGTCCGCCAATCAGCGCCGTAATCACCCCGACCGGAAGCTGTGCCGGCGCAATCACGATGCGAGCCAGAGTGTCTGCCATGATCAGAAAAGCGGCTCCGGCGATGGCAGATAGGGGAACCAATTGCCTGTGGTCGGGCCCCATCACCAATCGTACCGCGTGGGGAATGATCAAACCGACAAAGCCGATCAGGCCGCTGATGCTGACGGACAGAGAGGTAATCAGGGCGGCACAGGAAAACGCAATTGCTTGAATTTGTTGAGGATTGACGCCGACAGTCTGGGCTTCCTCGGGAGAGAAACTGAAAATATTCAAAGCCACGGCCAACCGCGACAAAACGATCAGAACCAGCAAGACCGCCGCGGCCAGGATCAGCAAAATGGAACCTCCACCGACAGCGACCGTATTGAGGTTTCCCATCAGCCAAAAGACCGTGGCTTGAAGCTGAGTTCCTTGCACAACGGAAGTCAGAAAAAGAATGACGGCCGAGAGAAATGCGTTGATAACGACCCCCGCCAATAGAAGCGTCGTCGGATGTCGCCTTCCGGATGCCCAGGCGACGCCGAAGACGACCCATACGGTCAAGAGGGCTCCGAGAAAGGAAGCAAGGCCAATCGGCGAACCCCAAGCAACGGTCGCACTCAGTCCACACAGAAGAGCAACAACCGCTCCAAGGGCGGCGCCGCTGGAAATGCCGAGAATATAAGGATCCGCCAGAGGATTCCGCAAGAGGGCTTGAAAGACCACGCCGGAAATGGCCAGAGCCGAGCCGATCAATCCGGCCGCAACGATTCGGGGAAGTCGTATCCGGACAACAATTTCGTAATCAATGTTGGAAGTGTCGGCTGCGGGTCCCCTGAAAACCTGTCGGATATCGATCGACTCGCTCCCGACAAAACAACTGAACCCCCCGATCAAAACCAGCAGGATCAGTGACAGGATCAGACGCCGAAACAGGATGGATAAACGCAAGGGTTTCATGGCGGAGGTGCGGCGGGGTGAATACAGTTGGCTATTTCTTCAACGGCATCGGGAATCCGGGGACCCACTCGCGAAACCAGCCCGGATGAGATCAGATAAAGGCGATGATGCTGGACGGCGGGCAATGAGCCATAACGAGACCAGAACCTGGTCTGAGCATTTCGTTCTGACATGTCAATCGAATCCGAGGGTTCGATTATGATTTCAGGCGCAGCCGCCAAAAGCTCTTCGGCCCCGATCGGAGGATATTCATAAATTGTCGGACCGATTGCATTGATCCCCCCGGCCAGATTCAAAAGCTCGCTGATAAATGTTCGCGTTCCGGCCACGCGAAGGGGATCCCGCTGGATCACCCAGAGAACGCGCGGACGAGCGGAATTCAAATAACAAGAAAAGGATTTTAGGCGTTGATTGATCGTAGAAATCACCAACTCGCCTTCTTGCGTTTTTCCCGTAGCGGATGCGATCTGTTCAATGGCCGGGATCAATTGTCCGAGGGTATCGATCTGCAGAGACAGGCACATACATCCATTCTGTGCCACCCGCGAAACAATCGGTTGATGCTGGGGGATATCCAGAGCAATCAGGATATCGGGACGGGCGGCGAGAATGGCTTCGATGTCCGGTTGCCAAAAAGACCCGATTCGGGGCTTGGTCGCAGCAGCGGGGGGGTAATCACAATTACTGGTTACGGCCGCAATATGATCCCCCAGGTCGAGAGAATACAAGATCTCTGTCAGATTCGGCGCCATGGATACGATCCGCGGAGAAACCAAGACCGTTTCTGTCGTATCGCGAGGGCATAAACACGGCCGAACAGCAAGCCAGGCAAGCCAAACCAGGCCGGCAACAATCAACAGAAGTATGATTATTTTCGAGAATCCCATATCGATTTACAGGATACTCAAAAACAGCCCGAATGCACGGATTTTCCGGCCGAAGATCACTCGACGGTAACGCTTTTGGCAAGATTTCGAGGTTTGTCCACATCATGTCCGCGAAGAACGGCGGCGTGATAAGCCAGGAGTTGCAACGGAAGAACCGTCAACATCGGCTGGAGGGGTTCCGGGGCCTCGGGAATATAAATGAGATGGTCGGCATATGCCCGGATATGATCGTCTCCCTCCGTTGCGACCACGATGGTTTTTCCGCCCCGGGCGCGAACTTCTTCGATATTTCCAATTATTTTTTCGTATTGAGAGCATTGCGTGGCGATGAAAACCGCCGGCATCTGATTGGTAATCAAGGCGATGGGGCCATGCTTCATCTCGGCAGCGGGAAGACCTTCGGCGTGAATGTAACTGATTTCCTTGAGCTTCAAGGCGCCTTCCAGGGCAACCGGATAGTTAAAACCCCGTCCCAGGAACAACCAGTTTTCATGGTCGATATTCTCCCGGGCAATTTGCCGAATCACATCGGACTGTTTCAGGATCAGGCCGATCTTATTGGGAATCTGCATCAAATCGTCAAGAAGATCGGCGGCGACATCCGCGGACAAATGTCGGCGACGACCCAATTCGATGGCCATCATGGCAAGGACCGCAACTTGTGCCGTAAAGGCCTTGGTGCTGGCCACGCCGATCTCCGGCCCCACGCGCAAATACACGCCCGCGTCGGTAGTGCGGGCGATGGTCGAGCCGACGACATTGACCAGCCCCAACACCGTCGCCCCGCGTTCTTTGGCCTGTTCGATGGCGGCAAGGGTATCGGCGGTTTCGCCCGATTGACTGATGGCAATGACGATGGTGCCGTCCTCAAGAATGGGATTGCGATATCGGAATTCACTGGCGTATTCGACTTCGGCGGGAATTCGCGCCAGTTGTTCCAATAGAAACTCGCCAACCAGGGCCGCATGCCACGCTGTTCCGCATCCGGTCAGGATAATGCGCCGGGTACGGGCAAGTTCCCGGAAGTATTTGTTCAATCCGCCCAGAACAACGCGGGCATTCTGGAGATCAACACGCCCACCCAAACAGGTGGAAAGAGCCGTGGGTTGCTCGGCGATCTCCTTTTGCATGTAATGGCTGTACCCGGCCAATTCGATTTGATCGAGGGAAAATTCGATTTCCTGGATTTCTTTATTGATCGGCTTGTTTCCGATGGTTTTGGTGCGAAATCCTTCCGGCGTAACGGTGACCATCTCTCCGTCGGAAAGGTAGATGGCCTGGGTTGTGTGCTCAACGATCGCCGATGCGTCCGAGGCAATAATAAACTCGTTTTCCCCCACCCCCAGAATCAGAGGGCTACCCTTCTTGGCGCCGATCAGAACATTCGGAAGATCACTACAGAGAATAGCCAGGCCGTAAGTGCCAACCAATTCGTGCAGGGCCTGCTGCACGGCCCATTCAAAACGACCTTCAAGATCCGTCGGCGCCTGGGAGGAACCGTCGGGATTGTTGTAGAAATACCCGATCAACATGGAGATCACTTCGGTATCCGTATCGCTGACAAACGCGCATCCTTTGCCCAACAGCCATGTCTTGAGGGTCGCATAATTTTCGATGATTCCATTATGGACAACCGCTATTTTGCCGGAACTGTCCAGATGAGGGTGAGCATTGATCTGATTGGGTTTTCCGTGAGTCGCCCAGCGGGTGTGTCCAACGCCGACAACCTCGCCTCCGTCGTTCGAAGGCAGCGCTTCTTCCAGCGCAGAGATGCGCCCGGCGGTTTTATAGACATGAACGCTGCGATGCGACATCAGCGCAACTCCCGCGGAATCATACCCGCGGTATTCAAGCCGCTTGAGGCCTTCGATCAGGATCGGCCGGGCGGTTTTCTGTCCGAGATAAGCGACTATTCCACACATGGATAAGATTCCTTTCGTTCCGGGTTCATCATCCGCTACGGTTGCGTTGGTTATATCGTCAGGGATGTGTCCTGAATCCAGCAAAAACACGGGCTTTGATCGTATCATATTCCGCCGGATATTCAACACATTATCGGCCGTTGGAGCGGACGTTAACGAGCCGTGGAATCCGACCGATGAACGCGGTATGGCAAGTGTACCCAGAAAACTTCTGCTGCCCGGACAGTATTGCGTCACCGATCAGGCCATGATCCTTGAAACACTTGTGGGATCTTGTGTGGCCGTTTGTCTCTATAATCGCAAACGACTTCTCTGCGCCATGAATCATTTTGTATTGGATCGCCCGCCGAGCGGAAGAGAGCAAGAGGCCGGACGATATGGGACGATTTCTACAGAACGAATCATCCAAATGCTGCTGGATCGCGATTCCATGATCGGTTATTACGAAGCCATGGTGTTTGGCGGGGCTTGCGTCCTTGAATCCGAACAGGATGAATTTGGCATCGGCCGAAGAAATCTGGAGGCGGCGATGGAGATTCTGACGCGATACCGTCTGCGAATTGTGCGGGCCGAAACCTGCGGATATCGGGGACGCCGGATTCAGTTTGACACACAGACGCATACCGTCGATTGTCGTTTTTGCGGGGATATCCCACGAAAAAAACGACCGACGGAGTCACAAATATGAGTCCGTTTTGTTTCGGCACTTACGGAATCCAAACGGGCCGATGCCGACAATCCCTAAAACGAAAGGAAAAATCACATCCTGGAAGGCCGATGGGAAGCGGTTTTCTGGAGGGGGTTCTCCATCGCGGATTCCGCTTTTTTACGGGCAAGTCGCGCGGAGGTGACAACTTCAACGGCGCGGGCGAGGGATTTTTTTTGCGGGGCCAGGTCGGGATTTTCGGCCAGATAAGCCCGGTAGAACCGCATGCGGTCGGCACACGACACGCCGAGGGGAAACATACCGATCTGATGGAGATTTTTGCGTCGAAGGCGGTCGGGCAGACGAGGAAACTGCCGTGTGCGTTCGTTATCCAGCAGGTAGAAGACCCACCGGCCGGATTCGAGGCGTGCCAGGATGTTGCGCGGACGAAGATCACCGTGTGCGATAGCGGCGGCATGCATACGGCCGATGGTATGACCCAATTCTTCGATGAAGCAACGGCGAAGACCAAGATTGGATGCATCAATCTTCCGCCAGGTCTGAGTCATCCAGGCGTAGATATCCGGGGCGTCGAAAATTTCCCGGGTGATCAGAAAGCTGGCTTGAAGGATCGGGCCGAGTTTTTTGACTCCAACGGCAACAACGGGAGGACATCGAATATCATGTTCCAGAAGAGTGACCGACCCGATACAGGCCCGCCGGGCTCGGCCGAAAATGAACAAGTGCTTGAGAATATCGAGGGGGGAACGCTGCAGGTATTCCTTGAGAACCAAACGGTGTTCATCGCCGTGGAAGTTCAAAATGCCGCGGAAGACACGAGCAAAGTTGGAGGCGGGGATGGCGGTGACGGGACCGCGAATGCCGTCGAGGATTTTTAATTTTCGATTTTCAATTCTCGATTGGAAATCGGCGGAAAGATTCTCCGGCATCGCTGGATTCGAATACCGGTTTCCACCAAAAGGAACTTTACAGACGGGCGATACTCCCTTGCCATCCCCGGGGCAAGCATCGGGCAGGACAGAACGGAGACGCCCCTTTTCCGCAAGAAATAGGTAACTGTCCCTATTTATGGGGAAGTTTTTGTTGAGCCAGAGGTCCCAGCCCTTCAGACGGAAATAATCAAATTGATCCACCCATACAGACATTTTCGGCAATCGTTTTCGGATTATGCATGACCTACGACGGCGATACCCAATTCGTCGGCGAGTTTAAGGGTTTCTGGTTTGTCGATCAGGATTGTTTTGCCGCTTTCAACGACAAGACATTTGGAGCCGTATCGCGCCAGATCGCGGATGGTATCAGGGCCGACGCAGGGGACATCAAAGCGGAGATCCTGTTTGGGTTTGGCGGCCTTCAGGAGGGTCCAGCCGCCTTTGCGGCACAATTCACCGGCTCGTTGAATCATTTTAGCGGTGCCCTCAAGGGCTTCAACGGCCAGGATTTCGCGCTCCCGAACGGCGACGGCCTGGCCGATATCGAGGCGTCCGAGTTCCTTGACGATAGGCCAGCCGAAGTCGATATCGGCCTGGATCGTGGAAGGGGGACGGCAACGGGTCATCACCCCGTCGTCGGCGAGGTGTTCCTTACAATACATAGTCGAATCCTCCAAAATAATCCCTCCCGAGGCCAGTTCATCAGCGATGGCATTGAGGATCGTGTCGTTTCGTTTGTCCTTGTTACGGAGCCGCCAGTACCAGATGCGAAACGCTCGCCAGTCAGGCAGATATTTGACGATCCGCCACGGCGTATAGATGCGTTTTTTGGAGACGCGACCGACCATAACCGTCCTGGACACGCCGCAGCGGCGGAGGGTACGAATCCAGGCGCCGGGGCGGGCAATGGGTACCGGACAAAAAACGGCTACTTCCGCAGCAAGGGCCGGTTCGGCATTGTCGGCGATTGCCGCACAAACAACCTGAAGGCCGGCCGCTTTTGCCCCCTGAGCGATGAGAAAGGGCAGGCGGCCCTGACCGGCGATCAGACCCAGTACCGCAGGGGCGTTCATTTGTCGCCAACCTTGTCGCCGTCGAGTTCGGCAAGTCGCTTTTCGAGGCGGCGGATAGCCCGGCGCATCTCGGGCAGTTCGGGGATGAGAGCATAGGCGCGTCGGGCAACGGCAACATCGATGGCCGGCGATGCGACGATGGTTGCATGGTCGGGAACCGGACCAATGACTCCGGCCTGGGCTCCGATGGTAACGCAATCGCC
This sequence comes from uncultured Pirellulales bacterium, assembly GCA_964643355.1. Lineage (GTDB taxonomy): Bacteria > Planctomycetota > Phycisphaerae > Sedimentisphaerales > Anaerohalosphaeraceae > FEN-1350. The sequence goes on from CAZXPW010000031.1 coordinate 27,430, forward strand.
GATGCGTATATGCCCGATGATACCGACCTGACCGCCAACGACACAGTGATGGCCAAGTGTGGCGGATCCGGCGATGCCAACCTGAGGGACAAGCAGGCAATGAGGACCGACTTTTGTGCCGTGCCCAATCGTAACCATGTCGCCAATTTTGGTTCCCTTGGCGATAATCGTATCGTCGAGAGTGCCCCGTTCGACTCCGGCGTTGCAGCCAATTTCGACATCGTCCTCGAGAACGACACGGCCGACCTGCGGAATTTTGTGGTGGACGCCGTTGTGAGTGGCAAAGCCAAAGCCATCCTCGCCAATGGTGGCATTGGCTTGGAGGATGACCCGGTTGCCGATGCGGCAATCGTCATAGACGACGGCATTAGCATAGAAGATGCAGTCGTCGCCGATCCGCACTCCCGGACCAATGAATACTCCGGGGTAAAAGATACAATTCTTTCCAATATGAACATCATCACTGATGGTGACGAATGGGTGGATATGACAGCCGGTTCCGATGATGGCGGTGGGCGAGATCTTGGCGGAGGAACTTACCCCGATTTTTTTGTGTTCTCGATGCCCATGCAAAAGAACGACGATCTGCATGAAAGCGTAGTAGGGGTCTTCGACGATGAGCTGGGAAGCGGGGGTATCGCTCTGTGCCGCGACGATGACGGCGCCAGCGGATGTCGTCTTCAATTGCGATTCATATTTTCGATTGCTGAAAAAAGTGATCTCGGAGGGACCCGCCTTGTCCAGAGTGCCGGCCGATAGGATAACCCGATCCGCATCCCCGTGGACCCGACCCCCGACATGCGCGGCCAATTCTCCCAGTTTTTTTCCCTGCATACAATCCTCATCATTCGTGTAATTGTTCCGGATTGTATCCGGAAGCGATTGATCCGTCAACCGTTTAGGAGTTTCCGAGTTGCGTCGGCGACTTTCTGAACGGCGGCGGGATTGGGATGAGCAAACGATTCCGGGGATTCGGCCAAAATCTGAACCCGTGGGCCGATCGGTTGATAGAGAACGGGACTGGAAGGGCCGAAAAGCACCAGCGAAGGGGTGCCAATGGCCGCGGACAAATGGGAGATACCGCTGTCGTTGCCGACGACGACACTGGCACAGCAGAGCAGCCATAAAGATTCCGTAAGAGTCAAATCGGACAGGACAAACGCTGCGGATTTCAGTTGTTCGATCTGGTCGGACGAAAACCGTTCTTCCTCGGCGGGCCCCAGCAAAAAAACCACCTGCAGGTCGCTTTGCCGAAGATTGGCAGCCAATCCAAGAAAATTTTCCAACGGCCAGCATTTGGCCAGGCCTCCGCTGCCAGGATGGAGGAGGGCCAGTCTGTCCTGCGGATTCAGTCCGACGGAACGAAGAAGATCGCGGCCACAGGCGCAATCATCGGGTTTCGGATAGACCGTTTGAACCGGACGAGTCCAGGCCGGGGATTCGTACGCTCCTCCGAGCGTTTGCTGAAACTGACGAACATAGAACTCGCTGACATGCTCGGTGGAATCGGCGGGAGGCAACAACGGAAGAAAGGCGATGTCGGCGGCGCGGCGGCAATTCACGGCGAAAATCAGGTTGTTTTCGAAATCGGCGTTGCCGTGACCGAGAAAGCTGACAATCCAATCATAGCGGGACAGCGCCGCCAACAAAGATTCACTTTCATCCACGCGGAAGGACTTCTCTTCGACAAAAAGACGGTGGAATTCGATAGAATCAATGGATCGAATCATATCGATACAGGTCCGGCCAAGATAGAAGCCCATATGATGAAGATGGCCGATCATCTCGATCTGATGAAGACCCAGGGTTTGCTTCATGAACTGGGCCAACGGCAACATCAGAAGGGAATCACCGAGGGCTCCCGGGGTAATAATCACCCCGCGGCGGGGCTGGCAAATCTGGTCTCGTGAACTGCCAAAGGCATCGTGGATGATCATGTGGATCCGGAATTCAGTCTATGAAATTTAGGTATAGAGAATGGCCCTCTTTGCCACCATCGCCCGGATGGAACGGAGTCCTCGGCGTAGAGCCGGGACGACCCACCCTTGGCGGCCGCTACTTTTTTTCTTCTTTCTTGCCGCCGAAGACATTGAGCAAATCCTGTGATTGTTTGAGAATGTCTTCGGCGGGTTTTTGAATATCCCGAATGGTTTTGTCGAGAACCTGCTTGCCGGATTCGAGAATTCCACCCGCGTCCAGGACCGATTTGAGGGGACCGGTAATTTCGCCGGGCAGGACATGCCCTCCTTGTCGGGCCAGACCGTCGGCCACCGCGCCAAGAATTCGCACGACCAGTTCGGCCACCGTGATGGGTTTTTCAGAGGACAGATTTTGGATCTGGATCGGCGTCAGAGTGATGCTGAGGTCTTCGGCCCGACCCGGGATGGGCAGAAGTTTAACCTGGACTTTGGTGTTGGTGATATCCAAATCATCGACCAGGACCTCCTTGCCCTCCGAAGATTGTTTCGGATCCGTCGGCTTGGTTCGGCTATTGGACACATGATCGAGAACTTCCTGCAGATTGTTGGATAGGCCTTTTTGCTCGACGGTCAGATTGGCCGCGTCGATGAAAATCTTTTTGACATGGACCGTCTTGCCGAGGAATGACGGCAGGTCCGCTTCAATCTCCAGACGATCCATTTCAAACAACGAGGGGGTCTGGTATCCGGCGGGATTTCGAATGGCCAGATTTTTAAGCAGCAGCCGGCCGCGAAGGAGGGAAAACGAGGCCTTGTTCACCGAAACCCCGACATTCAGCGCTTTTGTGCCACCCGTTTCAACGGCCATTTTGAGCGCACGGTCTCCCATGGAATGCAATAATCCCACGACGACGACAATGCACAGAAGAAACAAACCCACCAGGATCGTCAGGATTCGATGTAATCGTTTCAGGATCATATCGGATACTCACTTTCTTTAGAGATTCAGGGCTTTGAGCAGTTCTTTCTGAACGGGAAATCCCATTTGTCGCGCCGTTGCCGCGTGGGTTCTGGCCGATTCGATTTGCTCCAGCATGTAATAGGAAATGGCCAGAGCATTGTGCGCGGCGGCATTTTGAGGATCAATTTGCAGGGCTTTCCGATAATAGGCGGCGGCCTGATCAAATTGTTTGAGAGCCGAATACGCGGCTCCCATATTGAAGTAGAGGCCCGAATTGTCCGGCTGGACCTGAAGGGCCAGCGTGTATTGGTCGATGGCCTCCTGGTAAGATTGGGAGTTGAGCAGCGCATTGCCGAGGTTTTGCCGGGCCGCAGCCAGATTGGGTTGGAGGGTCAGCAAGGCCTGGTAGGACTGAATCTCCTCGGATGTCATTCCAAGTTTGTTGTACGCCTGGGCCAGACCGAAATACCCGTGGGGGTTGCGGGCGTCGGCTTTGATGGCCAGGTCAAACTGTTCCAAGGCCTGATCGGCTCGATCGGACTCCAGAAGGCAATACCCCAGGCCGATACGGGCAACAGCCAAATCGGGTTTGAGCTTGATCGCCTTCCGGTATAAGGTCATTGCGGAGGCACATTCTTTTTTTTCACGGTACAGGTCGGCGATCTGTCGGATTGTTTCGGTATCGTCCGGATCAAGATTCAGGGCGTTCTTCAACTCGACCAAGGCCTCCTTGAATTTGCCCTGCTGCCGGAAGACCGAGGCCAGATTCCGATAGGGGTCGGCAAAATCCTTCTGAATGTTGATGGCCTGGCGGTATTCGGCAATCGCGGAAGCGAGGTCTCCCAATTCGACATACGCATTGGCCAGATTGTTGTGGATCTTGGGGTCGGAGGGAACCAGTCGCATGGCGACGCGGTATTGCTCGACCGCGTCATTGTACCAGCCCTTGCGGAGGTAAATGTTGCCGAGATTGGTGCGGGCCTCGGAGAGGGAAGGATTGATCCGGGCGGCTCTTTCGAGCCAGGTCTGGGCCGTATCAATGTCCCCGATGGTGGCGTACCCATTGCCGAGATTGTTGAAAAAACAGCCGAAAGTCTGGTGCGTGGACAAGTTGGTCAGATAGATGGAATTCTCTGATTTCGGGGGCTTGAATTGCTTGATATAGTGCTGGTTGTCCACGGTTCCCCCGCGGCTGGTGGTTTCGATGTTGTAGCGTCTCTGGCCGTCGTCGTAACGGACGAAGAAATGACCCGGGACGACCACGCCGTACACCGGAAGACCGATCCGCTCTGCAACGGCCAGATAGAGAACCGACAAGCTGAGACAATATCCTTTCTTTTTATCCAGAACGGTGTGAAGGAACAAATCGTCGGGGTTGTCGGCGGTCTTGACGGCCTGAAAGCCCTCCTCCTCAAACAGATATTCGTTGAGGATGGGAATGGCGCGGGCATCGGGGCCGATCCGCTTGGCATCCATGCGTCGCAAAACCTCGAGAGCCATATCATCGATCCTGTTTCGGTATCGCTGTATGTTTTTCTCGGAGGCCCACTGGCGAGACAGGACCAGGGCGGCGGTACCGATGTCGATTTCCTTTTCTTCGAGACGGAGAATCTGGTCGATGGAATACATGTGAAGGCCGCGTTTGTTGCCGTTGGCCAGCGAAGAGGCCTTTGCCGGAATCGCGATACAGATGAGCAACAGGAGGACTGGAAAGATCCGAACCAAGCCCCCAGAGCGTATTGGCGTCTGTTCAGTCGGCATTATCAAGTCCCAGTCGTTGTCGGATCGTTTCGATGGACAGACCGGCGATCTGAAGTTGTTTGATCGGCCGACTCTGTCCACGAAGAAGTTGAATATCTTGTTTTCGACAACCGAGCGTTTCGGCCAGATACTCGATCAGGCAATCGTTGGCCTTTCCTTTTTCCGGCGGCGAAGCAACTTTGATTTTAATCATATCGCCGAGGTTGCCGACGACTTGGGTGCGGCTGCTGCCGGGAACGACCTTGACGGTCAGAAGGGCGGGAAAATCGGTATGTTGAGAAACGGATGAGCTCATGGCTCGGCGATCTCCCGGATATCCTTTCCGACAGAAAATTGAATAAACCGCTCGATTTGAGCGGCCAATTCGTTGACCGAATGAAGTTCAAAGTCCTCGTAGTGGCCCGGGACGAACTCACCATTGAGCGCTTTTTTGAAGATTCGTACCCGGAGAACGGGCATTTCCTTTCCTATGGAGCTGAAATTGGCGCGTCGGTGCTCAGTCAGCTCAATGCGGTTTTCCTCGCTGATAAAGACCAGGGCCTTTCCGGTAAAGACGGCCGTGGGAAAAAATTCGTACAATTCTCTGAGCATATCCATTCCGGATCATCCTTGTGCCGGTTCGCTTTTCGATCATTCCTGAGTTTGGTATAAGAATTATACCGAATGGAAATCAGTCTTGCAAGGTGCCTGTCAGGTTGCCGATCTGAGCGATCGTATGTCGACGACAATAGTCGATCAGTCCTTCAACCAACGATTGGCAGCAGTCCGGATGAATGAACGATGCGGTACCGACGGCGACGGCGGTAGCTCCGGCGATCATGAATTCCACGGCGTCGGTAGCATTGCGAATGCCGCCCATGCCAAGAATCGGGATCCCGGCGGGTTTGGCAACCTCGCGATAGACCCGATTGACCAGATAGATGGCGATGGGTTTGATCGCCGGGCCGCTCAGGCCGCCGGTACGATTGGCAAGAACTGGACGGCGTGTTTCAGTATCGATAACCATGGCGGTGAAGGTATTGACCAAACTGAGGGCGTCGGCGCCGCCGGCAATGGCAGCCCGAGCGGGAATGGCAATATCGGTCACAGTAGGGGTAAGTTTAACCATCAGGGGCTTTTGTCCCGCGACCTTTTTCACGGCCCGGGTGATGGTTTCAATCTGCTGAGGATCGGTGCCGAAGGTGATGGCGCCTTTTTTGACATTCGGGCAACTGATATTAAGTTCAATTCCGGCGATTGCTTGTTCCTGCGCAAGACGCTCAGTTACCGAGACATACTCTTCGATCGTCCGTCCTGCGACATTGACGAAAACGGCCGTGTCGTATTGGGCAATCAGCGGGATTTTTTCTTTGACAAAGCGATCCAGGCCGATGTTCGCCAATCCAATGGCATTGAGCATACCAGCATCGGTTTCAACGATCCTCGGGGTGGCGTTACCCTTCCGGGGTTCCAGAGTAATGCTTTTTGTCGTGAATCCCCCCAGGGCGGAAACATCCATAAACGCGGACAATTCGTCTATATAGCCGCAGGTACCCGAGGCCGTGAAGACGGGATTTTTCAGTTGCAGGCCGGCAAACTTGATGGAAAGGTCGGGCTTAGTCAAAGAACACATCCTTCCCATCCAGAACGGGACCGTCTTTGCAGCAGAGGCGATAAGACCAGCCCTCTTCGGATTGCGGATCGCGAGTTTTGATCGCGCAGCTCTGGCACAAGCCGATTCCACAAGCCATCATCCGTTCCATACTGAGCTGACAGGGAATGCTGTTCGTTTCGGCCAGCCGGGAGACGGCGGCGAGCATGGGTTCGGGACCACAGGCATAAACAATAACATCACTTGTTTGGACGAAACCGGAGTTCAGATATTGTTCCACAAGATGGGTCACAAAACCCTTGGTTCCCAGGGTTCCATCATCTGTTGCGATGGAGTGGGGAATCCCGTTTGAGGAAAAAGCCGGCAGATCAACGCCTCCGTCGGGATGCGATACCACATCAAACGGCAAGTCGTTGATGGATCGAGCCCCGACAAAGGTCGTGATTTTCATCTGAGGGTGTTGCGTTCGCAGATCACTTGCCAGATGCTGGATCGGTGGAGCACCCATTCCGCCAGCGATCAGGATGGCAACCGGGCGGGACGGATCGACTCGGAAACCGTTTCCCAGAGGGCCGATCAAATGAACCGAATCGCCCACTTTCAGCGTTGTCAATCGAACCGTAGAAGGACCAATGACATGATACGAAATGTCGATCTCCGTCGATTTGCCGTTACGGCGAACAGAACTGAAACTGAATGGCCGCCGCAACAGGATGTTGCGTTTTGCGGCGTCGAGCAATTCAGCGGGAATATCATGATCCTGCGGAAGCGACAGGTGACTGATATCCACTTCTATAAACTGGCCGGCTTTGACCGAATTAAAAGCGTTTGAACCAACCGGGTCCAGCTCAAGTGTCAAAAGGTGGTATCGAGGACGAATGGATCTGTGCTGCCGAACGACAGCGGTAAAAAGACGGCTTGGATGTGCGGAGCACTTCTTCATAAGCTCTTGCATTTTCAGAACTTACAAATTGAAACCTGCGGGCATAAAAAAGCTTCCGGAATATTCATCCACTGATACTCCGGAAGCAAGCCACGGCAAAAAAGACCGCTAAGTACAGACCCAATGCCCTTGTTCCCAAAATTGCTACGGAGACAAAGTATAATCCACTTCCCCGCAGCTGTCAAGATGCCGGATGAAAAGTCGAGAAAAAATAAAAAATTGTTACAATATCTTGCAAATAAAAGACTTACGGCTTCTACCCAACAGTCAATCCGAGCCATTTGCTGTCCCCCCTTGGGTTTTCCGGAGGGTTTCCTGCCAGACTTGAACCCAGGAAACCTTGAATCGATCAGCCGCCATGACGCAGTCGGCATATTCGGGCTTGAGGAAGACACATTGGCCGTTATAGATTCCGATTTTTATGCGAATAGGGCCGAAGCTTGTATCAACCGTTTTGAACTCGCGAGGCAAAATGGATCGTTGCAGTATTTGTTTTCGTAGTCCCAGCGTTAAACCCAGGCGAAAGATCAACCCCTCAAACTTCGAAATCCGTAACGGATCGCACAGAACGGAAAACACAATCCCCGGACGGCTGTGTTTCATCTGGATGGGCGAAGAAAAGACATCAAGCGCTCCGGCCTTGAGAATCGTTTCCATGGCTTGGCCGATTTGTTCTGCCGGCGCATCATCGATGTTGCATTCCAGGAGACCGACACTATCGGTATCGTAAGATTCGGTCTCCGGATGCCCAAGGATCACGCGCAATACATTTGGAAAATCATCAGCGTCGCGCCTACCCGCTCCGTACCCAATTCGGTCCGGGATCAAGCTGGGGAGGGGACCGTACGATGAGGCGAAATGGGTCAGAAGGGCGGCCGCGGTCGGGGTGAGAAGTTCAAAATCACCGGGACCGGAGCATAGGGGAGCTTTGGCCTGGCGAAGGAGCTCGACGGTGGCGGGAGCAGGGACGGGAAGAATACCGTGGGCACACGAGATTGTGCCGGATCCTACGGCCAAGGATGAACAAACAACTTTGTCAATCTTCAGCGCATCAAAGCAAATACACGCACCGACGATATCGATAATTGAATCCATCGCTCCGACTTCGTGGAAGTGAATTTCGTCAAGGGATTTATTGTGAATTCCGGCCTCGACACGACCCAGCTGTTCAAAGACGGCGATGGCATTGTCTCGTATGGATGCGGGCAAAAGGGCCTGCCGAATCAAGCGGAGGATGTCAGCCAACGATCGGTGAGAATGGGAAGGGGAAATAGGGTCATGGTCGGGACGGTCCTCATGTCGAGGGGAATCCGAATCCCGCTGTTCATGATCCAAGCGATGGTGATGATGGCACTCCTTGTCCAAAGAAGGGGTTGCGGAAGCTCGAGGTTCAAAATAGGTCGCCAAAATCCCTCTGCGCTTGACCGTTTCGATTTGGTAGTGGATCGGACCGAGACCCAATGAGTTCAATTTTTCGAGAAGGTCCTTTCGATCGACGCCGGCATCGAGCATCGCGGCAACGATCATATCCCCGCCGGCACCCGCAAAACAATCAAAATAGGCGATATTCATTCTTGTCGTCCCTTTCTTTTCGAGTATGATTATGCCGCCGATGACGGGAAAAGCAAGGATCAGTCATTAACGCAACCGTCATATTAAGTGAACGAATAATGGAACATTCGGAATCAACGAAAATGGCGGGAATGAACACAGGGATGCTATTTCGGTTCGGATTTGTGGTCGTGGCGCTGGGATTGTACGGGACGGCGGAAGGAAGCCTGTCGAGCTCAATCGAATCAATCCTGAAGGAAAAGAAACAGACTAAGGCGATTGTGGGGATCCAGATTCTGGACGGGACCACCGGAAGGGTCATCTACGAAAGAAATGGACATCGGCCGATGATTCCGGCGTCCAATATGAAATTGGTGACAACGGCCGCGGCGCAGCATTATCTCGGGGGCCAGTTTTCCTGCACGACGAAAGTTGGATTGCTGGGCGATGGGCTTGTCGTGATTGGCGGAGGGGATCCGTTATTCGGCGACGCTAAAACCGACCAGAAAAATGGGCGAAAACCGGGATGGATCCTGGATGATATTCTGGCCGCACTCAAGGAAGAACATATCCGTACGCTCAGCGATTTATATGTCGATACCATGTATTTTGACGACCAGAGGACCCACCCGGGATGGCCGCGGGATCAGTTGAATCGATGGTATGCCGCCGAGATTAGCGGATTGAATTACAACAACAACTGTATCAATCTGATCGTCAAGAACAACGGGGGCAAGATATCGTTTGTCGTGGATCCACCGACGCAATATGTCACGCTTGTCAATCAGGTCAAGGCAACCACCAGCGGTTCCAGCGAGGTAGGAGCATATCGAAACAGCGAACCCAATCGGCTGATCGTCCGGGGCAAGTGCCGAAAAGAGACGGGATTCGATGTTGCGATCGAACGGCCGGGCGCATTCTTTGGGTTTTTGCTCTTTGAGCGCCTCCGGGACGGGGGGATCCATGTGCGGGGAAAGTTGTCGGAAAAGTACATTCGAGACGAGAAGGGGATCCGCATTCTGCGGGAATACAAAACGCCTCTTGCGGAAATTCTGGATCGGTGCAACAAGGACAGTCTGGGCATGGCGGCCGAATGTCTGGTCAAGATTTTGTCCGCCGAGCATACCCGCGGCAAAATCAACGGAGAATGGTCGCACGGACTTGAACTGATGAAACGGTATCTGGTCGAGGTTGGGGCGAAACCGGAAGAGTTCTGTCTCGATGATGGAAGCGGTTTAAGCCGCGGTAATCGCCTTAGCGCCAATACGCTGACTCGCGTCCTGATGGATCGCTATCGCAGCAGCGACTGGCCCTCGTTTAAGGACAGTCTGGCCGTGGGGGGGGTCGATGGGACCGTTTCCCGGTATTTTGGGGAAGGGGCCTACAAGGGAAAGGTATATGGAAAGACTGGATACATCGAAGGGGTCCGGTCTTTCTCCGGATTTTGCGAGACATCAAAAGGCACAGTGGTCTTCAGTATTTTGACTGAAGCGGGCAATGGGTACACGCGGGATGCGATCAACAGTATTTGCAAAGCGATTATCGACGAAACCAAATAATTGGTAAGAGAAAACCGCGGGTTTGTTCAGGCGGTGGTGATTCGTTCGACCAGATCACGGAGGGTTACGATTCCAACGGCGGCATGTTCGGATTCCTTTCCCTTGCGAGAATCCCAAACGGCCCCGATTTGTCGATTGTCTCCAGCCATCCGGTCGATGGCTTCGAGGATCGGCATGTCGGAGGCAAGCCAGACGATTGGCTGAAGGAATGGACCCAGATCGGAGAAGTCCCGGCGATCCGCCGCGACCAGCGAAAGGCAAACCCAGCCGCGGATGGTCGGACGATTTTTATCGTATATCAGGATTCTATCCAATGTCGTATTTCGCAGACACTCCAGGACGGCCGGGCGGTCGCTGTTGATGGGGAGCATTTGAGTTTTCGACAGGGGAATCAGAACCGATTCAATTCGGATATCCTGCGAATCCACAAGGGCTTGGAGCAAATCCTGCTGGGTTGAGGTGAGAAAACCCTCTTCGTGGGTTTCACGAAGAATCTGGAGGACTTCGTGACGCCCCGTCAAGGCCAGAACGGCAGGCGCGTCGGCTGAAGACCCGAAAAAACGATTCAGACCGGACGATAGTCCCTTGAGCACAGAAATGATTCCGCACCGGGTCAGAAACTGATGAAACGCCCAGAGAGGCCCGGAAAGCAAGGGCATCAGGGTGTCGGCCCGGTAGTAAAAAACGGTTTTGGGGATCATGTCCACAAAGATAAACATCACCGGAGTTAATAATAGGGTCGCGATCAGTTCTGCGCCATGCGAAGAGACTCCTTCATGCAAAAGAAGACAGGTAACCAGACATGTGGACAAATAACAGAACAGGTTGGATCCGATCAGGGTGGTCAAAATCACGCCCTGCCCATCATCCAACAACCGCATCAGAAACGCATGTCGGCTTTGACGGTGTCCCCATTCCAGGCGAAGCCGAAAACGACTGGCTCGATACATCCCGGTTTCCGCTCCGGAAAAATAGCCCCCAAAGGCCAGCAGAAAGAGACACAGCAGGATACTCATGGCCGTATTCATGGATTCGGCTCCTGCGGGGAAATCGGCTCGACTTGCAGGATGACGGTCCTAATTCGATGGCGATCCATTCGTTCGATCGTCAGACGGAGATTGCCCAGAAGGATACAATCACCCGGCCGGGGGATTTTGCCAAGCTGTTGTACGATCAATCCGGAGACCGTGGAACCGCGAAAATCCCGAAGATTGACGCCAAGGGTACCCGCCCACTCGTGAATCGGCAGATTGCCGGCAAGACGGTACTCCAGGGGTCCGATCTGCTCGATGGGAACGATCGAGGGAAAAGAGGGCTGGCCGCCGACGAATTCAACGGTGAGAATATCCCGTGATATCATGCCGGTAATTCCGCCATATTCGTCTACGACCATGATCCAATCGGTCGTGGGAACCGCAAAGAGATCCAACAGGGACTCGACGGTGGCTTGCTCGGGCACATACTCAATCGGCCGTAGAAGAGACCGAATATTCGATTGGCTTTGCACAACCAAATCCCGAAGCGAAAGAACCCCAAGGGTGTTGTCCATGGATTTTTCATAGACGATAATTTGAGTCAGCTTATGCTCCGTCATGCGGTCCCGAATGACGGCAGGGGACTCGTGGACTTCACAAAACGACATATCCACCCGTGGTCGCATGATATGCCGGACCTTGAGCAAACCCAATTGCAGGACTTCGGTCATCAGACGGCTTTGGATGTCCGTCAACAACCCCTTCTCACGGGACGGCTCCAGAAGCCGTTTGAGATTCTGCGGCATCAAAGAGACCGGCGACTGTCGTGAGGGGCGAGATCCCAAGATCAATCGCAGGGTCGGGCGAATCGCCAGCCCGTCAAGGACCTGAAGAATCGGCTGGAGGATTCGCGTCACAGGATACCAAACCGGCGCCGTCCAAAGGCAAATCCGCCGGGTATTTGAATAGGCCACGGCTTTGGGAAGCAGTTCTCCGAACAAAACCATAACCAGAAATACCAACACAACCGATGCGCCACCCGCTCCGGCATTCACCGATCGGGCCAATTCCAGCGAAAGGATGCTGGACAGCGAAAAAAACAGCGTATTGATCGCCATATTGCTGATCAGCACCGTGGTCAACATCCGTTCGGGAGATCCCATCAGCCGGGCCACCAGATTATGAAGAGGATTTGTGGATTGCCGAAACAAATCCAATTGGCGACGGGATTGATTAAAAAAGGCCGTTTCCGATGCGGAAACGATGGCCGAACCGCACAACAGGCCGATCATCAGCAACAACCGCCAGGAATGTTCCAGCAGGATGGACATGCCGTGGGTTCCGTTCCCGGCAAACTTACTTCGGGCCGGGCAGTCGCAGGGTGAAGGTCGAGCCCTGACCCGGTCGGGAATGGACCTCGATGGTGCCTCCGTGTTCCTCGACGATTCGCCGGCAAAAGGCCAGACCAAGTCCCGTTCCCGACCGATTGTTTGGGGATGGCGATTTGGTTGTGAAAAATGGATCGAAGATTCGATCCAGATTTTCAGCAGGAATTCCGCAGCCGGTATCGATTACCTTAATGAAGATCCCCTCCGCGGTTTCGCCGGCACAGATAGTCAGTTGACCCGGACGGCCAAGCATGGCCTCGCGAGCGTTGAGGATCAAATTCATCAGAACCTGCTGGAGACAGATGGCATCCCCCCACACTTGCAGGGTCTCCGGAATCTCCCGAATCACGGCGATGCGGTCTTTGGCGAAATCGCGGGCCAGACATACAAAGACTTCATCCACCAAAGCCCGAACCTGCGACCAGCAGGCATCCTGCGAATGGCCGTTGGCCAGTGCCAACATTCGTTGCAGGATTCGGGAAGCGCGTTCGGCATTCGATGCGGTCTTTTGAAGGGTTTTTTGTTGAAGCTGAACATCATCCGGGTGCTGCAGAGACAGACGGGCATAGTTTTCAAGCGGCGTCAGAATATTGTTCATTTCATGAGCGATCATCGCCGAAATCAAACCAAGGTTGGCCAGAGGTTCGATGCGGGATAAGCGTTCCTGTAACCGATCCGCATGGCGACGCTGCTGCTCAATCTGTTGATGCATCGAAGACCGCTTTTCGAGAATACCCTTCATTCCGTACACTATCCTTGATCTGCTTCAATAAATCCCTTGTTGTCTATTCAAAATACCTTTGCTATAATTCGTTCGCCATCATACAATGAATGGGTCGCGTATATTCCTAACTCTTATATCGACAAAGGGAATGGAATGGCTTGAATGGACGACCGGGATATACTCGAGACCTTGTTGGAGTTGCTCAAGAACTGCCGCGTGGAGATCCGCAAGGTCCCGCTCGGCGGACAGGGGGGTGGATTGTGTCGCCTTCGGGGTCATGCGGTCTTTTTTGCCGATGAAGATGCGCCCCTCGGAGAAACGACGGCTCTGGCGGCTCAGGCCGTGCAACAGAAAATGGATATTGAGGGCGTTTTTCTCCGCCCCCAGATTCGAGAAATCATAGAACGCTACGGATCGCCGAATCCCTCTGCAAGGGAGAAAAACGATGATAGTGGCGCTCGGGAGACAGTTGAAACATGAGCGATCATACGGATCAGACCCTTCCCAAGGTCTTGGTTGTGGATGACAATCCCCAGAACCTCGAGCTGTTGCTGGCCTATCTGGAGGATGTCCAGTGCAAGGCCCTTTCGGCAACCAACGGTCCGGAGGCCCTGGACATGGTCCGGCAACATTCTCCGGACCTGCTGCTGCTGGATGTGATGATGCCGAAAATGAGTGGTTTTGAGGTTTGTCGTCGGCTCAAGAACGACCCCGCGACCGATTCGATCCCGATCATTATGGTCACCGCACTCAATGAGATCGGGGATATCGAAAGGGCGATTAATTCCGGTACCGACGATTTTCTCAGCAAGCCGATCAACAAATGGGAACTGGTGACGCGGGTGCGAACCATGCTCAAGCTCAAGCACCTCACGGACCGACTTGAACGGACATTGGCCTATCTGAGCGAGGTCGAAAAGCAGGCGGAAATTTCCAAATCCCATTAGAAATCGACAGAGCAGAGACCAAAGACGGATCCGTCAATTTCTTCTACCATCACGGCCACCGGGCTGTACAGGTGGTTGTGGACGAAATAGTACTTGCTCGAAGTCGCGGAACGCACCAGCACCTCGTCGATAGTGTTGCCGAAGACATTCGCCCAGGCCAGCGACCCGGCCGTGTTGTACTCTTCAAGCCCGATTATTTCACGGGGTTTTGTCGATATCGTCGGCATACTTTTCCCACCGTCCCTCACACAACCCAAGATGTCCTCGTCGCCATTTAGCCCGTTTTGGGCGAGAAATATTGGCCCGCCGCAAGGCCGCAGGTTCAAAAGAACCGGAGGCGTATTTGAAAATACGCTGAGGACCTTTTGGACCGAGAACGCCGCGGCGGGGCAAAAGGGCCGCCCAAAACCAAAACTCCCGGGAAATATCCGGGCGATAACCTGCCAGCCGTTATTATAGCAGAAATACCGCCCGGCGCCTGCAATGGCGTCGTAGGCGTAAATCCGCCGGTTCAGGGCATCATACACAAACTCGGCCACGGTGGTCGGGATGCTGTCGCCGTCCCCGCGGGAGATCCGGACGATCCGGTTCTCGCCGTCGTAGTCGTACAGGTAGCCATCCTTGTCGGCGACGAGATTTCGTATATCCACTTTGTTCGAATAAAATCTACTTCAGACTTTTACGAATTTTCCGTTTCCGCATAAATTCTAAATATTCTTTATTGGTTTTCTGGAATAGTTGGGAGCCGATTGCCTCTACCGCAACATTAATTGCTTTAGATTCTTCGGATTTAATTAGGTAATTTGATCTTATTTTCTCCAATATATCACATATCTTTTCGATACGTGAACACTCTTCTAAAAGATCCCTTGCCGTCTTAAGACGATTACGTGAACCGATTAAAAATTTAAACATAGGGTTGTTTTGCTCCTGCTTCCCTTTCAAAAAAACTGAGGATGTCCCGATTGTCGTTGATTAATAGTTGAAAAAGTCATGCGGTCTGGGCACGGATACTGAGTCGTAACAAACAAAACCCGTACCGTTTAGGAGACCGCATGATGAGCGCATCGTACAAACCGAGGACCGCTCGGTCCAGAAGAAAAATGCAGGACTCCCGGAGATAGGGCATTGCCGTTCAGATGGATGGATCGCAAGTGGGCATTCAGCTGCTGTTGCCGTTGCCGGAGATATTGTCCGATCTGGTCGGGGTGGTGGAACAAACCAGCCATCATTTGGGGCTGGCGATTTTATTGCGGGTGATCGAGAACGAGGTGCAGAGCCGGGCGGGGGCTTGGCATGCCCTGCGGGATGGCAAGGCGGCCGTTCGCTGGGGCAAGGAAGAAGGGCATCTGGTCTATGGCGGCCAGAAGGTGGCTGTCCAGCGTCCCCGGCTTCGGGATCCGAAGTCCAACCGGGAGATCTCTCTGGAGACCTGGCAGGCGTTTTCCCATCCGGCCCGGATGGAACAATCGGTGTCCAATCAGGTTCTCCATCGGGTCTCCTGCCGGGATTATGCCGGGGCCGTTCAAACGGTGTGCGGGGGGTATGGGATCGAGAAGAGTTCGGTGTCCCGGCAATGGATGGCCGCCAGTGCCCAGCAGTTGCGGCAGTTGATGGAGCGTCCGTTGGGGGCCTTGGACCTGCTGGCGATCTTCTTGGACGGCAAGGAATTCCAGGGCCATACCGTGATTGTGGCCCTGGGGGTGGATTCGCAGGGGGGCAAGCATGTCTTGGGGTTGTGGTCGGGGGCAACGGAAAACAGCGTGGTTTGCGGGGCGTTGCTGGATGACCTGATTGAGCGGGGATTGACGACGGACAAGCCGTACTTGTTTGTACTGGATGGGGCCAAGGCGTTGCGGAAGGCGGTGCAGGATCGGTGGGGCAAACGCGGGCTGATTCAGCGCTGCTGGCTGCACAAACAGCGGAATATCGAAAAGTATCTGCAAAAACAACATCACAAGGTGTTGCGGATGAAGCTGAAGGCGGCGTTTGGTTGTAGCGACGAGGCCTCGGCCCGGTCGGCGTTACACAAGACCGCGGCCTGGCTGCGGAACCTGAACCATCAGGCGGCCGATAGCCTGGACGAGGGGGTGGAGGACCTGCTGAGGGTACATCGGCTGAAGATAGGGTGGTCGCTGCGTCGGGTGTTGGGGACGACCAACCTGATCGAGAGCGTTTTGTCGGTGGTGGGCGAGCTGTGCCGCAATGTCAAACGATGGCGGGGGGAATCCATGGCCCTGCGGTGGGCCGGGGCGACCTTGCTGGAGGCCCAGAAACGATTCCACCGCGTCCATGGGTATCAGGAGATTGGAAAACTGAAGACGGCACTGGAGTCCGGAATTGACACCGGACACGCCATCGCGTAGAGTACCGTCACCGGCCCGGACCGCAAATGATCAACGGAAAGTGGGACAACCTCCTTTCACTGTAATAGATGAATCTATTTCTTTTCGATTTTTTGCTTGCATTATTAGAGAATCTTAACTATATTAGGTATGGCTAACATTAGAGGAATGGATGGCTCAAAATCGGGAACAACTCAGCGCGTCTTTGGAAGATTATTTGGAAGCGATTTTCCATTTGTCCGCGGAAGGGCGCGTGGCTCGCGGCAAAGATATCGCGGATCGTCTTGACGTTGCGCGACCTTCCGTCACGGGAGCGCTTCGGTCTCTTGCCGCGCGACGGTTGATCCACTATAAACCTTACGGATTTATCACTCTAACGCGAACGGGGGCTCGTCAGGCCCAGCGGATCGTGGACAAACACCGAATCCTGAAATCCTTTTTCACGGAGATTCTGGGCATTGAGGCAACCGAGGCGCAAGAGGCGGCCTGTCGAGCCGAACACGCTTTGGGCCGGGGGATCGTCGATCGGCTGATGGGTTTGACCGAATATCTGTCCCATGGGGGGGAAAACCGAGACTGGATCGGTGGACTGCGGGCATTTTACAAGGCGCGGCAGATTTGAACAAAAGCGGAACCGATATGATCAGTAAAACAAGACCCCCGACCCCCATTTCGACGGATCAGGAGTTATCCTCGATTCCGGCGGGACGACGGGTTCGACTGGTTCGGATTCAGGCCGGATTGGCGCTCAAAGAGCGGCTGGCGGCAATGGGTTTGGTTCCTCAAGGGGTCTTCCGAGTGATTCGCAACGAAGGCCAGGGACAGGTCATTGTCGAAATCAAGGGTACCCGCGTGATTCTCGGTCGGGGGATGAGCGGAAAGATTCAAGTGCGGACAGTGGAATGATTTTTTTCAGACGATTGTTAGGATAACCTAACTTTTTATGGATCGCAAGGACATTCTATTCGCCAAGCAAACCAATATGCAACACACTGAGACACCGACAATCCGAGTGGCTTTAGCGGGCAACCCCAACAGCGGAAAGACAACCCTTTTCAACGCCCTGACGGGGGCCCGACAACAGGTCGGCAATTACCCCGGCGTGACCGTAGAGATTCAGCGAGGTGTTCGGGAGCACAGGGCCCGTAGCATTGAAATCTTTGATTTGCCGGGAACTTACAGTTTGACGGCGTTTACGCCGGAAGAACGGGTGGCCCGGGACTTTCTGTTTGACCAGCGGCCGGATGCGGTGGTGGATGTAGTGGATGCGTCGAATCTGGAGAGGCATCTCTATCTGGCGGTGCAGCTTTTGGAAATGGGGGCGCCGCTGCTTCTGGCCTTCAACATGAGCGACCTGGCCCGACAGCGAGGACTGGAGTTCGATCTGCCGTTGTTGTCTGGTCTGCTGGGAACACCGATCGTACCGACTGTAGGAACGCGAAATGAGGGGATTGAATCGTTGCTTGACGCCGCCGTTGAGATCGCCACACATCGTGTGGCGATCCGGGCTCCGATTCGATACGGGGACGAAATCGAGCGAGAGATTGAGCGACTGGGCGAATTCATCGCCCGGGAACCGGAGCTGGTCCGGACCTATGGACAGCGATGGCTGGCGGTTAAACTCCTGGAGCAGGACCCGCAGATCACGGAGCTGACCAATCCCCACATCTTGTCGGCCCTGCAGGACAGCATCCGGCGATTGACCGCCGTTTTCGGCGATGAGCCGGCGATGGTAATCGCGGATCGGCGATATGGATTCATCTCGGGGGCATGTCAGGAAGCGGTCCGTTTAACCGCTCAGACTCGCCATGACAGAAGCGACCAGATTGATTCGATTCTGTTGCACCGGATATGGGGTATCCCCATTTTTCTGTTATTGATGTATGGGGTTTTTGAATTCACTTTTCATCTCGGCGATTACCCGATGCGGGGCCTGGAGTGGATGTTCACCCAATTGGCCCAATGGGTAGGGGGCTGGTGGCCGGTTGGCGCTAATAGTCTGTTTCGATCGCTTCTGGTGGATGGAATCATTGCGGGAGTCGGCGGGGTCACGGCGTTTTTACCCAATATCTTGTTGCTATACGCGGCGATTTCATTTCTTGAAGATTCCGGGTATATGGCCCGAGCCGCGTTCCTGATGGATCGCTGGATGCACAGGATTGGGCTTCACGGCAAGAGCTTTATCCCGATGCTGATTGGATTTGGTTGCTCTGTGCCGGCGATTCTGGCGACACGGATTCTTGAGAATCGCCGAAACCGCTTGACCACGATTCTGGTGATTCCACTGATGAGTTGCGGGGCAAGATTCCCAATCTATTCATTGCTGATTCCCGCCTTCTTCGCGGTGGAATATCGACCCATGGTAATGTCGATGTTATACCTGACGGGAGCGGTACTGGCGATCGGCGGAGCCAAGTTGTTGCGGGGGACAATCTTTCGCGGAGAAACGACGCCGTTTGTGATGGAATTACCGCCTTATCGAATGCCGACGGTGCGCGGATTGTGGCTTCATACATGGACGCGGGGCAAACTCTATCTCAAGAAGGCCGGAACCGTGATTCTGGCGATCTCCATTCTGATGTGGGGGGTCATGACTTTTCCTCGAATGCCAAACGCAATGGTAACGGGAAAAAGCGAAGCCGAGGCGAGGGCTCTTCAATTGCAAAACTCGCTTGCGGGTCGGGTCGGCAGGGCGTTGGAGCCGGTGATCCAGCCCCTGGGATTCGATTGGAAAGTCGGCACGGCGCTGATCGGCGCCTCGGCCGCGAAAGAAGTGTTTGTTTCCCAGATGGCAATCGTCTATTCGATGGATGAGTCGGAACAGAATGCGGATCGGCTACGAATCCGGATCTCGCAGGATTATTCTCCGCTGCAGGGATTGAGCATTCTGTTGTTCTGTCTGATCGGAACACCTTGCCTGGCAACCGTAGCGATCACCGCGCGCGAATCCGGTTCCTGGAAATGGGCGGGACTGCAGTGGGGGGGCTTGACCCTTCTTGCCTACCTGGTCTCGTTGATTGTGTATCAGATCGGCAGGATCCTTTCGATCTGAGCCCGTCGTCCCAGGGAAACAGAATCATGCGGGATCAATCGGCTCGACAAAATCCGCATCGATCTCGACGCTGGTGGCCTGGCCCAGGATATCGACCTGCAAGACCAGCCGAAGTTTTTCGGGTTCGTGGAGGATAATCCCCTCGGTTCCCAGCAGGGGGCCGGCAATCACGCGAACCCGCTGGCCTTCCTTGAGATATTTATGCGGAAGCAGGATGGACCCCTGACGGATCAAGATATCGATGGGGGTCAATTCCCGGATGAGCCGGCCCGGATCGTTAACGACGATGAGGTTGGCCACGCGATTGGATTTGAGGGCCTCCAGCCGATCATTTTCGTTTCCGCAGAAGAACATGTATCCCGTGAATAACGGCAAAAGAGATCGGGTGGTTCGCCCGTGGGTTTTCGAGACCTTCCAGGTCATCGGCAAATAGTATTGGACATTCTTGGTTTGAAAATGCCATGCCAGGGCTTTTTCATTCCGGCTGCGGGTATGCGCAACCCACCATGTGCCGGAGAATTGCGACAGCGAAACATCCGGCGGCCAGGAAAAAGGCGGATTCTCTTCGGGTTTCAGTACGATACCTGCCTCACGAACATCCGTTTTCGACGGGGTCGGTGGAACACGATTTCAGATCAGGCCTTGACGATTTTGTTTCGGCCTTTCGTAACCTGAGCGGTGGCATTCCGCGAATCGACGACCAGCCGCGCATTTTTTACAATCCAGTTATAATCATACACGGAATGATCGGTGGAAATCAAGACCACATCGTACGAAGCCAGCATTTTTGCGCTCAGCTTTTTGCTTTGCATCTTCAGATCGTGCTCTCGCTGCTTGTGCGTATGCGGAATGAAGGGATCATTGTAATCGACCTTCGCTCCCTTTTGTTTGAGAATTTCGATCAGCTCAATCGAGGGGGATTCACGAAGGTCATCGATATCCTTTTTGTAGGCCAGTCCCAGAACCAGAACCCGGGATCCCTTCAGACTCTGATTCCGTTCGTTCAGGGCTTCCATCGTCTTGGCGACGACATATCGGGGCATTGCCGTATTGATCTCGCCGGCCAGTTCGATGAATTTGGTGGTGATTCCGAATTGTCGGGCCTTCCAAGTCAGGTAGAACGGATCGATCGGGATGCAGTGTCCTCCCAGCCCGGGACCGGGATAAAACGGGTGGTATCCGAAGGGTTTTGTCGAAGCCGACTTGATGACCTCCCAGACATCGATACCCATCCGGTCAAAGACGATTTTCAGTTCGTTCACCATGGCAATATTGATGCACCGATACACATTTTCCAGAATCTTTGTGGCTTCCGCCGCTTCGACGCTGGAAACCGGAACCACCGTGTTGATTCCCAGTCTGTAAATCGCACAGGCAAGTTTTCGACAAGTGGGAGTCAATCCGCCAACGATCTTGGGAATGGTCTTGGTTGTATATTGTTTGTTACCGGGATCTTCCCGTTCCGGCGAAAAGGCCATATAGAAATCTTTTCCGGCCTTGAGACCGGTCTGCTCCAGAATGGGTTGCATCAATTCCCGCGTTGTTCCGGGGTATGTCGTACTCTCGAGGGAAATTAGTTGACCTTTTTGCAAATATTTGGCGATGGTCCTGCAGGATCTTTCGACATATTGCATATCCGGTTCGCGATTTTTGGTTAGGGGGGTCGGAACGCATATCAGAACGCAGTCCACATTTCGGATTCGGGACATATCGGAAGTCGCATGAAATTTCTTGCTGTCCACAAGCTTCTTGACCTGCTCATGGGGCACATGCTTAATGATGCTCCGTCCTGAATTCAATTTGGCGACTTTGGATTCATCAATGTCAAACCCCTGAACCTTGATTCCCGACATGGCAAATTCACGCGCTAGTGGGAGTCCGACATATCCAAGCCCCAGAATGCCCACAACGATCGTACGGTCCTGAATTTTTTGTTCCAAAGTCTTCATCGAGTCATCCTCATCATGAAATATCCTTGCCATGTTGAACTATGATTCTATCGGTCATTGACACGCCAACCGTTACAAATCCAGGCACTTCCGGGCCGTTTGACTCCCCTGCTATATAGTCCTATAATGTATGTTATGTTGCGTTATTCGATTTATTGGGTGGAAACGCCGATTTTTTTGTTGGGGTCCAAGCATCGCGATTCGTGAACCAGCATTTCTTCCAACCCATACGGATCGGCGTCTTCGTTTTCATACAGATCGCGAATCAAGGCATCCGGAGGACGATACCCCCACCGCCGAAAGAACATCAATTGTTCGCGTGGGTCGATGTATGCCCGTCGGCATATTCCTGGTGTATTGCCGAGCAATTCGGCGATTGTTTGCAGGATGCCCTTTTCGGCGTTTCGTTTTCGGGAGGCGGAGCACCCTTGATACGCAATCAAAAGGTCTTCATAGGTCGGTTGTGAATGGTTCTTTGCAAAATCGCGAACAAAATTCATGAATATTCGGGTCGCATGATAGTTCCGCAGGTTGTGAACCGTACAGGGAGCCCCGGCTCCCCCAAACGGCAAATCACTTTCCGGCGCTGGAGAACGGCATGTGAAATATTCATTGACCATATCCGGGGTAAAGGGCCTTCCATTATGCTGGGTGAAGAGAAATTCACGCTTCTCATTTGCCAAGGAAACAATCTTGGAAGCTACACGGTATTCGATTTCCTTATTACACAAGACCCCCTGTATCGACAAATGATGTCGTTGCGCCTGTTGATGTTTTCCCATGTAGCAAATTTCAAGGGCATCCTGATGGATTCGGACATGTTCTCGGGTTCGAATGGTCGTAACTCCAAACGCTTGAATTTCGCGTTCGGCCGACGCGGAATTTCCGATCCGAGCGCATGTCAGATCCATGAACAGACACATTACCGCCCGAACCCAGGTATTCCGATGGTTACAGGACAGATGCTCGATCATCCGGCGGCGAACATCTTCAATGGTTTGGCCGAGAGCGCGAACCGAATCGTATTTGAGCTTGCGTGCGCGTCGCTTGTATTCCAGCGTATAGTGTTTGGTGATGCTGTCCCCAACGGCCGCGTGCGTAACGCAATAGAAAGTTCCGTCATCAACCGGATGAATTCTATATTTCTTGTCGGGTTCCCGATGGCCATATTGAGGATTCATTTCAACCTGGTTCAGGGGCGGCTTTTCAAGTTCCAATCCGGCATAGGTATAAAAGGTCAATGGGTACCCGCTCGGCTGGACACTGACGCGGCCGCGAAATCCGGCCGGAATCAGATCTACGATCCCATCCTCCCTGAGTTTTTCAGCGAGAAGATCGACATCCACAATCGGATACCAGTTTTCTTCATCGAATCGCTCGATCATTCGCAAACGAGCGGCTTCCCTTCGACGACTCACACTTCGGCGATAGACTCGGTATTGACGCGGTTTGCGTCGTGCAACCTGATGAACCAGTTCCGCGGTTATCGGCTGGGAACCGAAGAGCGATCGGGTGATTTGGGTCCATTCCCGGTTGGCCTGTTCCAAGGCCTTTCGGGCGGTATACCCACGAATGACAATGCTTCGCGCCAGTTGAATCGCAACTCGGTCGATAAGTCGAGCCATCGATACCAGGACGGGCAGCGAATCCGTTCGGAGGGCGCAAAATACCTGACGAAAATATTTCATCAAGCGAACTTCATGTCCGCGAAGTTGCAGGGCCCTTCGGTTGTTCCATGCCTGCTTCCAGGCCGAAGACCAATTTTCCATTGCCGTTTGATTGGCCTTTGGCCCCCCCGCCGGTTGCACCGAATCGTAAAACCGATTCAGCGTTTGGTTGGCTTGAGTTAGATCCGGATGGGGACCAAAAATCAGACACCGGTCTTTCTGAATGGCGCTGATATAGCCGGACATTTCCGTTCCCGGGCGGAGCGGAAAATGCAGGTTCCGGTGATTTCGACAAAACCAAGGTAAAACCCAAAAGGCATGTCGGAACAAATTTCGCGTGAATTGCGGTAGCGTCGTCAGTTCGTTGGACATGGCGGCTGTCGCTCCGCGATTCCTTCGTTATTGTTAGGACAGTCGTTCGCCGACGGCGTGAAGGGCCGTTTCATTGAGCCGTTCCCAGGTCGTCGTAGCGCGGTCGATCAACCCCAGGTTCTCCAAAACCACCATCACATTGACCACGGCGTCCGATTCCATCAGAGAGTTTTTCATCCGCGACTGAAGGGCCTGGATTGCCTGGGCAAAGCGAGGTTTGTCGCAATACAGCATGGCTGTCTGGTAATGCAGTTTCAGCGTGCTTGCTTCCAGATGGCCGGCTTCCG
Organism: uncultured Pirellulales bacterium; assembly: GCA_964643355.1. GTDB lineage: Bacteria > Planctomycetota > Phycisphaerae > Sedimentisphaerales > Anaerohalosphaeraceae > FEN-1350. The sequence continues at coordinate 51,420 of CAZXPW010000031.1, forward strand.
TCAGAACCGAAAGAGCCCTGTCCTTCTGGGTACTTTCTCCCAGACACAACGCCAGCTTGGTTCGGGACCGGTAATGGGTCGGGTTGATTGCCAGCGCCTGTTCAAAAGCTTGGGCGGCCTCGGCATATTTCCCGGCGGACATCATCAGGATACCGTATTTGTAATGACTGTCAGCGCTGTGCGGCGAGGAGGACATCTGTCTGTGATGGGCTGCGATCACATCCTGAATCAGGGCCGCCCGATCGGATGGCTCGTCGCAGGTCTGATTCTGTTCATTCCGGGTGGCCTGCAAATGCAGGATGGCGGTTTCCGTGAACAACAAAACGCTGTTTTGAACGATGGACCAGGCCAGCGCGAGGGTTCGTTGCGTCTCCTCGGAATGTCCCCCGTAATATTGGGAGACGGCCAGCCCGATATACGCATCGACGATGTCATCGTTGATTTCCACGGCCCGGTTAAACTGCTCGGCGGCCAACGAATATCGCTGATACCGCATGTAGTGCGTACCGAGCTTGATCGTCGCCTCAAGGTAGTTCGGCTGTAGCCGCAGAGCCGACTCATAATGCAGGATCGCCTCGGAAGTCCGCCCCGCCCGGCTGAGAATATCGGCCATGCGGACATGCAGATCCGGCATCTCGCCCAGTTTGTCCACCAGCCATTGGACGGACTCCAGAGCCTTGTCAAACTGACCGGATTCCGTCCATTCCCGGAGTTCGTCATCCGAATTATCGTCGTGAAAATTGTCCGGGTGCGACACAATCGCCATATTAAAAACATCATTGGCTCGATCGAACTGGTGATCTTCGATGTACAGATACCCGAGCAGAACCATGGACGCGATATCTTCCGGATGCTCGGTGATGAGTTGTTCATACTCGCGGATGGCCAGTTCCAGCCGACCATTCTTGAAATGAATCGCGGCCATCCGTTGTCTCGGCAACTGGAGATGGCTCTTAAATTTGATGCAGTCCTGATAAAACGCGATGGCCTCGTCTTCCCGGCCGAGGCGTTCATGGCAATACCCCAAGGCGTACAAAGCCATGGTGTTGCTGGGCTGGCGAAGGTAGATCGACTGGAGTTGTTCGAGGGCCCCCGCCGGATCGTTCGCACGCAGACTTAAGGCCACGGCAACCATGCGGCCCCGCGCGCAATCCGGTCGCTCGTAGAGGTAAAACTGGATCTTTTCCCGACAACGGTCCAGTTCCCGATTGCCCAGCAGTTCGACGGCCTCATCCAGGTCCTCGACATGCCAGTTGGTTTCCGACTCTTCCGTTCGTTTCCGAAGAACATTCAGCCAGTGCCAGATCAAGTCGGCCGTATCGACCGCGATACCCCTGCCAAAAATCTCCAACAGTTTGCTCATCTGAAATACCCGTTCCTCTTAATGAGCGTTGCTCTTCTTCGTTGCGGCACCTTGGGTATCGGCGACGATGTCCTGCGTCTTAACGGGTCATCCGGAGATTTCCCGATGGCGGATGAGTTGTTCTCCGAAGGGAAAACCAGGTATGCGGACTGTAGGGAATGGCTGGACTATACCAGCCGGGAATATCGAAAACGCCGGATACCCCCCCTGCCGACAAATCCAAATCGGTACTTTATAGGACGGCTTTACGATTTTCATCAGGATTGTCAAAGGGCCGCGCTTAAGCGATGGAAGACAGTTCAAAGCAGGTGGAAAAGGATGCAGGCAGATGGGACTGGTTCTCAGTGGGATCCACAGCTCATGTTGAGCAATGCTCTGATGGAATTTAAAAGATGTTGCAGGAGAGCAGGGATCAGGACAACTATACTACTCCCCAAAATTTGGACCAGGATATAAGGTGGAAGATGCGGTATA
>CAZXPW010000032.1:0-47640 GCA_964643355.1 uncultured Pirellulales bacterium
GTTAGGACATTTTGTTCATCGAAAATATTCAGATTTTGTGAAATATCCGGGCTAATGACATTCAGAAAACGGCTCGTAATTTCTTCAGAAACTATGACAGCTGTATGATCATACTGAGGGTATCGTTTTCGTTCGATGTCCCAATATTCGATTGTTCGAATAATGTGACTTTCATCCGTCGTACCCAGTTGAACTTCTACTTCATATCGGCGGTTCGAATCGGGATCCTGAAGGAGAATATCAAGCCGACCTGCTTTTGGTTGAATGCGCTCCCGATCTTTAAGAACCAAGTCCCCCAATCCCAAAATCGAAGGATCTTCGGCTATGCGATCCTGAAGCCAAATTTCATTGTATTCTGGATGGCCCTTGAGAAGGACATTGTCAAACTTCACATATTTGAGATTCATTATATCTTCCTGTTACATTCGCTGTTTCCATTTCAAATGCTCATTCCAGACGGAGGTCTAAATACTTGCCGCCAGGAGTTTTTGTTTTTCCGCCAGGTTGAAGATCTTTCGCGCGTTGCCGTGCATGATGGGGTCGATCAGATCCATCGCGTCGGACAGTTTAAGCCAGCCCTCCTCGACCAGTTCCGACAGCGCCAGCGCGATTCCGCGTCGGGCGATCATGGCATGTCCCAGGACCGGCTCAACGGGGATATAGTCGCCGCCAAAGGTCAGGATTTTGTTGGCCGGGGCGGTGACCAGATACTTCTTGAGGAAGTCTTTGGCGGCCACGGGATTGATAATCCATGCCCAGCACATATCCAGATAGGCGTTGGAATAATGCTTGGCGACGGCTATGAGATCCTCGTAGTACGGATAGGCGATGTGCATGAAGACAAAGCGGGTTTCCGGGGATGCCCGGCAAAGATCGCAGGCCGATCCGGGATTCTGAAGAAGTCGCGAAAGGGGCATATAATTTTCGCCGGCATAATAACCCGTATGCAGCTTGACCGGCAGGTTGTGTTTCGTGGCCGCATCTACCGCACACCAGAACAAATGATCTTCGAGATCCTTTCGTTGCTGGGAATTCATCGGTTTGTTTTCAATCCGCCGTTTGAATAAATCCCCGACTGCCTCCGCCTCGACTTTTTCATAATTGATGTCTCGGGCGTAGGCATTCTGCGATTTAACGGCGACGGCGAGCTTGCCGTATTGGTCGAACCACCAGTCGATCACGCGGCGCCAATCGTCGAGGTTTTTGACCTCGATGCCGGCGGGCTTGGACAGGCCGTTGATATCCGGACCGGAAAACATGCTGACGATACTGATATCCTGCATCAGCAGAGTCGGCATGCTGCTTTTATGAAAGGGCCCGCCGCCGAGGTAATTCACCTGGCAGGATTCGATTCCGGCCCTATCACACAGGATATGGCGATAGAAGCCGGGTTTTCGGGTCGCTTCGTAACCGGCCTGAACTTTGCGAACTGTTGCCGCGGAAAGTTCATCGACGCCATAGAGCATCTCCATGGCGATTCGCACCGCCCGGCCATAGCCGGTGTTCTTAACGGCCGGCCAGTAGGGCTCCAGAATCTTCCACTTGTCGGCCGGATCAACCTCCGAGGAAAAGAAACGATCAGACTCCGATCGTGGCATCCCGCAGGTGGCTATATCCGAGTCGAGATAGTGCTTGAATAGGAATGACCAGTCGTCCGGTTCCGACCGCGAGCCCGGCGTTTTGGATAATCGCGAATCCTCGTCAAACAGATGCTCGTGCGTGTCAATCAGCGGAGTCTTAAGGACCTTGTCGAGAATGTCTTTGTGATACAACCGATCCGAATACGGCGACATTCGGTCATCCGAATCGGCCCATGCGCCTGAGGAAGCCATCGAAATCGCTCCCGCGGCCCCGATCCCCTTCAACGCCGTCCGCCGCGACAGAGAAGTCCCTTTTTTCATGGCATCATCTCCCGAATGAACGATTGGATTCAGTCTTTTCCGTTGGAATTCCTGGAGCCCAGCGTTCGAACCATGCAAAAAACAAAAACGCCCAGAATCGCCGACCAACTGATAATCAGAAAAATCCACCCATCAAGACGCATTGGAAGTCCCTTCCTGAGGTTTGTGTTTCCAGGCCCGCCAGACCAGATATACCAGAATCACCAGAAATCCGACCAGCATCAATCGTGTGGTCAGAATATAGGGCACATTTTCCTCGGCGACCTTTTCCATTTTCAAGATCCCCGGCAGATCGGACCAGAACCACGACGCCAGAATCAGCAGCAAAATTGACGGCGTGATAAATTTGATGATGAAGCGGTACACTCGCGGGATAGTGATATCCGAACCCGCATGCAATTCCATCCAGGCCTTGTCCATGCCGAATACCCAGGCGAACAGGACGGTCTCAATGGTCGCAAAGATCACCAGACACACCGTTCCGCCCCAGAAGTCGATTTCACCAATGACGCCTTTTCCGTTCCAGAAAATACTCGGCTGGGTCATCACAAAAGTTCCGATCGCAAAAAACAAGCTTGCGCGCGGTTTGGAGATACCGAATTCGTCCTCGAGGAACGCCACGGACGGCTGGGCCATGCTGATCGAACTGGTGATCCCCGCCAGAAAGAGCAGGAAAAACCACGCGAAACCAAAGAGATTCCCCAGCGGAAGCTGCTGGAGAACGACGGGCATGGTGACAAAACCGAGGTTAAACGGCCCTCCGGCGGCAAAACTCAGGGTTGCGGCGCCTCCAAAAAAGGCGAAAGCCGCCGGGATTACGATGCTGCCGCCGAGCACGACCTCGGCCGTTTCGTTGGTCACGGCCGAAGTCAGCCCCGATAAGGCCACATCTTCCTTGCGCGAAAGGTAACTGGCATAGGTCAAAATGATGCCGAATCCCACGCTGAGCGTAAAAAAGATCTGTCCTGTCGCGGCCAGCCAGGTCTTCGCTTCTCCCAGCTTGCTCCAGTCCGGATTCCAGAGGTATCCCAGTCCATTGGCGATATTGTTTTCCGGAATTGCCGGATTTGGGGTCCCCAGCGTCAATACGCGGACCGTCAAAACCGCCGCCAGGACAAACAGCACCGGCAAGGCGAATTTACACACCAGCTCGATGCCCTTGTTGACGCCGCGATACAGGATCAAGATATTCAAACCGAAGGTAATCAGAAAGAAAAGATACGCCGTGGAAATGCCGCCAAAATACCGGCCGTTGTCCAGCCCCTGGTACTGTCTGAGAAACGCCTCCATCGATTCGACCGTCGTACAGCCGTTGTATTTGCCCGTCAAGGCAAAGACGCTGTATCCCAGCAACCACGACTCGACATAAATATAATAGATGTAGATGACAATGGGTCCGAAGATCCCGATCACGCCGAAGTATTTGATAAACCGGTTCTTGTTCCACATGGTGTGAAACATGCCCGGCGCCGTGCTGTGGCCGAAACCGCCGCCGAACCGGCCGATGGTCCACTCGATCCACATCAGCGGAATGCCCAGCAGGATCAGGGCCAGGAAGTAGGGAATCATAAAGGCCCCTCCGCCGTTGTTGACGGCCTGAACGGGGAACCGGAGAAAGTTGCCCAACCCGATGGCGCTGCCAGCCACCGCCAGGATCACGCCCAGTTTGCTGCCCCACTGTTCCTTTGCCATGCCTTCTCCAGGATGTTGTGCGTCGGGGAGCCATCCCCATCCGATTCTCCGCCAGTCCGAATTCGGCGGATATTATAGCCCCTTTTTCATAAAGGACAAGCGCCCGAATGGAGAATCCTGACTTATACCGCAGGTTTTCCTGCGCGGTTTTTTGCCGGGTTGCGGGTTATTTCAACGGCCTTTCTCGCCGATATTTCCGCCGTTGGATTCTGTCGAGACAGAGTCTGTGGACAGGAAAAAATATTCGAGGCAAACCATGGATATCGCGACCATACTCGGCGTACTGTTTGGCTTTGGCGTCATTATCGGGACGATGCTCTATGAAGGTCAGCTCGGGATCTTCTTTAATATCCCCGCCATCGCAATCGTGTTCGGGGGAATGACCGCAGCAACCATGATCCACTTTTCGATGGGCCAGTTCCTGGGGATTTTCGGCGTCATCAAAAAGACCATTTTTCAAAAAATTCCCAGCGCCCGGGATTCCATCCAGACGATGGTCAACATGGCCGTGATCAGCCGTCGCGACGGCGCTCTGGCCCTGGAACAGGAAATCCGCAAGGTTCGCGATCCCTTCCTGGCCAAGGGACTTCAGATGATCGTGGACGGCAATGACGAACATGTGATTCGCGAACGAATGTGCAAAGAACTCGAAAGCACCGAAGAACGACACGGCATGGGCAAGAAAATCCTGGAATTCATGGGCGCTTCGAGTCCTTCCTTTGCGATGGTCGGAACGCTGATTGGTCTGGTCAATATGTTGAGCCGGATGGACGATCCGTCCAAGATCGGCTCGGGCATGGCCGTGGCCCTGGTCTGCACATTTTACGGAGCACTTGTGGCCAATCTGGTGTTCCTGCCCCTGGCCGGAAAACTCGGTCAGTATTCCAAAATGGAAATGATGTATATGGGGATGGTCCTAGAAGGCGTTTGCGCCATCGCGCACGGCGAAAGCCCCACCGCAGTCCGTGAAATGATGGAGGTGTTTATCTCGGCGAAACGGCGCGCCCAGTTGAAAGTCAAGGTGGCATAATGGCCAAGGCCAAAAAAGCCGAAGAGGAAGGCGGCGAAAGCGCACCGCTGTGGATCATCTCGTTCGCCGATATGATCTCGCTTCTGATGGCGTTTTTCGTCATGCTTTCCTCCTTCACCTCCTACGACAAGACCGAAGAAAAAAAATTGCGGGCCACCATCAAGGCCACGCTGGCCTATGCCGGCGGCTGGATGGGTTCGATTCCCCTCGACAGTCTCGGCTGGGACCCCGGCAACGATCAAAAGGCCCAGACGGGTTCCGAACGCCCCCCGATCGAGGAAACCATCCAGACCGGCGCCATCGAAGAAACCCAGGCCAATGGCTTTCCCGATAACAAGGTCTTTCTGGTCCGCAAGGATTTCCTGTTTCTCCCCTCCGGTTCGGTTCTTTCTCCGGATGGGAAAAAATGGCTGGACGCCTTCGCCTCCTATGTCGGCAAGATGCCGGAACGGATCGTAATCGCCGACCTTACCAACGAATCCGGAAAGCCCTTCGATCCCCGTGCGGTTGTGGCCGTCTGCGAGTATCTGCATCAGCAAAATGTGGATCCCAACAAGATCAGCGTCAGCTCCCGGGGCACGCTTCCCGTGCCCAATGTTCAGGATGGGCCGTTTTTCGAGTTCACCCTGCTGGATAAGGGGATATGTCCGTAAAACCCAAAAAGGTCGTTGAAGAAAGTGGAGAAAAAGCGCCGTTGTGGATCATCTCCTTCGCAGATATGATCTCGCTGTTGATGGCCTTTTTTGTCATGCTCCAAGCCATGGCTACGGAACAGTCCAACGAGTTTCTGATGTCCGGAAGCGGGCGTTTTGAGATGACCATCGGCGAATTCAAACGACAGATCGACGGATTCGGAATACCCGATCTGCTGGGCAAACCGGCCAGCAATCAAAACTTTTCCTCTCGCCAGGTGAAATATCGCTACAACTCCCCGGACCCTCAACCGGTGATCAATCCGGCCATCGACGGGAACCAGGAATCCATGCGCCGGATCTTCGCGCAGTTGGCCAAATCCTCAAAGACCTATCGTCCGCAATTGTCCGGAACGGTTCGGGATTTCCTGTATGCCCCGCTGCGTTTTGCCGATCGCGGGGCCGCTCTGGATGGCGAGATTCAGGCCTGGCTGAAACAACACGCCGACAATTTCGGACAGACGGCGATGTCCAAGGGAATCCGGCTCTATGTCGTCGGGTTTGCTCCTGATGCTTCCACGCTCGGGGAACAAATGGCCGTTTCCGAACAACGGGCTCGAAATGTCGCGCAATTTCTCCGATCCCAGATGTCCGAGAAAGTCCGGGATCAGATTTACTGGTGGGGAGCCGGAGCCGGAGGCGAATGGTCGGCCGGAATGGGAAACGCATCGGAGCAGACGCATATTCTCCTGACATTTATTCGGGGACCGAAGTAATCGGAGATCCCCATTTGAATCTCATCTTCCTTCGCCCATCGTTAGGATTCGACCTTCTTTGATTCGCTTTCCGCCTCGATCAGACCCAGCGAGACCAGGGCATTCAGGGCCGCCCGCTGTTCCGCCTCTTTTTTGGTCACGCCCCAGGCGCTGGGGTAACGATGCCGGCCAATGACCACGCTGATTTCGAAACATTTGTTGTGGTCGGGGCCCTTCTCGTCCAGCAGTTCGTAGGTCGGTGTATGCCCGAAATGCCGCTGCGCATGTTGCTGCAAAACGGATTTGAAATTTTCCTGATGCTGCTGGGCATCGGCCTTTTCCAGGTCCGCCGCGAACAACCGCAGAATAAATTGTCGCGCCGCCTCCAAGCCGCCATCCAGATAAATCGCCGCGATCACCGCCTCCAGCAGGCCGGCTGCAATCGAACCCCCCAGCGCGCGAAGCGGATCGACTCCCTTTCCCACCCGGGCGAAACTGGCCAGATCCAGCTCCCCTGCGATTCGGGCGCAGGTTTTGCGCGAGACCAGACGGCTTTTGATTCGCGTCATATCGCCTTCGAGATATTCCCGGAATTGTTCGTACAGTTTCTGGCAAATAACCAGCGACAAGACCGAGTCGCCGAGAAACTCCATTCGCTCATTGCTGTACAAACGGTGTTCGACCTGAGACGAGTGGGAAAGCGCTTCGGCGAGCAGCTCCGGCCGCTGGAAATGATACTCCAAAACCTGTTCAATCCGATGCAGGGTTTCCGCGTTCATGTTCGTTTCCGTATGTCCCGCAAGCGAATTGCGAAAGCCGCACCTCCTGCGAATTTCGTAATGCGCTTGCCGCATTTAAAATACCATTTTATTCCGTCCCGGAATATTTGTCAAGAACAAGGAATTCGTTCCGCGCACTTGGGTCCAGTGCGGCCAAGTCGTTTTCAGGCATCGGCCATCTGGAGTCCCGCCAAAGCCAGAAACTGATCTTCCACAAACTCGAAAACCACATCCAGTCCCGTTACGGAGAAGATGTTGCGGGTCTTGGCCTTTACGCCGGAAAGGACCAGACGATGATCATTGTCCGCCAGCGTCTTGCGAAGTTTGAGCAGTTTGGCGATGCTCGATGAAGTGACAATATCGACCTCAGAAAAATCGATTACGACATCCCGACAGCGCCGGCGAACCATGTCCACCGCCGTCTGGAGTTCCTCACCCATCTGGGGTTCACTTGCAAGGTTGACCAGAATAATCGTTTCCGACCAGTTTTGAATACCCATACTGATACTCCTGCATCGAAGGTCCTTGTTCGAAACATGTATCGGCCGATTTCATCGTGGAAATAATGGATTTTCGCGGGTCATCGTTACTTCAATCCCGGTATTTGCCGATAAAGACTGGACGCATAAGTATTTGATTAACAACAGGTTATTGACGATCAAGCGACGAAAAACGAATCTCTTGAACTGCCGGTGGATCTTTTGATAGAATGAAGTTGAGGCGTTTGGACCTCAACCCGGAGCGACAATGGTAAATCGTCTGATAAAGTGTGGATGGATCCTGTTTTTTGCATGCTTTTCGTTTGTGTCGGGTCAGATACAAGTGGATATGCCCGCTCCCGATTTTACCCTGGTCAATCTCAATGGACAATCTTTGCAACTCAGCCAGGGCGAGGATCGCGATCGGTTACTGGTCTTTGGGACCACCTGGTGTCCGCATTGTCGGGATCTGATGCCGCAACTGGCCGACATCCAGGATCGCTTTTCGGCCCGACTGGCGATTTGGTTTGTCTGCGTTCGACAAAAGGAACAAGGGGTATTGGATTTCTATCGCGGTCAGGCGATGACCTATGAAGTATTGCCCGATCCCGAGGGCACGGTGGCAACCGCCTATGGAATCGATCGAATTCCCACCAGCGTGTTCGTTGACCGCAACGGAACCCTTCGCTGGATCGGCCCGATCAATCCCGGGATCATTTCCGACCTGCTGGAGGGGATCTCTGTTCCCCAGCCGCCGGCCCCCTCCGTCGCGGATCTTAAGGTCCGCAATCTGACGACTCCTCCCTCCAACAAGCCCAAGGCCCCCGCGCGGCGATTTATCGTGGAGCTCGACGAGCCGGCGGATCATGCCCTGCATCTGACCGAACAGGCCCGACAGCTTCGCCGGGATCACCTCCGTACCGCGGCCCGTCGAATCGGCGGTACCATCATTCACGACTATGGAAAGTGGAAAAACAAAATCGTGGTGGATATCTCCCCCAACCAGGTCGAACGACTTCGGGAACTTCCCGGCTTTCGCAGCGCCAAAGAGGATCCGAAGGTTCATGCCCTGTTGTCGGACTCCGCCTACCAGATTCACGCCGACTATGCCTGGGCCAATGCCATCACCGGCCAGGGGATTGCCGTTTGCGTCGTGGATACGGGAATTGATTATCAACATCCCGACTTACGCAATAAAGTCGTCAAGCAGATTAATACTTTTGCGGGGACCGACGACGCCATGGACGACAACGGTCACGGCACCCATGTCGCCGGCATCATCGCTTCCGAGGGTCTGGTCTATCGCGGCGTCAGCAATGATGTTTCGTTACTGGCCGCCAAGGTTCTCGGATGGAACGGAGATGGGTATGCCTCGGATGTGGTCTTGGGGATTCAATGGTGCGTTGCGGAAGGCGCCCGGGTGATCAACATGAGTCTGGGCGAGGGCCTGTACGCCGACACCTGTGATAATACCGAAATGGCCATCGCGGTCAACGAGGCCGTGGACGCCGGGGTTATCGTTGTCTGCGCGTCGGGCAACGATGAAAATCCCCACGAGATCGTTTCACCGGCATGCGCTTCCAAAGCCATCGCCGTTGGCAGCGTCGATAAAACCGACGCCATCGCATCTTATTCCGACGGAGGAAAAGAACTGGACCTGGTCGCCCCCGGAGGAGATCAGTTCGGGGGTTCGTCTTATCCGGAAATCGTCTCGACCTTCAGTACTCTGGTCGCGAATGACCCGGATCTGTGCTTTTACGACATTACCCAGGAATGCTACGACAACTATTTTGTCGTCGGTGGCATGCGCTATATTCGTGCCGTCGGCACCAGCATGGCCGCCCCGCATGTCGCGGGAGCCGCGGCCCTGATTTTGGAGGCCGATCCGTCGCTGACCCCGTTACAGGTCAAGACCCTGCTCGAAGAAACCGCCGATGATTTTGGAACGCCCGGGTGGGACAACATCTACGGTCACGGCCGGGTCAATGTCGAACGGGCTCTGGATAATCTGCCGACGCAAGTAGGGGAACTGAGGGTCTCCATCACCGATCCGAACTCCGCCGTGGTCAAAATGCTGGGAGAATCTTTTGCTCTCGGCGGTCTGGTCGAGTGTTTTGGCGGTGACGGTTGCGGCGAGGTTCAACTGGGCGCCCGATTTTGCGAGGGCATTGATTGTACCGATTTTGCTTTGTTGACGGCCGAATCATCCGTCTCCACGGAAAGCCCCAATCCCGTCAATCTGGGCCAGCTCAGCGGGGCGACCGTTGAAGTCGAAGTACCCCTGTCGTTTGACGCCGAAACCATATTCGATGTCTCCGAATCCTTTTTCCAAAAGATCTTGTCGCCGGAAACCGTCTCGATCGGATCAACGATGCCTTCCCTTTATCGCAGCGGGGATCTTGAGCCCGAAGACGGTCTGGGGGCTATTGGGGAGGATGTCGAAAAGCTTTACTCCTTTTCTCTGCCCATCGGACAACCGTCCGTGCTCAAGATCCGGATGGAACATTACCTGGTTCTGCAACAGGATGATCCCGACGGCGGGTGGCGATTCTTCCTCTCCGACGCGCAAGGCAACCCTCTGGCCCTCGTCGGCGATTGTATCCCTCTGACGGGGGGCGGGGGCGATCCACCCCCTCCGGATTGCTGGTGGATCTCCACCGATCCGGCCGTTTTGTCGGCGCTGCATACGGGGACCAATTATCTGAAACTGATGTCCTACGATGTCGGCGAGGATGACTGGCTGACTTTCAACAATATTGAAGTGATTGTGGAATTTGTCCCCGATCCGGAAAATGACTCGCAACATCGGTATACGCTCCAATTCGATCTGTCGGCCATCGACTTGTCCAAAGACATCACCGCCGCGCGGCTTTCGGTTCAGGTTACCCAGGCCGCAACCGGCGCCCTCGGCGAAATCCACTGGATCGACCCGGCTGTCCAGGCAACCGATCCGGCCGGAATCCTGCACAACGCCGCCGCCGTAGCCGGCACGGACCTGGGCAATCCCGTCAAAACCTTCGCCGGCGACAACACCGGTCCGATCAGCGTCAACCTGAAGATGGTTCTCGATGAGGCCCTGCGACTCGGCCACAAGTCCGTCGCCCTTCAAATTCGTGAACCCGACAACGATCAACTCTTCACCCTCTCCGGGTCCGGCGGGGCCAATCCGCCCCGGCTGGTTCTGTCTCAGAGATCGGACCAGGTCTCGCCGCCGCCCACCGAACCGATGCAGCCACCGCCCGGTTTGCGCGAAATCGTCTATGACAGCTCCGTCGTTAAGAAGATCACCGACAACACCTACACCAAGACCGATGGCCCCATCGAAGCCGAAGTCGGCTCAACAATTGCCGCCGAATACGGTACGGGAAATCTGGAACCGGAAGGCGGGATGGGAGCCGTCGGCGAGGATGCCTTCAAGGTCTATCCGATCCACCTGCCGGAAGGAATCCTTCGAACGATCCGTATCCGCATGGAACACTATGTCGTTCTTCAGCAGGATGATCCGCCCTGCGGCTGGTACATCTTCACCAGCGACGCCGACGGCAACGAACTTCACCTCATCGACGAATGCACTCCCGAGACCGGCGGAGGCGGGGAGCCCCAGCCCCCGGACTGCTGGTTTGTCTCCGACGATCCGGTCATCCTGGCCGATTTTCATCCCGGAGGCGAAAGCTATATTAAGCTTCGATCACATCATGTGGCCGAATTTGACTGGCTGAGCTTTAATGTTCTGGAATTGATCGCCGAATACGAAATCGATCCTGCAAACGACCAGATCCGTCGGTATTACATGCGATTCGATCTGTCGGCCCTGTCGCCCGACGACAAGATCGATTCAGCGATGGTTAATCTGGTTGTTTCCCGGGCCGCTTCCGGCGCCGTCGGCCAGTTTTCGGTCGTGGACAACTCCTACGGCCCGGGTACCGGCGCTTTGACGATCTACAACGCCGAAGACGCGGCCTATTCCTCCCTGCCCAATCCGTTCAAAACTTTCGCCGCCGATACCCCGGGGCTCAAACGGGTCAATGTCCGCGCCGCCGTGGAAGACGCCGTCGAAAGCGGCGCCTCCTCAATCGCAATATTGTTGACCGAAGAACAGCAAAATGCCCTTTTCGCCGTTTCCGGTTCGGGGTCACCTCAACCGCCGACGCTGGATGTTTATCTCAAATCGGGCTTGTCCTCCGGCTCGGCCCAGTGGACCGCCAAAGGCCTTCGCGAGGGCAGTTACCTCCTTCAGCTTCGGGCCGAGACCTCCACCGGCGCCGTCGCCGATTCCCAGGTTCTGTCGCTGGTCATCGAAAATCCCGACCGACCACGGATTCAATCCGTCGAATGTCGCATTGGAGGCCAATGGAAAGACTGCCGAAGCGCTCAATACAACCAGACCATTGAATCCATTCGGATCGCCGCCACGGACCCGCAGGAAACGCCGACCGTTCATCTAAGTTTGTCCAATCTGCCCGACAACAAAGTCTTCATCGACGCGGATGTGCCGTTCGGCGTCGGATTCTTTACGCAGCCGGCCAACCTTCTCATCCGGGACAGTGGACAGTGGGATCTGTTCGTTCGCGCTTCGGATTCTCAGGGCAACTTTGACACCAAAGACCTCTCCTGGCAAATTCCCTGGGGACAACTGACGGCGCAACTTTTGTCTCCCACGACGGCCGTGCAAACACCCAAGGGAAATTCGCTGACCGTATCCGCCAAAACGACCTGTGTCGGCGGCGAATGCCCGAATGTGGCAACCGCCGTGATCCTCAATAAACCCATCGAACGCGCCTTCGATGACGGCTCCGCCGAAGATTATGGCGACATCGGCTCCACCGACGCTTTCATCGCGGTACGAATCACGCCCTCCGAATATCCCGCCGTCCTCAGGACTGTTCGTTTCTACATCTGGGACCAGACAACCTATCCTTTCGAACTACATGTCTGGGATGATAACGGTTCCGGCTCCGTTCCCGGCACGGAATTGATGACTCCGATGATTGTCGATCCCGTGGCTCCTTCGGCCGGAAAGGTCGTTTCGTGGTTCGATGTGGACCTTTCCAGCCGCAACATCGTAATCCCCTCCGGCGATCTTTATATCGGTTGGCGGCAACTTGAGGACAAGCGAAACAATCAGGTCGGATTCGACACCAACGGTTCCAAATTTCGCCGGACCTGGGCGTATCTTGATTTTCTCGGCGGCTGGTTCAACCTTGACGAGTATTGCGCCTTCGGTTTCGACGAGTTCTGCGGCAACATCATGATCCGCGCGATCTTCGGCTCGGAAGGTTACTTCAGCGGTCCGGCTCCGGCGACCACGATGTTGTCGCCCTTCTACGCACCGGCCGGCCATCCGTCGTCCTGCGGCGATCTGGGCGACGGGCAATCGTGCACGACAAATATCCCGCTGCTGGCTGTCGGCCAGGTCGGCGACAAGGCCAAACTGATTGTTCGTGCCGCCAATACTTATTCGCTGGGCGAGTCCAACGGCGTTCTCGCAACCGTCGCCGCCGCGCAGAGTCTCTGCCGCGGCGCCAACCTTGACGCCATCGGGCCCGTCAATCTCGAAGACTTCGCCATCCTGGCCCATCAATGGCTGACCACGCAAAAGCCCCTCTTTGCCGACCTCAACAATGACCAGATCGTCAATCTGGCCGACCTCCTGTACCTGTCCGACAATTGGCTCTCCTCCTGCCCGTAATCCCAACAGTTCCGTATGGTCGTTGTGTAACATTCAACCATATCTTCATCCGATCGAGACAGGGATATCTTGTAATGGACCGCGGTTTTCGGTATAGTGAAGTATAGTTGCAGAACATGAGGAGAGATGATGATGAGCGCCAATACATCGAGGAATGCGTTGCCGGCGTGGAGCATTTTTGCTATGTGTGTTTTTGCGGTCGGTTCGACCCCGGCCCGAACCCTTTCCGTTGACCTGCCCCTGATACCAGCCGAGGATCAAACCAACCGACTTGCGACGACTTTGGCCGTCACCGCGCTGAACAACGCCCGCAGCGACTCCGACACCGCCACGCTGACGGGTAATATTCTGGCGGATCTGGAAATAAGTTTCAACCCCTCCACCCATGAAGTCGCCGCCGTTCATTCGATCGAGTTCACCGGCGGCCGGGTGTATATGAGTAACCTGTCATTTACGCTTTCGTACGGTTTCCTCCTCGGAAAAATCGAGGCCCAATCAACCGGCGTTTCCGGATTCCCCTCCAGTCCGTCCGGGCCCGGACTCGTGATGGGAGACACTTTTAGCACGATCGATCACTCGTTTGTGTTCAACGAGGGTTCTGTCTCGGCCTATGGAACCGGGCTGCTCGGGGGATTGTTCGATCCCATTAATCTGGATCTTTCCGAGGAACCCCTTCAGGCCTCCGCTGATACTCAGGGGATGATTTCCGTTCGGTTAGCTGATCTCACGGGGGATCAGGCAATTTATCAGGTCTATTTGATTTTGCCCGTGATCTTTACCCAGGAATTTCCGGTCGCAGAAGGCGTTACGGCCTCGTTTACCGGAAACGGTACGATCGTGGCCGCCGGATCGTTTACCATTCCGATCTGTCCGCTTCATTCCGATCTGGTCGGGGAGGATTGCCGCGTGGACCTGTCCGATCTGGCCGCGTTTTCGCAGCAGTGGTTCCTCTGGAGCGACCGACTTCCCTGTCCGCTCACGGCCGACCT
Organism: uncultured Pirellulales bacterium; assembly: GCA_964643355.1. Lineage (GTDB taxonomy): Bacteria > Planctomycetota > Phycisphaerae > Sedimentisphaerales > Anaerohalosphaeraceae > FEN-1350. Next base: position 13,947 of record CAZXPW010000032.1, read on the forward strand.
CGAGGGCCAAAATTGCATCGTGGACTTGAATGATCTGGCCATTCTTGTAACCGAATGGCTGTTGTCTGAATAACCACCATTGTTATTGATGAACAAATCGGGTATCCTGTGATCCCGTTGTTACCAAGTTCATACGGCAACCCAATTTCTGTCCAATCCTTTTGAATGGAGGATCATCGAATGACCGAATCAAAGAAGTACGATATCACGCGTCGCGATCTATTGGCCGGGGCCGGAGCCGCCTTTGCATTTACGGTGGTCAGTCCGCATGTTGTATCCAGCTATGCGGCCAACTCCAAGATTAAACTCGGTCTGCTGGGCTGCGGCGGGCGGGGGACCTGGATCGCCGACCTGTTTGTCAAGAACGGCGGCTACGATCTGTTCGCCGTTTATGATTACTTCCAGGATCGCGTCGATGCCGCCGGCGGTCGGTTTAATGTCCCGGCCGAGCGCCGGTTTACGACGCTGAGTGGCTACAAAAAGCTCCTCGAGTGCGGGGTCGATGCCGTCGCCATCGAAAGCCCGCCCTATTTTCACCCCGAGCAGGCCGCCGCTTCCGTTGCCGCCGGAAAGCACACCTATGTCGCCAAGCCCATCGCCGTCGATGTGCCCGGCTGTATGACCATCGAACAATCCGGCAAGACGGCCACCGAAAAAAAACTGGCCTTCCTGATCGACTTCCAGACTCGCGCCAACGAGTTCTACATCGAGGCCCTCAAGCGCGTCCACTCCGGGGCCATCGGCGACTTTGCCTTCGGCGAATCGACTTACCACGCCGACATTCCCTGGGGCGGCCACATGGAGGCCCTGGCCAAAGACCCGAACAACCCGGAAACGCAACTCCGCGCCTGGGGCATGAGCCAGGAATTGTCCGGCGATATCATCACCGAGCAGAACATCCACACGCTGGATGTGATGAACTGGATCATGCGGGTTCCGCCGCTGCGGGCCTGGGGCACCGGCGCCCGCAAGGTCCGACCGATCGGAAACTGTTACGACACCTTCACGGTGACCTATGAATACCCCAACAATGTCGGCGTCGCCTTCAGCTCGCGGCAGTTCCCCGGCCACGACACCCAGCCCGAGGGCATTCGCAACCGGATGTTCGGCAATCAGGGCGTGCTGGAGACCGAATACGGCGGACAGGTTCTCATCCGCGGCAAGAATTTCTATCGCGGCGGCCAGACCGGCAGCATCTATCAGGATGGCGCCGTCAACAACATCGCGGCCTTCCACAAGAGCATCACCGAAGGCAACTTCGACAATCCGACGGTCGCTCCCAGTGTCCAGAGCAACCTGATCACCATCATGGGCCGTACCGCCGCTTATGAAAAACGCGTGGTTTCCTGGGATGAACTGCTCAGGGACAAGAAGGTCATGGAGCCGAATCTAAAGGGCCTGAAGGCGTAACGGACTCAGAGATTCAATATGTGAAGGCAGGTCTCCGTGCCTGCCCTCATGATAGAAAGGATGATTATGATTTCTCGTCGCCAGTTATTTCGAATAGGCACAGCGGAATAGCGGGGTTATCGTTGGTTTCTTCGTCCTGCCTCTGGGCCGCTGAAGAATCCGCCGGGTCAACCGAAACCCGCCCGCGCAATCAAGGTCGGCGCCCCCGCGGTTTTCGCATCGGCGTGTGCGACTGGAACCTCGGCAAGACCTCCGATCCCAGCTGTTTTGAGGTCGCCAAACAGATCGGCCTGGACGGCGTGCAGGTCAGCTTGGGCACGGTCGCCAACGACATGCATCTTCGCAAGCCGGAGGTGCAGAAGACCTTTCTGGAGGCCTCGGAAAAATCCGGCGTTCGTATCGCCTCGCTGGCGATCGGCGAACTCAATAATATTCCCTATAAGTCCGATCCCCGCGCCGAGCAATGGGTCTCCGACAGCATCGATGTCTGCCGCGCGCTCCGCGTCCGCGTGGTACTGCTGGCCTTCTTCGGCAACGGCGATCTGATCGACGACAAGGCCGGCGTCGATGCCGTCGTCGAAAAACTCAGGAAGGTCGCCCCCAAGGCCGAAAAGGCCCGCGTACAGTTGGGTTTTGAAAGCTGGCTCAGCGCCGAACAGCACATGGACATCCTCAATCGCGTCGGCTCGCCGGCCCTGAAGGTCTATTACGATGTCGGCAACATGCACCTCCGCGGCTACGACATCTACAAGGAAATCCGCACGCTCAACAAGAATATCTGCGAGTTCCACGCCAAGGATTACGACAACTTATTCGGCCAGGGCAATGTCGATTTCCCGAAGGTTCGCGCGGCGATGGACGAGATCGGCTACCGCGGCTGGATCCAGATCGAAGGCGCCACCCCGCTGGGCCTGATCGAAAGCTACAAGAAAGACGCCGAGTATCTCCGCTCCATTTTCCCACGACAAGTACCGGAAACCGTCTGACAGGAGGACTCTTTTCTTCAAATGGCCATCTTGAAGATCTTCAAAGGAGATCTCACAACGATCTCCTTTTCATTTATGGCGCCTGTCATGTGATTTCGCGCTGGATTTGTTCGAGGAGCTGGATGGCCTCGATGGGGGTCAGGCGATTGACATCAGCGCTGGTCAGACGGTCGAGGGCCGATCGCTGGGCCTGGGAAAACAGTGTCGCGGAATCCTGCGGGTTGGTCTTGAGGCGCGACAGTTCCGAGCCGGCCGCTTCGCGGACGAAGGTGGATTCAAGGTCGGCCAGGATCTCGCTAGCGCGGGCGGTGATGGTCTTGGGCAGGCCGGCCAGCCGCGCAACATGGATGCCGTAGGATTTGTCCGTGCCGCCGGGGGTGATCTTGTGCAGAAAGACCACCGAGCCGGCCCATTCGCGGACGGCGACATTGCAGTTGCGGATATTGTCAAACAGCGACGCCAGTTCGGTGAGCTGGTGGTAGTGTGTGGCAAAGAGCGTGCGGCACTTGACCACCGAGGCCAGATGCTCGGTGATGGCCCAGGCCAGGGCCAGGCCGTCGTAGGTGCTGGTGCCGCGGCCGACTTCGTCGAGGATCACCAGCGACCGGTCGGTGGTATTGTTGAGAATATTGGCCGTCTCGGTCATCTCGACCATGAAGGTTGATTGGCCGCGGAGCAGTTCGTCGGCGGCGCCGACGCGGGTGAAGATACGATCGACCAGGCCGATCCGCGCGGATTGCGCGGGGATAAACGACCCTGTCTGGGCCAAAAGGACCAGCAGTGCCGTCTGGCGGATGTAAGTGCTCTTGCCAGCCATATTGGGCCCGGTCAGGATCATCAGATCGCCGGCCTCGCCGCCGAGGGCGGTATCGTTGGGCACAAACTCCGAGCCAAGAGATTCGGCCAGGACGGGGTGTTTTCCGTCCACGATCACCAGCTCTTTGACATCGGTGACCTGCGGCCGAATATAGTGCCGCCGCCGCGCGACAAACGCGAAACTCGCCAGACAGTCGATCGTCGCCAGACAATTGGCCAGAGACTGAAGCGGCTCGATGAATTCGGCGGCTTTGCGGCGGAGCTGTTCAAAAAGTTGTTGCTCCAGTTCGACCGCCTTGTCCTGTGCCGTCAGGGCCTGCTGTTCGTATTCCTTCAGCGGCTCGGTGACATATCGTTCGGCATTTTTGATGGTCTGTTTTCGAACATAATCGGCCGGGGCCTTGTCGGACTGTGAATGGCTGATTTCGATGTAATAACCGAAAACCTTATTGTATCCGATGCGCAGATTCGCGATTCCCGTTCGCTGAATTTCTTTTTGCTGGTAATCGGCCAGCCACGCCCGGCCGTCTTTGCCGATGGAACGCAGGCGATCCAGTTCAGCGTCGAAACCGGAGGCGATCACGCCGCCTTCCCGGAGGTGCGAGGCGCATTGCGGATCGACCGCCTTTTCCAGCAGATCGGCCAGTTCATCCAGGCCGACACAACCGCAAGCCAGTTGAACGAGCAATCCAGCGCCGAGGGCCGACAGGCATTCGCGCAACGCGGGCATCTTTCGAAGCGATTGGCCAAGAGCCAGCAAATCTTTCGGGCCGCAGCGAGCCGCGCTGATTCGCCCGACAATCCGCTCCAGATCGGAGACGGACTTGAGAAGCGAACGGATCGCCTCGCAGGCGCGCGGGTCACCGGTGAGAGTCTCAACGGCCTGCTGACGCGAGTCGATGGCGGGAATATCGCAAAGGGGCATTGTCAGCCAGTTTCGCATCATCCGCCCGCCCATTGCCGTCATGGTCTGGTCCATGCAGTCCAGCAATGATCCGCGTTTGGATTCGGCGCGGATCGACCGCACAACTTCCAGACTCCGCAGGGAGACCGGGTCGATCTGCAAAAATCGCGAGGGTTCGACTTTTTGCAGACGGCGGATGTGCGACAATGTGGTCTTCTGGGTTTCGTGGAGGTATTCGAGAATCGCGCCGGCCGGTCCGATCGGAAAATCGTCAGCGACGCCGAAACCCTCCAGCGAGGCGATCTGAAAATGCTTGAGCAGACGCTGTCGGGCCGAACGCGGATCGAAGTACCACCCCGGCCGCTCGGTTACGGCGGCACCGGTGGTCTGGGCGATCTGGCGGACAAGCTTGCGGGATTCGGCGGCAAACAGTTCGTCGCCGGCCTGGGCGGTCAGCACTTCGCGGGGCGAAAGGCCGGTCAGTTCATCGACGAGCTTGTCAAGGGGTACAACACGCGTGAAGAAATGGCCGGTGGAGATATCCACCCAGGCCATCGCGGCGGTTCTGGGACCGGGCCAGACGGCCGCCAGGAAATTGTCCTGCCGATCTTCGAGCATCGCCTCATCGGTCAGCGTACCGGGAGTGACGATGCGAACGACATCGCGTTTGACGACGCCTTTGGCAAGTTTGGGATCTTCGACCTGTTCGCAGACGGCGACTTTATATCCGGCGGCGAGCATTTTCTTGAGATAGTGATCGACGGCGTGGTAGGGCACGCCCGCCAAAGGAACGGCGTTGGGACCTTTGTTGCGGCTGGTCAGCGCCAGACCCAGAACCTGCGAACAGATCTGGGCGTCTTCGTAAAAGGTCTCATAGAAATCCCCCATGCGGAAAAACAGAATCGCGTCCGGATGTGCGGACTTGAAGTGGCGGAACTGTTTCATCGCCGGGGTCAGATTGTCATCGGGAGTCGTCATGGCGGCTTATTATTATAACTGCGGCGAACTCTTTAACAATTGTTCAAGAAGGACTGCAATCTGTCGAGAATCATCACATTCGGCCAGTTTTGTCAGGATTGCGGTCTGGCGCGAACTAAAGCATACGGGGCAATCAAGGTCGAATCCTTCGATGCCGGCTGCCCGTCGAAGGGCCCAGGGAAGTTCATCGACACCAAGTCCGGTCTGGGCGGATAGGGTAACCGATTCAGCAAAAGGAAACGGAAGGGTTTTCGGAACGAGGGATTGCGGCAGGTCGGATTTGTTCAATGCGACGATCACCGGTTGCCCTTCGGCGACCGGCGGAATGAAATGATTCAATGGCCTGGAACCGTCGAGTACGGCGATCAGGATATCGGCCGCACGAACCATTTCCAGCGTTCGCTGTTGCGAGGCGGATTGCAGCGGATCGGTCGCGGCCAGATTATCGGCCAGGCCGGCGGTGTCAAAGAGTTCCACTCGCAGCGAGGGTATCCGCAAGACGGCGCCGACCCAGTCGCGCGTGGTGCCGGCGATATCCGTAACGATCGATTTGTCCATTCCGCAGAGACGATTGAACAGCGTGCTTTTACCGCTGTTGGGCGGGCCGACGATCGCGGCGCGGCAGCCGTGGATGATTCGCTTTGCGATTCGGCTGTCGGCCAGAATCCGTTTACATTGTTCGTGAATTTCGGGAATCGAGACCGTGTCTTTCCGGCCGATCCAATTTTTGGCCCATCGGCTCAGACCGCCCTCGATCTGGTTGGAAATCAGGCGAAATCCTTCCATCGTCACGGCCTTGAGACGCTCGATTTTCGATTCCGCGGCGATTGGGTTGTATTCTACGGCCGTGATTCTCGATTGAACCATCGTTTCAGCCGATACCGCCGTAGCCCCATGCCGGATGAAAAGTTCCAGGATGGATTCGATCAACAGCGGATTGCCATGCCCGTGGATCGCAAATTGCTCCCGATCCTCACAGCCGATCACTACTTGATCGATCGGCTCATTACCGTCCACGATCCAACCGACAAACATCCGTCCGGGTTCAAACAGAATGTTTCCCTGGGAATCGGTTCGGAATACGGATCGCAGGACCTGTTCTGCCCCCCCGCCACACAAGAGAATACTTCCAATCGCGGCGGATCCGGCAGGCGTAATGAGACCGACTTGACAGGGGTGAGACTCCATCGTTTGGCTTGTCATCACGAAGGATTCGATTGGTTCTTTCGGTCCAGGTCCTCGATTTCGTCAAGGTCGTCCAGATGCTTTTTGTACGCGATGACGATTCCGCGGACGGCCAGATCGCTGATCCATGAATCGACGAAATCGCAGGAGTCTTTGATATAATGCGCTGCGCCGCCGGTGACAATCGTATGCGGCCACTTGCCGATCTGCTCGGCAAATTTCTCGACGACCATTCGGAGCAAACCCGCGGCCGAATAGATTAATCCGGCATTGATCGCATCGGCGGTGTTGGCCCCCACGGGGTCTTTGGGTGGGTGGACCGTGACGCGGGGCAACCGCCAGGTTCCCGCATGAAGAGCATCGGCGCCCATTTCGATGCCGGGCGCGATGACGCCGCCGAGAAACACCCCGTCTTCGTCGATCAGATCGACGGTGATCGCCGTGCCGATGCTGGCGACGACACAGGCGTCTTCGATGACCGCGAAAGCCGCGGCGGCGTTGACAACGCGATCGGTCCCCACCGCAGACGGGTTGTCCATCGCCATCTCGATCGGCAACCGCACTTCCCGACCGATTAAGCGGATTTTTTCGCCCAGCACATCGCGGCAGATTGCCGCAACTTTGTCGGTCCAGGCGTCCTGAACCGAGCTGACGACAATGACGCCGTTGCGTTTGTTTTCGACCGACCCTTCAATGACCGGGATTCGATTCCACGCCTCGACCAGCAGGTCTGTAATCTGTCGGTGAGCATCGTCGGACCGTTCCGGTATGGATTTGACGAATTTCTCGGTATCGTCCAGATACAGGCCGATAGTGAGGGTCGTATTCCCGATGTCAATTGCAATCAGATTCATTCCGGCCTGCCTTTCATGATCCCCCACAGGGCTTCATTGAGTTCGGCGATTCCCTTTCCAGTCACCGCCGAAATCGCCATCGGCTTTCGATCTCCGCAGGCGTCGCCGAGACGACGAGTCAGTTCGGCCGCAATCGTACCATCGGGATCGAGGTCCATTTTATTAAAGACCACCACCCGGGGTTTGGCCGCCAGGGGTTCGCTGTAGAGTTTCAGTTCACGGTTGATCGTGTGGAAATTTTCCACAGGATCGGAGCCATCCATCGGCATGATATCCAGAAGGTGCACGAGCATTCGGGTTCGTTCGATATGCCGGAGAAATTCATGGCCCAGGCCGGCTCCATTGTGCGCACCTTCGATCAGGCCGGGGATATCGGCCATGACGAATCGCCGAAATCCGCTAAGCTCAACAATTCCCAAAGCCGGACAAAGAGTCGTAAAGGGATAGTTGGCAATCTTCGGCCGGGCTCTGGTACAGCGGGATATCAGAGTGCTCTTGCCGGCGTTGGGCATTCCGACCAATCCGACATCCGCGATGAGTTTTAGTTCCAGCCGTAACCGACGCTGCTGGCCGGGGCGGCCTTTCTGGGCAAAGCGCGGCGCCTGGCGGATGCTCGTGGCGAAAGCCCGATTTCCTTTTCCTCCAATGCCACCTTTACAAATCGTAACCTGCATTCCGGGTTCGTTGAAATCCTTAAGCAACAGTTCGGAATCCATGTCGTACACCAGCGTACCGACCGGAACGCGGACAATCAGGTCTTTTCCATCGGCGCCGGTACAGTTCGATCCCTGGCCCGGGTGACCGTTTTCGGCCGTCCAATGGTGCTTGCCGACAAAATCGGACAGCGTATCCATGTCCTCGACGGCCAAAAACAGAACATCCCCGCCCTTTCCGCCGTCGCCGCCGTCCGGTCCGCCCTTGGGCAGGAACTTTTCGCGGCGGAAACTCATGCAGCCGGGACCGCCATCGCCGGCCTTGACCTCTATTTGTGCCTCATCTACAAACATGAAACAATGACCCTGGAATTCGTTCGATCAGGATTTTGGGACTCATCGCATGCCATATCATAAAATCAGTTTGATCAATATGATAACACAAGTTATGCAAAAAAGACAGGAAAACCCGATATGGAAATCGCCCGGAGGGGGCAATCTTCGATGGCAACGAAAGACCCGTGTGATTGCTGCCAAGGGTCCATCTTCGATCCGATGGGGGCAAGAAGTCAGATTATCTGGTATGAATGTACGGCCAGGCCGGGCAGGATCCCGGAATCGACAGTTCTTACAACCCCAAAAACTGAATCGCCAGCCCGCAGAGCAAGATACTCCCGCCGGCCAGGGCATGGGTATATCGTTGCACGGTTTTGTGAGGGATCAAACTCACTCCGGCCCGGGTCAGAAGAACAGCCGCCAACATGGTTGCGATCGTAGCGAACCCGAACACGGAAGTGACCAGAATCAGACCCGAAACACTTTGCTGGGCTGCAGGGTACATCAACAGGGGAATCAGCGGTTCGCAGGGCCCCAGCACAAAGATCACGAACAGGACCCAAGGTGTAATGTTTTCGGCCGATTGGTCATGCAGGTGCGTATGGTCATGGAAATGCGTATGGGTATGTTCATGCGAATGTCCCTCCTCGTGCGGATGAGGATGGCTATGGGGCCGATTGCGGACGGCTCGACGGATACCCCAGAGGCAATAAACCAGTCCAAAGGCAATCAGCGCCCAGCCCGCGATGCCGCCGCGAAAGCCCTCGAAGGCCTCCAACGAACTGACTGCCCAGCCCAAGGCAACTCCCAACATCCCCAGAACGATCGAACTACCGATATGTCCCAATCCACACAGGAAAGTAATCCACGCGGTTTTGGCGGCCGACCAGCGCCGAGCCCAAGCCATCATTGTGAACGGCACATAATGATCCGGTCCCAGCAAGGTATGAATCAATCCCAACGAGCCCGCCGTCGCTGTCAATACCCAGATTTCCGAATTCATTCCATGCTTCGCTTTCCGGCCAAATCAGCCAAGATTAAAAGGTCATTTGCGCCCGTAAACCGAACACAACGGCGTCCTTCGCGGACGAATTGGCCCCGGGATCGGCCACATATTGCAGAGACGGGCTGATGTTCATCCATTCGGTCACTTTGGCATTGTAGAAGATTTCCCAGACGGTTTCGGCGTCCTCGAGATAGGTTATTTTCGCGCCGTCGCTGAAATATCCCCGCGCAAAACCGACGGCCAGGACATCCTCGTCGCGTCCTTCGAAAAGTCCTTGATAACTCAGCCCCACGCTGAAAAACTGCGTCAGATCATTACGGCTCGACGGAGAATATCCGTAGCGGCCGAAGATGCCCAATCCCTGTTCGTCGCCTTCGGCGTCATTTTCCCGAACCAGCATCTGATCGCAGGACAGGTAACCGCCTGTGTTGTCGCGATACAACTTGGCACTGTCGCTGTGCGCGGTCGGCTGGGGACAATACCACAGTCCCACACGATAGGCGCCCTGCAGCGGTCCGCGGGCGGAATCGAATCGCGGCGTGATTCCGGTCTCGGCGATCGAGAAGAAGTAATCTTCGTCGTGGAAGGCCGTACGAAATCCGGTTTCGCGATAGTCGGCCTGCGCGTCGGCGGAGGCGGCGGTGATATACCAATCGGTTCCCTTGGGGGAATAATGCACGGCCGCTCCCAAGCCATAATCGGAAAATGGAATCGAGGGATTATTGACCAAAGCGCTGTTGAGGAACTGTGAAGTTTCGTCATTGGCAAACCGGTTGCAGTCAAACGATACGGGGCATCCACTGCACTCAAAACCGCCCGTCAGATCCATTTTACCGATCCGCAACAGCAGGTCGCCTTCCAGCAGGTCCTGCTGGTACCACAATTCAGTTATCACGGCCGCGTCGCGGGGCATGGCGTCGCCGTTGACCCCAAAAAAACTGCCGACCGAGGCGCCGTCGATACCCTGTTCTTTCGGCCAGAACCCCTCGACATGGAGATACAGCTCGCCGCCTCGGATCCCCAGAAGCCGTTCGAGATCGGCGGATACGACCGCGTCATAACTGCCGGCCAGTCGGCCACGGCCGCTGCGGGCGCTCCGGCCGCCCCGCATGTTCTGTTGGAAAATGTTGGTGATTCCCATCTCGACGGCGATCGGGTCGTCGGCCAGATCCGACAGTGATTCGGAGGCCGCCGAATCCGGCAGCGCCGACAGGGAATCGAATTCTTCCGCAGCCCCACATGTCAACGGGATTCGCCACGCCATCCATAAGCACAGCGACACTGCTGTAACCATCGGTTTCATACCAGATTCCCATCCGCAAGCAAATGACTAAAACACCTTCATCGGGGAGACAACGATAGCGTATCAAAACATGTATGTCCAACGAAAATCCGTCTCTGTCCCCCTACCCATCCAGAGCAGGACTAATCCACCCCGCCGCGAAGTTTCCGATATCCGACCGATAGCCCAAAAATAGCGGTACTGGCGATCACGATACAAGCTCCCGTCGGCAGGTCGAGATAGAACGACACCCAGAAACCAAGGACCGTTGACAACACTCCGAACAATGTCGCCATGACCACCACAGATCGATACCCCCGACAAATCTGGTAGGCCGCAGCCGCAGGGTTGGTGATCAAACTAAAGATCATTAACCCTCCGATCAATCGTAAATTGACCGACAAGATAATCCCGCACATCGCCAAAAACAGGCCATAGACAAACCGTTCATGAATCCCGGTGGCCGACGCGATCGAACGGCTGAACAGGATCGCCTTCATTTCCTTGTTGAATCGCCAGGCAAACAAGACCAGTCCCGCCGCAATAACGACAACGGATGCAAAGGCCCGTGAGTCGATGAATAGAATATTCCCCCACAACAATCCCAGAATATCGGAACGACTGCCTTCCACAAAACCGATTCCCAGAAAGGTCAAACCCAGCATCAGCGAAAACACAATCCCCAGCCCTACATTTGTATCCAACCTCGACCGATCGGGAGGAATGGCCGCCATGGAGATTGCACAGATTACCGATACCAGAGCCGCTCCGATCGAAGGGGAAATTCCAACAAGACAGGACAAAACGGTCCCGGCCATGGCGGCATGGGAAATGCAGGTTCCGATGAACGGCATTCGCATCCCTACGAGATAAACACCCAGGAATCCGGTACTGGCTCCCGCCACGGCACCGGCAAGAATAATCAGATAGAAATAACGATCCATGGTATCAAGACCCGTCCGGATTCTCGAACGCCATGACGCGCCGGCCGTTTTGTTCGATCCAACGGATTCGGCACCGGTACACCCGTTCCATCGCCTCACTGAAAAACACCCGCTCGGCTGATCCATCCGCCAGAATCCGGCCGTGATCCAGTAATATCGCGCGATCCGAATTGGGAACCAAAGGGGCAATCTCGTGCGAAATCATCAGGATCGTCAATTTCATCTGATCCCGCAAACGATCAACCCAGGAGGCGATAATCCGCTTCCAGTGAATGTCCAGGTTGGAAGTCGGTTCGTCCAGCATCAACAAGACCGGATCCTGTACCATCGCCCGCGCAATCAACGCCTTCTGTTGTTCTCCTCCCGACAGACTTCGAAAGGTTTGCTCCCGTTGATGCCGCAATCCGAGACTTTCAATCCACGAGTCCACCCGTTGGTAATCGGAATCCGTCAATTGTTTCAGGAGAGGTTGAACGCTCGCCCTGCCCATCGCAACGACTTCACGAACCGTCAAGGGCAAATCGGCGTTATACTCAGCCGACTGAGGAATATAACCGATTCGTTTACGGAGTTGGCACCTCCTCCAGACATTCAGTGAATAAAGATCCGTCCGATTGAACCAAACCCTTCCCTCGGTCGGTTTGAGCAGTCCGCAGAGGACCTTCAAAAGGGTCGTTTTCCCCGCTCCATTGGGGCCAACGAGATGAACGAATTGTCCCGGTTCGATCCGCAGATGATCGATGCGAAGAATCTCTTTGCCTGCTCGGGCAACGACAAGGTCGCAAGTCTCCAATTCCACGCCGGCCATTAACGGCTTGCCTCGACGAGTCGCCGGACATTGTCGCCGACCAGCGAATCGAACGCCGGTTGATCACCGCGGTCGCCGATCGCTTCCGGAAAATTGCCGAACACGACAAGGGGCACCGAAAGACGCTTGGCCAGGGACTGGGCCAGATCCGTACCCTCCTGCCGGTTGGCAATCACCCACCGGACCGGTTGCTTGGCGGCGCTTTGAAGCGCCGATTGAATGGTTCCGGGGGTTTCCGCATCGCTTCCCCGAAATGTGCCGACGGGATTTACTCCGAGCCATCGGGCAAAGATCTCCTGATGTTTGGAAACCAGAACGGAAGCATTGCGAAGTCCGGCGGTATCAATCTGATTTTGGATGGTTTGTTTGAGAGAACGAATTCGTTCTTCGATCAGGGGCAGACGACCAACGGCATCCGGCGCCAGATTGGCATCGATCGAAGTCAAGCCGGCCGTCACTTGGCGGACGACCGACAGGTAACTGTCGGGCATACACAAACCCGGCGGCGGCGTAATCACGGAAACCTTCAATCGTTCCTGGCGGGAACGGGGAAGAGAAGAGGCGATTTGATTTTGAAAGTCAAAGACCAGAAGAACCGAACACGACACAAGCCGATTGGCCTGCGAAGGCGTCAAATCAAAATGGCCGGGGCACATTCCGGGGGGGACGACGCTCATGATTCGTGATGAGTCGACCCCGAGATCCCGGACCACGGCTTCCAAATATGAATTGGCAACGGCGATTTCGGGTTGAGACGACATGCCGGTCTTTTTCTGGCATCCTTCCAGAACAAGGACGAGCAAGACAACCATCCATCCCGTTCGCAACATTCGCAAGAATTTCATGGATTAGTCCTCGAAGCTTCCGATCTGTCGGCCATTCCGCAGCCGCATCCGAACAATCAGACCGCGACGCTCAGAACGAGAATACCACGATCGCTTCGGGACGGGACCATTCAGGATCTTGAGCGTTTCCCACGCATCATAGTTGGGTCCCTGACTGAAAATCACCCAGGTAACGGGCGATTTGTCGGGATCGTCATACTCGATGTCTTCCTGCGGTTCTCCTTCACTTGCGGGGAATCCCTCCGGAATCATCAAAGAGGCGCGAATTCTTTCCATATATCGGTTGTTCTGATACAACTGGCCAACGGACCAGTATTTGTAGGTATGGCCGCGATGAAATCGATCCTCGATTCGCGTGGTCTTTTCCGTGGTGGGGGACACAGACGGCAGATATCCGCCTTCAACCAGTTCCGGCGGAAGTTGATGGTCCTCCCAACCCATATAACAATCTTGCCGGGTCGGCGGGTGTTTTCCGCAGTTGTCGTCCATGTACATCTCCAGACACAGACCGATCTGATACAGGTCGGAATTAACCGCCACAACCCGGGCCTGTTCCCTGGCACGGGAAAGAGACGGCGCCATCACGGCCAGAAGCATTCCGATAACGCCGATCACGACAAGCAACTCAATAAGCGAAAATCCCTGCTTCATTCCCCTCCCTCATAACAACCCGCCAATCCCGCCCGACTCCGGAGCCATTGTTGCGCCATTTCCGCCAAGTCCGCCAAGTTCACGACAAAATCATGATTGATGTCGCCTGGCAGATTTCCGCGCGAATACCCCGCATCGCCCAAGACCAAGCCGTTTCCGTCATAATTAAACACATACAACCGGTATCCCTCTTTCAGCCGGGACGATGATGGGGCTTTCTGGTCGAGAATCCCGATCACATCAATCGTTCCCGTCGGACACGCATACCGCCAAAGGCCCTGCCCAATCGCCAGAACGACCGGCAGCGTCCGTCCTTGTCCGTCGGAGATCGTAATCGTTTTGTTGATCCCCCAGTTGTGCGGATCGGTGATCGTTACATCGGGAATCCGAATTCGGCGACACTGGTAATACTCGCCGCCGCGGGCTCGATTGGGGTCAAATATATCCAGATTCTTTTCATCTTTAATCAGCGACAGGGGCACCACTTCCGGTTGCGGCAATCCCGCCTGGGGCGTGACCAGTTCCATCGTGAAATCGAACGCCGGATCCGTTTTATGATTCTCGTTGATATTCAGTTTTCCGCCGTAGAACAGGTAGGTTCCCGTCACCCGAACCCGATCGCCCGGTCGGAATACATAGCCGGTCGCCGGATCCCGGTTCAACCGGCAGACCTCGGCCAGCCACTCTTCATTCGTATAGCTTTTCGTACCCGGCCCGTTGGCGTAGTTCTGTCCCATCCAGCAACCGGTAGCGGCGTGATCGTCTCCTTCGCCCTGAATGAAAATCTCCCACTGGCCGCCCATATACCACGGCTGAATCTTCGGATCGGCCGTCGGATCCAGCCACTCTTCCGGGCTATTCAGCAGAATTCCTTCCAGCGTCACCTGGAAGGGACCGAAATCATCGAACGAACTGCTGCCGTCCGGATGCACGGCCTGAAATTGACTGTGCGTAACCTTCATCGGTTGAGCGATCGCGATACAGGATACGACCATTACCAACCACCCCATCAAAACCCAGTTTCTTTTCATGTCCCATCTCCCTTCAAATTGTGATTGACATTGCGCATAAACTTATTATACTCGTGTTACGCGCATAAAAATAATAAAATCGTGTTACGATGTCAAGACTCTACTGGTGAAAAATATTTCCGGGTAACGATTGCAGACAAGGAACATCGATGGAAAACAAACCACTGGTTCTGGACTTAAATCAAACGGACGACTACCAACCCCTGCTGAACGGTCAACCACAGACCTGCGGCATGCGATCCGGCCGGGTCTTTTTGAAGGCGGGGCAGGAATGCGGCCTTCATTCCACCAAGGCCCACGAAGAAATTCTGGTCTTTCTGGCCGGTCAGGGTACGGCATGGGTGGGGGAAACGGCAGAACCCATGTCGGTCGGGCATGGCAAGATCCTTTACATTCCGCCTCACACCCCGCATAATATCGTCAATTCGGGAACGGAACCCTTGGTCTATATCTACTGTGTCGCTCCCGTGGGTCCGCGGGAGTCAATCGAATAAGAAACAACTGCAAACCCAAAGATTGTCCCATTGGCGACATGATCGATCATAGCGCCATTTACCCAATCGTTATTTCAAGTCGTATATCCGGTTATCTTCCGAAAGAAAGCCGATGTCGATTGAATTCGTTTCATTGTAACGGATGAGTTGATCTTCGCCGATCGGATCGGTATGGGTGAATATGTCCTTCTGCGATTCGGCATGTCCGTCGCAAAAGGAAATGTTCGTACGGCCCAGATGACGATACCCCTGGGTTCCGGCGGCGCGACCGGGATCGCTGAACGAGGCGTCCCGGGGATTGGAAAACGGCGCCCGCATGAATTTATTGGCTCCGGAACTGTACTGACCATCGCCGAATAGAACCGTTTCCGAAGATTGCAGCACATCGGAGGTTTTCGCGGAGTTGATCGGGAACACGGTTTCATCCCTTCCGATATAACTGGTATTGTAATTGTATCCGGTATAAGGATCGGCGAGCCAGTTGTGGGATCCCGCAAAAGAAGGACACTGGTGGATTCGTTCAACTGTATCCCCCTGCCAAAGCAAACCCGGCCTGACGACTTCCGTGACCGGAGAGGTGCTCCAGTCCTTATAGGTGGAAAAATCCCACGCATGGTAATAGCGGATTCCGTCGATTTTTTCCGTATAATACGCCAAAGGGTAACGGGCATTATTTGATTCGGCGTAAAGATTCGCCATCGCGGCCATTTGCCGTAAATTGTTCAGGCAATACGCTCGTTTTCCTTGCTGAGCGACTCTGTTTAGCGCCGGCAAAACGATTCCCAACAATACTCCAATAACAAAGATCGATGTCAGCAGTTCGATCAGCGAAAATCCATCCGGTTGTCGATAGGACAAATCCATTGTATCAGGGGCAATCCCAACTGCAATTCAGCCATGTTTCGGCAAGAATGCGTAGATCCGCAATGTTAATGATATGATCCGGATACAAGTCCGCCTTTTGCGCCGAATCGTCATTCGCCTGCCAGGTGTACATCCAACGATTGGCGATTTCGGCGAAATCTTCGCTATTCACCCGGCAATCCTGATTGATGTCGCCTGTCGGATAGGGATGTTTCCAGTCCCCGCAACAACTGACATCGGAAACCGCGTCGATTTCGGCGGTCCCTCCGCCGTCCCGGTCGTCAATTCGGATATACTGAAACCATTTTTTCCCGGTAACCGGATCGATCGGCAAATTCAATCGGCCCATATCATACCCCGTTCCGCCCGCCGAGGGGCCATAGGCCAGACACATTTCCGCGACCGTGAACCCGTCGAAGGAATCGAAACGCCAATTCGGATCCACCGGACAAGTCGGATTCGTCGGTCCCGCCCACCAGGCATTCCATAACCCCAATCCCGCGTCAGGATACATTGGATCATAGATTCTTCCAAGCGTAGGCGCAAAAGAATCACAGAAGGGGCCGTCGGATTCATCCCCCTGCATTCGGACGAACGCCGGATCGTCGGCCATAAAATTCGGATCGGTTGTGAAGCTGTACCATATCAAACCATCCTGGCTGACGGAAACAATCCCCGGCTCATAAAAACCGCCCGACCCTACGGTGGTTGCTGTCGGGTCGCCGTTGGTCCAGCCCCGCCCTCCCCCGATAATCTGCATGGCATTCCCAAAAACGATAAAGTCGATTCCGTACGGGTTGTTCTCGTCGTCTCGGACCGGATGATTGAATTGGAGAAGGATCGAACCCCTTTCCCCAAGAAAGACCAATTCATGGGATCGAAAAGCCGGATAGACCGGATTCACCGGAACAGGTTGGTCTTCCGGGATAAACCAGCTGTCGCCGGTCGTGTCGAGGGTTGGACGCCCCAGCGCATTCAGCGGATTGTTGAACGGTTGACCGTTGAGCCAATCAACTCCCATCTCGGTCGGAGAATATGCCAGAACATGGACCGCAAAATCATTCGGATCATACGCATAGTCATAATATGCTGAAATACTGTGCGCGGAAGTTGCGCCTTGAAACAAACTACCTATCACGACCGGAATTACCAGAAAGGAATTCGTCATAGTATTTTCCTCCGAATCAATATCATCATGTCAATTTTCGATTCCGGCTCGCGCCATCACCCCATTTTGAAAATAGTGTTTGATCTCCCGCATCTCCGTCACCAGATCGGCGCGATCGAGAATTTCCCGATCAACATATCGGCCGGTGATGACCAATTCCACATGACCGGGACGATTGTCGATAATGGAAAGTATATCCGACGCTTCAAACAGACCCAGGTGTATCGCAATGTTGGCCTCGTCAAGAATGACCAGCTTATACCGTCCGCTGCGTACCGCCTCCAGGACTTCCGCCAATCCCCGTCGTGCGAGGTCCGTATCCTCGGGATCAGACCCATGCGTAACCCAACAGGATCGACCGTATTGGCGAATGATCACTCGATCGGAAATATTCGCGAAGGAGCGCAATTCGCTGGAATCGCGCCCTTTGACGAATTGAGCGATAAATACATTGTAACCCGCCCCGGCGGCCCGCATAGCCAACCCTAACGCCGCCGTTGTTTTGCCCTTGCCGTCGCCTGTATAGACCTGAACATATCCTTGTTCCACTGTGGCCTCCGTGTCATG
This sequence comes from uncultured Pirellulales bacterium, assembly GCA_964643355.1. GTDB lineage: Bacteria > Planctomycetota > Phycisphaerae > Sedimentisphaerales > Anaerohalosphaeraceae > FEN-1350. Next base: position 31,729 of record CAZXPW010000032.1, read on the forward strand.
GGGATAGGGAGCGCAGGTCTTTGGACCTGCGCCCCGGGTCGCATGGTTACACTCTTGACCATTTCCGTCGGCGTAAAACCTGCAAAGAACCCAAACCAAGCAGGGCTATCGTTGCGGGTTCGGGCACACCGAACGGAATATCCAGCGGGTAATCGGCGCAGCTTTGTCCGGCGGGATACGAGCCGAAAAAGTAAATCGCGTTGATCCCCTCAAACTGGCCGTCGGCGATATATTCGTGGTCAACACCGGCGGTATTCCAGTCCCATTCAATCGTGGTCCACCCGTCGCCCCATTTCTTGCCCGGATCCGCCGTGCTGGCCAGATTCCAACTGCCGAGTTCGTCGCTGTGGCTGTGGATATCGGCGCCGTCGTTATAGACGATGTCCATGATGAATCCTCCGCCGTACCCCGTGCTGAGCGTGAAGACCCCGGCGGTCTCAAAGGCCTGCAGCATCTGTAGTTCCGTCGTGGCTGTTCCATCCCAGCGATACCCGAACGCGTGTGATTCCGTCGCGTACGGGCCGTTCATAAAATTCCAGTCCACCACCAGGATCGTTTCGTGAGCGCCGTCTCCAATCCAGGCATCCACTTCCACCCACACTTTTTTTCCGGAGCCCGTCTCGAACAAGCACAGCGAACCGAATACCGGCGCCGCACAGCAACCGATTAGAAATAAACAAAGACCCTTTTTCATGTTATTTCTCCGTATGCATCTTCAATTTTCGGCATTTCCATCATTCATTGAACCTCATCACATCACGGTTTCCGCAGGGTCATCACCTCCAATCCGTTCATTGCTGAAGGAAACCGGATCGACGAAATGCCGAAATTCGGCCGCGATGCAAGAGTCGATCCGCCGGGAGAAAAAGTTGTATCACCGCCGATTCTGCTGTAAAATGAGGATCGTGCAGAGAAGCCGAATCGGTTTCTCCGGAGGGCGTCGGCATGTCCGTGTCGGCGCCTTCCGTTTCCTTCAAATAGGTTTTCGTTTTACATACCCGGGTTTCTCCAAATAAAAAAGCCGTTGCCCCGACGACAGGAACAACGGCTTTGTAGCTCGTTCGATCCGGATTGAACAGGGAAAAGAGGATCCCAAAGCAATCCGGTTGGTTGTTGTTCTTGGCGCGAGAACAAAATGAATAATGACGAACAGGTATTCTGACTGTCGTTCTGCCCGACAGCGCCTTCCCGCTCGATCGAGCAGTGGCATAAGCTGCCGGGGTTCCCGGATCGGTCCGGGACGAACGATCACAGCGGCGCGACCGTTGCGGATTTCCACCGCATTCCCTGCATGTGCTTTTCAAGCACGGTAATAATTCGTATGTGAAAGAACCATAAAAAGCGATACTACCTTCTGCCGCTCATTTGTCAATACAAATTTTAGGATTTCGGGATAACCTGGGTTCGGGGAATTGGGCGAAATCGATTCCGGTCGGGCATGGCAATATCCTTTACATTCCGCCTCATACCCCGCATAATATCGTCAATTCGGGAACCGAACCCCTGGTTTATATCTATTGCGTCGCCCCTATCGGGCCTTGGGAGAAACACGGATGAATTCGATTTCGCGTATCGGCGTGTCGCTGGAAGCGGATTTGTTAAAAGATTTCGATCGGTTGATCGAACGCAAAGGATTCGCCAGCCGATCGGACGCCCTTCGTGAGATGATCCGTCTTTCGCTTTCGCAAGAGAAAATTGAAAACCCGTCCTCTGTTGCCGTGGCGGCTATTTTTCTGGTCTATGATCACCATACCTCGGGTCTGACTCGGAAACTCAACGAAATGCAGCACAGTCAATATTACCATGTGATGGCGTCCACTCATATTCACCTGGACCATCACAACTGCCTGGAGACCATTATTCTCAAGGGCAAATCCGCCGAGATCAAAAAACTGGCGGACAAACTCTCCACGGTCCGCGGAGTCAAGCTCAGCCGTGTTAATCTTGTCGGCCTGGCTGATTGAAGTTCCCCACATGGAACCTTTCGCCAACCGACCCGATGTCCGCCCGGCCGTTTCGTTTATGGAGTCATTTCCAGCCAGTGTTCGACGAAAGCCGTCAGGTCTTGGATGTCGCAACGGCCGTCACGGTTGATATCGCCTCCATAGCACCAATGGGGCGGTCGGCAATTAACCTTCTTCCAACCGCAAGCCAGCGAGGCGAAATCCTGCAAATCCACCGATCCATCCGGGACAATATCCCAGGGGGTTGTGGTCCTTCGCCATTGGACGGAGGCGATTCCAATCCCCGTCTCACCTTTGTTGTCCTGGATATTCCCCAGATGAACTTGGAGCCGATAGGTCCCCGGAGTCGAGGTCAATAACGACAGGTTGCTGATCCGGAAGATACGATCGGTCAACCGCAGGATCGCCAGCGGCTGTTGGATCAGATTTTCGCCGCCATCTCGGCTCAGCGTCAGGTCGCGCCAGTCAAAACTGGCCGGGTTGATCGTGCGATTAAAAGTGACCTCGACGAGATTGACCGGATCGGCCGTCATTGTGAATCGTTCGACAAGAAGCGGATTGTCGATCGCCGCATAGGTCACCGTGTAGGTAACCGGACCGGCAGCGGCGGCATGATCGAACAGGTGCAGAAGTTTTTCGCGATACGGTTGCTGACCCTGCTTTCGGACCATACGATTGGTCGTCCAGGCGTTGTCCGTCAAGCGGATCGGCTTTCCGTCGGAACGAGTAACCTGGGCCAGGGCCAAAAAGCCATCGGCCGGATCGGGGATACGGAGGTAATTGTATCCGGCCGCGAAATTGGCCGTGACATGGGTCGTGAGATTCAGAGCCGTGATCGGATCGCCGACAACAGCGCCGACCAACGCCGTGACCGGACGGATCGTGCCGTCGCTGAGGTAGAGAGTATCGGGCAAAGAAAGGTCATCGGTCTGGTCGTTGACAAGGAAGTCGCAAATCCCGTCGTCAATCGGGACATCGGCGCGGACAGCATGGATCAGTTCGTGAATTTCGACGCTGTCGATCAGGGACAACCGCGGATCGCCGAGACCGTCAAGATGAACATAAGAAGCGTTGTAACCGATGAACTCACCCTGCAAGGACGAAGTCAACAGCCATCGCGCCACCACCGTCCTGCCGGGATGGATATCCCCCAGATACACTGTCAGCGAGGGATTCACCGAATCGTCTCCAACCTGGCTGCCGATCAACGCAAAATCGACCAGCAAGCCCTTTTCATTATCCAGAATCTTCGGCTGGGCACTGGTCATGCTGACACGATAGGCGGCCCCATGACCCTGGTTGGTCATCATCAGACCGAGCGAGAACGGCTCGGGCGACTCGATTTCCTCCGTGAAGGGATCGTCGCTATAGACGACCTTGTCGTGGAAGTACTTGACCACCAGAGAAGCGTCCGGACGGACGAGGATGTCGTCGGGTAACAGCGGCATCGTCACCGGCAGACCGTCCTGGGTATAGGAGAATTGTCCGCTGACATAATAGACCGTATCGATCAGCGGAGCGGCCTCGGAGGTCGGTACGATGATCCAGGTCGCGCGGGCCGTGGCTCCGGCCGGGATCAGGCCGTTGCCGGAGATGTCGCTGATGCCTTCCAATTCCGGCGGCAGAATGACAAAGAGATCATTGGCATCGTTGCCATTGGCGTCCCGTATAAACAGCAGGACATTGAAATGGGCCATATCGCTGCCGGCGCCGTTGTTGACTTCCAGAGACGCCTCGAACGCCGCACGGGTGAGTACGGCCTGCTGGCGAATCTGGATCTTGGCCTTGGCGCAGACGCCTTCGGCATTGTCGCCGAGGGCTTGTTTAAGATTTTGGACTCCTGCTGCGATTGCCTGATACAAATCCTCATGACCTTCATCGATACAGGCCTGCGCGGCGTTGGCGGCAGCGTTAAAGCGGGTCGTAAGATGATCGCTGGCAATGAAGTCGGTGCTCCAACCCTCGGGCACATCGACCACGGCGTAAATCCCTCCGTCGTAGTAATCGAGAGTTCGGTTCCAACGAGCCAAAAACCGATCCACCGCATCAATCCCGATCTCCGCCGGCAGCGGCGCCAGCGACGGATTGGTCAGCATCTCCCATTCGGAATTGGAGATGCGGCCGCCATTTTCGCTGGTCGATGCGATGGCCGCTCCGAACTGGCCCATCCAGGCAAAGAGTTTGTCGTGTCCGCCGCTGAGGGGCTGGACCCAAACCTTTTCTCCAAAGATCGCCGTGATCGCCCGATCCTGGGTACTCAGGCGACGATTCAGTTCGAGCATTCGGTTCATAGCCAGATCGGTTTGGGAACCGGACGGCGGAGGCGGAAGGAAGCTTTTCTCTTCGTCATCGTTATCCTCGTCATCGCCGAACCAGTCGTCGATCCAGTCAAAATCATCTTCTTCCTCCTCCTCTTCGTCTTCCGGCAGATCGATCCCAAAGCAGTGTTTCAGCGCGGTCCGGCCGATATCCTTGAGAGATTCCTTGTATTGATCCTCTTCGGGACCGGAACATCCCTCGCGGATGGCCTTGATCGAATCGTAGGCGGCCTTGAGGCAGTCATAATCAAAACCAAGGTAACTGCATCGACGAATGGCCGTGCCGGCGTCAAAGCCGAGCTTCGCGGCGCATCCGATTTTGTTAAGGGCCGGCACATTGTCCCAAATAGCGCCGCCGATCGACTTGGCGAGATTGAAGGAGCACTGATCGCAGGGGATCCCCAGTTCGGTGCTCGGCGGAACGGTGATGTCCGGATTGCCATTAACAAAATAATTCGTGATCCGGTCATAGATGGCGCGAAGCGTGGGACCAAGCCCTCCGCCGCCCCCACCGCCACCACCGCCGAGATCGTTGAGGTAATCGGCCAGTTCACGCCAGATCTCATCCCCGTCGTCCGGCGGAGGGGGATTGGGGAAGAACTTGTTGGGTTTTTTGTCCGGACACTCGCGCTTGTATTCGAAACGGACGGGAACAAACTTCAGACGGTTGTCGGGTCCGCACACCAGCGTGTAATAGATGCCCGCCGTGGTCACTTCGCGGCAGGGATCGTCAGCCGGCGGCGGAGGTATTGTCGAATCCATGTCCGCTTTGGCCAGAAGTTCACTGACCGATCGGGTGGGTCGCAGCGGTGGCGGTGTCGCCCCTTTCCGCTGAATCAGGACCGGCACGACGATGGAACTTTGAGCCGGAACCGAGCCGATCTCATCGACCAGAGGCGTAAAGGTGTAACGGGAGTTATCGCCGAAGCTGAACCAGGCATCTTCGGCGGCGATCAGCCCGTGATTGGTAATCGTATAGTCCACCTGCATCGAACCCTCGCCGACCTGGTTCAGGTCCAGAACGGCCGGTTCGATGGTCACCAACGGCACGGGAACATTTGTTTCGAAGGTTGTTTCAAGAATGAATTCGTAATGATCCTCGATCTCGGTGGGGACAACGCGCCAGGTATAGGTCACCAGTTGGCGCGGCAAGAAGGCCGAGAGGATCTTGGTACGACCCGGCAGGATGGCGATATTCGCCGAAAAATCGCCATGTTTCTCGGCACGGATCGTGACCTGATAGTACGATTCGTTCAGGTTGGTGATCAGCAACTCGCCCGCCGCATCGGTGGTTCCAGAGGCGATAACTTTTTTCGAGAACACATCCTGAACGACGACCGTAGCTCCAGCCACGCGAGGCGCGCCTTCGGCATAGAAAGTAAATTCGTCTTCGGCCCGAATGAGCAGATCGCCGAGGGCATCGGAGACGGCCGTGAATTCAAAGGGGATTGTAGTTCCTGCGGTCGTTCCCGCAACGACCAGAGAGCCGCTGTAGGGACCCAGCGGCAGATTGGCCTTGGGTGTCAGCGACAACCAGAGATCGGCCGAAGCGCCGGGGTTCAGCGGATCAATCGTCGCTTCCGAGGCCAACGATAACCAGGAAGCCGCAGGCAAATGGACCTTCAGCACATCAGTGACAAACGATCCCTCGTTGAACACCGTCAATTTGATCAGGGCCTGCTGGCCTCGGACCATCGGCGAGTCAAGCTTGGCTGGATACGCCTTGACGCTGGGAATCAGGGCTCGGACATCCATCGCCAGGGTCATCGCGGCGGTCGAGCCCAGCGGATGATTGAGAACAATCCGGGGTTCGGCATGGGCGATCGTATCGTCGTTGGCGCGGAATGTGTAAGGCAGCGACGCAACTTCGAGCGGTTGAAGCGTTTGCGGCGCGGTGATCTGAAGCGACCAGTTCTGCGGCAAATCGAGCACTTGCGCCTGGAGTCCTTCAACGACGGCATCCGTTAGATTGTACACTTTTATTTCGCCCGTAAAGTCCGTCAGCGGGGAGGAAGTCTGCTGGATCCGTTTCTGGCCCCATTGGAATCCCACAAGCGTAAACTGATCATCCGGAACGCTCGCGGCGGATGCGGGATGTTCACCGAAAAGTCTGAATATGCCCGCTTCTGTTGCCAGAGGAGAAAAGAGATACTCAAAGGTTCCATTGGCGTCGCTTCGAACCGCAAAGGTCCGGCTGCTGCCCTTGACCTCTAAGCGAATATTCGCGGGGACATCCGCGGCATCGGTCCCATCGAGCCACTTCGTTCGGCCGCGGATGGTGACCGGCGTGCCGGACTTGGCTTCCGTAATGTCGGTCGAGACAGCCACCGTATAGGCCGTCTGCACGGCCAGCGAAAAACTCTTGCTGTCAGAGCCGACGGCGTTGGCGGCCTTGACCGTAACGGTATAGGGACTCTGGACCGCATCGGGATTGTTCCAGGCGATCGCTCCCGTCGCCGCGTCGATGGTCATGCCCTTGGGCCCCTGGATCAAGGTCCAGGTAACGGGTGGCGTACCCTGTATGAGGGAAGGAACAAGACCATACGCCGTCAATTCTGGAGTGGATGCATTATCAATCATGGCGATTCGCGGCGGGAACAGAACATTGAGTTGCCAGCTTTCCTCGTCGCTGCCGGCCGCGTTGGACGCACGAATTGTGATCGTATGGGGACTGCCGACTTCGGACACCGGGGTCCAGGAAACCACACCGTTATTCTGAATCACCATCCCCGCCGGACCGGAAACCAGTGCCCAGTTTACAGGCGCCGTGCCGTCGGCCAGGGTTGGCCGCTTGCTGATATAGGTTCCGTTTTGAACGGCGGAGGTGTCTTCCATCTCTGCGATCACGGGAATCCGGATAACTGTCAGGTTGAAACTTTGCTGAGCCGTTCCCCATGCGTTCGTCGCGGCGATAGAGATACGGTGTGGATTACCGACGGCGGTCGTTGAAGCCCACGAGACCACGCCAGTCGCGGGATTGATGCTCATTCCTGCAGGGCTTTCAAGCAGCGACCAGGTAATCGGCAGGGTTCCCTTCAGCAGTTGAGGCGTCGGGCCGGTATAACTCAGGCCTTCGATTATTGTGGCATTGGTCAGCGGAGCGATCGCCGGCAGAATCCGAACGGTGATGTGCCAGGTGATCTCGTGCGAGCCGCCCAGATTTGACGCACGGACAGTCACGGTATGCGGACCGGCCACGGCCGGAACGATCGGCCACGAAACCAGACCCGACGAAGAGATCGTCATCCCAGCCGGCGAGGAAAGCAACGACCATTGAACGGGAAAAGTACCCTGAGTCAGATTCAATTGACGACTGTAGGATATCGATTCAACAACGGTGACATCCTCGACCGTTTCCATGATCGGCTTACGGATGACATTGAGTCGCCAGGTTTTGCTGTCCTGTCCGTAACTGTTTGTCGCAATCGTCGTCAGCGTATAAGGACTATTGTCCGCCGAAGGATTGGTCCAGGTTACGACGCCGGTGTTTGGATGGATCTGCATTCCGCCCGAAGCGCCCGATAGCGACCAGGTCACGGGGCTTGTGCCTTTGGTCAGTTGAGGAGCCGGGGAGGTAAAGGGAACAAATTCGGCAACTTGCGCATCGGCGATCGTTTGAATGGCCGGCGGACTCAGAACCGTCAATGCAAACTGCGCGGTCGTGTTCCCAACCGAGTTGGCGGCGCGGATGCGGACCGTATAAGGGGTCAGCGACGGTTGTGCCTGTGGCCAGCTCACCACGCCCGTTGACGGATCGATCTGCATTCCGGCTGGACCTGTATCCAGCGAGAAAGTGATCGGCTGCGTGCCTTCCACTACTATCGGAGCTACGCCGGTGAATGAAGCGAATTCCATGACCGTAGCGTCGTTCATCGTTCCCAGAACCGGCGGAGCAATCACTTCCAATATCCAGGATTCGTCATCCGAACCGGCCAGATTCGATGCTCGGATGGTGATCGTGTGCGGTCCAGCGATCGGCGAACCGGCCCAGATGACCCGTCCCGTAGTGCCGCTGATCGTCATACCGACCGGGCCGGACACCAAGGTCCAGGTTACCGGCAATGTCCCGTCAACAAGGGAAGGCGCCGGACCAAAGTATGCCTTGCCTTTTGTGACCGAACCGTCCGGAATATCGGCCAGTACGGGAGCCCGGACCACATGCAGCGTCCAAGTTACCTGATCGTTGCCCCATGCGTTGGCCGCGCGGATCGTAATCCGGTGGGGCGTTCCGACGGAGGTGGTGTTCATCCACGAAACGATGCCCGTCTGCGGATCGAGGGTCATCCCGGTGGGGCCTTCGACAAGGGTGTAATTGATGGGCAGCGTGCCTTTGACTAAAACGGGCGTCGGACCGGTATAGGACTGCCCCTCGACGATTTCCTGATTGGCGATGGCGCCCAATTTCGGTGTAACATGTACGATAATCTGCCAGCTTTCCGTATCCAGACCTGCGGCATTTTGCGCCTGAAGCGTTATGGTGTGCGGTCCTTCCATTGCCGGAACGGTCGGCCAGCGAACAAGACCCGTCGATGGATCGACGATCATCCCGGCCGGATGAACCGGCAAGGACCAGGCAATCGGAGGCGTGCCTTGCAGCAGAACCGGCAGAGGAGCCGTATACGAAGTTCCGTCCACCACTTCGGCGTCAGCAATCTCACCAATGATCGGCGGTTGAATTACGCTGAGAGTAAAACTCTTGCTGTCCAGACCGAAGACGTTCTGCGCAACCACGATGATCGTAAACGGACTGCCATCGAAAACGGGACTGGACCAGGAAATGATTCCGGTTGTCGAGGAAATCGTCATTCCTTCCGGCGCGGCTGCCAGCGACCATTGGATCGGAGGGGTACCCTTGACGAGAGTGAGTGCAGATCGCGTATATGATTGGCCTTCATTGGCGGACTGATCGGACAAGGGACTCATCAACGGTGCGCTCAGGACCGTCAGGTTCCAGGATTCCTCGTCAAATCCAATGGAATTGGTCGCGCGAATCGTGATTCCATACGCGGAAAATGACGGAGTCGGAGTCGTCCACTGGACCTGGCCGGAGGATTGGTCGATCGTCATCCCCGCCGGGCCGGTAATCAGCGACCAGGTGATTGGCGCGGTGCCCTTGATGAGCACGGGAACCGGGCCGGTATAGGAATCCGTATCGAGAACCGAGCCGTTGGGAATATCCTGAATCTGCGGGACCGCCGATACCTCCAGCGAAAAACTTTCATCATCCGTACCGATGGGATTGGTCGCGCGGATCGTGATTTCGTGTGTTCCCACAACCGGCGACAGCCACGACAGGGCACCGGTATTCGCATCCACAGTCATTCCGGCCGGAGCCGTGATTAGCGACCAGGTTATCGGTTGAGAATTGGTATTGACGGAGGGAGCGGGCAAGGACCACGGCTGGTTATCGGATGTCGTCTGATCGACGATCTCCGCAATCTCCGGCAGGACGATGATGTTGACGACAATCGATGCATGCGTCGTTTCGCCGGCTCCATATCCCATTTCCAGGGTAATAATGTGCTGTCCCGGCGAGAGAGAGGATGTCTCGATATTCGACATGGTTCCCAACACGCCGTCCAGATTACTCGACCAGGTGAAATAGAAAGGTGGCTCGGCAGAACCCACGATCTCGGAGGTAAAACTAATCGGGCTGCCCTGTGCAAAGTACGAGTATGATTGCGGAGTCAGAATTCGAATGGCGAACTCGGTGGTTAACAACTCCGTCAGGCCGTCGTAGTCCGTTCCGTTATAGATTTGGGCCGATGTGGCGATCAAGGAATCCCGGCGAGCGACTCCCGACAAGGCCTGAGTCAATGGACTGGGCCAGATCTGCTCGGCAAGAACCGCGCCGTCAACACCGCTGATCTTGGCCAGCCGTCGATGGTTGATCGTGCCGTCGGACATGCTGCCGACGATAAAGAAATCGGTCCCGTCGATGGGCACAATGTCGCCGCAGCTTTCGCTTCGGCCCGGTGCGCTTTCGTAGGTCCTGGTCCAGAGCCGCTGGCCGGCGGTCCCGACTCCGTCACGAGAGTATTTGATCATCAGCCAGTCGTAATTGGCCCCGGAACTGTTATTCGTGCCTTTGTTGGTATAGCCGATTACAAGCGGATTGTCTTGATTGTCAAACGCCACCTCGCGGGCATAGTCGGCTAGATTGGTCGGGCCGCTGTAGGTATCCTGCCAAATCATCACGCCGTTGGCGCCATTGTACTTGCGGACATACCAGTCGAAATTCCGATAATCCCCCGAGCCGGAAACTCCCTTGATCCCGACGACGACCACATTTCCCTGCGAGTCCACTTCGACTCCGTAGGAAATGTCCGGAAGATTTTCGTCGCCGGCGAAATTGGCGCGGACCGGCCCCCAGACAATCCCGCCATCCTTGTTGTATTTAATGGTGACCCATTGATGCCGCGTGGAGTCCCAGTACCCGAACGAGCTGCCGGTTACAATGATACTGTCGTCGGCGTCAACCGCGACGCCATTGGCGCTTTGCCAGGGACTCCATTGGGGGTAGTTGTCCTGCCAGACTTTTTCCCACAGAAGGGTCTGGCCGTCGGGCGTGTATTTCTGAACCCACCAGGCGGTATGGTAGGAGCCGGACACATAATTGGTAAATGTTCCGGATTTGCTTCCGACGACGATGACATTGTCCTGGCTGTCCACGGCGACCCGGGAAAACCCGTCGTTGAATTCCGCTTTTCCCGATGCATAGGGGGCGCCGATGATTTTCGACCAGAGAATCTCGCCGATCGGATTGTATTTGACCAACAGCGCATTTCGGGCCTCAATCCCGGGACCCGTGACATATCCGCACATGATCACATTCTGTCCTCTGTCGATGGCGACATGCGCGGCATGGTCCTGCGCCGGGGCCGCGCCGTTTCCGGCGTAAACCCTGCTCCAGACCTCCGAAGTGATCGATGGACTCTGGATGACCGTCAGCAGCCATGTCTCTTCATCCGAACCGAGCGGATTTTCGGCGCGGATCGTCACCGTATGCGGACTGCCGGCGGTGTCGGGGATCGGCCAGGAAACGATTCCGGTTGATGAATCGATCGTCATTCCGGCCGGACCGGTCACGAGCGAATACAACACCGGAATCCCCGGCTGGGCCAACTGCGGGGTCGGGCCGGTGTAACTACTGCCCGTGGTGATGGTATGATCGGCGATATCCTGAATCTGCGGCGGATCGGATACATACAGCGTCAGACTGTTCTGCGCGACCTTGTCGGCGGAGTCGGAACACTCGACGGTGATCACATGCGTTCCGGGCGACAAATCGGAGACGGTCAACTCCTGTCCGGAACCGAGATCGCCATCGAGGTTTGAGGACCAGGTGAATGAATACGGTGGCTGTCCGTAGTAAACGGAAGCGGACAAGTTGACCGATTGATCCGGAAGAATATAGGTTGGATCAGCCGGAGCCGTGATCGACACCGTGAACTCCGGCGACTCGACATAGGCCTCGGCGATGTCGTAATAGGTATTGATATAATAGTTGTCAACGATCCTTTTATACAAGAAAGCCGCGGTCATTGCGGCATACTGCGCCTCGGTCAAAGTAGTACTGCCCTGCTGAATAACGGATCCCGTATAGGTATCGTACCGGAAGGCATACGAAATGAGTCTGCCGGAAGACATGGTGACCTCGGTGCAGATCCAGCGGTTCGCTGCGACGACAATGCTGCCGGCCCAGGAATGGTCGGTCGTCATGGCTTTACCGAGTTTGTACCCAGAACCAAGATAATCATCGATGGAACAATAATAACCTGCGGGCGCGTACACCCGCCACTTATAGCGGAGCACGGCTCCTTCCTGGAAGGCAAAATTCACGCTGCCAAGTCGAATATCTCCATGACTGCTGGTCATGGTCACGCGCAGGAATCCTTCCGGCGTGGTTGTTTTGGTGTAGGTCCCCAATATGCTCACGGGTGTCCACTGGGAAGGATCCAGCGGAATATCATAGCGCGCGGCCATCGCCGGAAGCGAAAAAACCACAACGCCCAACAGATACATCGAGTACCGCATAACCACCCTCCTTCCCGCCTGTCTTTCAGGCAAGAAATTACTTGGGCCGGAGTATCCTCTGAAGGCAAATACGGATGATTCCTCGTCCTTCAATGGCGATTTCCCGGCATTCCAATAGGATTCACAAAGAAGAGCTTTCTCCCGCCGCAAAGGTGCAAATCCAAACGCATATTATACCATGAAAAAGGCCGAATTACAAGGAATATGCCGACGGACTTGCAGAAAAATGTAAATATTTTCAAAATAAAGACATATGACAACCTTGTGGATTCTGTAGGAACCGTTCAAAGGCCTGAGAATTGCCAAGTAGAACCTTGCGGGTATAATTCCAGCATATTGATTTCAAAGAGGTTTCAATTGATCGGAGAATCCATGCGGAATCCTATTCTTCTCACCGTTGGATGTATTTTGTTGGGATTAGCAGAACGGCCGGGGTTTGCGGCGGGTCAGGCCGCCGGGACCCAATCGGGATGGGACCTGTTCAGTGATTCTTGGGTAGCCACTGACGCATTGGGACGACGATTGCCGGAGTATGACGAATGCGGGCCGGTGCGGAACGGCAAATTTGTCGGGATCTTCTACTGGACCTGGCACAATCTCAACGCGGGACAGGGGCCTTACGATAACTCGGCAATCCTGGCCAAGGATCCAACCAATCCCCAATTTGGGCCGATCGGGGCGGCACACCACTGGGGACAACCGCTGCTGGGTTATTACATTTCCACCGACCGCTATGTCATCCGAAAACACGCGGGGCTGCTGACGGAGGCGGGAGTGGATGTCGTCATCTTTGACACGACCAATCCACCGTTCACCTTCAAGGATGCCTACGAGGCGCTGTGCGAGGAATATCGCGTAATGCGTAAGGAAGGAAACCGAACGCCGCAGATCGCCTTTCTGGCCCCGTTCGGCGACCCGACCGTCGTGGTCAAGCAGATCTTTGACGACCTGTATAGCAAAGGACTCTACCAGGAACTTTGGTTTCAGTGGAAGGGCAAGCCGTTGCTGATGGCCGACTCGACGCAGATCCAGGATTCAAAAATCCGGGACTTTTTCACCTGCCGCAAGCCGATCCCATCGTATTTCACCGGGCCCAGCGGTCCTGATCAATGGGGCTGGCTGGAGGTGTATCCACAGCATGTGTTCTACGACAAAGCCAACAAGGCCGAGCAAGTGACGGTCGGCGTGGCACAGAATGCGGTAGGGACGGAACTGTCGGCCATGAGCCACAAAGATGGAGCCATGGGTCGAAGCTGGCACAACAACGCCAAAGACACAAGACCCGACGCCGTCAACTACGGATACAATTTTGCCGAGCAGTGGGATCGGGCACTGAAGCTCGATCCGGAATTTATCTTCATCACCGGCTGGAACGAGTGGGTGGCCGGTCGGTTTTCGTCGTGGTCCAAGTACACCGGCAAGGATAGCTATTTTCCGGACGCGTTGTTCGTGGATGAGTACAATCAGGAATACAGCCGGGACATCGAGCCGATGGTCGGCGGCCATGGGGACAACTACTATTATCAGATGGTCGGCAATATTCGGCGTTTCAAGGGAGTGCGTTCACCTCAGCCGTCAACCGGCGCCGCGAATATTCAAGTCGATGGACAGTTCGACGATTGGAGTAATGTCGGGCCGGAATTCCGCGACCCCGTCGGCGATACAATGCACCGCGACCACAAGGGCTACGGCAAGACACAGTATCGTGATTCCACCGGACGCAACGACATTATCCTGTGCAAGATGGCCTCAGACCGTGAACATCTCTATGCCCTCGTCCAGACAAGGGAACCGATTACAGGTTTTACGGATAAGAATTGGATGCTGTTGTTTCTGGACACTGACGGCAATTCAAAGACGGGCTGGGAAGGGTACGACTTCGTTGTCAATGCCGAGGTCGTGGATGCGAAAACCACGACGCTGAAAAAATCTTCCGGCGGGTGGAATTGGAAAACCGTCGGGACAATTTCATATGCCGTTTCCGGGGATCAAATGGAGCTTGGGATTCCGATTCGGGATCTCGGAGTCGATCCTCTTTCAACCGTTGACTTTCACTGGGCAGACAATTTCCAAAAAGACGGCGACATCCTGGATTTCTATGTCAGCGGGGACAACGCACCAGATGGACGATACAAGTATCGTTTCAGTACCCCGGGCGATTCTCGCTAAAACGGCTAAATAACGAGATGGATTCTATCCGTCGGTTCCTTGCCGAACCGTGATTCTGAATATGGATATAATAAGATATACTATTAATATATATCCAGTGTTTTATGAATCCCAACATCCTGTTTTCCCGTTTTGGATGTTGACGATTTTATTTCTTCCTCAATCCAAGTCCAAGGCGATTTTTTGCTGAACCGTCCAATTTGTCCGGCGTATACAAGCCGTTGAGCCCCTGCTCGACGGTCGGGCGAAAAGGGCAAACGAACGGATTTCGTGTATGGAAAGGGGAAAACTATGATTCCACGCAAAACCTTGATTCCTGTTGTATTTCTATTGGCGGGGATATTGCCGGCTCTGGGAGCGGATTGTCCGGTGGATGTCCCGGGGGATCTCAATGGAGATTGCAAGGTTAACCAGCTTGACTTGGCCATTCTTTCGGCAAACTGGCTTCGGGACGGGGGGCTGCCCGCTTCGCTTGCGGTACTGAAAATCCTGGATGTCGGGATCACCCCCGACCAGGCCGGAAAACTCGCTGAACAATTGAAAATCCCGCGGGAATCACTGGCTTTGGAGAGGGGAGAGGCGGTCTTTGTGGATCCGGTCAACCTGATGCGGGTTCCCACAAAACCGGTCACCGATGAGGGCTTGATCAAACAGCTTATCGAGGCAAGCGAAGTCCCGCGCGGCGGCGAATTGGGCTTTGAGTCGCTGGATCGAAACACTCTGGCCAAGATTCAGCCCGTTCCCACCCAAGACGCGATTATTGCCATCCTGATCGGACTTCGAAATGCCGGGATCGAACTCGGGGAAGGAGCCACCTTCGGCGACGGTTCGGTGTTCGAATTGCGAAATCTCGAAGGAGGTCTGTTATTGCCGGCCGTCCAGTTGGATACCCGGGTGGGATTCGAACCCTCTTTCGGCGGGATCCCGGTTCTTGGGCCCGGCGCCCAGTTCAGCGTACGGCTGGGCCCCGATGGACAGGCGACACAACTGCATATCGCCAAACGATCTCTCGGAGCCGGAGAGGAAATCCCGTTACTTTCTCCGCAGACCGCGGGATTACGAGCGTTTGCGGCCAGCGGGGGTAACTTTGTGCCGGAAGGAACGGCCAAACTGGTGTATTTTGCGCCGTCTCTGGAACACCAGAACGCCAAGTTTCTTGTCCCGCATTATGATTTGGGCGGCGTTGTCTATGGAGCCGAAGGTCAGCAGGCCAACAAACTCCGTAAACTCGTTCCGGCCGTGGATGACCCCAAATTTGTTCCGCAATTGATCCTGCGGGCTTCAGTCAAGGGATCGCTGGTCCGCGCCGACGCGTTGGTCAACGGAGGCACTCCGCCCTATCGTTTTCGGTGGTTCTCGTCGTCTGCAGATCTTAGAATGTGTATGAAAAGTTCGATTATCCGGGTTTGAGCCGATGAATCATC
>CAZXPW010000033.1:0-46743 GCA_964643355.1 uncultured Pirellulales bacterium
CCCCCCCCCCCCCCCCCCCCCCCCCCCCCCCCGCCCCCGCCCCCCGGGCCCCCCCCCCCGCCCACCCCCGGGGGGCCGGATGGGCGGCGGGATGGGGTATAACCAGATGCTGTCCCAGTATCGTGGGTATGAGTTGATCTATTTGATCCAGGAAACATGCGGTGAATATGAGTCTTGGTATGATAACGGCGGGGAAGGCCGGATTCAGCAATTCGGGGGGACCTACCTAGTCGTCAAACAAACTCGCGATGTCCAGGAACAAATCATTGACCTGCTCAATAGTCTCAAGCAAAACCTCAAGATGCAGGTGGCAATTGAAGCTCGTTTCCTTCTGGTCGGGGAGAATTATCTCGAAGATATCGGAATGGATACCAATATCAACAGTCTGAATCTCGGGAAATACTGGCAGACCAATACCGGTTTCCAGCAGGATTCCTATGGGTTTACAGCGGCACAGAAGACCGGAATTGCCGGGAGTCTGGGTGGGATGAATCCCGTCGGAACCATGGGGTTGTCATATGTAGGCGCATTGGATGATCTGCAGGTGGATTTCATGATTCGCGCCACTCAGGCCCACAGTAACGCGAAAACCCTGACCGCACCCAAAACGACCGTGATGAACAGCGAAACGGGTACCATTACCGTTCAAAAAGAAATCTATTATGTGTCTGATACAACCTATCAATCAGACAATGTAACCACGACAGGCGTTGATCGAACCGTGTACTGGTGGGATAATGAGAACGATTCGATTGTCCGGGGTATTACATTGATGGTTACGCCCACAATCAGCGCGGATCGAAAATATGTCTTGTTAAATATTGATGCAACGCTAACCGATGTTGACTTGACTCAGACGGCAACCGTGACTGCGGCCGATCCTTCGGGTCTTCTGGTGACCAACTCGTACACACTTCCCCAGCAGGAGAATACTTCGGTTACGACGCGCGTAGCTGTTCCCGACCGCGGAACGGTACTGTTGGGTGGATTGACCCTGTCATCGACCAAAGAAGTCGAGGCGGGGGTTCCGATCCTGAACAAAATTCCCCTGATTAATCGGTTTTTCTCCAACCGAAGCAAAGTGGAGGATAAGCAAATCCTGTTGATTCTGGTCAAACCGACCATCATCATTCGCGACGAGGCCGAAGAGGAAGCCGTGGCCGCGATGACCAGGTAAGGCGTATTGTTCAAGTCAATATATCAAAGGGCTCGGCGATTTGATTTCGCCGGGCCCTTTTAATATCGCTGAGAATGGTTTTCTTCGAGAATCCGGCTATCCCTTTGCCCACAGGTCCTTGACCGTCTGGTATCCGTAGTGCATCAACAGGTGGTCCAGAATCACCAGGGAGGTATAGTTTTCCGCCACCGGCCAGATCCGGCCGACAATCGTGGGATCCCGACGGGTGATCGCGGCCAGTTGCGTATTCTTCAAGGTGTATTTGTCGATCGTTTTCTGGGGTTTGTCGATTGTGGGGGTGGGTTTGACCGCCAACCGAATCACGATGTCCTGTCCGGTGCTCAATCCTCCAGTGATGCCTCCGGCGTTGTTGGTAACGAACGATACTTTGCCGTCTGTCGCCTGCATGGCGTCATTGGACTGAATCCCGGTCATATTCTTAACGGAAAATCCGGCGCCGATCTCGATACCCTTTACGGCGCCGATACCCAGCATACGACCCAGTTCCGCGTCCAGTTTGGAGAAGACCGGTTCGCCCAGACCGATTGGCGCTCCGCGAACCATGACCTCAATCACGCCGCCGGAAGAATCGCCCGTTTGGGTGATCCGATTACAGGCCGCCAACATCGCATCGGCCGCGTCCCAGTCAGGACAATTAACCACGCCGTGAATGCCGTAACGATCGCGAATCTGTTCAGAGGTCATTTTCGGGGCTTTTTCGCGAATCGGATCGATCTGCTGCTCGATTTCGGCGAAGATGCGCATCTTTTCCAGAAATCGCATATCCATATGAATCCGACGCTTGACATACACTTCCTGATAGAAGGGATCCAAATCTCGGCGCATCTGTTTGTATCGGTTGACGGCGTCGAGAATGGCGGCCGTATCCATCTCCGGACAGCGAACTCCCGCCGCTTCACGAATGAAGGAAAAGACTTCGATCCCCAGGCGATGGAGCACTTTCTTGGCCGTATATCCGGCCGCAACAATCGTACTGGTATATCGCCCGCTGAAAATACCGGCGCCGATGGCGTCGTCACAGGGGCCGTATTTGACGAACGATGCATACGATGCGTGACCCGGCCGAGGCGTCCGATTGGTGTCCTGGTACTGCTTGATATGAATGAAATGACGATCCAGGTTTGGAATTAAAATCGTCAGGGGAGTTCCATTGGTTTGGTTCTTGTTGCCCGCTCCCTCAATGGTGTCGGCGGCGTTGAGACCGCTGTAAATCACCGGCAGATCCGGTTCCTTGCGGGGGCTGCTCAACTCGTCGGCTCCCGGCTTGCGAAGGAGCAAATCGCCATAAATTTCCTGCTCGGTGAAATCCATTCCGGGTGGAAGACCCTGTACCACAGCCGTTAATCCTTCCTGATACGAGCCACCGGCCACGCTGACCTGAAAACAACGACCTACATGACAACCCAACATGAGTAACTACTCCTTCCTGCGAGACATCCCCGCCGTTTTTCGTTTTTGCCCTCGTCTGAGGGACCGACCAGATTGTCCGATGATTTCAAAAAGCCGGCGTGCCGCCAGCGCGGGTCCTTCGTTTTCCAGACCGGGAATCCCCAGCCGTGTTCTCAATTGACCCACGAAAACGCCCGTTTTGAAGGCCGTTACAAACACTTTTTCAGCGAGTTTTTCGTGAAGGTCGTGGTATTGCGGAGGGCCAAAAATGTTGGCAAAATAACTGTGGACGAGGCCCGACGCCGTCGTGGTACCTTTGGCCATGCTGGCCCCTTCCCGAAAAACGGCGAGAGCTTGATCGGGCCCGCTAAAGCGCTCCAGGACGGGATGCGCATCGTCCACCTGCTCGTAATTGTTGGCGTACAATAAATAGTGGATCTCAAATCCCCTTAAAACCTCATGCAAAGTCGTTACCGGCAGAACGGCCCGGGCGTTGATCTTCTGGGGGCTCATAATAATCGCCCGGTCGATTTGCTCGAAAGCGTAACCGGCCTGCAGATCATCCAGGCGCACAAAGGCCCCGATCTCGGTGCCATATCCGATCAGTCGTCCCCGATGGTTGATATCAAAAGAGCCCATGTCGTCGGCGATAATTCGAAGCCGGCGAATCTGGTCCGAGCCCAAGAGGCGGAAGGCCTCCAGAGATTCGGATTTTCCGGTGGCGGTGTCGCCGATAATCAAAAGGTTGGCGCTGCGACCGTTTTTCAGGGCGATGTGGACCATAGCTCCGTGGAACGGCATTCGGCCCCGCTTCATCATGACGATATTGTGCAAAGTCAAGACCATTTTTTTGAGATATCCAAAGTATCCAAATTGGTCATTCGCGGGAGCGGCGGCGACCAGCAAAGCATTCTTAGGATCGTCGTAGAATACCACCGGATTCGGTTCGTAGGACCGAAGACGATTCGGGTCGATCCCGAAACAATACACGGCATCCGGGCCGGCGGCAATCTGCTGGTCGCTGGCCAACTCGAACAGATTTGCCAGGGAGCATCCCAACCCCATGAACCGTTGATGGAAATAAATAAAGATTGTCAGCGGTCCCACCTGCGCAGGATAACAAAGCCACTTTCGGCGATCGAATGTCAGTCCGTGGATCGGATTGGATTCGATTCGCAGAAACTGACCCGACCGTTTATTCATCGGGGGGTCGATAATCAGAGGCGGCGCAATCCAGACATGTCGTATAAATGGAATCCCATCGAGATTTCGACAGGATTCGTGGATGCGGGCCTGTTTCGGAACGGCAATCAGACTGACATCACACCCGGCAAATATCTGTCGGTAGATTCTCGGGTGGTCCCCAGTGACATTTTCGCAAATATCGCGATAGGTACCCCGGACCACATGGGTCAGAGTCTCGATTGTGGCATTGAACGCTCGATACGGCCGACGATCGAAGTTGCTCCTTCCCGGCTCGGAGTGAAGAACCAAAAAACGGTCGAAGTGACGCCAGTAGTCGTACAGCCCTTCCACGAATTCATGCAGAAGTCTTCGATTTTCATCCTGTAACAGGGGATTCAGTTCATGCCGGGTTTCAACCAGTTCCGGCAGCGTATGGTCGGCCAGCAGAACGATCAGATCCGTAATTTCCCGAGAGAGATTTTTTCCAAATATCTGGAGAAATGGTTCCAGTAGAGGAGAATCCGATTTGACCAAATCTCGACAGAAGCTCTGGACCACTCGACGAAATATGCTACTGTGCAACAACTCGCTGGCGGTTGTGCAGATGGAATGCTCCGTATGCATGACAATCTGGTTCTGTTCCGTATCGAATCTCATGAAGACTCCACTGGGTAATTTATGGCAACAAAAACCCCTCACCGGTCGATCAAGACCGGCGCGGGTGCTCTCAGGTAGTCAATTTTCAAAATCCATTCTCTACTAAATTGATATCATACCAATCAGCCGGTTTAATGTCAATCCATTCCCTCCTAATTTTCTTCCTGTTTCCGATCTCGGCGGGCCCATGCTGGAGGGTTTGCAAGGGGGGGGAAATCGTTGGAGCCGGGTTTCTAACCGTCCGATTCGGGCAACGGCTGGGATGCGGTCATGTCATTATTCGATGCGATACACATTCTCATGTCCTTCAAAAGTCCGTCGGTTAGCCGGTAGATCCATCCGTGCACACAGAGGGGCTGGTTTCGCTGCCAGGCCTCTTGGACGATCGAAGATTGCACAACATGGCGGACCTGTTCGACGACATTCAATTCGCACAGACGATCCAGAAGGCGATCGCGGTTGTCGATCTGTCGCAGAGCAGGTTCGTGCCGGCGGTACACTTCCCGGATGGGGCTGAGCCAGTTGTCGATCAATCCATGGGGCTGTTTTTCAATGGCCGCCCGAATACCTCCGCAGCCATAGTGACCGCAGACGATAATGTGCCGAATATGCAGCACATCCACGGCATATTGAAGGACCGATAAAAAGTTGATGTCTGTCTGAATCGCAAGGTTAGCTACATTTCGGTGAACAAACAGTTCCCCCGGTTCCAGCCCTACGATCTCGTTGGCGGGGACCCGACTATCGGCACAGCCGATCCAGAGGTATTCAGGATTCTGCTGCTGGACCAACCGGGAGAAAAACTGCGGGTCGGCCTGGGTTTTTCTTCGAGCCCATTCCCGATTGTTATCGAACAGGTGGGTCAGGGTTCGCATTCAGGATTTCCTTTAACTGGTTTTTTCATTCGATTGGTAGAATCAATTGATTGATTCCGTTATTCCGGACAGACTTCCATATGGGCCCCGAGACCTTGCATGAGTTGAACAAAATCCGGGAAAGTGACTGCCATCGCCTCGGCCGTATCGATCTCGATGGGTTCCTCGCTGGCCAGTCCCATCAGACTAAGAGCCATGACGATCCGGTGATCCCCGTGGCCATGCAGCGAAGCAGGCTGAACCCTATCAGTTTGATATATAATAAGGCCATCGTTCAGTTCGTCAACCCGAACATCAAGTTTATTTAATTCTTCGGCCATACAACGGATTCGATCGGTTTCCTTTTTCCTGGCCTGGGGAACATTATCCAGGCGGGTCTGGCCGGCGGCAAATGCCCCGGTCACCGCCATGGCGGGCAAAGCATCAGGTGTACGGTTCATATCAATATGTACTCCGGCAATCTGCGATCCCCGAACCCGGACACCGCCGGATTCGATCTGGATATCGGCTCCCATGCGCCGAAGGTACTCGACCACAGCCTTGTCCGGCTGGCTGTCGGCAAAATCCAGGCCCAGGAGAGTAATGTCTGCGTCGAGAAAAGCGCCGGCGCAGAGGAAAAATGTAGCGCTGGAAAAATCCGCCGGGATCACGGCGTCGAAGGCGGAATATCGCTGCCTCCCCCGCACATGGAATCGGCGGAATCCCTCTTGCCGGTATTGAATCTTCTGACGATCGAGCCAGTCCAGTGTCATTTGGACATAATCGGGCTCGTTGAGAAGGGGAACATCGAGAATCGAATCCTGCGGGGCCAAGGGGCAGGCAAGCAATAATGCCGACAGATATTGACTGGTTAAACACTCGATCGAGGTTGTTCCTCCCGTTAGGCGGCCTTCCACCCAGAGGGGAGCGCAGCCATTGTTCATTTCAGTTCCGGACTGGCCCCCCAAATCGGCCAAGGAATGAATCAACGGTCCCACGGGTCTTCGCTGAATCTGGTGATCTCCGGTAAATCGTATCTTGCCCGGTCTGGTCGAAAGCGCGGCACATGCCATCCCGAAGGGCAAAGTCGTGCCCGAGTTCCCAACATCGATGATTTCATTCGGAATGGAGACCGTTCCGCCAGTCCCTCGAATGATCCAAACCCCGGGATCATCCGTGTTGATTTCGGCCCCAAGTCCGCGAAAACAGGCCACAGCACTCATCGTATCGCTGGAAACCAGTGGATTGCGGATGTGACTGGTTCCTTCAGCCATGGATCCAATTGCGACAGCGCGGATCGTATGGGATTTTGACGCGGGTATTACAACCGACCCTCGGAGCACAGATTTTTCGGAAATCAATCGCATAAGTGGATTGTAACCTCTTACTTCATAAGAATATATGAAATATTCAATATCGGCCATTTGGCTCTGATTGATGGCTATTATGAACAACCGACAGGGCGGGATGCAAGAAAAATCGAGTGAGTTTCGCGAATTGAAAACGGCTTCATCCGTTCGACGAGGAGGGCTTCTGCTTGGCCAGCAAGTTCAGGAAATGATGAATACTGCCCGGGATTTAGAAAAATTCTGGCTGCAATTCAGAATATTTTGTAACAGAGGATCGATCCAATCTCTCCATTTTACCAGTGTTGGTGAATCTTATTCTATGGGACCTTTTGTATGGGGGCGAATTGAAATCTCATCAATGTCCGATAAGGATCGGACGAGTCTTATAATATCATGGAAATTTCGTTGTTTCTTGACATTGGGGTTATCCTTCTGGTACACTACGGCTAAACTTGATTCCAACATTTTCCGATAAGATAGCGTCGTTTTGATATCGGTAGGGTAACTATGTCCGCGAAGGGTGGATCTTTGTTCTTTGGATGAAAGCTGGGACTGATCGATGTGCCGAACCTATCAACGAAATGAGGAAGGTGTTATGCGTAAACCAGTAATCTTGGGCGTGTCTATTCTGATGGCTCTTTGTTCTGTGGCGACCGCCGTAGATCGGATTGTTCCGGATGCCTATCCAACGATTCAGGCGGCGATTGACGCGGCCGCGAATGGGGATTCGGTTCTCATACGACCCGGAACTTACAGCGGGCCCGGAAATCGGGAGATTAGTTTCAAGGGCAAGGCCATCACGGTTCGAAGCATTTTGGGTCCGAGTACCTGTATCATCGACTGCGGGGGAGCGGGCCGGGCTTTCCTTTTTGAAACCAACGAAAAGAACACTTCCATCCTCCAGGGTCTGACAATCCGGAATGGAAAACAAATCTTCGGCGGCGCGATCGAGTGCTATATGGCCTCTCCGAAGATCCAGAATTGTGTCCTGACAGGCAATACGGCCGAATATGGCGGAGCGATCGATTGCTACCAGGCATCGCCGACGGTTTTCGATTGCGTGATTCAGAACAATACGGCCCACAATACCGCAAAATCCGCATCCGGCGGGGCCATCGCCTGCGATGGATCCTCTCCGACGATTACGAATGTCCTCTTCGAGGGAAACATAACGGACCAGTACGGTTCAGCCATTGACAGTTATAACGCATCGGCTCCGGTTGTCACCAACTGCACCTTTGTCAACAACCGCGGAGTCACCAGTTCCGCGTATGCCGCCGTTTTCGCGGACAACCTATCGGTGCTGACCAAGGTAACCAGTTGTATCCTCTGGAACAATACCCGCGACATTATGGGAGGAATCGTAGCGTATAGCTGCGCTCAGGATGGTTCAGCGGGAACCGGCGTAATCAATACCGATCCGCTTTTCCGGACGGGACCGCGAGGAGCATACTATCTCAGCCAGATTGCGGCCGGCCAGTTGCTCGACAGTCCCTGCGCCAATGCCGGTGACCCGGCCGCCAATTTGTCGGATCTCGGTTTGGCTTCGATGTCCACACGGACTGACAATGTCGCCGATTCCGGAGGAGTGGATATGGGGTATCATTATCTCGGCGGAGCGGCCCCGGTTCAGGTCCCGCTGACGATTCAGATGATCCCGATCGGTGGAATCAAGCCGGCCACGATTCTTCCGGTCGAAGGTACCGCGAACTATCGCCAGTATTCCGATGTCTCGATCACCGTTACTCCCAACCTGGGGTACAAGGTGAAGAAGTGGACCGGAACCAATGACGATACCTCGACGGAGAGCACCAATGTCGTTACGGTCACGAACGCCAAAACCGTATCGGTCGAGTTTCGAACCCATCCCACCTATACGCTGACGACTCAAATCGCCGTCGGACAGGGAACGCTATTGCCCGTTACGGGATTGTATAATTCCGGCGACACCGTTACTTTGACAGCGACGGCCGCGGACGGTTTCCGGGTCGGGGCGTGGACCGGGACCGACAATGACGAGCAGTTTTTCGGCCAGACGACGGCCACAGTCCTTGTGGACAAAAACAAGACCGTTACCGTGGCATTCGTTTCGGCGACGATTTCGCGGCTGAATGTTTCGGTTGTTGGGGGACATGGCTCGGTGGTTCCGCGCCGCGGCGATTATCCGGTCGGGACAGTCGTCAATCTGGAGGCCCGTCCGGACCAGTATTACCGGGTTCGACAGTGGACGGGTACCGATGACGATGCCTCTACTGAGAATACCAATACCGTGACTCTGAACTACGACCGGAATGTTACGGTGGAGTTTGAAAAGATTCCGCGGTTCTGGTTGGAGACGGAAGTCTATTCTCCGGACGGCCAGCCGCACGGAACTTTGACGCCGGTCAGTGGCTGGTTTGAGGAGGACACGGTTGTCAATCTGACGGCGACCCCGGACACAGGATATGAGGTGGCCGTCTGGCAAGGCACGGATAGGGATCAGACCGCCCCCGGAGTTCCGAATCAGGCGGTGAAAAATACCGTCACAATGAGCGATGATGCCCGTGTCGTCGTGATGTTCCGGGAGATTGTGAAAGATCCCCTCCAGGAAGGCGAGATTACGCTCAACGAAAATCGGGCCACCTTGTATGCCACGATTCAGGAAGCGATCGACGCAGCTGCGGATGGAGACGAAGTTGTTGTGGGTCCCGGGACCTATGCGGGAGATGGAAACCGCGATCTGAATCCCGACGGCAAAGCCATCGTCATTCGCAGTTATCTCGGCGCTGAAGTGACCATCATTGACTGCGGGCGACAAGCCCGCGGCTTCTATCTGCGGACCAATGAAGGAGCCGGTACGGTGATTCGCGGATTCACCATCCGTAACGGTGTTGCTCCCGTGGGGGACGAGGTCCCCGCGTCCGGGCGCGGCGGCGGAATTCTCATGATGGCCGATTGCCAGGCCGTCGTGGAAGATTGTATCATCGAGGGTTGCCAGGCGGATGCCGAAGGCGCCGGGATCTGTTTTGCTGGGAATGATTCCATTGACGAGGTTGAACCCTCAGGCGACCCGAACGATCCGGAGTATGATCCCGGCGATCCGGGATTGGAGAACAATGAGGGCCTGATTCCCCAGGCCCGGTTGGCCAATTGCGTCATTCGAAATTGTTCCGCCGGAACAAATGGCGGAGCCGTTTACATTCAGGAGGCCGCGCCGGTTATCGTAAGCTGCCAGATTCTCAATTGCAGGGCGGAGGGAGGCGCGGCGATCTATTCCCTGGGAATTGAAAATCAGGACATTCACCCGGCCGTGATCAATTGTCTGATTGTCCAAAACCAATCCAGAGCCGGAAACGGCGTTATTTCGGCGGAAAACAGTTCCCCGACCATCCAGTTGTGTACCCTGACGCGAAATATGATGTCGGGTGGAATTTTCGCCCTGACGGAGACATCCATTCCCCAAATCGATCACTGTATCCTGGATGGCAACGGCGACGAACTCGACGGTTGCAGTTCGACCGTGAGTTGTGTTACCGATTTGGACTTCGATTCCATCGGTCAGGGGAATGTCTATGATGATCCGATCTTTATCGCCGGCCCGCAGGGAGATTATTACCTGAGCCAGGCGCTGGGAAATCAACCGGATACGCAGTGGAGTCCCTGCGTCGATATGGGCCAGACGGGTTTGTTTACATGGCAGAGGCAATACGGCGTATCCCCCGATATCACCACGGCCGTGACCGATGCGGATGATTCCGGTCGTACCGATCTGGGGTATCATTATCCCAAGGTACCCCTGACGGTAATCCCCACAAAATACAAGTTTAAGCTATATCCGGCCGAGTTCGGAAGCGTATGGTTCCGAACGGTTAATAATGCCAAACCGGCTTCTTCGATTGAGGGGACGGTTCTTCCCGATGCGGATCCGGCCATCTTGTTCGTTGACGCCTGGTCAGTGGTTCGATTACGGGCGATTGGAGATTCCGGATATCGAATTAACACCTGGCGGGGAACGGATAATGACGCCAGCCGTGGTTCGGCCAACAAGGCGACCATGATCCGGGATCGCGAGATCACCGTAACTTTCGCGATTCAATATACGCGAGTATTGACGGTTCCCGATGTATACCTGACGATTGAAGATGCCGTTACGGCGGCGTATGACGGTGATGTGGTCATGGTCAGGCCGGGGGTGCATTATTTGACCAACCCGGACGGGGTTGACTTTGAAGGCAGAGAAATCAAGCTGGTTTCCGTTCGTCCCGACGACCCGGCAACCATCGCCGCGACGGTCATTGACTGCCAGGGATCCAAACTGAATCCCAAGCGGGCCTTCTACTTCCACGGCGGCGAAGGCAATGGCGCTCTGATCGCGGGCTTTACGATTCGCGGTGGATGGATGAACGGCGGTCTGGGGACTTCTGCGCCGAGGTATCGTTGGCCGGCTATATCTCCCGATGGTCCGAATTTTGATCCTCCGAACGATATCCGCAGCGCCTTTTCCGGCGGAGACAAAATCGGAGATGGGTACGGCGGGGCGATTCTTTGCCGAGACGGGAGTTCTCCCACAATCCAGTACTGCGTCTTCTCTCATAACACCGTAACCGGAGCCCAGGGAAATCGAGGCCAGGATGGTTTGTATCAGGTCTATGAAGGGAATTATCATTCCCAACCCGGTGGTCATGGAGGGGACGGTACCGGCAACGGATATGGCGGCGCCATCGCTTGTGTTTCAGACAGCAGTCCCATCGTAAGGTATTGCCGATTCGAATACAATAAGGCTCACGGCGGAGTCGGAGGCGACGGCGGCGATGCCGGCGATATTTCAGATACCCCAAGCCCTGGGAATGAAAGCCGTGGCGGTGATGGCGGGGACGGCTACGGCGTTGGACAGGGTGGAGCGATTTATTCCGACCTGAACAGCAATCCAATCATTTACGCTTGTGAATTCGTTGAGAACAAGGCCACCGACGCGATCGCGGGTCGCGGAGGCTCCCGGTCGCCTTCTGGGAATGCATGGGCGAATTGGCCGGCTTCCGATGGGGCCGATGGGATGACCTTTACCAACGGGGAGACGGTCTGGGGCGGGGCTGTTTTTTATGATACCGCATCGGTGGCGAACTTTGAGTATTGTTCGTTCATCGGCAACAAGGCCTATGTGCTGGATATCTTCAGTTCCGTTTGGACATTGTGGGATAATCCGCCATCCAATGAGGTGTATTCCCTCGGCGGGGCGATGTATATCGGTCTTGGGAATACGGTGAATCTGAGCAACTGCAGTTTTGAGAACAATCTCGGCGGAGCGCTGTATTGCGAAGGAGACGATATTCTATCCCTCCAGAAATGTCAATTTTGGAAGAACGGGACGGAACTGAATATCTGGACTCCGTACTACAAATTCTTCTCCATGTATTCGGACTATAACTATTATTCCCAGACCTATTCCCAAATGTATGATTCTCCGCCCGGGGCCCTGAATATCGGACCGAACTGCCCGGATGTACAGGTTATCGATTGCGATTTCGGCGAAAACTTCACCTTTGGATTCGGTGGCGCCGTTTTGGCGATGAGCGATTCGCGATTTAGCCAATGTCGTTTTGGTGGAAACCGGTCCGAAATATCCGGCGGGGCCGTCTATTCCGACGCCCGTCAGTTGTTCGCGGGGACCACTATTCCGCAGTTGACCTTTGAACAATGCAGCTTCCGCGAGAATGAAGCCAACGAAGGCGGCGCCGTCTATCTGTATACCACGCAGGCCACCTTCGACCGGTGCAATATCTTTTCCAACACCGCTCAAAACGGCGGCGGTCTGTACCTGGCGGATACCTGGGTGGAAATCCTCGGCGGGATGATGGTGGGCAATGTCGCGTCTTCCTACGACGCCCAAGGCGGCGGTATCGGCTGCTTTGGCGCGACGATGACGATTCGGGATTGCATATTTGAGAACAACCGAGTCGAAGGGCAAGGCGGTTTCGGCGGCGCCGTGAGCATTTTCGGCGGCGATGCGGTTCTGCGTCGGCAGAGCATTACGAACTGCCTGTTTTCCGGAAACTACGCCGAGCAATACGGTGGCGCGTTGGCCCTTCGGATGCTGACCGTCGTCAAAACGGAAAACTGCACCTTTGCTTCCAACACCAGCGGCGGGATGGGCGGCGGAATCTTCAGCGATTGGTGTTCCACCCCGACGGTGGTCAATTCCATCCTGACGGGCAATGCCCCGCAGGCGATTTATGAGGAATGGATTAATTATTCGCCTCTGCCCCGGGGCGATTCGATTGCGCAATATTGTCTGTTTTATGGAAATACGGCCGATCTTTACGATTCCCAGACCCGGACGCAGTATACCGGGGCGGCCCAAATCAATTCTCTCGGTGAGAACCGCGAAAATATAGACACCAATCCTCTTTATGCGACCGGTCCCTTGGGGGCATATTATCTGGGCTCTTCGAGTCCGGCCGTGAACAAAGGAAGCGGATCCTCGCAGGACGCCGGTCTGGATACCCGAACCACGCAGGTCAACAACGCTCTTGATTCCGGCATAGTCGATTTGGGGTACCATTACCTGAGCATGACGGATGTGCCGCGGGTGGCATTGTCGGTGTCGGTGGTCGGTGGGCATGGTACGGTTACTCCCGTTAGCGGGAGTTATTATGTCGGCCAGATTGTCGCGCTGACGGCCAATCCGAATGCCGGGTATCGCGTCGATCACTGGGGCGGTGGGACCGTAAACGATTCGTCCCAGAGCTTGACCAATATCGTGCTGATGGATTCCGACAAGCAGATTACGGTGCAATTCAAACAGCCGCGAGTCCTCGTCGTGGGAAGCAGGCCGGAATACACCGATATTCAGGGTACCATCGACGCCGCCGAGGACGGCGATGTGGTGATGCTCATGCCCGGTCTGTACCAGCCACCGGAAGATCTGGAAACGCTGACCTTCCGGAACAAAGATATCACCCTGACCAGCAGCAATCCCGATAAACCGGGCGTGGTGGATGCGACGATCCTGCGAAATTATGATTTCCTGCTTGTCGGAGCGAGCAAAAAGACCGTTATCGACGGGATCACTTTCGACTATAGTACGATTACGCTGGAATTCAGCCATCCGATCATCCAAAACAGTCGATTTAAAAATGGCCAGTGGTATGGAGGTGACGGACGGGACGGAAATGGCTCGGACGGCGAAAATGGAGGCGGCGTCATCGGTGGCGCGATCGTGATGTGGTTCAGTTCGCCGCAGTTGTTGAATTGCGATTTCCAGAATTGTTCTCTGACGGGCGGAAACGGCGGACGAGGGGCGAACTTCTCCGGAAGCCATGTTGATGGCTGGGATGGCGGCTGGGGAGGCAAGGCCTACGGCGGAGCCGTGTATCTTGGGTTTATGAGCAATCCGGTTTTCGATAGTTGTTCCTTTGTCGATTGTTTCGTTCAGGGAGGTCGCGGCGGGGATGGCGGCGACGGAGATGCCGGCAATAACGGGTACGGCGGTCGCGGCGGTGGTTGGACCTGGGCTGAGACACTGGAATATTATTGGTTTGACTGGTGGGATGGATGGGAACTGGGTGAGCGTTTCAACGACATTAACATTCCGTATGTGATCGTGGATCCGGCCTTGGGTGCCCAGGTTACGATCAATATGCAGAATCGATATCCGTGGGAACGGTTCGCCAAGTGGTTTGGATTTGAAGAGTATCTCAGTTGGGATGACTGGATCACCAACTACACCTATGACGCATTTATGACCGCGTACGACGACTACTGGCGCTACTCGGGCCTGGGCGGCGCAGTCTATTGTGAGATGGACAGCAATCCGACCTTCCGAAAGTGCTTCTTCCAGAATTGTCGTTCCTACAGCAGTATCTCCGGCATCGGCGGCAATGGTGTTAATTCAGCCCACTGGCCGTTGCGGAATCTGGTGGTCGATAACGGCGGCGGGGCGATCTTTGCCACCCGTGGTTGCAAAGTAACCATGATCGATACGACCTTCAAAGAGAATATCGCCGATCCATCCACCGCGATTGATCTGGATGGCGATCCGGAAACCGCTCCCGATGAACTGGTTGACGATTATTTTGTCAGTTTCGGCGGGGCGATCGCGTACACCGACGAATGCGTCATGAAAGCCATCAACTCCAACTTTATCTCCAATCAGGCCGCGATCGGCGGAGGATTCTTCTTTGATGACGCCCTGATCGATGTGGCCGATTGTAACTTCATCGACAATATGGCTTATCACGGCGGCGGCCTGTATTCGGCATACTCTACCGGCCAGATCAGCAACACCTATTTCAAACGAAATCTGGCGACGGCACAAACGGCGAATTCGAGCCAGGATTCCGGGTCCACGGACTCCCCGATCCTTTTGCCGGCCTTGCCGAATGATGTCCGGTATGGTCATGGAGCCGGGGTATTTTGCCTGTCGTCAGAGTTGGATGTCCTCGACAGCGTATTTACGGGCAACACCGCTCGAGGCAACGGCGGAGGCATTTACTACCTTGGCGCCCCCGACAACATCGCCGTTTCTCCGCAGTTGTTCAACTCGTTGTTCTACGATAATACGGCCCCTCTCGGCGGCGGCGGCGTTGCCGCGGCCTTCTATGCACGACCGAATATTGTGAATTGTACGATTGCCGACAACCGAAGCCCGGCCGGGAACGGGGGCGGCGTCTTGGTTTCCTACAACAGCCAGACCGATGTGCTCAACAGTATCATCTGGGACAATGTTGCGGTGGATGGCAGTCAACTGGCGGTCGGCAGCGGCGACGAATTTGGTCCGTTGCCGTCCACGGTCAGTGTGATGTATTCGGATATCGGTCCCGAATATGATCCGAGTGCGGCCCTGATTCATTCGAAACCAATCCTTCCGCCGCCATCCTTGGACAAGGCGTATGTAACCGATGCCGCTGCGATCCAGCAGATGTTTGCCACGAACAGTGGAAAGGCGAATGTCATCGTGACATTGTTCCAGCCGACCGTTCTTCGTAAGAGCATGAACTGGAATGATCCGGCCCAGGTGAAGGTCTATCGTACCGAAGTGGCCGATCGTATCAATGCGGTTTTGAAGACCCTTGGTTCGACCGATTATACGCTTCGGCAGCGGTACGAAAACTTCGCCGGTTTCAGCGCCACCATCAATCAGACCGCGCTGGATGCGTTGTTGACCAATCCGATGGTCTCCAGCATCGAGCCGGTTCGGCCGGTTCGTCCCTTGCTTCGACAGTCTATCGCTCTGGCCAACGCCGGGGAAATGCGAGCCATCTATAATGGTACCGGTGTTGCGGTGGCGATTGTCGATAGCGGCATAGATTACACTCACCCGATGTTGGGCGGAGGTACTTTCCCCAACCAGAAAGTGATCGGTGGATACGATGTCGGCGACAACGACGCCGATCCGATGCCTTCGGATGAGCCGCATGGAACCGCCTGCGCGGGTATCGCGGCCGGATCCCTGGGCGAGGTTGGCGATTACATCGGCGGCGTGGCTTACAACGCCAAACTTTATGCGTTGAAGCTCACCGGTGACGATGGATCCTGGGCAAACGATGCCGGATTGCGCGCATGGGACTGGTGCATTACCCATCAGAACGATGATCCCGCCAATCCCATTCTGGTTATGAGTAACAGTTGGGGCGGGATGATCTTCTTCCAGGATTCCGCCACCGCGGACGCCTTCTCTCCCGCCGCCACACAAACGGCGGCTCTGGCGGTCGAGCGCGGAATCACGATTTTGGGCGCATCCGGAAATGAATATCAAACGCAAGGCATTATCTGGCCGGCGGCGATGAGCAATGTAATCAGCGTCGGCGCCGTCTATGATACAACCGACCAGGTTACGCCGTATTCCAATACTCACGAGATACTGGATATTCTGGCGCCGGCAGATCCGATGTACACCACGGATATGGTGGGCGCCGCGGGGTATACGGCCGGGGACTATACCCCGGACTTTGCCGGAACCTCTTCCGCGACTCCGTTTGCGGCCGGTTGTGTCGCCGATATTCAGGTCGCCGCTCGGGAAATTCTGGGTCGATACCTGATGCCGCAAGAAGTCCGCGAACTCTTGATCCGTACCGGTGACCCGGTGACGGACACCAAGGCCCCGATCACCAAACCGAGGGTCAACCTGGGGATGGCGATCATGGGAATCATGCCACCCAAACCGATTCTGGTCGAACAAGGTTCGATTCTCGACGGGTGGGATGATGCCACTCAGACCTGGGCGGCGAATACCTTCAATTTCATGAAGGATCCGGAACTGGTCCGTGCCGGCGAGTATTTCCTCAGCGAGATCGCTGCCGGTCAGTTAAAGGATAGCCCATGTCTTAACGCTGGCAGCGGCTTGGCCTCCGTATTGGGCCTGGATATCTATACGACTCGTTCCGACAGCGTTATGGATCAGGGCATCGTCAATCTTGGGTACCATCATCGTCCGTTTGAACCGGAATATTTCCTCCTGCAAACGGCCGTCTATCCGTCGGGTCTGGATAGTCTTTTTGGGTATTATCCGACGATTACCCCCTATCAACCCGAGGGGATCCTCGTTAAACAGTACACGCAGCTCGAGCTGAAGATTCAGCCCGAACCGCCGACCGGATACGATGTCATCTGGACGGGAACGGACGATGACGAAAACACGACTTGGCAAAATACCGTTACGGTGGACAAGAAACGCAAAGCCGTAACGGCGCAATTTACGAAGGCCGGATTCAAATTGGATACTCAGGTTACGGTGGATCCGGAATTGTTGCCCGGATTTGCCGCCGAGATTACCCCGTCCAGCGGTTTTATTCTGCCGCTGACTCGGGTCCGATTGTCGGTGACGCCGCCCCCGGCGGGATTCCAGGTCCGCTGGAGCGGAACTGACAAGGATGGCATTGTCGATTCTGTCAATTATGTGACGATGGTCCGGGATACGAAGGTTCGGGCTTGGTATGAAAAGATCGAAGTCAAGTATTACGCCGTTCTGGTCGGAGTCAACGATGTCATCGGAAACTATCCGATTTTGAATTATGCCGAAGCCGACGCTTCGCAGTTGTGTGCGGCATTGCTGCAAAGGCCGGAATGGACGACGAACAATATCTATCTGTTGTTGGGTAAGGACGCAACGGTGGATCGGCTGACGCAGGCGTTCCTGGATCTGCGCAAACGGATGGATCCGGACGATATCCTGGTATTTTTCTTTGCCGGGCATGGATTTGCCACAACCGATACTTCGCCGATCGATGAACTCGACGGATTCGACGAATACCTGATTTTGTCAAATCTGGAGGTGGTCAGCGATGACCAGGTAGCCAAATGGCTTGGCGCTTTGCCGTCTCACAATTATGCGGTCTTTCTGGATACCGGGTTTAACACGGCCTCTGCGACCGCCGAGCTCTCATTCGCTCCTCGCGGCTTGGGCATCAATATTCCCAAGCCGGGAGACGATTTCGGAAGCGATCTGGTTCCGCATCAGATTCTGTTCGAGGATGGCACCTTGTTCATGGCCGATCCGAACGGACTGGGTGTTGTGGTTTCGGCGGCCCAGGGAAATCAAGCGGCCTGGGAATATTCGGAATTGGGTCACGGCCTGCTAACCTATTATCTCCTGAAGGCGATCAACGGATCGGCCGATCAGGCCGGCAACAAGAACGGCTGGGCCTCGGGTGAGGAATGTTTTGTGAATGTTGCCCAAAACCTGTCTGCCTGGTTGAAGGATTGGGATGAAATCGGCGCCCTGCCGGACAGTCTCGAACAGCAGCCGGCTTTCTATGACGCCAGCACGGCACAGGAGATCGATTTTGTGTCTTCACCCGTTCCGGGTGCCGATCCCAGGACCTTCTATATTCCCGGAGCCGCCGATAGTATTCAGCAAATTATCAATCTGGCCAGAGACGGCGATTTGATTGTTCTGGCGGCGAATACATATCAGGGAGGCGGACTGGTTATCGATAAGAATATTACGATTACCAGCGCCAATCCGGACGATCCGGAAGTCGTCGCCGCCACGATCATCGATTGTTCCAATACGGTTAATACCGGCGTCTATTTCACTCGGAACGCCGGCCCCGGAGCGGTTCTGAACGGGATTACGATTCGAAACGGAGTCTGGACCGCGTTGCCTCCGGAAACCGGAACCTACGATGGTCGGCATATCGCCGGCGGCGGTATCGTTGCGGGGTATCAGTCTTCGCCTACCATCAAGAACTGCGTCATCAGCGGATTCCGTCTGACCGGTGGGAATGCGATCCCCGGGCCGGGTCCGGATGGCGATGATGGCGGATTCGCTCTCGGCGCCGGTATTTTCTGTGCCGAGGAATCGGCTCCGACGATTATCAATACCACAATCACCGATTGCCATGTCGTGGGCGGAAACGCTACCAGCGGTGTCAACGCTTCGCCCGGCGACCCGGCCGCCAATCCTCCGGTTCCCGCTTCGCCTGTTGCGGGTCGCGGCGGGTGGGGCGGTGGCGCCCGTGGCGGCGGCGTCTATATCGCGGCGAAATCCGCTGCCGTTTTCCAGAATTGCACGATCACCAACTGTACCGCAACCGGCGGCAATGGCGGAAACGGCGGCAACTACGCCCGTCTTGGCGGCCTCGATGTTCCCGGCGGATATGGCGGCCTTTGGAGCGATAGCTCGTATGCTCCGTGGCAGGCCTGGGGCTATGTGGGTGACTATCGGTATTATGCCGGTTCCGGAGCCGGGGTCTATTGCGAGGTTGAGAGTCGCCCGAAGTTCCTCAATTGCCTGATCTCCGCGAACCAGACTCGAGGCGGCATCAGCGGTCGCGGCGGCACGATGCCGGCGGGTCAGGATCGTCAGCAGCCGATTACGGCATATGAGGTTCCATCCTATGGCGGAGGCGTATTCTGCGGCGAAAAAGTCAGGGCCGAGTTTGTTCATTGTCGCTTCTATGACAATATCGCCCCCAAACCCTCCACAAACTATACGCTTTCTTCTTCGCTGGGACACGGCGGCGGGATTGCCTTTGAGAGATCGGCTTCCATCGTCTTCGATACCTGTTCGTTCCAGCGGAACAACGCCTCGGTCGGCGCGGGGATGTACTATCTGGATGATTCGCCGATGATTGCCGACTGCAACTTTGTGGCCAACAATGCCTACCAGGGCGGTGGCCTCTTTGCCGACGGCGGCGCCGGTACTATTGAGAACACCCAGTTCTTGGAGAATATTGCCGGCGATCCAACGCTGGTGACGATTCTCGGACAGGGCGGTGCGATCGCATCGGTGAATACGGCACTGAAGATCCATAACAGCCAGATCATCAATAACTCCGCTTCGACTTCCGGCGGCGGCGTATTCTTCAGCGGCTTGACAAATGGTTCCGTGACCAGCCCGACGATGTCCAATGTTCTGGTAGTCGAGAACAACGCCGGACGCGACGGCGGCGGTATCTCAGCCAACTGGGGTACCCGATTAAAAATATCCAATTGTACCATCGCGTACAACCGTGCCACCGGCGTCTTCGGCCAGGTTCTCGGAGATGGTCTGGGTGGAGGATTATATGCGGCATACCATAGTCAGGTCGATATTATCGACTCGATCTTCTGGGCCAACTCGGCCGCATCCGGGGTTCATTTGCTGGTTGGAACCGGATTCGAGTTTGATCCTCGCCCCGGAACGGTCTCGATATCCTATACCGATATTCCGGGCGGTTGGAGCGAACCGTTTGTTGTTGTGGAAGATGGTTGTACTCTAAATCAAGGGGCAGGAAACCTGATCAGCGGAAATCTTAATCCGCTGTTCGTCACGGGGCCCTTGGGCGACTATTATCTCAGCCAACTCGCGGCCAATCAGACGGTGCAAAGCCCCTGCGTTGATGCGGGTAGCGCACCGGCCTCCTCGGTGGGCATGAATTTGTTTACCACCCGAACGGATAGCGGTCCGAATAACTTTGATAGCGGAAGGGTGGATATGGGTTTCCATTATCCGCTGACGCGGACGGTCGCATCCTGCAGGACTTGCGACCTGCCCTCCAATGGACGGAATGGCTGGATTAACCTGGCCGACTTTGCCGTACTGGCTTCGGAATGGCTCCGTACCTGCAGTCATCCGGGATGGTGCCAGGGCGCCGATATCAACCGCGACTTTAGAGTCGATCTCATCGACCTGTTGCCCTTCACCGCGTGCTGGTTGTCCGAAGATGTCTTGGCGCCCAGACCCAATCCCGCGGAATGGGGCACGCGTCGCGTGACGATCCCCGTTCCAGGTGGCCAACCGGGAGAGACGATGGTCGTTGTTGTGACCGGAAAGCCCACGGCCGTTTCGGGTTCAACCAATCAGATCATCATGAGCGCGATGCCGGCTGTTGACGACTGGGGCTGGGAAGTGGCATATCAGTTTGAGTGCATCAAAATTGATAACACAACCGTCAGTATCAAGAGCCCGTGGTTGTATTATCCGCCGAATGTTGAACCGACCTGGACGGCCACCGGTTTGCTGGCCAATACGACCTATACTTATGTTGTTCGCGTGGCCGAGATTCGTGTTCCGGGCACGCTGGCGGAAGCCGGGATAACGGTCAATCCCACCGGCTTTACAATACTCGGCGACGCTCATGTCAAGTATGTCAGTCAAAATGCGCCATATAACAGCAACTGGACGCTGGATTCCATCGCCGCTTCGGCCAGGACCGGTCAGGAAAGCAATCCACCGGCGCCGATTGCATGGGAAGTGGTTCCATTCCAGCTTAACCCCACTTCGATATCGATGACCGCCGCGGTTGCCACCGATGAGAATCCGCCGGTATCCTATATTTTCCTTCGGTACCAGAATGCCACGGATGTTGTTGCCAACAAGAGATTCGGGCCGACAACCAATCGGACCTGGGTGGATACGGATGTTCGGGTTGGCGAAACATGGACCTATACTTTCTATGCCGTGGATAACCTAAGTAACGCCAGCGAAGAGGCCCCGCGGATAACGGTCACATTTGCGGCCGGGGATATCAATCCTCCGACGCCCAACCCGATGGAATGGGATCCCGAGTACACTCCGATTCGCCAGTTTATCAACGGCCAGTGGTGGGACTATATGCGGGTTGCGGTAGCCACTGACCCCGAAGGAGCCATCGTTCAGTATCAGGTCCGTGAGACACAAACCGGTTATCAGTCGTTGTGGCAGGTTGAAACCGATGTGATCACCGGTCCGGACGGCAGCAACGCCTACACGGGTCTGTCCTTCTGGGTCCCGGCGGGTGGTCAATTCACCGTCCGTCGATACCAGTGCCGTGCACGCGACACATCGGCTAACCTGAATACTACGGCGTGGAGTACTCCGGCTCTGCCTCCGAGGTAACGAAATCTGCCGACGGATTGCCGTCTGATTCAAAGTACCAAAAAAGGCCGGGAGGATTACTCCTTCCGGCCTTTTCCATTTGACGAATCGTTGGAATTGTCGGCTGATGAATGCCGCTCGGTCAACGAAGTCGGATTGAACCGTTATGCG
Organism: uncultured Pirellulales bacterium; assembly: GCA_964643355.1. Classification (GTDB taxonomy): domain Bacteria; phylum Planctomycetota; class Phycisphaerae; order Sedimentisphaerales; family Anaerohalosphaeraceae; genus FEN-1350. Next base: position 22,060 of record CAZXPW010000033.1, read on the forward strand.
TTTCGAGTGACAGATCACCAAGGCCGGAACCCATCACGCCGTTAAGATTCTGTTTGTCGATTTCGCCGGCTACCGTGATTGGTTTTTCGCAATGGATCGAACCGTTATGGGTTCGAAGACGGGTTTTGGCCGACAGGTCCGACTGGGTTGTCAGATGGATGGATCCATTGTGGCTGACGGCCCGAATCCGGGCGGCTGGCGAGGCATTCTCGGCTTGGACCAATTCCACGCCACCATTATTGGTTGTGGCATCCACATCGCCGACAAACTGCTTTACGGTGATTTTCCCGTTGTGGGATCGGGCCACTATGGGGCCGTTACTCGCGAAGACCTCAACCGATCCATTGTGGCTCTCGCCGTGTATTGTACCCTGCGCGGCTTCGATTCGGATCCCTCCGTTGTGGCTGGTCAATTCCAATCCACAGGGATTGGGAACGAAAATCTCGTACGCGATGGAGATCGTATTGGCCAGGTCGCATTGGGGGATATTGGCTTTCACCAGAACCTTTTGGTCGGAGGTTTTCATATCGATTCCCACCTGGCCGATCAGTCCCTGGGCCTGCTCCTGGCTCCAACCCCGTCCGGTGATCGTCGCGAGGATCCGAAGCTGTGGAGCGTTTCCGGTGGCCCGGATATCTCCGTTGTGGCTTTGAACGACCAGGGTCGGATTCTGCGGCATATCTCCGCCCAACTCCACGGTTCGACTGGCCTGGACGGGGGGAGCTGAACTGCATCCGCTGGTTACGATACAACCGGATGCCAGCCATCCCGGCGCCAATCCGATGAGAATAATACTCCATGCGCTTTGTTTTTTCGTGTTTCCGATCCCGCAATTCATTTTTTGTCCTTTCGAGTCAATGATATCCCCCTTGTGCATAGACGCAGAACCCTTTCCAGAATAACAGGCCATTTCGGGATTTGGCAAGCACTGTAAAAAAATGAGGATGAATTACGGCAGATGAATCATCCAGTTTTGGCAAAAGAGGGTCAGATCCGCCAAGTCGATGGAACCGAAGGGTTCGGCGATATCGCAGGCCGGATCGAAGGATTCCTGGCCGTTTTGGCTTTTCCAGGCGGCGGCCAGATCGGCGAAATTTGTCAAGTCAATATCGCAATCCTCTTCAAAATCCCCGGCTGCGGCGTGTCCGGCCAGAACCGTGACACGAAATATCGCCCAGAATAAATCATAATAGGCGTTGTAATATCGCCATCGAAATTGAACGACGGATTGTCCAGCGGCAAGCGTGCTGACATCCAGCGAGGCGATTTCGAATTTGTCCTGTTCTTGATATCGTATCAGGTTGTGCCATGCCCCCCCGTTGATCCGGATATCCACATCCGCTATTTCATCGGAGAAAAAGATAAAGTTGTGATCAAATACCAGACGGATTTGATTGAATGCACGACAATCGATGACCGGCGAAATCAACGATTCATCCATAAAGACCTCGCCGGCAGCGTCACTGTCGGCGATCATCATGCCTTCCTGTCCGGATTCCGTCCAGGCCCAGGTGTTGCCATCTGAATACCCATCGAGAATCGTCCAGTCCTTGGGCAATCCCGCTTCAAAATCCGCGTTCAGGATTACCGGATGCGTCAGGAACACTTCTGCCGGTTCCGACATTCCCCCGTCGGTCGTGAGGTCAAAATCATTCGCCGAATAGGAGAATCGGTCCTCCCCCACAAAACACGGCCGTGGCGAATAAACGATCTGTTTCTTTCCCTCCGAAAGAGCGTAAGGAAGTTGATCCGCCGTGATGATTCCCATATCCGGATCGCTCAGGGATCCATGTCTCGGTAGAGTCGTGATCCAGTATTGAAGTCGCTTGCAGGGATATCCGTCGTCCGTGCCGGATAGCGTAATCGTTTGCGTTTTCCTCAGCGTCAAAAAGAAACTTAACGGATCGACGGTAGGGGGGCGATGGCCACGAAGACCGGTAACCTGAACATTGTCAATCAGCCAATGGTAATCCCAGTTGGCGTTGTAGTAACGCCAGCGAATTCTGACATTCGGTTGTCCATCGGCTGTGCCTGGAAGATTCAGAGTCACCTTGCCTTCGAAGCTCCCATACTGATAGCGAACCAGATTTTTCCAGGCGCCATCGTTGATACTGTAATCGACATCACCGATTTCAGGCGGATCGACTGAAAATTCCTTAAAATAATGTTCGAAGTGAAGCCGGATGGTATTCCAGTCGGTACAATCCAGCCGGAGGATTAACTGCTCATCCATCTTAACATTTCCGGCGGCATCGCTGTCGGCGAGCATAACCTTGCCTTGCCCATGCTCATCGGTTGTGTCGATCCATTCCCAGGTATCCGTCGAGTTTCCCCCATTCATGATCGTCCAGACGCTATCCAGGCCCATTTCGAAATCCGTCGCATATACAATCTCTTCGACCCCCTTGACCGTGGCCGTTGCAGTTACCGCGGCAGGTTGTCCATTTCCGTAGTTGAGGTCTTGATAGATTACCGTGATCGTCTGGCCTTGCCAAACATCCAGCGTTCCATTTCCGATCGTAAAGGGCCGCTGTCGTGTGGGAAGGGTTCCGCGGTAATACCCTTTTCCGGCCGTCACCTCTGTCAAGACTACGGTTTCCTGATCTCCGGCGCTGGTCTGAACCAGAACCGATTGAGCGCCCCCGTTATTCAAATCGTTGTCCAGCAAGTCGATCTGGATCGTATCTCCCGCCGTGTAGGCCGCTTTGTTCAGCGTCAAAGCCCCGGCCGAGAGTTGCCCCACGAGAAGCAAATTCCAGAGGTTACCGCAGGTATTCGATTGATTGACGGAAGTTCTGGTCTGTCCGGATTTGGATACAAATGACCAACCAATCTTGGATGCCGCAATCGTATAAGTCCGATTGGATTCCAGTCTTGGCAGGGCATAAATCCCTTTATTGTTAGTTATGGAAACGATGGGTCCATTATTGGTGTTTGTTGAAACGATTACCCCCGAAATAGGCTGGCCCATTGAATCCACCGTCCGCCCGCTAATGATTTCACCCCTACCACTGGTGAATGTGTTGTACACGCAGCCATAGACCGTATCATAGGCCCCCAGATAGCCGTCAATGGTGGGCAGTGCGTACCAGGCGTCATCCGTTCCGCTCCACCCCATATTCAGATGATGATAAGCCGTGTCGCCTTGAAAGCCGTATCCGTCGCAGACGATGGCATGGCCGTAGTCATCTCCCGAATCCAGAATCGCCAGAAGCGTTGGAAATCCTGCGTCCAGATTAGGATTGATCATTTTTCTCAGAATAGCGAAATCCAGATTTGTGTTGGAAAACGGCCATCCGTTTCTCCCATACACCGATTGGGAGAACCCGAAAGATTCCCGCAACTCCCGCGACGCATCTGAGAGTGTCGCCGAGGATCCGTCAACGGAGTATTCCATTCCGACGACGACGCCGGCGTCATAACATAATGCTCCGATTGCCTGTCGTTGCGCCGTCGTTAGGGAGGATGACGGAATAAGCGGCATCAGATCCCATGAATACGGCCCGCCCAATCCGTCTCCGCCAAGCGTTCCGACGGTTCTCGTTTCCGCCGTTCCATTGACAATAACCTTGATTTTGTTCATCTGGACGCCAATGCCCGTTGTCGGGAAGGAATAATACCGCATCAGTTGGGCTACCGCAGTCGCGACACAGCCACTGGGATAATTGTTCGGAGTGTAATAATTGAAACAGGTCTTTCCACTTACGGCCATCTGATTCCATTTGCTCTGGACCAGAGGCGCGATGCGGACATCGGAAATGCTCGAAGTTTTCGGCGGCTCGATCAAACCGGTGTTATCCGTCGTATCTGGCGGTTCCGGAAGTTCCACTCGCGCTTCAAGTTCGGTCCAGCGATTTCGAGCTTGCCCCCGAATATCCATCGGTTCTTCGGAAGCCGGAGGGGGGGGGATCTTCGCCATTCGTCGAGTGATTGCGATGCGATTCGGAAGGTCGCGGCCGATCAATGCCCCCATTGGATTGGCCGGGGACGGATTGAACCGTCCTTGTTCGACAAATGCGATCACCGGCTCGGCTTCATCCTCAGCAGGCACGATCACATACCCCGTTGGTTCCAGATCGACGACATAATACACCGATTCTCCGGCAGGATCGGCAAAGGTATGAATTTCCCCGATTTGCCCGCTCAACTCCGCCTGCATCGGTTTGGGATCCCACTTCAGCCAGCCCTGTACCATTCGTGCCGCCCGTTCCGGTCCGACGGGTGCTGCAGAAAGACCCTCTCCCATAGCCAGGAACAGGATTATTACCATCCACCCCCGAATCCGGCATAACCACCCCATACCGGGAATCCCTTGTCGTCTCATCGGATTTCCTTATATTGGCCCTCTGGCCGAGGGTCAAACTCAAGAGCATATTATATCCGAAGGAACAGGCCGAAAGCAAGGGTTCCGAACCGGTTAATATTCTCGATTGGTTAAGATTCCCGGCCGTGGGACGGGGTACTTTCCCTCGGCTGAGGCCAAAAGAGGAGCGGGCGAATCTATCGTGAGCTGGTCCACATCCGGAGCGAACTCAATATTGCTCTTGAGCATCTCATCGAAGGTAACGATCTGGCCGGTATGTACGGCACGCCGGCCCATAATCGTGACCAGACCGGCTTCGGCGCCGCGCTGGACTTCGTTGTACGGGGTGTCTTTGAGGATCGCCTCGATCAGTTCATCCCACTCAACCTGATAGGGGTTTGGTTCCGGTTGCGGAAACGCCCAGGCGAGGTTTTCTTTGGCGAAATCCTGGCCAGTATAAATGCGGCATTTGGCGGGGGTATGGATATAGGTTGAGATGACCGCGGCGCCTTTGGTTCCATGAGCATAACTGGCGAATTCGGAGTGACATTGATTGATGTTTCGGGCGAATTGAAACAGCTTACTTCCGTCGGTAAAGGTGTATTCCACATCGTATATGTCGAAGTTCTGGTCCACACAATCACCGCGATAGCACCGTGCCCCCGAACCCTGCGCTCGGATAGGCCAGCTTCCCTTCATCCAGCAGCACTCATCCACAGTGTGCGAGACATAATCATGCATCAGACCTCCGCTGGCCCACATAAAACCCAGATAATTGCGGATCTGCCAGGGCAGTTCGGCAGTGTTTGCCGGGCGAGGCCGAACGAATCCCGCCGGTCCCTGTTGCCGATAAGTTCGCATGGTCAAGATCTCCCCGATCTGGCCGGATTGGATCCGTTCATGCAGTTCACGACGGGCCGCACAATGGCGGCACATCAGTCCGACGCCGACTTTCAGATTTTTCTTTCTGGCGTCCTCGCCAAGCTGGATCATCCGGCGAGTGGTTGGCCCATCCACGGCAATTGGTTTTTCCATGAAGACATGCAGACCCTTCTGAATCGCATAGCGAAAATGGACCCAGCGAAACGCGACCGGAGTCGTTAAAATCACCACATCGCCCGGCCGCAAGCAATCCATTGCTTTCTGATACGCGTCGAATCCGAGGAATCGTCGCTGCGGGGGGACATCGACCTGGGTTTTCTGATATCCTTCCACCCAGCCATCGGCCGAACCGGAGGTTCGGGGGTCTTCGGCCGCTTCCATGAGCCCATCGTAGCTCTTCTGCAGGCGATCGTCAAAAAGATCGGCCATCGCAAAAAGATGTAAAGGCGCCTTTTTTGTCGCCATCGCATTGGCGGCCGCGCTGGAGCCGCGACCTCCGCAACCGATCAAGGCAACACGAATCGTATTCTCGGATCCGGCATAAACGGATGACGACAGTGTCGATAGCAGTACCGAAGAAGCAGTAATCCGTCCGGTGGTTTTCAGAAACGCCCTTCGCGACAGGTTGGTTTTTGAGATCGGTTTCATTGAACTCCCATTCCTTTTCGATTGGATGGTTCATGGATTTTTTAACGCAAGAACGATAACCGGTGCCATTATATCCGAGAATTCAATCGATACAATCCGTCAGAATACGATTGAATCCCGGCGCCATTGTGTTATCCTATTCTGGTGTAGACCTCATTCAGGAGATCAACATGACACAATACAAACGAGGATTCTTTGCATGTGCCCTAATCGGGGTCATGGCCTTGTCCGGTTGCGGGCTGTTGCAATCGAAATTGCAGACCTCCACCCCCAAAGTTCTCTTTGATTACCGCGAAACAAAACTGGCCAACGGGATGCGAGTCGTGACCCTGGAGGACTTCTCCTGCCCGATCGTGGCCGTACAGGTCTGGTACCATGTCGGCAGCAAAAATGAACGCCCCGACCGACAGGGATATGCCCACATGTTCGAGCATATGATGTTTAAGGGTACCGATCGGGTAGGTCCTCGCGATCATTTTTCCCTGATCAATCAGGTCGGCGGCGAGGTCAACGGCTATACGAGCTTTGACCGGACGGTGTATGTCCAGACCTTGCCAGCGGAGCAATTGGATCTGGCGTTGTGGCTGGAAGCCGAGCGAATGGCTTTTCTGAAGATTGATCAGGAGTCCTTCGATACCGAACGCAAAGTGGTCGAAGAAGAACTTCGGATGGGCCAGAACCAGCCCTACGGAACCCTATGGAAAAAATCGCTGGCCGGGGTTTTCGAAGTCCACCCGTATCGTTGGATGCCCATCGGTCAGATTGCCCATCTGCGTGCAACCAGCGTGGCGGATCTGCGGGATTTCTGGACCCGCTATTATGTTCCCAACAACGCAGTTCTGGTTATTGTCGGGGCCGTTCCCCACGATCAGGCCCAGCAGTTGGCCCGCCGGTATTTTGAATGGATTGAACCGCAACCCGATCCTGAGCCGGTCCGGATAGTGGAGCCCCCGTTAAAGGCCCCCAAGACGATCGTGATCGATGACGAGAATGCCCCGGCCCCGATGGTCAACATGGTCTGGCGAACCGTACCCACGGGCCATCCAGACGAAGCCCGACTCGATCTGCTGGGCGAGATCCTGGGCGGCGGTCAGAGTAGTCGGTTGTATCTGGATCTGGTGGCTGACAAACTCTGGGCCGTCGATGTTTCGGCCAGCAGTTGGAATCTCGAGCAGGATGGCTTACTGTTTTTCCAGATCGTTTTGTCGGATACGGGCCAGCCCGAGAAGGTAATTGAAGCGGTAAAGGGTCACATTCGCGAGATACAGAATAAAGGCGTATCGGAGCAGGAATGGACCAAGGCCCGCAACCAGAAACTCAAGGGTCTGGTCACGCAGAATCTCGAAGTGGATAGCAAGGCCCAGGCCCTCGGTGTCGCCACCGTGGAAAAGGGCAGTCCCGCTCGCGCCAACACGATCCTCAGTGAGGTGCAGTCGGTTACCCGTCGGCAAATCAGCGATGCCGCCCGCACCTATCTTTCAGAGGATCGTGTTATCGTGTTCGATGTCAAGAAAAACGATCGGGGGATGCAGGCCGGAGATAAGGACAAGGAGGACATGCCCGTGGCCGCTCCGGAGATACAGGCCCCGCCGCCCGGCCGAAAAGGCACGATTCGTCCCTCTGATTTTCCCGCCCAACCGCCCATGGGACAACTGGTCAAAGCCGAACCGCAAAAACAATTTGACCGTTCCACCCTTTCCAACGGTATGAGAGTCCTGGTTGTCCCCAATAACGAAGTCCCCTTTGTTACGGTCTCTCTTGGATTTTTGAATGGCGGATGGACCGAAACCCGTCCTGGATCAGCTTCGATGACGCTTCAGATGCTCACTCTCGGCACAAAGCGCCATACGGATGAAGAACTGGCTCGCGAGTTGGAAACCTTTGCGATTTCGCTCAGCGGTTCGGCAAATATGGATTCTGCGACTGTATACGCCAACTGTCTGCCGGAGAATCTGGATCGCGCGATGTCGCTGATGGCTGAGGTGGTGCTGGAGCCAACCTTTCCCCAGGAGCAGTTTGACCGACTACAGAAACAGATCCTGACGGGACTGGCGATCGACTCCGAATCGCCTCAATATCTGGCGGATCGTGAATTTCGGCGGCGGTTGTATAGCAATCATCCGTATTCGCGAACAGCGACAGGCGAAATCGACGATGTCCAGGCCCTGACGCCGGATATTTTGCGGGATTGGTGGCAAACCAACGCCCGGCCGGACCAGGCAATCCTGATTTTTGCGGGGGATATCTCCGCCGCCAAAGCCAACGCCCTGGCTACCAGGGCTTTCGGCGAATGGAAGGCCGTAAGGATCCCCCAACCGAAGACCTTGCCGGATGTTCAACCTCCGGCCAAAACGGAAATTTTCTTGGTCGATTTGCCCGGCGCAAAACAATGCCAGATTCGCGTCGGCCAGCCCGGGATCACCCGCAAGGATCAGCCCGATTACTTTGTCAGCCGGATTGTCAGCGATTATTTCGGCGGCAACTTTCACAGCCGCCTCAACGATAGCTTGCGGGTTCAGAAGGGTCTGACCTATGGTTCCAGCGGGGGATATGGAGCTTCGCGATTTGCCGGACAGTTCAGTATCCGGACCTTCACGAAAAATGAATCGGCCGCCGATGCCGTCAAGGCGATCTTTGAAGAGATCGACAAGCTCCGGTCCCAGCCGCCCGACGAAAAGGAATTGTCCCGCACGAAAAGCTTCATGGCCGGCAGTTTCGTTCGCAACCGGGAGACGCCGCAGCAACTCGCAGGCGATCTTTGGCTGGTCGAATCCAACGACCTCGGCAATGACTACTTTGATCGTCTCCTCTCTACCGCCGCGTCAACGACCGATCGGGATTGCCTGGAATTGGCCAAGAAGACTCTGAATCCCGACAAGATGATCGTCGTTGTGGCCGGAGATGCATCCATCCTCAAGGCGGATCTGGAATCCATCGCCCCCGTCACCGTCGTTGCCCCCGAAAAACCAAAACCGACCGCTCAACGATAAGCGAATCGACGGGCCGAAGCAAAAAGCCCCGTGAGATTTCTCGCGGGGCCCTTTCGAGGTTCAATAGTCAATATTCAATATGCAATTTATGATTATTTGTGCCTGTAGATCTCCCATCCCATATAAGTCGATAACGCTTCGGCGATCGCGTCGGCCTTGCGACATAGGTTCACTGCCACATGGTGCTCGAATCCCATCAGACAAATATATTGCAAAAGCTGCTGGAGATGAGGGATTTGCATCACCCCATATCCCCCGAAAGTGTCGAGCCCGTCGCTGGTGAATTCCCCCTCGCCAACATACCCGCGGATTACCCCGTCGGTGTCGTCGGTGGAGGTTCGGAGGAAGGTCGCATCGTTCGGGGCAATTCTTCCCACGATCGTTCCATAAGTATTTTCTTTACCGACGGAACCGGCGATAATCTCCTGGTAATCCATCTTCGACGATGCGAAAAACGACTTGGGAACATTGCTGCAGTGGAACAGAACGCACTTGTCTTCCTCATCGCCGAAGTTGTTGTTCCAATCCAGCAGCGCGCTGGGACCCTGCGAAGCCAATTGCAGGATGTACATTCCCAGCAGACCGGTGATATCGACCTCACAGGCGCTTGGGACCAGCGCCTGGCTCATCATGCTCATGATCGTGCACGAAGTGATCCCGAAAAATTCCTGCAAGCTTGTCCAGCACTGGATTGCCGTACCGCTAAGGTCCATATCCTTGACCCAGCGATCGACGACCACCCCGAACTTTGCCATTCGAACCAGGGCGTCGGCCGGGATCCCGGCGGTGGGGACATATTTTCGGATGGCGTCGAGTTTCTTTTTTACGGGGGCGTCTTTATCGGCCAATCGTTCGGTCCGTCCAAAGATTTCCGATAAGTCAATTGTCTCGACGGTGATTCCGTATTGTTCGAGCAGTTTTTCGCTAAAACGCACGGTATTAAAAGCTCCCGTTCGGGCGCCAATAGCCCCGAAGCGGACATTTTTGAGTCCTTTGACAATCCGGCAGACCGACGCGAAATCGTCCAAATCCAAACCAAATTCCTTTGATTTTACGCTAACGGTGTGGCTCCGTGTCAACGAAAACGGGATCCCCGCCTGCCGAAGATTGTTGCATGCGCTCATCTTTCCGCAGAACGAATCCCGTCGGTCGGCGATGGTCATCGTCGAAGGGGTGTCCGGTTCGGCCTGGATCAGGATCGGGACCTGCAGGCCGCTTTGTTTGATCGATTCGAGAATGCCCTTTTCGTCGCCGAAGTTGGGCAGCGTTACGATTACCCCGTCGATCTTATCCGCCTGTTGGGCGAATAACGCCGCACACTTTTTGGCTTCCTCGTAGGTCTCGACCGCTCCATATTGGGATTCCTTTTCGCCGAGAACCACCGCACCATAGCCGCCTTTTCTCAGCACCTCCAGGATATCCTTGCGCCCGGTCTTGGCCAGATGACCGGGGAAAAAGCCGCGGTTACCCACGATGATCCCGAAGGTTGTTTTTGCCTGTGCCATACAGTCGCTCCTTTATCGTTGGCCGTAATATGCGTCTTTTCCGTGTTTGCGTAAGTAGTGCTTATCCAACAACGCCTGCGAAATCGGTGGTTGTTGCGGACAAATCGCGATTGTCGAAGCCGCGATTTTGGCCACTTCCTCCAGCGTGGTCATCACCTCCACGGAAGATGCGGCATCCTCACCCCAGGTAAACGGCCCATGCCCCGCTACCAGAACCGCCGGCATCTGCATGGGGTCTCGTCCCGAAAAACGCCGAACGATCACCCGTCCCGTGTTCAATTCGTATTCTCCCCGAATCTCCTCTTCGGTCATTCGATCCGTGACGGGAATTTCGCCGTAGAAATAATCCGCATGCGTTGTTCCGAAACAGGGGATACCTCGATGGGCCTGCGCCCAGCCGGTTGCCCATGGACAATGCGTGTGGCACACTCCCCCGATCGAACCAAAATGCCGATACAATTCCAGGTGCGTCGGGGTATCCGAGGATGGATTTAGTTCGCCCTCGAGAATCCGGCCCTCCAGATCTACGATTACGATCAGATCCGGAGTCAGTTTCTCGTAGGGTACTCCGCTGGGCTTGATCGCCACGATGCCGATCGAACGGTCGATTGCGCTGACATTGCCCCAGGTGAAAATCACCAGTTTTCGCTCATTGAGCTCCAGATTGGCCCTGCAGACTTCTTCTCGTATTCCTTCGTACATTCTTGCCTCAACCCGATGTCCGAAACCGTTTCGTTATTGGTTCGCCGCTTCCTTGATGGCCAACAGATCTTTCATGACATTCGCCATCGTACCGGAGTACCCTGTAGATCCGAATGCGTCGTGCAGTTGCTTGTATAAAGGATACAGTTTGGCATAAACGACCTTGTTTTCCGCAATCGGCCGAAAAACCTTGCTCTTCACTCCGCACATGGCCGCCTGCGCCTCGGCAAAAGTGTCATAGCCGCCGGCTGTTTTCCCCGCCGCCACCGCCCCGCAGATCGCCGAACCCAGCGCACAGGTCTGCGCCGATCGCGACACTTTCATCTCGCGCCCTGTCACATCCGCGTAAATCTGCATCAGCATCGGGTTCTTTTCCGCGATCCCGCCACAGTTGACCACCTGCCGGATCGCAATGCCATATTCTTCGAACCGATTGATAATCGTCAGGGCACCGAAGGCCGTTGCCTCGATCAATGCCCGATAGATCTCTTCCGGCCGAGTGTGCAGCGTCTGTCCCAGTAACAGTCCCGTCAAACGGGGATCGACCAGAATCGTGCGGTTGCCGTTGTTCCAGTCCAGAGCCAGCAGTCCGGATTGTCCCGGCCGTACCTTGGCCGCCGCTTTGGTCAGGGCCTCGTGCGAACCAGACACCTTTCCTCCCGGCTGCAAATAGTTCACATACCAGTTGAAAATGTCCCCCACTGCGGATTGCCCCGCTTCCAACCCCCACATGCCCGGCAGGATTGATCCATCGACGATTCCGCAGATCCCCGGTATGTCCGGCAGCGATTGCTCGCGCGGAGCAACCGTCATATCGCAGGTGCTGGTTCCGATGATCTTGACCAGCGTTCCCGGCCGAATCCCCGATCCCACCGCACCCAGATGCGCGTCGAACGCTCCCATCGCCACCGGAATTCCAGCCGCCAAACCCAGTTTCTTCGCCCATGCCTCCGTCAATCCTCCGGCCTTGGCGTCCACTGCATAAGTCGCCTTGCCGAGGGTTTCCCGAAGGTTGCCGAGCCGAGGATCAAGCATCGACAAAAACTCCGCGTCCGGGTACCCACCCCACGAATCGCTGACCATTGCCTTGTGCCCGGCTGCGCAACGGCATCGTTTGAGCTTGCTTGGATGATCCGTTCCCGTCAACACCGCCGGCAACCAGTCGCTGTGTTCGACCCAGGTATAAGCCGCCTCACATACTTTGGGATCGGTCCGCAGACAATGCAGAATCTTGCTGAAAAACCATTCAGATGAATAGGTCCCGCCGCACTTGGCAAGATATTGGGGCCGATGCTGTCGTGCCGTATCGGTGATTTCTGCGGCTTCCGCATAGCCGGTATGATCCTTCCACAACCACGCCTGAGCATTGAGGTTCTTTCGGAATTCCTTGTGCATTGCCAACGGAATCCCGTTGCGATCCACCGGAAGGGGAGTCGAACCGGTCGTGTCCACACCGATTCCAATGACTTCTTCGGCACGAAATTTCTTGACGGTTTTTTTGGCTTGTCGAATTGCGCCTTTGACCGCGACTTCGACGCCTTTGAGATAATCCGCCGGATTCTGCCGGGCTACATTGTGATCCTGTTTGCTCAGCAGGATTCCCATCTGTCCGCTTTCGTATCCGTGGACACAGGTTCCCACTTCGCGACCGTCCCGTGTATCCACGATCAAACAACGAACGGAGTTGGTCCCGTAATCCAATCCTATCGCATACGCCATTGCCGATCCTCCCGATAGTATTCAAGAGTCCATCTTTTCGTGTCGCTGCCTTGTATGGTAATTCAACCGATTATTTCAAACCAAACAATCTCATCCACTCTTCCGTTTCAGCTTCCGTCAAACCTTCGCGTTTGGCCTTCGGCTCTCGGATTTTCGTGCGTTTGGTTTTCAGCGTCCTGACCAGCGCGGGCCAGAAATCCTCGGACCGGATGACTCCGGCTTTTCGTTTTTCCGCTGCCGCACGGATTTCCCGGTCGGTGCTGACCACGGCCAGATTCTTCGGCGCCGTGGATTGCTCGATCTCCTCGGCGATCCGGTGATCGGCCTCCATCCCCGGTCCAGTGAAGATCACTTCGAGATTCAAAAGCCCCGTCAATCCGGTTTTGTCACGCGGACCCGTTCCGTCGAAATAAATTCGTCCGCCCTGTCGCATGCGATACAGGAATTCCGAGAGCGTGGCGCACATTCCCGCTTCGTCCAGGTTGGCGTTGGACTCATCGGATTTGCGAATCGTACTTAACAAATTGTATCCATCGATCAGATACAACATGGTTTTGTCTGAGGCCTCATGCCCAAAATCCCCCGCGCCATCGCTTCATGTTCGCGGCTGTTCCGAGTCATATCGCAGCTCGCCGGCGATGATGGTTTTTTCCACTTTGCTTTTGGCCAGCCACCCATCGTATGGGCAGTTATGACTCTTGGATACGAACCGGGTTACATCGATCACATATTCCTTGTTCGGGTCGATTACTGCCACATCCGCCCGGTCACCCTCGGCGATCGTACCCTTGTTGATTCGAATTACCCGCGCCGGTTTGTAGGTCAACAGGCCGATCAGTTCCGGCCACCCGATAACCCCCGGCTCCACCAGCGCCTTGACATACATGGGCAACGCGCACTCCAGACTGGCGATGCCAAACGGCGCCGCCAGAAATTCCAGCTCTTTTTCGCTTTTAAGATGCGGCGCGTGATCGGTTGCCAGCGCATCGACCAGACCGTCTTTGATGGCCTGCTTGAGGGCCTGAATGTCTTTTGAAGTCCGGACCGGCGGGTTGACCTTGAAGTTTGTGTCATAATCGGCGCAAGAGTTATCCGTCAGCAGAAGGTGATGCGGGGTAACCTCGCAGGTCACCGGCAGTCCCTCGGCCTTGGCTTCTGAAATGATCTTCACTGCCCCGATTGTCGAAATATGCTGCGCGTGATATCGCGTTCGTGTTTTCCTGACCAATTGGACATCTCGCCACAGCATCAACTCTTCCCCGAGAGGGTCCATCCCCGGCAAGCCCAACACCGTTGAATTGTATCCCGAGTTCATAACGCCTTTTCCCACCAGCGAGTTGTCCTGACAATGCTGCGCGATCAGCGTGTCAAACATTGACGCGTATTTCAGCGCCCGAAGCATCACCGCCGTGTCCTGAACACCCTCTCCATCGTCGGTGAATCCCACCGCTCCGGCCGCCGCCATCAGGCCCATCTCGGCCAGTTCCTTGCCTTCGCGGTTTTTGGTCATCGCCCCCATCGTATAAATAAACGATTTGCGGGCCTGGCGACCCATCCGGTGGATATATTCCACGCGAGTCGCTTCGTCAATCGCCGGTTTGGTGTTTGGCATGCAAACCACCGAGGTGTAACCACCCGCAAGCGCCGCAGCCGATCCGCTGGCGATCGTTTCTTCCTCCTCATCGCCCGGTTCGCGAAAATGGACATGCAAATCGATCAATCCCGGTGTGACCAATTTCCCCGTCGCGTCGAGGGTTAGATCGCATTCCGTCGTGATCGTCCCTCCAAGCTTGACGACTTTTCCGTCGGCGATCAACAGGTCGCCCACGCGGTCGACGCCGTTGGCCGGGTCGAGGATTCGACCGTTTCGGATCAGGATTTTATGTGCGCTGGCATTCATGATGGTCCGCATGGGATTATACCCGATATTTCTGCTCCTCCATCGCCGCTTGATTGACCAAAAACAGCACCGCCATCCGCACCGCCAGTCCATTGGCCACTTGCCGCAAAATTACGCTGTTCGGTCCGTCGGCCACTTCCGATTCGATCTCCAGTCCCCGGTTGATGGGACCGGGGTGCATGACCAACAGGTCCGGACGGGCTTTTTGCATTCGTTCGACCGTCAGACCGAAGAAATGCGAATACTCCCGGATCGACGGGAACGGATTGCCACCCAATCGTTCAAACTGAATCCGCAGCATGTTGATCACATCCAGACTTTCGATTACGGCGTCCAAGCTGTAACTGACCTTCACGGGCAATTCCTCGACCTTCGCCGGCATCAGGGTCGGCGGTCCGATCAATGTTACCTCCGCCCCCAGCTTGGTCATGGCCCAGATATTGCTTCGTGCCACCCGCGAGTGAGAAATGTCCCCCACGATCCCGACCTTCAGTCCCTCCAGACTTCCCTTGACCTGTCGGATCGTGAAGGTATCCAGTAACGCCTGCGTCGGGTGTTCGTTGAATCCGTCTCCGGCATTGATGATGCAGGCATTGATATTACGACTCAAGAGCTTCGCAGCACCGCCGGCATTATGGCGGATTACGACGATGTCGATTCCCATTGCTTCCAGATTTCGAGCCGTGTCGATCAGCGTCTCGCCTTTGCTGACCGAACTGGCGGTCTTCGTGAATTCGATGACATCGGCGCTGAGTCGATTGGCCGCCAGCGTAAAACTGTTCCGCGTCCGCGTACTGTCCTCAAAGAACATATTTACGACGACCTTGCCGCGCAGCGCGGGGGCTTTTTTCACCGACCGCGTGCTGAACTCCTCAAATCCCTCCGCCGTATCAAGAATGGTTTCAATTTCCTGTCGGCTTAAGTCTCTTAGCCCCAGCAGGTGTTTTCGCCACCACCGGAATGTTTCGTCATGCAACCGTGCCACGGTTATGGTATAATTACCTGATCCTTATTATCTGTTTCTGCCAAATGGACCGCGATGGTCTTGCCTTCCGGAATTTGTAGTTTATACCCCGTATAATCCGCCTGGATCGGATATTCGTGCCGATCCCGATCCACCAAAACGGCCAAACGAATGGCCTTGGGCCGGCCCAGGTCGATTAAAGCGTCCATTGCCGCCCGTACCGACCGCCCCGTATCCAATACATCATCGACCAAAAGAATTGTCTTGCCGCTTACATCGAACGGGATTTCGGTCCCCTGAAACGCGGGGGGCATTCGACCTTGCGGTTCGTTCAAATCATCCCGGTACAGTGTGATATCCAGAGTCCCGCAGGGCAATGCGTGACCCAGACGGGTTTCCAGCAGACGAGCCAATCGTTCTGCCAGGACTTCGCCTCGACTGCGAATGCCCACCACGGCCACAACCGTACCCTGATCAAGGTCCGAGGCGATTTCGTCCGCCATTTTCTGGAGGATGTCCTGAATTTGCTGTTCGTTCAGGATGACTTCCATAGTCGTCTCGCCGATCAATTTTTCAGTCCGTCCGGATTTTCCTGTTCTCCGGCATGTGCTTGGCCGAAATCACACTCGGTTATCCAATATACTATGGGACAAACGACAAGGCAATCCGGATTTGCGTTTTTTCATTCGGATTTTATAGCTCACGGAGGGTTTGAAACCGTTAGAAATATTGTTACAAGGCTGTTTTTTCCGGCCTTGTGTGGTATAATAGTGCTGAAGAATATCGGGCTCAGGGTTTCCAAATTGAAAATCGACAGTAAACAATCGAAAATCGTTTGGTTCCTTTTGTTGACAGGGGTTCTGTCCCTATCAAAGGCCCTCTTTGCTCAGACATGGGTTCTTCAGCCACAGGCCCTGGATGAGGCCGGTATTTATGCTCTTCAGATGGCCGATCCAAACCTGTTTGGCCAATCCGTTCGGATTGATTTCATTAGCCGTTCACAAACCTACCAGGCCGGTTTGCCGATGGACGACTATCGTTTGAATACTGCTCACAGTTGTTTTATCGGTCGTGATATTCGATATGCGGATTCCTATTCCGCCTCAATCGATCAGTCTAACCATTCGACCGCGATCGGTGCCATTTTAATCGGCCTGGACCCGGCCGCTTCCTCTGACACTTTGGGCCGTTTTTTCTACCAGGGTATTTTGCCCGAGGCCCGGCTTGAAGTCCACGAATTCTGGCGATTTATCCGCGACTATATCCATGGGAACCAGCCGTTGAAAACCGATCTGGTCACGCTCAGCGCAGGAATCCCCTATGAGGATTGGTGGACCCGCGGATTTGACCGTCTGGCCGACCGAACAGGTCTTATAATTGTGGCCGCCGCGGGAAATGGATCCTCTGTTTATGATCCTGTTCTTTATCCGGCCGCAGGGGCCAATGTCATTGCCGTAGGAGTTTTAACATCGACCGTGGGGATGGATTCTCGCTTGTCTTTCGGTTTGCCCAATCCAACCGATTCCAGTTGTGGCCCAACTTCTGACCTGCGATGCAAGCCCGACCTTGTCGCTCCGGGGAATTGTCTGGTTCCGGATTTGACCGCTCTTGATACTTATCGACTCACCGGCGACGCTAGCAGTTATGCCACGCCCATCGTCGCCGGAGTTGTGGGAATGTTAATCCAGAAAGCCCGATTGACCCCGGAACTGGCTATTGCCACCGAAGGCCCCGCCGCAAACTGTATACTCAAGGCGATCCTTCTCAACTCTGCTCGCAAGCTTCCATGGTGGCACAAGGGGTCCCCCGATCCAGCCGATGATGCTTCTGTTCCGCTTGATTATCTTATGGGGGCCGGCGTCGTCGATGCCCCGGCGGCTTGGCGTCAACTTCTGGCCGCACGGCATTCTGCGGGGATTGTTCCTTCGGCCGGGTGGAATCGATCTCAGATTGCCAATGTCTCCTCCGCCCTCGATTCCTATCGATTCCAAGTTCAGTTCCCCGATGAGCAAATCACGGCGACTCTGGCCTGGAACCGCCATTACAGCGATGAGTATCCATATCGTTCGTTGTCTGCTGCCAATGTGGACCTTCGACTGGAACTGTGGGCGATCGATCCCGATCATCCTTCTCGCGATTATCGTCTGGCTGTCTCCGATAGCCCCAATGATAACCTGGAGCATATCTTTGTCGGTGCCGATCCCCGATTTGAATGGTATGACCTTCGCGTGACTCTCGGAGAGAAAGCCGTTCCCGACTTGACGCCACCGACCGCGGTGGAAACCTACGGGCTGGCATGGCGAACGACTTTGGCCTCCGATTGGATTGACCAGCCCCTTTGGAAAGATCTCAATGGCGATGGCTCCGTTACCGCTGTCGATTCTCTGGTCTTCAGCGTCGTGACCCGGTTCCCTGAAATCTTGGCCAATGAGTCCTTTCGGCAAAATGTTCTGCGAATTCCTGATTCCCGTTTGCCTCTCCTGACCCTTTTCAAAGACACCTTTTCATTGGCCTTCGGTCTTCCAGACCGCTGAATGCTACCGGGAAATATGGGATCAACAATAGGAGGATACGGAAATGGAAGGGGATAAGATCCGGTCATGTTGTTTCCACCGTCATCCCCGACTGATATTGTTGGGCTGTTCGCTGCTGGGCATTTGTCTGGTCCTTGTGTTGGCCGAAATCGCCGCTCGTCTTCTTCTTCCCCAATGGGCTCCCACGCGTGCCGAGAGAGTCCTTTTCTGGACCTATGATTCCGGTCTTGGTTGGGTCCACAGGCCCCATCGGCGAGGACAATTTTCTCACCCGGATTTCTCGGTGTCCGTTCAGATCAATTCGCGGGGATTGCGGGACCGAGAATACGACCTGGCCCGAAATGACAAGAAACGAATGTTGATCTTGGGCGATTCCTTTGGTTGGGGATTTGGCGTGGAATGCGAAGAACGATTCAGCGAAATTCTGGAGCGGAAACATCCCGACTGGGAAGTGATCAATGCCTCCGTCAGCGGCTATGCAACGGATCAGGAATACCTGTTCTTCAAGAATCAGGGGATCGCGTATCGTCCGGATCTGGTTGTCCTTGTCGTGCATGACACCGATTTTTCGGGCAATGTTTGTTCGGTTCAATATGGATACAATAAACCATATTTTGCCGTCGTGGACGACCGGCTCGAACTTCGGAATTCGCCGGTTCCTCCCGCTTCGCTTCGCCAGAGGGCAGAACAATGGTTGATCGGCCATACATATCTCTGGCGGAGACTCTATTTTGCTGGAACCATCGCGGTTTGTCGTATGCAATCCGCAATGGGCATCGCTCGAAACACAAGCAAATCCGGAGCGATTCATGAACAGAAAAAAATCATGTCGTGCCTGATATCATCCCTTCAGGGTCTGTGCGCGCAATCCGGCGCCCAATTGATCGTTGTGAGCTGCCCCATGCACGAGGAATTGCGGGATTGTCTCCAGCAGGCCTGTTTGGCTGAGACCGTATCGTATCATGCCCTTGATGCGGCTTTGTCGGAATCGCCGGAGCCGACGGTCTTCCCTCACGATCCTCACTGGAACAGGACCGGACATCGCGTGGTGGCAGACGCTCTCGACGCTTTCTTTCGACAACAGAAAATCTTTCCTGTATTGCCCGCATCTTCGATCCCGTAATTCGGACATCAAACCTATGGCTGTCGGTTCATTACCCTGCGGATTTCGCTTTCCGATAGCACGCGATTGAACAACATGACATCGTCCATGGTTCCAGAAAACCGGTGTGCCGCCGCGGAGGGATTGGCTCCCAGATAGACATGGCTTTTGTCGTTTTGTAATCCGGTTGTCACGGCCGGATCGCCCGCAACCGCCGCTCCGTCGAGGTACATTTTGGCCTGCTCGATATCCATCTGTTCCTTGCCTGGGGCGGAGAATGCCACATGATGCCATTGTCCGTCCTTCAGAAGGGTCCATGCCGACGCAGTGAAGTATCGGTAGTTGGTCTTGCCCAGGTGGATCAGCGGCTTTCCATTGGCATTGTTTTGCAATTTAATCGACGAGTAGTTGCCTCCGAACGAAAGCAGGATCGGCGTGGCCGCGTCGGCGCACTTCACCCATGCGCAAACCGTCCAGGCGTCGGGTAGCATCGCGACGTTTGTCCCGCAATCCACATAGTCCGTCGTCCCGTTGAACGATAGTGCCGAGTTGAGTTTTCCCGCCGTTGTCAGGATCGCGGTATTCTGTTGTGCCGTACCGTCGAAATGATTGTCTCCGGCGTCGCTCACCACCGGATTGGCCGCGTTGTCGTCCATGGTCCAGTGCGTCACAAGCCCATTCGGTGTCTCGGAAACAAACAGGGTGCGGATTTCCTGAGACGATAGGGCGCGGTTAAACAGCATCACATGGTCCATCACTCCGCCGAATCGCTGGGTTCCCGCCGAGGGATTGGCTCCCAGATACAGATGGCTTTTGTCGGTTTGCGGACCTGTTGTGACGGGGGCATCTCCCGCAACGGCCATGCTATCCAAATACATCTTAGCCGATTCAATATCCGCCTGTCCCTTCCCCGGGACCGAAAACGCCACATGGTGCCATTGTCCGTCCTTAAGTGTGGTCCATGCCGAGCCGGCGAAATATCGATAATTGTTCGCTCCCAAATGGATCAGCGGTTTGCCTTTTCCGTTGTTCTGCAGCTTGACGGAAGGATAGTTCCCCCCGAACGAGATCAACAACGGAGTCGCCAGGTCCGAACATTTCACCCAGGCCGATATCGTCCATGCATCCGGCAGCAGGGCGGCGTTGGTTCCGCAATCGATCCAGTCTGTGGTTCCGTTGAAGGCCAGAGCCGTGCCGATTGTACCGGGAGTCGTCAGGACCGCGGTATTCTGCCGTGCCGTCCCGCTGAAATGGTTGACACTGGAATCCGTCACCGTCGGACCGGCCGCGCGGTCGTCCATTGTCCATTGCGAAATCAACCCCCGGGTGACCGGCTGAAAACACCGCAGCCAATTCGCGGAATACATAGAATAATCGATCAGATCAATCCGGCTGTTGTGATCCAGATCCGCCCCCCCGCAGAAATCATTGCCAATCTCGCAGTCGAAATCCAGCCAATGTCCAGAGACTAATGCCAAGTCTTCCAGAGTCACGCATCCATCCTGGTTGATATCGGGACTTGGGGTGATCATCCGAATCCGATAGGTTCCGTTGTAGGTCATCCACGGAGTCCATTCGGGAACATGGACTTTGACATAGTATGTGCCGTCCACGGGACAGATCCAATCCACTATTTCCTGTGGTTCCCACTCGGATCGTTCGACCAGTTCGGTTTTGGCGTTACGGCTGTAAATTAGAATCATAGCCCCGGGAAGATTCGATCTGTCCAGTTGGAAGCTGTACATTCCGCCCTTTTTGGCTTCGAACGAATAGTAGCGCCGCAAGGCCAGTTCACTGTCCAGAACCCCAACATACCAATCTCCATTGTCCAATCGTGTGGGGCGCTGCAAAGACAGATTCACGCCTGCGGTTCGATTGCTGGTAAGAGGTATCTTGACCCGACTTTCGATTTCGAACGCACTCAACTCAAAGATCTTGAAACCGAACAGAGGCACATAAGCCCGTACATAGACCGTATGGCCCGGGGAAATCCCTTTCAGGACATAGTTTCCCGGTTGCGAGATCATCGTTTGGGACAAGACGCTGTTTTCCGAATCTCCCGGATTATGGTAGGCCTCGATATAGATCGGCTCGTTGATCCACTGATCGAACTGGACGGTACCTTCGATAGTCCCAGTCGGATATCCGGATGCAAGTCGTGCGTCGAAGGCATCGTTCCAGTCCGCATGTGTCATGCCGGGCAGCACGCCGCCCAGCGTCGCACTGTTACCCAACCCCGCGCCCATGGTATTGGGCAAGACCCAGTTCCAGTCGGTGAAGGTCGGAAGCATGTTCCGCGGGCTGACGGTTGCGTTAAAGAGCGGATTCAAATTGAACTCGACTCGATTGGTCGAGACCTCAGTTTGCTGGCCGGAAAGATTGACCAGATTTCCTTGTCCCATCCAACTTACCCAATAGTCGAATACGGCGGTGGTAATTCTGGTTTTGTCCGCGTTGAAAGTGCCCTCCAGAGTTCCGCCCCCGAATCCCCAGGTATATTCCATCTCCAGAAGGAAATTATTTCCCTCATAGTCGGCGCTGGTGACCTCCCAGGATCCCGGGAAATCCGGGTCACTTGTCCAAAATTCCCCCTCTGTGGGCCGCTCGAAGGGATCATAACCGCCCAAATCGAGAGTCCAGATCCGTCCCGGCTTGGATGGATCCGTCAACCGATATTCCCGCTCTTCGTCGAAGGTGTACACGGCACTGGTGTTCGTGGATAGACTATTCCGAAGCGTGTTCAGGCGTTGACGGACGATATTGACTTCGCGAAGATTGCTGCTGTCAATATACAACAAGTCATCGTTCTGTGGATCCGTCTCCGATTCCATATACGACATGGCGGCGAGAATGTCCCCGATGGCCTCGACGATGGAACTTCGCGCGTTGGCGAGCATGGTTTTTCCGTTTTCCGGATGTCCGGGGGTGGGCAGGACCTTGAGCAGATTCGGATATTTGTTCAAAATATCCTGATTGATGCTGACGGTGTCGCCGTAGATCTTTTGCGCCAGAAGTTCCTGGTCCTCTTCGGTCATGTTCAAATCATAAGCCGATTCCGCCAGGATCAGTCCCTTGGCCCATTTCAGTGCGCTCTTGAGGATCAATACCTCGGCGAAATCCACTTCCAGGTCTTTGGATCGGCCGGTTTCTTGCGGCGTAAACCGGATGCTGAATGGATTGGCCTGAGTCTCGGTGACCAAATTGAGTTCGGCGACAATCGCGTCGATTTCCGCTACGGTGGTTGTTTCGAGGATCTGTTTGATCTGGTCCCATTTCGGGGCCCCGGCCGGTACTTCATAGTAATCATGGTTGTTTGTGGGATAGGTGAAATCGACTTCGTTCAATAAATCCCCAATCAGTTCGAGTCCAAACAGGCGAGCGACTTCCACGGCGCTTTGCGGCTCGACCGAATCATCGGCGACGGCGAGCATCGTAATTCGCGTCGCGGCATGGAGAAACCGCGCCTCCCGAAGACGAGCCGATCCGGCGCAATCCGACCGCGACAAGACCACATCCAGCGCAGCATATGCGGCACGCAACCCAGAAATTGTTCGTTCAAATAATCGACTGCGAGCATACTGGAGTATCGTATCGCAGGTACCGACGCCAATGCGGAATGGAGAATCACTGGTGTCGGTGATCGTCGGGTCTGCGGCGTTGCTGATCCGAATCAGACAACGATCGCTATGCGCCGGAGGAACCAGCCATTCGTAGAAACCGATATTGGCGACAGTCACGATATCCGTCCACTGATTTCCTCCATCTGAGGAGAATTCCAACCGAACCGTTTCGACCGTTCCGGTTGTTTGCCAGGAAATCCGATGGATCATCCCCTCCAGCCATTGTTCTCCGCCGAAGGGCGATTCAAGCGTGAGAGTGGGTTGAATCGGTTCCGGAGCCATGACCGTCAGGACAAAATCGCCCGTCATTCCCCAGACTCCGGCCACCCGAATCCAATAAGTTTGACCCGCCTGCCCTTCAAATACGATATCCTCGCCCCATCCGGCCGTGGAATTGGCGCAGGCCGGATACCACCCTCCGCACTCACTATGGACAGATAGGGTAGAATCGAAAAAGTCGTATTCATTGAGCGCGACTCGAACCAATCTTTCCTGAAGAAGTGTGAATCGGAACCAGACATCATTCCATCCTTCGCATCCTTCCGTATCCCCGCCGGTCGCATCCAGGGTACTTCCGTAATACGGTTCGTTGGCGATCAGTTCAATCGCGTTGAAACAATCGTCGTTGATCGGCGCCGCGACGGCGGAAGATGCCGTCCAAAGGCCCATCACGATCGCGATGGACAAAGTCATTGTCCTGGTTTTACCGCAATACATAGTGCGGATCCTCCGAATTGGGGTGGTTGTCATCCTGATACTCTCGTAGTTTTTCATCCAGACAAATCGCTCGTCCCGCCGTCTGAGTATCTCCTCGAGACAGCAGATAATTGCCTTCAACCGTAAAACTTCCTCGCTTTGGATCCCAAAGAACCCGATTGGCTCTTAAAACGGCCCCATCCTCCGCCGTAATCGCCACGCCGCCCCGCAACAGGATGCCGGAATCCTCATACGAGGCCGATGCCCGCTTGCTGGTAATGGACAGAGACGATTGTCCCTCCGCCACGATACGAAAATCAAAATCGTCAATGATCAGTTGGGACGCATCGCTGAAATCCGGCCGGTCAATGCAGACTTCGATTCCATTTCCCAACCGGAGCGTCTCCTTCCGGTCGCCGATCAGATCCCAAACGACCTGCAAACCCCGTACGGTTTCACCCGGTGGCCAGGCAGACAGAAAAGAGCTGACGCCCGACCGATCCGACAGAGGATTGGTTCCATATACAAATCTGCACAATCGAAGCGAACGGACATGAACTGTCTTGAACAGGCCCGTCTTGAATACGGATACGCTTCCGCTGTCGGCCGTAATGTCTGCCAGGGAGATCGCATAAACAAGTCGGTGGCTGTTTTCGGGATCCCGCCGGATGCATCGGATCGGCCCAAACCTTGACGAAAAGGCAGATGATTCCATCTCGGCAACAACGGAATGTTTTGGCAATGGATGAAGTTGTGCCCCGATGATGTACAGAAACGAGAATTCCCCGCCCCAGAGTATCAGAATGAGCAATCCTTTAATCAAAAGGGTTCTCAGGTCTTGCTGAGGTGGAACCGAGACCGTTTTTCCGGATCGGCTCTGATCTCCGACACAATCGGGTTGATCAACCCCAACCGTTCCTGCTTGAAATCCCGGCAAGTATCCGAGTTTCTGTCTGGGACTGTCCAATCGAAACGCTCCTTGTGATACCATTCGGATCGAACCCGAAGAAATTCTCGTGCGATGACCAATGGCAGGGGATCCGGGTATTCCCGCCTTGCGATCCGAATATACTACTCCCCAAAATTTGGACCAGGATATAAGGTGGAAGATGCGGTATA
>CAZXPW010000034.1:0-43290 GCA_964643355.1 uncultured Pirellulales bacterium
ATACTCATATCGCTCAACGACCGTTCCGGAGGAATTGATCAGCACCGCCGGACTGGACAGGTGGTCATGCAGGAAATAATAGATCTGGATTCCTGCCTGCGCGGGAATGACAAGCGCGAGGGCCTCATCGATGTAGTTGCCCCAGACATAAGTCCGCTGGAGGGTTCCCGATCCGTCGTACTCGGCCATACTTGACACCTTTTAACACTCATTTAAGGCATTGGAGCAATCAACTGTCGGCTCTCGGAACTTGGGGGACCAATTAATAATTCCAATTCATTTCTCGAGATAGGTAACTTGATTACTTTGTCTGTTCCAATTAAGAAAGACATTGGTATAATAGATTTATCCTCAAAGGATTCGGAAATTGCAAATTGGAAACTGATCAATCTGTCATCTTTAAACATTCCTGTAAAACTGTACGGATGACTTATGTTATCGGAGTAGTATGAATAAGAAACCCGATCACCTAATATAATTTTCTCGGCACCCAAAGAAATCAAGTCCTTGGGGGAAAGATCACGAATAAAAATACGGTGATCTTGAACAAGCATAATGATATTCGGATCTGGCAGTCCTTTCCGAGGCCCACATATCGTTATCATATCGAGACATAAATTATCCCAAATATCATACCTTCCTACAAATGAAATTGTACCCTGAAAATACCCCAATCTATACCTGAAACAATAATCACGAACAGCGTATCGGACTATCCATACTATTCCAAGTAAGGCTGGTGCCAATAAAATAAAGGCAATAATTTTCACGGTTTTCATTCTCGGATCTCCCATCGACTATCCTACGGTCTTCCGGATGGTTTGGGGGGAATTGGCATATCCGGTGTCCACGGTGGATAATCTGCCGAAAATGTCCAATTATTCTCATAATTTTGGGATGGTGTTTGATTTCCAGGATGAGCCCGACCAACCATTTCGGTCATAAGGGGGCCAGCAACCCATCGGATAAATGTGTTACTATTCGTCCACATCATCTTATATAATGATCTTGGCCAATTCGGGAACTGACGGGATTCATGAACATTATATTGTTCTGCATATGGATATTGCCTGGCTAAAGTTTTCATATTTTCAAATCGAATGATAATATTTGTCGACGAAGAACTTACAACGGGTATTATATCTTTCCCGTGTTCTTTATCATTATGGGGCTCTTGGCCTTTATAGCGGATTTCAGAAATCCAAGGATTGAAAATTTGCCACCCTTGCTCAACAATTCCACTGTTATATCCCCAAACATGGCAATCTGTAGTCGGTATCAACTCAAACCAATCGACTTTTTTCGCATATCCCGGTCCTCCACATTTTTTGATAATCTGATGTTCTGAAAATCCTGGACCATACGCCAAAGGAGAGAACTTGTTGCAGCAATACCATCGTTGGAGTGAATAATGACCTGCCACCATGCGGAAAGGCCGGGGGGTAAGTGGACGACTAGCTATAGCAATAAAATCGGTTCCCTTCGGATCATATCCTATTTCTGGATTCGATCTGACATATTCATATAAATTCAAGCCATCGATATATTCCATCGGATCCTGCTGGAGAAATCGGCCGGTGAAGGGATCGGTATAGCGGTGGCGGTAATACGAGATCTTGAGGGCGTTTGAGTCGAGGGCGTCGAGGGTACGGCCGGTAAAGAGGGTCGTTACGCCGTACTGCGTCGTGGCACGGGTCCCGAAACTGGGGTCCATGACCCGGGCCGTACCGTAGGCATCGTATTCGTACCGCTCAACCACCGTTCCGGAGGAATTCACTAATCCGGCCGGGCTGTACAAATGATCGTGCAGATAGTAGTAATCGCTCTCGCCCATCCGCATCCTCAGGGCTTCGTCGATGTAGTTACCCCAAACATAGGTCCGCTGGAGGGTTCCCGAACCGTCGTACTCGGCCAGGACCCGCCATTCGGGGTCGTTGTAGTAGAGGGTGGTCCGTCCGGCAATTGTATCGATTTTGCGGACGCGGTGGCCGAGGGCGTCGTAGTCGAACGAGGCGACAGTGACCTGCGACTGGCCGCTGAGCTTGTAGATGCGGGCGATGCGGTTCTCGTAGTCGTATTCGTAGCGGTAGTCCTGGCGGTCGCGGGTCAGGTTGCCGGCGTCGTCGTGGGTGATGGGGGCCGCGTCGATGGTGGAATACCGATTGGTCTTGGGATCGTTCGTGAGGGGATCCATATAATAATTGTGTAGGATATCCCGCTGCGTCTGGTTTCCGATTCGATTCCCCAAATCATCCATCGTAAAGGCATCCACAGGATCATCAAAGTAGGTTACGCCCGTCAGGCGGTCCAGGTTGTCATAACCGAACTGATTATATGTGGAAACGGATCGATGGTCAAGATACTGACGGTCGATATTGTGCTCATTGGCAACATAGGTCGTGCGGAACTTGGCCAGCGTCGTGCCGGCATCCACGGCCGTGATCCGGCCAAGGTTATCATAGGCCGAGTCGGTCGTTACGGCCGGATCGGGATAGACCCGCCGTGCCGGCCGGGAACCGACATAGGTTGATTTCGATTGCGGTGATAACCGGTTGCGAAATGGTTCTTCAGACCGTTGGCCGGCGCCCTTAGATCGATTCAAGATTTCGAAAATGCAGATGAATCCTCCGCAATTTCCGGCCGGCGGGAAACAGCCACCAGGCAAAAACCGCATTCAGAAAAAATAATGCGACCGGGATCTCGATTTTCTCGCTGAAAAGCAGGGTAATCGCCTGAAAAAGCCCGGCCATCTCGAAAATCGCCAGTCCGGCCATCATCGCCGGGAAGTATTTGGCCAAGGCCCCTCCAAAATCCGGACATGCTCCCATCATCCGGCCAGACATCCGACGCAAAATCACGCAAGTAATTACAGCAAAACAAGTTATGGATATTCCGATCGCCCACAAGATCCGCCCCACATCCGGATTGAGCGACTTGGAAACCGAAGAAGTCATTCGAATAAACAACAACACCAAAAACGCCAACCACAATCCCGCCTGAACCGAAAAAAACAGGATTTTCAGCGTCATCAACCGCTGTTTGACCGAGGCGGTTTGCTCCCCGTGATCCGTCGCATCCCGATCGTGTTCCATAAGTCTTTTCCTTTCCATGCGTTATGTCCGCATCCTATCGGTTTTCCCGCGAAGGTCAAGTCGAAATCGCGGAAAACCCGGTTGATTTCGGACCCGAGACGAATCCTTCGGAAAACCCTGGCTGATTAGGTCTTGCAATTTTTTTGAAACTCTTTATAGTATTGTGTTTCTTTGGTTTTTCTTCCGTTGGAGAGACCGGACCGGGATAGTCCAGCCCACGGAGAAAATGATAATATTCCGTTTAAATATCGGGAACATATGGAGACTATCGAGATGGCGTCGTACACAGAAGCGGGACTGGATTTGTTCGGATCCGCGATTCCGTCGCTGGAGGATCTCAAGCGGTTGTGCCAGTCGGTCCACAGCAGCGAAATCAACCGCAACGCTTTTGCGGAAGAAGTGGAAAAGCATCTGGGCAACTCGCTGGCCGCGGGAATCGGCCTGGTGATGCTGGGCCGGCCGCGCGAAGCACTGGACCTGCTGAAGAAAGGCGCCGCCTGTCCCGCCAAATTCGTGTATCAGGCCTATGCGCTGGACGCCGTCGGCGAGTACGACAAAGCGCTGGTCGCGATGGACGAAGCGGGCAAGCATGGTCTGGACGCGCTGAAGGTGACCCTGGAAAAAACCGCTATATTGCGCCACGCCGGACGGCTCGATGAGGCCGAAACGGAACTGAAGAAAGGCGCCAATTTTCAGGGCGTCAACGCCGATTATCATCTGCAGCGGGGCAAGCTGGCCGACGCCCGCGGCGATTATGAAATCGCCATGGACGAATATACGCACGCCATCGATCTGTCGCCGGATCACCCGGAGGCCCTGTTCCGGCTGGCCTATGCGTACGATCTGCGGGGGGACGAGGAGGAAGCGATCCATTATTACCGCGAAACCATCCGGGTTCGCCCCAGCCATGTCAACGCCCTGCTGAACCTGGCGGTGCTGTACGAGGACGACTGCGACTATGATCGGGCCGAACACTGCGTGGACACGGTCTTGGCCAGTCACCCCAATCACAAGCGGGCGCAGATGTTCCAGAAGGATATCGACTATTCGCGCACGATGATCTACGACGAGGAAAAGGAACGAAGCCGCGACCGTCGCAACAAGATCCTCGAAATCCCGATTACGGATTTTGAGTTATCCGTCCGCAGCCGGAACTGTCTCAAGAAAATGAATATCAATACGCTGGGAGACCTGTTGCGAATCACGGAATCCGAATTGTTGTCGTACAAGAACTTCGGCGAGACCTCGCTGATGGAGATCAAACGGATTCTGGATTCCAAAAACCTGCATCTGGGCATGGCCATCGAAGACAAAGATGGGGCGTTTTCGGCCACGACTCCGGCGGCCGAGGGGGCCAATCCGGAAATCCTGGCCAAATCGGTCGAGGATCTGGACCTGTCGGTGCGGTCACGACGAGCGATGGTTCGTCTGAATCTCAAGACCATTGGCGAGCTGATCGCCAAGACCGAAGCGGAACTTCTCGGGTGCAAGAATTTCGGCGTGACCAGTCTCAACGAAGTCAAGGAACGCCTGGGGCGTTTCGGCTTGTCGCTGCGTCGTCTCGATTGAGCGAAAGGATGGGATCCTTGTCGCGTGCGAACCCCGCGGCCTTCAATCCCGGTCCGGAAGACCGACAGGATAAACGGATCCCTGTGGGGGTGGTTGTTTCTGGTCCTGGCGGCGATGGTCTCCGGTTGCCGGCCGCGGATCGTCGTGGAGCCGACTCCGCAAATGGATATCGCCGAGTCGTTCCAGATACGCGTATTGCTCTTTGACAAGATCAGCAAGTGTGTGTTGTCGTCGCCCAATGGTTTTTCCGTTTCGGCGATCGATGTCGGAGTCGAAGCTTCGTTCGGTCCGACCAGTTCGGAAGTCCAGGTGGAATTCTTCGACGGACAGGTCCGGATCGGAGGCAGCGTTCTGGGATGCCAGGTTGTTGTCCGCCCCCGGGATCCCTTTGTGCTGGAGATCAATGGACAGGGATATCGCGGCAATCTGACCATTGCGGCATTCCCCGGCGAAGAGGGCCTGGAATTCATCAACACCCTTCCGCTGGAACCGTATCTGGCCGGGGTGATTGGGGCCGAGATGCCCAGTTACTGGGAACCCGAAGCCCTTCGGGCGCAGACGATCGCATCGCGGACTTATAGTTTGTATATCAAACGGCGATTCGGTTCCGGGCGCCGCTGGGATGTCCGAAAGACGCAAGCCAATCAAATGTACCGGGGTCTATCTGCCGAAACCGCGACGATCTGGGAGGCCATTCGGGCCACAGAAGGTCAGATTCTGGTTGCGCCGAACTCCTCGGGTCAGGAGGATTTATTCGCGGCGTATTTTTCCTCGACTTGCGCTGGCCATACGGAAAACAGCCAGCATGTCTTCGGCGACCGATCCTCGGCGCTGGAGGGAGTGGCCTGTGGCTACTGCCTGGGCGTAAGCCGTCGCAGTTTTCTGGCCTGGCCAAAGGTCAGCTTCTCCGTCGAAGAGGTCACCCAGCGGTTGACCGAACGGTACCCATCGCTGGCGGGGCTGGAAGGAATCCATTCGATCGAACCGACCCATATCAGCGAATACGAGGGTCTTCAGCGCGTGACCCAGGTTCGACTCACCGGGACCAATGGCAAGGTTGATACGCTTCGAGCCGAAGACCTTCGTTTGGCGATCGATCCCACGGGCCGGAAGATCAAAAGCGCCTGTTTCGTCCTTCGTTGCGAGAATAACGCGTTCGTGTTCGATCAGGGCAAGGGCTTCGGACACGGGGTGGGTTTGTGTCAATATGGCGCAGAAGGAATGGCACGCGAAGGATTTTCCCACGAATCGATCCTGCAATTTTATTTCCCGGGATCGCGACTGCGAAAATTGTATTGACGAACTTAAAAGATATAAAATATTTTTTAACGATCGGCATAGCCCCCGTCCGGAAACGAGAAAGGGGCCTTTCGTTTCGTGTTCCTATTGAAATCGAAGGCGATGACACACGGATTTGATATCCTGGCCATAGACCCGGGCAGCCACGCTCGTCGAGGTAGTTTGACGACGACACACGGCCTTGTGGATACGCCGGTCTTTATGCCGGTGGGAACCCGAGGTTCGATCAAAGGACTGACCCCCGAACAGGTGGAACAGACCGGAACGCAGATCATTCTTGGCAATACCTATCATCTGTTGTTGCGACCCGGCGTTGAGATCGTCGAACAGTTGGGCGGGTTGCATGCGTTAATGGGATGGACAGGTCCGATCCTGACGGACAGCGGGGGTTTTCAGGTGTTTTCTCTGAGCCAGTTGACTCGTATCGGCGACGATGGCGTCGAATTTGCCAGCCATATCGACGGAGCCAAGGTGGTTCTGAACGCCGAGGTTGCCACGCAGATTCAGAATCGTCTCGGGGCGGATCTCATCATGTGCTTTGACGAATGTCCACCCTATCTTTGTGAGCCGGAACGGGTCAGGCGAGCGGTGGAACGAACGATTCGCTGGGCTGAAAGATGCCGCCAAGTCCACGACAATCCCGGTCAGAAACTGTTCGCCATCGTTCAGGGAGGGGTTGATGCCGAATTGCGGCGGAATTGCGCTGAACGGTTAACGGCGATGGATTTCCCGGGATATGCGATTGGCGGCTTGAGTGTCGGAGAGGGACATGATAAGATGTTACGGACCGTCGAAGATACGGTCGCGTTTTTACCGAAGGACCGGCCGAGGTACCTGATGGGTGTGGGCATGCCGGCGGATATTGTGGCGGCGGTGCGTGCGGGGATCGATATGTTCGATTGCGTACTGCCGACCCGCAACGGGCGCAACGCTTATGCGTTCACGGCGAAGGGACCGCTTCGGCTACGGAACGCGGCGCATGGATTCGATTCCGGGCCGCTTGAAGAGGGTTGCCCCTGCGTGGCGTGCCGGAGATTCAGCCGCGGGGCGATCCGTCATTTTTTTCAGGTCGGCGAGATGCTCGGACCGATTTTATTATCGTTGCATAATATCGCGTATTATCAGCGATTGATGGCCGAAATCCGCCGGAGGATCGAGGACGCCAGCTTTAGCGCGTGGGCGGACGGGCAGATCCGGTTGTGGCGAACGGGGGCCGTGGCCGAATCGGATGAGCCGGAAACCCAATCGCCGCGGTTGGAATAAATCGCAAGAAACCTTAATGCAAAGGGATGTGGAATGAATTTTGATTTGTGGATAGCGGCCGGACTTTCGGCATCGGGAGAAGGACAGGAAGGAACGGTCGTGACCAGCGAGCCGGCCGAGACCGGCCAGACGACGGCTACCGAATCCAAACCCGGGGCCAGCCCGGCCGACAAACCAGCGCCACCGCCTCCGTGGCTGCAGTGGTCCATGTGGATCCTGATCTTCATGGCAATGTACCTGCTGCTCTTCAGTCCGCGGCGGCGTCAAAAGCAGCAGGAAAAAATGATCAAATCCCTGCAGAAAAACGACCGGGTACGAACGGTCGGCGGGATTCTCGGAACGGTGGTGGAGGTTCGGGAGAACGAAATCGTGCTAAAAGTGGACGAATCGACCAACACCAAGATCCGCGTGGTACCCGGGGCAATCAGCAAGCTGGCCTCGGACGAAAAGAATTAAAACGGCAACGATGAATCCGGTATGCCGGTTTGCGACTGACTTAGAATAGGATGGACTCATGAAGAAACATGTGTGGAAGATCGCGTTAATTGCATTTTTTATCGTCTGGTCGGTTATTCAGCTACGGCCGCACTGGGATCCCGAAAGCAAGTCGATCAAGCTGAACATCAAACCCGGCCTGGATATTGCCGGCGGTACGAGCTTGATCTACGAGATCGACACCGCGGACCTCAGTTCCTCCGAGATCAAGGGTCTGGCCACGAACATGATTCCGATCCTGATGAAGCGAATCGACCCGGGCAATGTCGCCAATGTGATGATGCGGCCGCAGGGCGACCGCCGGATCGAGATCCAGCTTCCGTTGGCCAGCGCCGATACGGTCAAAAAACGCAAGGCCTACGAGGAGGCCCTGAGCGAATTGGAAAAATTCAATATCAACCTTCTGCGGATCAAACGCTCGCTGGGAGAGGAACCGGCCAAGCGAGAGGAATTTTTTGCGCAGGTTGCCGGAAGTTCCGCCGAGCGAAAGGCGATTCTGGACGAATTGGCCAAGGCCTATGACGCGCGGCGAGAAAAACAAAATCAGCGCAACGCCGCCACGGCCAAGATGACCGAACTGGTCGCGGCTCTGGATGCGGCCAAGCTCCAGGGCAGTTATGTCAAGGCGATGGCTTCGACCTGGTCGAATTACGACGACGCCAAAAAGGCCGAGGAACTCCGCAAGCATGTGGAAACCATCTGCAAGGCGGACAAGGACCTTTCGGCGGATCCGACCAAGCTGGAAGAGGCGATTCAGAAGGGCGTGGATCTGATCGGTCAGTATTTGCAGAGCTACAAGTCATGGGCGGAGGCCGTCAACGACATCACGACCCCGGTGACGGGACGAGACGATCAATGGGAAGCGGCCGTAGCCAAACTGGGGGAACTGAATCTCAGCATCGAAGAGATTACGGCGATTCTGGATATGCCGGCCCGCAGTGTGGATCGCCGAGAACGGCTGGCGGAGAAGAAACAGAAGTTCGCCGACCGCAAAGACAAGATCGAAGCGGCCGAGAAGGCCTATGCCGCCTATAAAGCCGTCGGCGGCCGATTGGATGACCCGGAAGACCTGAAACGAATGCTCAAGGGCGCCGGCGTTCTGGAATTCCGGATCCTGCCGACCGAAGGCGACAGCACCGGCAAGACCAATCAGACGGAAATCGCGGGCTACCTGGACGCCCTGAAATCCAAGGGTCCCAAGGCCGCTTCGGTGGGTGGCTATGTATGGTGCGAGATTGAAAGCATCGATGAATTCAAAAAAGTGCCCGGATCCATCATCGGGCAGTTTGGAAGCAAGTTCTATGTTCTGTGCAGCAACAAGACCGGCGAGACGATGCTCCGCAGCCACAACCGGCCCTGGAAGCTGACCGGTTCACGGCCTTCGACGGACAATATGGGCAGACGGGCAATCGCCTTTTCGTTCGATCCGATCGCGTCCAACCTGTTTTACGACCTGACGCGAGCCAATCGAGGCCGACCGCTGGCGATCCTGCTGGACGGGCTGGTTCTATCGGCCCCGAACATCGAAGAGGCCATCAGTTCCAGCGGAATTATCCGCGGCGATTTCACGGATACCGAGGTCAAGGACATGGTCAACAAACTCAACGCCGGCTCGTTCCCGGCACGATTGTCGGACATGCCGATTTCCGAAAAGACCATCGGCGCGACCATCGGAGCCGATAACCGTGACCGAAGCATCCTGGCCGGCGTGATCGGGCTGAGTTGTACGGCCGCGTTTATGATTTTCTATTATCAACTCGGCGGCATCATCGCGGTGATCGCCCTGACGCTGAACTTTTTGTTCATTCTGGCAACCATGGCCATGTCCCGATCGACTTTCACCCTGTCGGGTATTGCGGGTTTGCTGCTGACCGTCGGCATGAGCGTGGACGCCAATGTGCTGATTTTTGAGCGCGTCCGCGAAGAACAGGAGCGGGGTTCGACGGTTCGTATGGCCATCGCCAACGGATACAGCCGGGCGTTCTGGACGATCTTCGACTCGAACCTGACGACCTTCCTTTCGGGATTGATCCTGTACCTGGTCGCCTCGGAAGAACTGAAGGGATTCGCCATCGTACTGATGATCGGTCTGGCATGGAGCATGTTCACGGCCTTGTTTGTCACTCGCGTCATTCTCGATGTCCTTCTGGACACCCGTACCCTTCGCAGCCACCTCAAGATGTTCAAGGCCTTTAGCAAGCCGACGATCAACTGGATGGCGTTACGACCGATCTTCACGGTCTTTTCGCTTGCCTGTATTCTGGCTGGAATGGGGGTGTTTATTTTCCGTGACGACACCAAGAACAACAAATACGACATCGAATTCACGGGCGGCACAAGCGTTCAGATCGACTTGAAGGAAGGAACGGATTACGACCGGGCCAAGGTCGAGGCGGCGATCCAGGCCATCGGCGAAAAGATTGGCAACAAGGCGCTGGCTTCTGTTAGCGTGTATCAAATCGGCGAGACGGGACAGCAATATGAGATCACGACGACGGCCTCAAACCGGACCCGTGCAACGGTAACTTTCCCTGCATCGGCCGCCCCGCAAACCGTTGAGACCATTCGCGCGGCGATTGAAAAAACAACGGCCGACACCGCCGACCGGTTGTACGGCCTGCAGATCGAATCAATCGACAACAAGACTTTTACGATCTCGACCGGACAGGTCAATGAGGCCATGCTGAAACGGGTATTGGTCGCGGCCTTTGGTCGGCCAAGCGCAGCGCTGACCCTGACCGATGGCGGCAGTCATTCCCATGCCAGTATTGAGGAGACCATCACCAAGACACTGGAATCCGACAAGGAGCAGAAGGAACAACTGGACGATTTGAAGGTCACCGGCAGCAACCCGAACTTTGTCGTGTCGGTGAATCCGGGATCAGAAGATCTGCTCAAGCAGGTTCTGGAGAAAACCTTCGGCTCGCAAACCATCAAGATCATCCAGCCCGCCGTGGTTTCCGAACCGGTTGTCGATCCGATCGTGACCAACGCGATCCGACAGGCATTCGGCGATGATCTGGCACAGCGGGAAGACATCGGCCTGACCATGGCCGCACCGGTCAAGATCGGCGATCAGGAAGTCGAATTGGCCGATTACATCGGAGGCGTCAAGATCGTCTGTACTCTGAGCAAGCCCACCACCGGCGCTGAAATCGACCGCCGGATCAAGGATATCCGGCTGAAACAAGATACGCAGCATATCGCGTGGTATCCGTTTACGCTGTTTAAGATCGACCTGACGCCGCTGGTGGAAACCGATTCTGTCAAAGAGTTCATCTTCGTCAGTTCGCTTCCGGAGGCCGGGTACCGCGAGATATCGGAAACGGACTGGATGCGCTTCGTGGAAAATGAACAGGCGCGGCTGAGCCGCTCGGCACAGCTTGAAACCAGTCTGGCTCGGATTACGCAGATCGACCCGTCGATCGGGCGCGAGTCGGTGATGCGAGCGTGGGTGGCAATCATTCTGATGCTGATCGCGATCCTGTTCTACATCTGGGTACGGTTCGGAACGGCGATGTTCGGCGGCGCATCGGTAATCGCGATGATTCACGATGTGCTATTCACGCTGGGAGCCGTGGTATCCTGCGTGTATGTGGCCAATACGGCCCTGGGGAGAGCCCTGCTGATCCAAGATTTTAAGATCAACCTGCAGGCGATCGCGGCCTTTCTGACGGTACTGGGGTATTCGTTGAACGATAAAATCGTCGTGTTCGACCGGATCCGCGAGAACCGCGGACGATTGAGCGGTGTAACGCCGTTTCTGTTGACGGATAGCATCAATCAGACGCTGTCGCGAACGGTCTTAACGGGCATAACGACACTGACGGTGATTCTGGTAATGTACCTGTGGGGCGGCGTGGGGCTTCGCGGATTCAATTTCATTATGTTCCTCGGGATCGTCATTGGCACATATTCGTCGATCGCGATCGCTTGTCCGCTGCTGTTGCTCGGACAACGCAAAGCGGAACTGAAACGCTGAGG
Organism: uncultured Pirellulales bacterium; assembly: GCA_964643355.1. Lineage (GTDB taxonomy): Bacteria > Planctomycetota > Phycisphaerae > Sedimentisphaerales > Anaerohalosphaeraceae > FEN-1350. Next base: position 11,703 of record CAZXPW010000034.1, read on the forward strand.
GCCGGGCGTAAAGCGGCCGTCGGAAACGGGCCATGCGACGGGACTTGAAGATCGGAATGTTGATCGGAGTCGGAGTGGTGATCTGTGCGACGGTAGCTTTGTCGATGTGGCCGGGCGCATCGGTGGAAGATCGAATTCGTCGGAACATGCTCGAAGGCGGGCCGATCGCGGGATATGAACCGGCAAAACCGATTGACGCCAAACCGGGAAATCTTGTGATCCCGGAGCGAAAACCGGGCGAAGGCGGCGAACCGATCGTTCGTCCGTTCGCCGGCGAAACCAAGCCCAAGGCGGCCGAACCTGCCGAAAAGAGCGGAACGGGCACGACAACCGAAGCGGTCAAAACGAAACCGGCCGAAACGATTCATGTGGTTGCGCAGGATGAAACGCTGTCGAAGATCTCGAAGCGATATTACGGCACCAGTGGTCAGTGGCAGAAGATTTTGCAGGCCAACTCGGCGATTTTGAAAGACCCGACGAAAATCAAACCGGGAATGAAACTGGTCATTCCCAATCCGACTGCGGGTACGGACGCGGCCAAAACAAGTACAACAACGAATCGATAATCGAGAAGCGGATTTCTCTTTATAGGATTGATTTCATGGCGAATCCCAAAGCGGAAAAAGTGGTATTGGCTTACAGCGGCGGACTGGACACCAGCGTCATTTTGCCGTGGCTGAAGGAAACTTACGGATATCAGGTGGTGGCCTTTGCCGCGGAACTGGGCCAGGGCGACGAGTTGTCCGGAATCCAGAAGAAGGCGATGGCCACGGGCGCCGTTAAGTGCGTCGTGATGGACCTTCGTCGGGAGTTTGTGGAAGACTATTTGTGGCCGATGCTCAAGTCCGGCGCAGCGTATGAGTACGATTATCTTCTGGGGACCAGCATTGCCCGTCCGCTGATTGCGGAAAAGCAGGTGTCGGTCGCTCATGCCGAGGGCTGTACGGCCGTTTCGCACGGAGCGACGGGCAAGGGCAACGACCAGGTGCGATTCGAACTGACATATATGGCGCTGGATCCAACGCTGCGGATCATTGCGCCGTGGAAGGACCCGAACTTTACGCTGACCAGCCGCGAGGCGGCGGTGGAGTACGCCAGGCAACGCAGGATTCCGATCAGCCAGAGTGTCAAGAAGATTTACTCGCGGGATCGCAACCTGTGGCACATCAGTCACGAGGGCGCAGATCTGGAAGACCCATGGAACGAGCCGAAAGACGACTTGTTCGTTATCTCCAAACCCGTATCCAAAACGCCAAACAAGGCCGAGTATGTGGAGATTGGATTTGAACAGGGCATACCGGTCAAACTGAACGGCCAATCCATCGACGGGGTCCGGCTGATCGAAACGCTCAACGCCATCGGCGGCAAACACGGCGTGGGACAATCGGATCTTGTGGAAAACCGTCTGGTGGGGATCAAATCGCGCGGGGTGTACGAAACTCCCGGCGGGACGATCCTGACAACGGGCCACAAGCTCCTGGAGAGTTTGACGCTGGAGCGCGAGACGATGCACTTCAAACAGCAAATCGCGCTAAAGTATGCGGAAATCGTGTATTACGGCCAGTGGTTCAGTCCCCTGCGGACAGCGCTAGACGCTTTCATTAACGCGACTCAAAGGCATGTTTCCGGTACCGTCCGAATGAAGTTGTTCAAAGGACGCTGTACACCGGCGGGGGTCAAAAGCCCCCGCAGTCTGTATCGAGCGGACCTGGCCAGCTTCAAAATGGGCGCCGAATACAATCCGACGGATGCGACCGGCTTTATCCGTTTGTTCGGCCTACCGATGAAAGTCGCCGGGATCGTCCAGGGACCCTGGGGCCGAACATCCGCAAAGCGCGGTCATTGATGGACCGGAATGGATTGACAATATGATATTGCCCGAATGGATTTGGCTGTTGTTCGTATTCGCTTTTGGCGCCTGCGTTGGGAGCTTTCTCAATGTGGTAATCTGGCGACTGCCCCGGGATAAATCTCTGGTTCGCCCTCCATCGGCTTGTCCGGGCTGCGGAATTCAGATTATCTGGCACGACAATATACCGATTTTGTCCTGGCTGATTTTGCGCGGCCGATGCCGCAACTGCGGAATGGGGATTTCCATCCGATATCCGGTGATCGAGCTATTGACGGCCCTGTTGTTTCTGGGATTGTATATTCTATATTTTGATGTAGATATCCGGGGGCTGGGCGGAGAGGAAGGGTATGGTTTGTCGGGATTTCTGGAGGGTGGATGGCTGTGGTTCGCCTGCCACATTCTATTGCTTTCGGCGTTGCTGGCGGCCAGCGCGATCGATCTGGAACTGTGGGTAATACCGCTTCACTTGTGCTGGTTTGTGTCGGCAACCGGCGTGTTGGGTTCGGCGATCGCGCCCTGGGTCATGGACTCTCGGATCGTGACCGCTTTTCGACTGTTTCCTTCGGCATCCTCGGTTTGCGGGATCCTGACCCTGGGGGGTATGCTCGGCCTGGCCGTTGCCCTGATTTTGCTGAAAAAAGGGATTATCCCACCCAGCTATCCGAACTCGAGCGAAGCGCTTCCTGGAACCGACGGCGCAGAAGTCCGTCCGGATGTCCTGGACGATGAAATTATCCCCCACCGCCGAGAAATTCTTAAGGAAATCGTCTTTCTTTCGCCCCTTATCGCGGGGGCACTTTTCGCTTTGGCGGTCTATCGCCTGTTTCCCTCGGTTGAACGGGGATGGAACGAGGTAATGGCTTATCCGATGGCTTCGGGCCTGCTCGGAAGTCTCTGGGGATATTTGATCGGTTGTGGGATCGTCTGGGCTACTCGTATTCTCGGCACACTGGCTTTTGGTCGTGAGGCGATGGGACTGGGCGATGTCCACCTGATGGGGGCGGCAGGAACGATGGTGGGGGCAGAGATGATAGTTGTGGCGTTTTTCTTGGCTCCGTTTTTTGGCCTGGCATGGGCCAGTTATCAGTGGATGTTTCGAAAAACCCGACAAATTCCTTATGGTCCCTTCTTGTCATCGGCCATCGTACTGGTTATGATAGGGCACGATTGGTTTTGGAATTATTGGTCGAAGTTGTTTTGTTGGCGGTCGTTCTAACAAAGGAAATCAATTTGACAATCGGGAGGTCGCATATGAAAAACATGGTTTGGGTCGCCGCTGTGGCAGCCGGGATGATGGTCCTGACAGGTTGTACGAATTGGGAACAAAAATACAAAGCTTTGGATGTTGAACATCAGAATCTCAAAGGATTGTATGATAACTGCACGGCCTCGCTGGAGAGTGCATCGGCCGAAAAGGCCCAGCTCGGCCAGCAGCTCTCGCAGAGCCAAAGAACCATCGACGAACTCCAAAGGCAAATCAGCACCGAGCAAAAACCCGCCGACAAGGTCACCGGCTTTGAGGGAATGGATGTGAGCGTAGACGCCGCGGCCGGAACCATCACCGTTACCCTGCCCAACGAAATCCTGTTTACGCCGGGGCAGGCCACTCTCCGCAAGAGTGAAATTTCAGAACTCAACAAAATTCAGTCGGTCCTGCAGGAACGATACCGCGGCCGACTCATCGATGTAGTCGGGCATACAGACTCCGACCCGATTGTCAAGTCAGCCAAGCTATGGAAGGACAACTGGGAGCTGTCAGCCGAACGGGCTCTGACCGTTTTGCGATATATGGTCTCCCACGGAACCCCTTCCAAGGAGATTCGCGCCGTGGCCTGCGGCGAGAGCCGGCCGGTGGCGTCCAATTCCACCTCGGCCGGAAAGGCCAAGAATCGCCGGGTCGAAGTTGTCGTCCACATGCGGTAACGATTGATTCTGCGGATTCATTCCCGACTCCGGGAAGTCCCGCTTGGACTGTGCGCAAAGCCGATGGTACGGATTGTTCCATCGGCTTTTATTGTTGTCATCACGGCGCCGTCACGGCCGGTGTACCATGAACAAATAGCGGAATCGAGGGGTTTCCATGCGGATTCAACACGGGAGGAAGCGCAGCTGGCGATGACCGTCATGGGTGCAAGCGCTTCGAGAAAGGAAGGTTGCAGAGTCGCCGATGAGCCGTGATGAGGCAGAACCACAATATCGGCTTTCAATGTGGGGTAAAGGGACAAGATGGCCCTCTGTGCGGTTTCCTCGATGTCGCTGCAGATCAGGATTCGTCGCCCTGCATATTCGACCAAGAGTACCTGAGACTGATCGTTATCGGAAAGAGTCGCGTCGAATTTTCCGGGCGGCGGCCAGAGCGGACGAATGACTACGGGAAACGAAGGCCAATCGGCGGCCTGGAGCGGATCCACCGAATGGCCCATTTTCTCCATCGATTGTCGCAGAAATCCGGCTCCGGATAGGGTCCGGGCCTTTTTTTGAAATGCGTCATTGGCCCACACCTTTCCAATCGGCATGACCGCTGCGATTTCCGGAAGACCGTTGAAATGGTCCGTATCGGCATGACTGATGACAATGCCCTGAAGACGATCGATTCCGGCCTGCCGGAGAAACGGCAATACAATCCGCTGGCCGATATTGGGCGAAGTCTGAGAACCGGCATCGATCAGCCAGGTCTCGCCGCCGGGTAATCGCAAGACCAACGCCTGGCCGGGCCCGACGGCCAAGCAGGTCATTTCCAAGGCATTCAGACGGTTCGGTTGCCAGGCCAATCCCGTCAACAACAATCCCAAGGTCAGAAAAAAAGAGGGTCGGAGCAACCGCCAGCCCCCCCGCCGCAACGGAAAGAAGGCAATCATCAGCATCAGAAGATACAGAACCGCGATCCAGATAAGGCCAACCTGTCCAATCCTGATCTGACAAAAGGAAATCTTCGAGAGGATCTGCGTCGTCCATGTCATCGCATCCGACAAGGCCGCAACAATAACGCCCAGTACCATCGACAAGGTGGGAAGCCAGCCGATGACGACCAGCTTGAGAAAGCCCAGGACCGTAACACCCAAAACCAGCGGATTGACCAGGACGGTAAAAGCGCTGGCCCAGGGCGTAATCGTTCCAAAGTGATAGAGCATCACGCCGGAACCGGCCAACCAGGCCGACAAACCCATGCTAAGCATCCATACGGCGGCCACCGGGACATCGTATAGGATCCAACGGCGAAAACCGGACAGACGCTCGACGAAAGCGGACCAGCGATCCGTCGTCATCGTCATCAGCCGATGACGAATGGACTGATCAAACAGCAGGATACCCGCTACGGTGGAAAACGACAGTTGCCAGGAAATGTTCAAGAGGTCCGTCGGACGAACCAGCAGCATCACCACAGCCGACAATGCCAGCGTGTTTTTGGAATCGGGGACACGACGGACCAGGACGGCGATGCAAAAGAACCAGCAAATCACGGCCGCCCGGGTGGTGGCGGGATTAGGCGGAACAATCAGGATATACAATGCCGAAATCACAAGAGTCAAGGCCGCGCGGCCCCGCTTGCTCCATTGCACGGCACGACCGAATTTCCAAAGAAATCCGGCCAGGATCGCCATCTGCATCCCGGACAAACAAATGAAATGAGCCAGCCCTGTTCGACGAAAGGCCTCATATACGGCAGGATCGATCTGGCGCGTCTGGCCCAGAACCAGAGCCGACACCATCGCCTCGGCCGGTCGGCCCAACATCGAGTCATCAACAAGGGCCGAGTTGGCGATACGCTGGAGACGCAGAAGGCCGGCGGAAATCCAGCGATCCGAAGGTTTGGACAAAACGCAGACTCCCTGCGCAGACTTGACGGAGGCGGACAGAAAGATCCCTCGCCGTGCAAGGGCTTTCTGGAGGTCGTACTGCCCGGGATTCATGGGCCCATGGATCGGGCCGATTCGGGCAGACAGTTCAATCCGGTCTCCGCCGTGGACATGCTCAAGTGGTTCGGAACAATCGACGCGGATTGTTCCTCGGACGGGCTTCCAACCGGCAGTCGTGAGCCCCTCATTCAGCCGCAAATACAGCGTTGATCCGGAGCCGGACCACGAATAACGACCGAAGACCCAGCTATCCTTGTTGGTCGCAAAAGGTTCACCAATAACCCGGCCGCGCAGGGATACGATGCGTTTTTCTTTGCCGACAAAATGCCGAATGTCGTTGACTTCGGGTTGCCAAAAATGGATTAATCGCAACCCGCCAAGACAACTACAGAGCAAGAGAGAGACAATCGAGAGGATCTCCGTCGTATGCCGGGGAAAATGGCGAACGATTATCCAGGAGCCCGCGATAATGATCGCCGCAACGAACAACCAATATCCTCCAGGAACCGGATACAGGTATTGAATCGCGATTCCGGTCATCAGACCGATTGCGGGAAAGACCATTGGATGTTCGGGGGCCCATCGCAACAGCACAAGTCCGGAATCAGATTGGCGGTCAAGCCATTCCAATCGCCGCCGAATTGGATCCATTCCTCCTGGCAAGTCTCCGGAATCCTCTTGTTTAGCCCTTGATGCAAATTAACGGAACCAGCTTGGCGACTTTTCGCGCCAGGCCCTGGTTGTGAGAGACTTCGACGACTTCGCTGACATCCTTGTAAGCCAGCGGGGCCTCTTCGGCCACACCGCGGATCGAACGCGTGCGGATCAGGATGCCGCGATCGGCGAGCTGGCGGGTGATCGTCTTCCCATTCCATTGTTTGGTCGCGGCAGTCCGGCTCATATTGCGGCCGGCGCCATGACAGGAGGAACTGAGGCCCATGTGCTCGCTTTCAGTCGTGCCGACGAGAATATATGACGCAGTCCCCATCGTCCCGCCGATGAGAACCGGCTGACCGACCCCGGCATATTCGGCCGGCAAACTCGGATGTCCCGGTCCCCAGGCGCGCGTGGCCCCTTTGCGATGAACGAACAGGCGTCGGGGCCTTTTCTCGATCGTGTGAGTTTCCTCCTGACAGGTATTGTGCGAGACATCGAAGAGCAGACGGATGGGTGCAGAGGATTGAAATTCATCAAACGCTTCGCGGACCAGGTGTGTCAGGATCTGACGATTGGCCAAAGCACAGTTGATCCCGCTGCGCATCGCACCGAGGTAACTTTGGCCGACATCGCTAGCAATGGGGGCGCAGGCCAGTTCGCGTTCGGGCAGTTCGATGCCCATTTGTTTGGCGCAGCCGGCCATGCTCTTGAGATAGTCGGTCCCGATCTGGTGACCCAGACCGCGAGAGCCGCAATGGATGCTGATCTTGAGATCGCCTTCTTCGATGCCAAAGGCCCTGGCGACTTCGAGGTCGAAAATCTCGACGACCTGTTGAACCTCGAGGTAGTGGTTTCCGGAACCGAGCGTACCCATCTCTTCGGCCTGACGCTGCTTGGCCAGATCGGAGACTTTGGCGGGATTGGCGCCTGGGACGCAGCCATTGGACTCGATAAAACGAAGATCTTCGGGCAGACCGTAACCGTGTTCGACGGCCCAGAGAGCGCCATTGGCAAGGACTTCGTCGAGTTGGGCGGGACGAAGTTTAAGCCGGCCGGTACTGCCAACTCCGGCGGGAATCTTACGGAAGAGGGTATCGGCCAGTTGTTCGCGTCGTCCTTCAATATCGCCGATCTTCAAACCGGTGTGGAGAGTTCGTACACCGCAAGCAATATCAAAACCCACACCCCCGGCTGAGATGATGCCTCCGGCGTCCGGATCAAACGCCCCCACACCCCCGATGCAAAACCCATAGCCCCAGTGGGCATCCGGCATCGCATACGATGCGCCGACGATTCCGGGAAGCGCTGCGACATTGCGAACTTGCTCGGCGACCTTGTCGTCCATTCCGGCAATCAGGGTTTCGGAGGCAAAAATCACGCCATCCACTTTCATCGCTCCGGCCCGTTCGACAATCCAGCGGTATTCCGATTTTTGCTTGACGAGTTTTCGATTCATCGTTCAGACATCCACAACACATTGTGCAATCCAACTTGTATCCGGCCGTTGTCGGACTTGAAGCATCAGATAGGTCGCCGCCTTGGGTTCGACGGCCGTCTCGTGCCGCTCCGGATCAATGGGTTCGCCAAATCCGGTCGCAGTGAGTGTACCGTCGCGGATCGCTACGGTAAACCGAGAAAAATACAGATGGTCGGCGGCAACCTTAAAGATCAGGGCGTTGATCCAATCGACAAAGAGCTGCTCAGGGTCGTCGGCCTGGCAGGTTATGGTGGTTTGCGTTGTCGAGCAGACTTGATCCGGATTTCCAATGACGGCCATCAGGGCGATTCCGGCCTGCGCAAAGGCCTCCTCCATCGTGGGTCCTATTCCACGAATCCCGATATCCGCCTGATGAGCAAAATGCTCCCACATTGTCCGTTCCCTATCCATAACGCCCATTGTAGACATTCCTGACTGTAAAATCAACCGGCAGATTCGGCGCTTGCCTATCGGTATCGGGGATGATAGGATAATCGAAAATTGTCCGGAAAAGGAGCCCTCGCATGACTCGCATGATACATTACAATCGTTGCCGGGTATGGGCAAATATCATCCTGGCGATGATCAGTTCGATACCGGTCTTCGCCCAAATCGGGGCCGTTGAACGGGTTCACGATCCGTCGATCATCGCCGCTGACGGGGCGTATTATGTGTTTTGTACCGGCCGCGGAATTCCGATTCGAAGATCGATCGATCTGTATGCATGGGATCAGCTTGGAATGGTTTTTCCCGACGGTTCGCCTGCCTGGTCCCGTGAAGCGATTCCCGGAAGCCGAGGACTTTGGGCGCCGCATATTGCCTTCTTTCACGATCGCTATTACCTGTACTATTCGATATCGACATTCGGCAGCCAGCGATCGGCGATCGGCGTAGCCGTCAATACGACTCTAAATCCTTCCGATGCGAGGTATCGCTGGGAGGATCAGGGGATGGTGGTGGATTCAGCCCCAAGTCGGACGCCATTTAACGCAATCGATCCCGCGGTCTTTGAGGACAAAGACAAACGCGTGTGGCTGGCGTGGGGCTCCTTTTGGCGAGGGATCTACATGATGGAACTGGACCCCGCCACCGGAAAACCAATCTCCCCCGATTCGCCCCTGATTCATCTGGCCGAACGCAAGGGAAATACTTCGATCGAGGCGCCTTATCTGATCGAACACGAAGGAAAGTATTACCTGTTTGTCTCTTTCGACACCTGTTGCAAGGGCGTACAGAGCACATATCGAACCATGGTCGGACGGGCAGACCTCGTCACCGGTCCGTATGTGGATGATCACGGCAAACCAATGTTGGACGGCGGGGCGATGCAGGTGCTCGCCGGGCAGGATCGCTGGAAGGGTCCGGGGCACAACAGCTTCCTTCAAACGACCGTCGGAGATTTTCTGGTTCATCATACCTATGACGCGCAGCGCAATGGAATCGCGACATTACAGATACGGCCGATCACCTGGGACAATGGCTGGCCGAAAGCGGGAGAACCGATCCAGAAGGGAATCGAAATTCCGAGCTCAGAACCATCAAAATGACACCCCATCCGGAGAGAACCATGATCAAAAAAAGAAGAAGGATTCGTCTGCAACCATTGTGTATCAGCGTTTTGCTGATGTGGACCATCTCGGCAGAGGCGACATTTCTGGACGATCTTTCCAAGCCCCAACAAGGGCGGAGCATGCGGGAAAGTTCAACGCATCGGATCGGTCCAGACGGAAAATTTGATCCGAACGGCAAGCCGGATCCCGACAGCAACTCGGACAACAAAAGTGTTCCACCGGGACAGACCAAGGTACTCATGGATCGCGAAGGACCCGGCGTGATTACGCATATCTGGGTCACTTTCCTCGGACCTGAGCGGCAGGACTGGGCCAAAGAGGGGTCCGCCAATCACCAGGAGATTCTGTTGCGGATCACCTGGGATGACCAGAAGACCCCGGGCGTCGAGGCTCCGCTGGGCGATTTCTTTGCCTGCGGGTTCGGCATCCGCACGGAAATTATTTCTCTGCCGGTGGTCGTGGAAGACGCCGATTCGTACAATTGTTTCTGGCGAATGCCGTTCCGCAAACATGCCAAAATTGAAGTCGTCAACCAGAGTGAAAAACGCCTGAGTCTGCTGTACTACAATATCGACTGGATCAAGCTCGATTCCCTTCCGGACGATACGCCCTACTTTTACGCGCGGTACCGCCAGGAATATCCGAATGAACAAGGGAAAGATTATGTCGTTTTAGACACGCAGGGCAAAGGGCACTATGTCGGCACGGTTCTGAGCGTACGGACACGAAGCCCCTCATGGTTCGGCGAGGGCGACGAAAAGATCTACATCGACGGCGAAGCCGACGCATCCATCTGGGGAACAGGCACGGAGGATTACTTTCTTTCTGCCTGGGGACTGAAAAAGACATCCACGCCGTATTTCGGCGTGGGGTATTTCGACGAGTGGGGAATCGTTGGCAGCCATACCTGCGCATACCGATGGCATATCCAGGACCCGATCGTCTTCACAAAGGGCATCCGCGTAACCTTTGAACATTACGGGTGGATCTCGCCGGACGAGAATCCCAAGAATATTAGCGACAGTTGGAACCAGCGACAGGATGATTATTCGTCAGTGGCCTTCTGGTACCAGACGGGGACCCCCACCTTTTCCCCTCCGGTCCCGCATGCCAAGGAACGCAAGCTGCCGAATCTCGATCGGATTGTCTTCGCCAACGAATTTACTGAAGCCGTCTATCACGGAAAAGGAAATGCGATCCTGCAGGCATTGGATTTCTACGATCAGCCGCAATTGCTGTATCAGCCGGCCGAGCAAACGGAGGCCTGGGTCGAGATTCCCTTTAAAGTAGAAAAAAAGGAGCCCAAACGATTATTGATTACGGCCACAACCAGTGACGATTTCGGGATTTATCAGATCTCGCTGAACGGCGTCAAACTTGGCAGTCCGGTGGACCTGTATAGCCCCGGATTGAGCTGGCGAGAAGTCCATCTGCTGGATTTCTGGCCGGAACCCGGCGAGTACAAACTGCGTCTGGAATGCGTCGGCAAAAACGGAATGTCGAAGGGATATTACCTGGGCCTGGAATCCGTACGATTACGCGAACGGCGGCCTCGCGTAACCGAATACGGCTTTGACAAGGACAAAGATTGGAAGAAAAATCCCACGCTCTACCGTTGAGCCATCGATTCCAATCAAAGGAGTACGCCATTTTGTCGCACCCCTTTCTATTCCCTATATTCCATGTCCTGATATTAATATCGGTAATGGTCCGGTTTGAAAGGACCTTCAGGAGAGATACCCAGATAGTCGGCTTGCTCTTTCGTTAGATGAGTGAGTTTGACACCGAGCCGGCCCAGATGCAGGCGGGCGACTTCCTCGTCGAGCTTCTTGGGGAGGGTATAAACGCCGGGCTTAAGATTTTCGCGAACGAGCATCATCTGGGCCAGACACTGATTGGTGAAACTGTTGCTCATGACAAAACTCGGATGTCCCATCGCGCAGCCGAGATTGACCAGCCGACCCTCGGCGAGAAGAATGATGGATCGGCCGCTCTTCAGGGTCCACTTATCGACCTGGGGTTTGATGTTTTCCCGCTTGCACTTGGGATTGTTCAGGAGATAGCTGGTCTGAACTTCGCTGTCAAAATGACCGATGTTACAAACGATGGCCTCGTCTTTCATTCGCTCCATATGCTCGCCTGTGATGACATCACAGCAACCGGTGGCCGACACAAAGACATCGCCGACGGGTGCGGCTGCCTCCATCGTCGTCACCTGATACCCCTCCATCGTCGCCTGCAGGGCGCAGATGGGATCGATCTCGGTGATCAGAACGCGGGCGCCGAATCCCCGCATCGACTGGGCACACCCCTTGCCAACATCTCCATAGCCGCAGACCACGACGACCTTGCCGGCCACCATCAAGCCCGTAGCTCGTTTGATCCCATCGGCCAGGGATTCACGACAACCGTAGAGGTTGTCGAACTTGCTCTTGGTGACCGAGTCGTTGACATTGATCGCCGGGAACGGCAGTTCGCCTTTTTCCTGGAGTTGGTAAAGTCGATGGACGCCGGTTGTGGTTTCTTCGGAAACCCCGATGAGATTGCGGGCAACGGTCGTCCAGCGATCTTTTCTGGATTTGTAACCTGCGGCAAGCCGGTCCATAATGATGGCGAATTCCCTGTTGTCGTATTTTTTCCCGAGAAGCGACGGATCCTGTTCGACTCGCATTCCCTGGATCACAAAAAGCGTCGCGTCGCCTCCGTCATCGACGATCAGGTCCGGACCCGAACCATCCGGCCAGGTCAGGGCCTGTTCGGTACACCACCAATAGTCTTCCAGGGTCTCGCCTTTCCAAGCGAAGACCGCCGCGCTGCCAGCTTTGGCGATCGCCGCGGCGGCATGGTCCTGCGTCGAGAAGATATTGCACGACGCCCATCGGACATCCGCGCCCAATTCGTACAGCGTCTCGATCAGCATAGCCGTCTGGAGAGTCATGTGCAAACTGCCCATGACCCGTTTGCCCTTGAGCGGTTTTTTCCGGCCGTACTTTTCGCGCACCGCCATCAGGCCGGGCATCTCGTTTTCCTGCAGGGCCAGTTCGCGCCGTCCCCATGCGGCAAGCGAGATATCCGCAACCTTGTATTTGAGCTTCGGGTCAACCTTTGCCACCTTTTTTGACGATGGACTCATGAATTCTTTCCTTTCAATCAAATATTTACATAATGATAAAGACAATATCGACAGGGAACAATTCAGAGGATCACAGAATGAACCAGCCGTTGATGGATTCAACCGGGAATTGAACAAAAAAACAAACGCCAAACAATAAGGGAGTCGGGCGATTTATCCAATAAGTTGTGGGCTCGACTCCCTGATTGCGATTGTGCCTTTCTGCATCCTACCGCGGATGATGCTTTGGCAATTCATGCCGGTTTTGCACTCGCAACACTTATACTATACCACAAACGCCTTTTCGATGCAACCGGGCATGAATGTTTTTTTGTTTCTTGCTATAGAAACGAGATGCAAACCGATATTCGACAAGGAATTAGAACAATCAATAATTCCGATGAAAATCACGAATTTGACAATCTCTTACAACCCGCCTATACTGAGGTGGCTTCGATTTATTCAGCGAAGCATACAAAATTGAGAGGGTTATCCAATGCATATCCATCGATGGATTCTCGCGTGCCTTCTGGGCCTGATCCTTCCGGCAGTGTCGGCACAGGAGATGACTCCATTCGCAATTCCCGGACAGCCCAATCCGGAATCGCTGATTCGTATCCCGATCGAACCCATCCGCGGCGAGCAGGATCGGATCGTCGTCGGCAAGGGGCACTTTCAGCGGGATGGAAAACGGATTCGATTGTGGGGCGTAAATCTCTCTTTCGCAGCCAATTTTCCGGCCCATGCAGAGGCCGCGGCCGTCGCTCAGCGGCTGGCCGACGCCGGCGTCAACTCCGTGCGTTGCCACCATATGGACACTTCCAATTATCCCCGAGGTCTTTGGAATCGAAACGAGGGGAAAACCATCGAAGCTGAGTGCCTGGATCGCCTTGATTTCTTCATCAATGAACTGGCCAAACGCGGCATCTATGCCGACATCAATCTTCATGTCGGTCGAAGCCACAGTCAATCCCTCGGTCTGCCCAGGCCCAACAGTGATTACGATAAGATCGTCACCCTTTTCACGCCGCAACTGATCGATGCACAAAAGCAGTATGCCCGGCAGATACTCGACCGTGTTAATCCGTATCGTAACCTTCGCTACGCCGACGATCCGGCCGTGGCTATCGTCGAGATTACCAATGAGAATAGTTTTTTCATGTGGGACGGCGACCAGGTCCTGCCCGCCCTGCCGAAATTCTATGCCCAAATCCTTCAGACGCAGTACAACGATTGGCTGAACATCCGCTATGGCGGCACCGAACAACTTCGCAAGGCCTGGAACCGAAACGCCAGCCCGCTCGGAGCCGACCTGTTAAAGAATGGAACCTTTGGAAACATGGATTCTTCCACCAACCGGCCGACATACTGGTTTCTGGAACAACATGATACTGCCAAGGCCTCGGTCAGGCCTGGAATATATAAGCAAAAGCGAGCGATTGTTCTCGATATCGTCCAGACCGATTCGGTCGGGTGGCATTTGCAATTCAATCAGGGTGGATTGACTCTGGAAAAGGGCCAATACTACACCGTCCTGTTGACCGCGGCTGCCGCCGGCAACAAGCGGGTACCCTTGGTTGTCGGACAGGCCCATGATCCCTGGCAGAATCTGGGCCTGAGCCAATCGGTTACCCTGGGACAAGAATGGAAAGATTTTCGTTTCGGCTTCACGGCCAGTCAATCCGATACCAATGCGCGCCTGAGTCTGACTCTCGGGGAAGATCCGATCCCCGTCTATCTGGCCGAAGCTCGCCTTTGTCCCGGCGGCCAGACAGGGCTTCTGGAAAACGAATCCATCGAAAATTGTACCGTCGCCGTGTATTCAACCACGGAAGTCCTGGAACGGGTCAACGATCGACTTCGGTTTCTTGCCGAGACGGAAAAACGCTATTTTGACGGGATGCGCGAATATCTCAAGAAGGATCTTGGCGTCAAGGGCCTGATCACCGGCACAATCGCCTTCGGCCCGCTGGGCATCTGGGCTCAGAGCGATATGGATTTCATCGACTCGCACTCATATTGGCAACATCCTCGATTTCCGCGCCATCCGTGGGACTCCAACGACTGGCTGATCGATCAGATCGCCATGACCGACCGGCCCGAGCAGGCGCGTTTGTTCACGATCGCATCGGAGAGACTGGCCGGGAAGCCCTTCACACTGACGGAATACAATCACCCGGCTCCGCTGGACGCGCAGGCCGAATGTGTTCCGATGATCGCCTCATTTGCGGCCGCTCAGGACTGGGACGGAATCTGGTTTTATACCTATAGCCACAGCGGCACCGATTGGGACCGGCGGCATATGAGCAGTTATTTCGACATCGACACGAATCCGTCCAAATGGGGTTTTATGAATGCCGGAGCCATGATATTCCGCTTTGGAGGACTGGCTCCCTTGTCGTCATTCCAGGCGATTCCATTGTTTGAGGGCGATCCGATCAGATCGCTGGCACCCGAATGGCTCGCTCACGGCTCGAATATGTTCGAAGTTTTACGAAACAAAGGTCAGATCCGCTGGCAAAACATGCTCTCGCGGAGAATCATTGGATCCTATCCGACGATCCCTCCGGATGGAACAACCGTTACAACGACCGCCGATTTTACTCGGATTGAC
Organism: uncultured Pirellulales bacterium; assembly: GCA_964643355.1. Classification (GTDB taxonomy): domain Bacteria; phylum Planctomycetota; class Phycisphaerae; order Sedimentisphaerales; family Anaerohalosphaeraceae; genus FEN-1350. Next base: position 26,843 of record CAZXPW010000034.1, read on the forward strand.
TGGACCGTCGAATCCGGAAAAGGCGTTTATTTCGCATCCGGTCGATGTGGTTTTCTTTTGACGGGGGATACAAAACAATTTGAATCGGCCTCCAAGGGACGGGTGGGATTTTCATCGCCTCCCTTTGCGGCGGTGACCGTCACCGCGATGGACCGACAGAAACTGGCTGACAGCAAGAAAATCCTGGTTGCTGCCTGCGGCCGGTGCGAGAATACCGATATGAAATTCGCCGCCGATCGTTCGACGGTTGGAACCAACTGGGGGACCGCTCCGGTACAAATTGAGCCGGCTGTCGGCTGGGTTGTGCTTCCCGCAGGCGTATGGAAGGCCTCCGTCTTGAAACCCGATGGAACGGTTCGGGCCGAAACGCCGATCGAACAACGAGACGGTAAGCCGGTTATTCGTTTGAAGGTCGAACATTCCTCCATGTGGTATCTATTGACACGATAATTCAGGAGTCGTCCATGCGAACCATTTTCTGGATCGGTTGTCTTTTCTTGTTGGTCGATCTGTCAGTTACGGCCAAGACCATAAATGAATCGTCCCGAGAGATCCCTGTGATCGCCGAGACGGATATTGTTATCGTCGGCGGTTCTATGGCCACCGTCAGCGCCGCAATCGAGGCCGCAAAACAACACGCCAAGGTATTTGTCGCAGCTCCGCGACCGTATCTCGGCGAAGACTTGTGTGCCACTGGTCGGCTCTGGTTGGAACCGGGCCAAATTCCGCAGTCCGATCTGGAAAAGCGGCTCTTTGCCCAACCAGCCCGATCCCATGATAAGTCGCTGCCTTTTGAATACATCACATCGCCTGTTCTGATCCGGCCGATGCAAATCAAGTATACCCTGGAGTCGGCTTTGCTGGATGCCGGCGTTCCGTTCTTGTATAGTTCCTTTGCTACCGACTGCCTGACGGATGACCGTGGTAGAATCGCCGGCGTGGTACTGGTCAATCCTTCGGGCCGGCAGGCCATCCTTGCCAAACTCGTGATTGACGCCACGAATCGAGGGGATCTGGCCCGCGCGGCTGGCGCGACTGCGGCACCTTATCTTTCCGGTCCGCAGGAATTCGAACGGGTGGTCATCCATGGAGGCGGCGTGGCTCCCGTTGCAGGATTGAAAGTCCGCACGATCGATACGGCCGTTCCCGACCAGCGAAACCCGGGTACATTCTATTCAACTTACCAATATTCGCTTTCGTTACCGATGGCGGACGGCTCGCTTGGTTCTTTTGCCCTTGCCGAGCAGCTCTCTCGTGACAAAACTTTTTCCCCTGCCGCCGTCGAAGGGTCTGAGGTCCTCTATCAGATTCCGCCCGATCCCATCGCGTGTAAAATCCGACTGGAGGGTTCCTGGCCGGGGATTGAGCAATTGAATCTGGCCGTGTTGTATCCATTGGGTTTGGATGGTTTGTGGCTGCTGGGACCGGCCGCCGATCTGTCCCGAAAAGCCGCCGCAGAAATGACCGATCCGTTAAATTCCCTCCGGCTCGGCGCCCGCGTCGGTAAATCGGCCGCATGGTTTGTTGCGAATGAACCTCAGCCACAGAAGGTCGCGCTCAGGGGATTTACAAGTCTCGATTCCGTCGATGGGGACACCCGCGAAAATCTCTCGACATCCTTTTTACGAATGACGGATGTCAAGACCATTCCAGCCCACGCCCGATCGCTGCCGATCTGGGGACAGTATGATGTCGTGGTGGTCGGCGGTGGAACGGGAGGGGCGCCTGCGGGAATCTCGGCGGCCCGACACGGTTCCACGACTCTGGTCATCGAATACCTCCATGCCCTCGGCGGAGTCGGCACTGTGGGTCTGATCAATAAATATTACCATGGGAATCTTGTCGGTTTCACCGCGGAGATCGACAAGGGAATCGAGGAATTCGGTCCGAATGCCGTTCGTTCTGACGGCTGGAATGTGGAATGGAAAAGCGAATGGTATCGCAAGGAGCTACGCAAGGCCGGAGGGGAATTATGGTATGGCGTACTTGGAGCCGGCGCAGTCGTCGAAAACGGTCGTGTTTGCGGCGTGGTTGTCGCCTCGACTCGAGGCCGTGGCGTCGTCCTGGCCAAAGTCGTGATCGATGCCACCGGCAGCGCGGCGATCGCGGCCTCCGCCGGGGCCGAAATCGACCATGCGGGTGCTGATCATGTGGCCGTTCAGGGCGCCGGCCTTCCTGCCAAAGCCCTGGGAGCCGGATACACCAATACGGACTTTACTTTCATCGACGATCTCGATATCCTGGATATATCGAGTTCATTTTCAATTGCCCGTGAAAAATTCAAGGACGCATGGGATCTTGTCCAGTTGGTGGATACGCGGGAACGCCAACGGATCATCGGCGATTTCGTGATAACCCCGTTGGATATCTGGAATCACCGGACCTATCCGGATACGATCACGGTCGCGCGAAGCAACTTTGACACGCACGGATTTACTGTCCACCCGGTCTTTTTGATCCGTCAGCCGGACCTTCTGGATATCGATGTCGATATTCCATACCGGGCCCTTTTGCCCCGAGGTTTGGACGGGATTCTCGTCACCGGCCTTGGGGTCAGCGCCCACCGGGACGCAATGCCCGTCATTCGCATGCAGGCGGACATCCAGAATCAGGGGTACGCGATGGGTCTGGCGGCGTCCATGCTGGCCCGAAACAACCAGTCCACTCGCAACCTGAATCTCAAAGAACTCCAAAAACAACTCGTCCAAATCGGGATTCTTCCCGAACGGGTTCTGACGGATGCCGACTCGTTCCCCCTGTCAAAAGACAAAGTCGCCGCCGCCGTCTCAACCGTGGTCACCAATTATGACGGCATCCAGATCCTCCTGGCCGATCCGGACACTGCAATGCCGCTGTTACGCGACGCCTACAAAATAACCGACAATCCGAAGGCAAAATGGATTTATGCGCAAATTCTCGGCATCTTCGGCGATTCAACCGGATCGCCGGCGCTGATCGCCGAAGTCGCCGCCCGCTCGTGGGATACGGGCTGGCGATACACCGGAATGGGCCAGTTCGGCATGAGTTTAAGCGAACTGGACAGTTTGATCATCGCCCTGGGCCGCACGCGCGATCCGCAAGCGTTGCCGGTCCTGCTCGAAAAGGCCCGCGACCTGACGACGGACAGAGAGTTTTCGCATTTTCGTGCCATCGCGGTCGCATTGGAGACGCTGGGGGATGCCAAGGCCGCTCCCGTTCTGGCCGAATTGCTCCGCAAACCCGGCATGACCGGCCATGCTTGGACGGACCTGGCTGAAGTGCGAAAAACGATCGCTCCCAGCCCCACCGATACGACGGCCCGCAATCGCTCGCTGAGCGAACTGGTGCTGGCCCGCGCTCTCTATCGCTGCGGAGACGCCGACGGTCTGGGCAAAACCATTCTCGGCCAATACGCCAAAGACAGCCGGGGCTATTATGCTCGTCATGCTCGCGCCGTTCTGAACGAGACCCCCTCGACCCGCCGGCCGTTTTCAAACTGACCGTTCAATCCTGCGAATACCAGTTGCATCGTCGGTTGAGCCGTTTGACAATCTCCATGATCCAGAATGGAATTGAGGCGCAAACCAGAACGATCAGCAGTTCCATGCCCGTCAAGGGCTGAGTCTTGAGCACCTTCTGGAAAAAGGGCAAATACAACGCCGACATATTCAGCAGGATTGATACCATCGTCGCTCCCACCAGTTTGAGGTTGCTGAACACACCTACCTCAAACAACGAACGAACCTGGCTGCGGCAGTTGTACGAATGGAAGTCTTGACAGAACGCCAAAACGATAAACGCCATCGTGCGGGCCCGCCCCAGTACCATCTCCTTCTGGCTCTCGTCGATGGTCAGGATCGTTCGAATCGTCTCGAAGTCCAGCGAAAACATCGCGCCCAGCGCCTTGAGAACCGAATGACGACCCTCGAGGTAATACGCAAAACAAAATGCCGACAGGCAGCAAATCGAGATCACAAACCCCTGAAAGACCATCAACCCCATCCGCTGGCGGGTGATCACCCGCTGGAATTTCGATCGCGGCGGTCTTTTCATCGCATCCGGATCGATCGGATCGACGCCCAAAGCCAGCGCCGGCAATCCATCGGTCACCAGATTGATCCACAACAGATGAATTGGCAGCAGGGGCACCGGCGTACCCGCCAGCGAGGCCAGAAGCATCACCAGAATCTCGCCGACATTGCATGAAAGCAGATAGTGGATAAACTTTTGAATATTGTCGTAAATCCCGCGGCCCTCGTGCACGGCCGCCACAATCGACGCGAAATTGTCGTCGGTGATCACCATGTCCGACACTTCCTTGGTGACATCGGTCCCGGTGATCCCCATCGCCACGCCGATATCGGCTTCTTTAACCGACGGGGCGTCGTTGACCCCATCGCCGGTCATTGCGACCACCTGGCCTTTGCCGCGCCAGGCCCTGACTATCCGGAGTTTGTGTTCCGGCGAAACCCGAGCATAAACCGGCGTATGTTCAATAGCCGCAGACAGCTTCTCGTCACTCATCGCCTCCAGATCCTCGCCGGTCAGGGCCTGCGAATCCTGGCGATAAAACCCCAGTTCCCGGGCGATGGCCACAGCCGTATTCCGGTGATCGCCGGTTATCATCACTGTCCGGATTCCGGCCGACTGGCACTCCTTCATGGCCTGCTTGACCTCTTCGCGAGGCGGATCGATCATGGCCAACAACCCCGCGAAAATCAGGTCCGTCTCGACGGTCTCGGGGTCGAGCTGTCCACCAGCATCCACCGGACGATAGGCCACCGCCAAGACCCGCATCGCCTGATTGGCCATTTCGTTATTGATCCGAAGGATTTCCTCCCGATCGGCCGGCTCCAGCGTCCGAACCTGACCGCCCTGATCCAGACGGGAGCAGCGGTCCAGCAGGATATCCGGCGCGCCCTTGATATAGGCCGTCAACTGCCCGTCCGTATGACGCAAAATCGTCATCATCTTTCGAATTGAGTCAAACGGATATTCCTCGAAGAAGACACTTTGTTTCTCTTCCTCGGCCTTGGTCATTCCCGCTTTGGCCGCCGCCACGAGGATCGCTCCCTCCGTCGGGTCGCCCACAATCCTGCCGCTATCGGCCGTCCAGGTAAACTCAGCCCCATTGCACAGTACCCCGATCCGCAGCGCCCGCTTCAAATCCGGATGGCTCTGGGCCTCAATCGCTTTTTCATCCAGAAGGAACTCGCCCTGCGGAGTGTAGCCGATCCCCGTCACCGGAAACATCTTTCCCCCGGCAAAAACCACCCGCACGGTCATTTCGTTTTTCGTCAGCGTGCCGGTCTTGTCCGAACAGATCACCGTCGTGCACCCCAGCGTTTCCACCGACGCCAGCTTGCGAATCAGGACATGCCGTTTGACCATCCGCTGAACCCCCAGCGCCAGCGCGATGGTCACAACCGCCGGCAGCCCCTCGGGAATCGCGGCAACCGCCAAACTCACCGAAGTCATGAAGACATCGATGATTCGCCCGCCGCGGATCATCTCCAGCGCAAAGACCAGTCCGACAAGAACAAAACATATATAGATAATCCACTTCCCGAATTCTTCCAGCTTTCGCTGCAATGGCGTGATCTCGGTTTCGACCTGCTGGATGAGATTGGCGATCTTCCCCAGCTCGGTATTCATCGCCGTCTCGGCGACCAAGACTCTCGCCTTTCCGGCCGCCACCGAGGTCCCCAGATAAACCATGTTTTTGCGGTCGCCGAGTGAAATTTCACCGGCTGCAAGCATATCAACGCTCTTGCTGACCGGCATTGACTCGCCGGTCAAACTGGCCTCCTGGACCCCGAAATTCGGGGTAACCCAGATCACCCGACCGTCGGCGGGAACATAATCGCCCGCTTCCAACACGACCAGATCCCCGGGCACAAGGTCGGCTGAAGGGATTACCGTCAGCGTCCCATCCCGGATTACCTTGGAATTCGGCGACGACATCTTTTTCAACGCCGCAAGAGACTTTTCTGCCCGATATTCCTGAATGAATCCCAGGACAGCGTTAAGGATGACAATCGCAAGGATCGCCAGAGTATCCACCCATTCTCCCAGGAAACCCGATACGATTGCCGCGGCGATCAGAATCCAGATGATCGTGTTCTTGAACTGCCCCAGAAATATTTCCCATGCCGAGGCCCCGGGCCTTTCCTGCAGATGATTGGGGCCGTATTGGGCCAAACGCTGCTGCGCCTCGGTCGCCGAAAGCCCATGATCCGCATGCGTCCCCAGCCGCTGGACCGCTTCCGAAACGCTCAATTGCCACCACGACTGACTCATTCGCCGATTCCCTTTTGCATCCGTTTCTATTTCGTTCGACAATGGTCCATACCTTACCGTTTACGCGCAAAATTACAAGGAAAACCCGACTGCTTTTCCGGAGTGGTCATGGGATGCAAACATGGAAAGAAAAAGCCCCCGGAGTTGTACTCCGAGGGCAAGGCGTCAATTCTGTGCATTGACGATTGGGATTGGATTACATGACCCGTCTCTTCCGAAGCCAGCCGACCAGACCCATCCCCAGAGAACCCAGCAGGATCGCGCCGGGCGCCGGGACCATGATCAACTGCGACTGCACATCGGCGCCGGTTCTCTTATCCCACAGATTCAAAACCTTCACGCCGTTACCGGTGACATGGTCCAAAATCAGACTCTGATCAAACGAGGCGCCGCTCTGCGACGCCCAGATGGCGTTCTGATAAGCCATCCCCAGCGACGGGGACGGATTGTTCAGCATTCGGTACGAAGCATACAGCATCTTGGTCGATTCCTGCAAGACCGTATAAAACGGCGCGGTCTTGTTGGGACCAAAAGCCCCGGATTTCACGACCTCATCAATGGTCGCGTGATACTCGCCGGGAAGCGTAACATAAACGCCCATCTCCAGACAGAAAGTCGGGAAGGTCATATTCAATGGTCCAAAATTTCCCGTTCCCGTTACGACGGCCTGAAAAGGTCCGCCGGTCCATGTCGGTGGCAAATCGGTCATCTTAGCGCTGTATCCGGCCAGAACAGGCGACGCCAAGAACGCCGCAGCCAGACAGGTCAACACCATCATCTTCTTCATCATCACTCTCCCCAAATTGGTTGTGGATTCTTGTTTTTCTACATTCACGAACAACCTTCATCCGTGGACACGCAACCGCCTGGATTGAATCCGTTCTTCCGGAATTTCCGATTCATGGACGATCTGCCCTTGTAGCAATCGTCGTTTATTCCGCCGGCCCCCGAAACTTCCGCCCCATGATGCCTGTTTCATGATCCGTATTATACCAAATCTTCCGTTTGGAGGATGAACGAAACCGGTGGAAACCTCGTGTTTTTCACTTCTTTCCCGACGCGCAAAGCGTCCGTAGCGACTGTATCAAAGACCTTTTATCCGGACCTTCAGGAGTGAAAATAAAGGTGAAAAGAACAGCGCAGGTTTCAAGTTTATCGGACGAATTGGCCTCTTGATCAGGTGAGCCGAACATTGCCCCGATTGAGGTTACTCATTTCGCCGATTGCGAATTCAACGGTTCCGCTTTTTCTGCTTTTCGCACGGATCCTGAAACCAGCATCGCCAGCAGGACCGCCGCCGATGCATGACCCAAGAAACCAGGCGTCTGCTGGCAATAATGAGCCGAAATCTCCGCCTGTAAACCGGGCCACAAAGCGTCCAGCGTCAATCCGGAGGCGACCGCAGCGATTAGGACCGACATCAAATACAACAACGCCGTCCTCCGGCCCAACGCGGACGCGAGTGTCACGATTGTAGCCGCGTTTGTCGCCGGTCCGACCATCAGAAACACCAGCGCAGCCCCGGGACTGGCGCCTTTGGCGATCATCGCAGCGGCCACCGGAATTGACGCCGTCGCGCAGACATACACCGGAGCCGAAATCAAGGCCATCACCACCATTGCCAGCAATCCACCCCCCAGAATCGGACCAAAAAAATCCTCCGGCACACTCGCGGTGATTGCCGCCGCGATCAATACCCCGATCAAAATCGCCCGGCCGATATCGCCCGGAAGCGTTACGAAAGCGTAGCGAATCGCCCGATACCATCCCGGCCTCATATCCATAACGCCCCTCCCGTCCTTGATTGTGGCCGACGCGACTGTGCCCGACGGACTGCGATCAAAAAGGTCCACGACCGTCCCGCCGAAAATGCCCGTCAGGAAAGTCACAACCGGACAAACCGCCGCAAATACCGGTCCCAGAAGGGAATACGCCACCAGAATGTTATCCAATCCTGTCTGAGGGGTCGAAAGCAAAAAAGCGGTCGTCGCGCCTTTGCTGGCACCATGTCGCCGCAATGACATCGACACCGGGATGACCCCACATGAACACAATGGAAGCGGAACCCCAAACGCCGAGGCCTTCAGTACCGGCAGCAATCCTTGTCCACCCAGGTGCCTTCGGACAAACGCCGGAGAAATCCAGACCGACAAAATTCCCGCCAATAGAAACCCAAACAACAGATACGGAGCCATCTGGGCTACCGTCATCCATAGATTCCAAACAAACTGTTCAAGCAAAGTCGTCATTTCGACTCCCGCAAAGACATCTTCTTAACGAATTGGGTACCATTCTTTGTACGATGCAAAGGGGATTGGGATTGAAATATTCCCATTGAAAAAGTGGGATTTATCGAAGGCCCTCCTCTCTCCTGTCCCCACCTCAACCGAAAAGAAAGAGCCCCTGCCCAAAAATCGGGATAAGGGCCGATTCCGATTACTTCACGGGTTCAAATTCTTCTTTCCCGACACCGCAATCCGGACAAACCCATCCATCGGGAAGATTCTCAAAAGCCGTCCCCGGAGCGACTCCATTTTCGGGATCGCCCACGACCGGATCATAAATATAACCGCACATTAAGCATCGATATTTCTTCATTCGCTGTTTCCTTTCCACAGACTCGAGGTCGCAAGGGCTCTGAAAAAATCCAAGCCGCCGACGGAATTATACATCAGGCCCGGTGTTTGTCATAGGCCTTTTGAAACAATGCCACATGCCCCAACTCTTCCCGAATAATCTCCTCCAGCGGCAGATGGTCCCGGGAATGAACCATATCTTTCATGCCGGTATAAAAAACAACCGAATCTTTCTCGGCAGCCAGGGCTTTCCACAAAATCTGGGGCAACGGCTCACTTCCGTCCATTTCGCGAAGGGGCGAGGCCTTACCCTCCCACCCATGACTCGATGCCATGCTTTGGAGATATTGGCCGGCTTGATTATCGGGGTCGTATTGAGCCACCGGCCCACGGTCTTGCGCATATCTGGCTCGCATCTCGACAAAAAGACGCAGATGATTCTCTTCCATGCTTGCCAAATGCGTGAATAGCGTCCGAATCTCGGGATCCGCCGCTCGGGATGCGGCCCGACGATAAAATTCGGCTCCGTTGCGTTCGATCTGCTCGGCAATCTCAAAGATTTCGTCGATATGGAACCGGGATGTCATAGGAATTCCTTAATCGGCCTTTCGTTCACCCAAATGTTTGTTGAGCATATACAGGGCGTGGCTGGCCTTGCCAATCTGCCTGAGGGCCTGAACGATCTCGTCGGCGTGCTTTTCCTCTTCGACCTGCTCATCGATAAACCATTGCAAAAACAGCAGAGAAGCCCTGTCCTTCTCCTTCTCGGCCAGATCCGCCAGCCCGTGGATCAGACCGGTTATTTTCTGCTCGTGCTTATAGGCCTCTTCGAATATTTCCAAAGCGTCTTTCCACTCCGACTGCGGCTCCCCAATCGCCGCCAGTTTAACCCGGCCGCCACGGTCGTGGAGGTATTGGTAGAACTTCATCGCGTGTTCGGTCTCTTCCCGGGCCTGTACCCGCATCCACTGGGCAAACCCGCCCAGGTTCATCGCCTCGAATTGAGCCGACATCGACAGGTATAGATAGGCGCTGAACAATTCCTCGTTGATCTGCTTGTTAAAAGCGTCTTCGACCTTTTTCGATATCATGGAATTTATCCTTTCCACAATCCGTGGACATTGCAGTATTCTCGAGCGCTGACTTTGGCCGCTTGGACAAGGAATATCGCCTCCGCGGGTTTGCCCGGCGTCAGAAATTCTCGATACGATTTTCCGTCGGCGATCAGTTCGATCCATTCGATATAATGCTTTTCCTCCATCGGATGAGGAACGCTACCGACTTTGACCCTGTATCCACCCTCGACCGCTTCGATCACCGGAACATGCTTTTCCGTCTTGGAGTCGGCCGTTTTTTCCGTCATCAGCGTCATCGCCTCGCCGCAGCAGATCAACTCTCCGCCGCCGGCGTGAAGAACCTCAACAATATTCCCGCATGCCGCGCACTTATACACTTGTTTTCGTTCCGTCATGTTTCTCCCTTTCAGTTTCAGGTTCGCCTGTCCATGATTCGTTTCCGATTCGGTTTTTCCGACATCCAAAACGACTCCTTATGAATTCATCAATCCCGCTTGTTTGTGCCGCTCGTGGATGCGTTCGGCCAAGGCGTCCAGCTTGTGATAATCCTCGTCGCGGGAAAGCCCCTTGGCCAGGACCGGATCCAAGAACTCGGCCTTAAGATTGCCCAGCAAGGCCTTGAACTGATCGGCCATCTTTCCCGCCCAGCTATAGGATCCGACTACACTGACAAAACGGGTCTTGGGCCGAAGGGCATTGATCAAAACGGCGGCATACGCCGCAACCGGATGGGGTCCCACCAGAACGGTTGGAGACCCAATCACGAGGGTCGCCGCATCCACCATCGAAATCGCCAGTTTGCCGATATCCGCCCCGGCCAGATTGAATTGAACGACTTTCAGCCCTCGATCGACCAGTTCATGAACCAGATGCTCAACCATTCGACGCGTGCTGTCATGCATCGACACATATGCCACAACGACTTCGTTCTTGACCCGGTCGCTAACCCAGTCCCGATACGCCTCCACGATCAGCGCCGGCCGCGGATACACCGGACCGTGACTTGGAGCGATCATGTCGATTGACAATGGCGCTAACTTGTCCAGATTCTTTTGAATCTGGGTCCGAAACGGCATCATAATTTCGGCATAGTACCGTTTGGCATCCTCAACGGTTCGCTCCTCGTCGTCCACGAATAAACTGCTGGTCGCCAGGTGTGAACCAAAAAAATCGCATGAAAAAAGGATCCGGTCTTCGACCAGATAACTGCACATGGTTTCCGGCCAGTGGACCCAGGGAGTATAGAGAAATTTCAGCGTTTTATCTCCCAAAGACAGGGTTTGACCGTCCTCAACGATCTCAAATTTATCGGCTTCAATGTGCAACAGATCCATCAGCATGTCACGGCACTTGGGATTCGTCACGACCTTGGCCTGCGGATACAGAACCAGGAGATCCGGGATCGAACCCGAATGATCCTGCTCGGCGTGATGCGAAATAATATAATCGATGTGATCCACGCCCAGCGAAACCAGATTGCCCATCAGAGTATCGACCTTGGAAGGATCCACCGTGTCAAGCAGCGCGATCTTATTCGATCCCTTGATTAAATACGCGTTGTAAGTGGTCCCATCGGGTAAGGGGATCAACTCATCGAACATCCGGCGATCCCAATCGATCGCTCCCACATAAAAAACATTGGGGTGTAAGGTTCTCATGGTGCAATCCTTGCTTGTTCCTTCCGGCCTTGATTCTTGGATATTCACATCGCTTTCCGCGCCGCTTCCAGCGCCGAGGCATAATCCGGTTCCTGCGTCACTTCCGGAACGACTTGGATGTACCGGATAACGCCCTTTTTGTCAATCACAATAACCGCCCGGGCCAATAACCGCAACTCTTTGATCAACAGGCCGTAAGCCATCCCCAAAGATGCGTCCCGATGATCCGAAAGGGTTTGGACATTCTCCACACCGGCGGCACCGCACCAGCGTTTCTGGGCAAACGGCAAATCCATACTGACCGTCAATACTTTCACGCCCGGCAGTTTTCCGGCCTCTTCGTTGAATCGCCTAGTCTCCGTGTCGCAGACCGGGGTATCCAGTGAAGGAACTGTTACCAGGATCACCGCTTTGCCCTGATAAGACGATAATGCGACCGGAGTCAAATCATTGGCAAGAACCGTAACATCCGGGGCTTTTGCTCCCAATACTGGTGCCGGACCCAACAGGGTTAACGGCCCGCCTTTAAATGTAACGATGCCTTTCCTTTCTGTCATAACAGGTCTCCCTTGGCAACCGGATAACAGAATCAAAATACAAAGTACAATCCTATGTACCGAATGGCGGTGCATAGTATAGTTTCCTTTCTTTTACTATACTGTTATCCTGGGTTTTGGTTTTCGATTTCTTTGCCCACTTCCATTTTTCTATGGATTTTGTCGGAGGGCCGTCTCAATAGTTGGCCGCTTCCAATTCAAAATGGGCCTGGGGGTGGGCACAGGCCGGGCATATCTTCGGGGCTTCCGTCCCTTCATGAACATATCCGCAGTTCCGGCAGACCCATCGTACCGGTTTGTTCCTCTTAAAAACATGGCCCTGATCGACATTTTTCTTCAGAGCATTGTATCGATCCCGATGACGGGCCTCGGCGATGGCGATCATCCGGAACACGCCGGCAATCTCCTTGAATCCTTCCTGGTCCGCAATCTTGGCAAAACTTGGATACATCTCCGTCGTCTCATAGTTTTCCCCTGCCGCGGCGTGGGCCAGATTCTCTGTCGTCGTCCCGACCACGCCGGCCGGAAACGCCGCGCTAATCTCCACTTCCCCTCCCTGCAGAAAACCGAACAAACGCTTGGCGTGTTCCTTTTCCTGTTCCGCCGTCTCCGCGAAAATCGCCGCGATCTGTTCGTATCCTTCTTTCTTGGCCTGCGAAGCGGCATAGGTATAACGATTCCGGGCTTGGGACTCGCCCGCGAATGCCGTCAGCAGATTCTTTTCCGTCTTGGATCCTTTCAGATTCATAAATCACACCTTTCTTGAATAATAAAATTGTGGATTTTTTGTCGTTTTTCAATCAGCCATTTTCCGATCGCTCGCTCTTGGCGCGACATCGGTCGCAGACCCCTTCCAGGTAAACGGTCGACCGGAATAATTCATATCGTTTCCGAATCTCCTCCGGCACACAGATATTGTCAAACGGCTCATGATGAAAGTCAACTATCCGTTTACATCGCACACACTTAAAATGTTGATGGCTGTCCAGATTTCCGTCAAACCGTCGTGACTCTCCGCTTCCCTCTACCACAAAAGCCACTCCGATCTCGCTAAAAGTCAGCAGGGTCCGATTGACCGTATCCAACGAAATCGTCGGCATCGACTGCCGCACCCGCTCGAATACCCATTCCGCTGACGGATGGCTATCGGTCTCCATCAGCGTTCGATAAATCACCTCTCGCTGCGGAGTCACTTTCAGGCCCGCAATTCGACAACGATTTCGAAACTTCTCAATTTCACTCCGACTATTTTTCAGAGTCATTTGATCCTCATATAAATAGGAGTAATAACTATATAAGAGTTAAACCAATTTGTCAACAGAAAAAAATCCCATTTTTGGGAAATTTGGGGGGAATCCAGATTATTCGGTGATGTTATTTGCGATCTTTAACATATCCAAGACGGAGAGGATCCCCATTATTTTTCCGTCTGAGCCGAGAACGGGGAGGACTCCGATCTTTTTCTTCATCAGGATTAACGCCGCATCCACAACTCGACACGCTGGTTGGATTGTTATGATTTTCTTTGTCATGATTAATTCGATCGGTTGGCTGAGAACGGACCGGTTCCCTTCCAATCGAAACAGGTCTTCCCGAAACCTCCCCGCAGGATTGCACAATCCGCGACTTTGATAGGGTAGATTCCGCAACACATCCCGATCCGACAGGATTCCGAGCAGCAATCCATTCTCGTCAATCACCGGAATGTGACGAAGTTGATGTTCCTGAATCGCATCAACGGCCTCGCCGAGAGTTTGAGTCGGTTTCATCGTTACCAGATGTCGCGCCATCAATGTCTCGATCGTTTGTATCCCAAACCTACCCAACCGAGATCGTTGTTCGTCCTTGCCCTCAGCCCACACGACAAGATTCTTTTGATGCGTTTGGCGAACACAGGCCTCTTCGATCGTCTCGGCCGTGCGAACAATCATACGCAGCAAATCCGTCGTCGTGACGATCCCCACCACTGTTCGTCCTACCACCACCGGCAACATATCGACATGCAGGTCGAGCATCGTTTCAACCGCCTCTGCGATCGAACCGTTCGGCTCCACCGTTCGAGCGCCTCGGGTAACCACGCGGGACAACAACTGGCGAAGTGCACTGGGATCCGGCTCAGCCGAAAGCTGGCCCCTTCCGTTCGAGGAGTTGAGTCGAAGAACATCCCGCTGAGAAACCACGCCGATGAATTCGGCTTCCGCATGTCGTCCCTGTGGATAATCCACCACTGGCGCATGACGAACGCGATTGATCTGCATAAACGACAGAAAACTCTTGACCGAGTGATCCAGGGTCAGCGATTCCACGGGCTTGGTCATAATATCCGAAACCAAACGCCTTGGCTTATATGGCGTTTTGGTCTCCCGGCAAACCTGTTCCAAACACGCCATCAGACTCATTGTTTCAATCATCGTTGCCTCTCTCGGCGAATTCATTCAATCCCCGGAACTTCTGTGGCGGTTCGCGCCCAAAATTCGAGCAAGCCATCCGTAATCCGGCACAAACCGGTTTTCACATGGGGGTCTCTTCTTGCTCCATGACTCTTTATCGCCCAAGTTAAGCTGCCTCTTGACCAACCGAGTGAAATGAATGTCCGGACAGCAACTTGCGGATTATCGGACGGAAAGGTAGAGTACTGGGGCGAATTTGATATTCCGAATATTCATAAAAAATGACAAAGGGGTTCTATGAAAGTGGCAATCCTGGGTAGTATGTTGCTTGCATGCATGGCGTCGGCCGACGAGCGGATCGTCTTTTGTTGCGATTTTTCCAAACCCGAATCGATTCCCGACGGCCCCGGACAAATCGTAACCGGATTCCAATCCACTCCCTGTCTCCAAATCGGCCTGAGTGAGTCCGGAACGGCCACCCGCTCGTTTCCCATCCCCGCAGAACTTTTAACGGATCCATATATTACACTTCGTGCCGTTATCCGTGCCCAAGGCATAAGTAACCCTCCCAATTCCTGGAACGGCATCAAGGTCATGCTCGTCCTGCAGACCGAAGGAGGCATCCAATATCCGCAAATCCCGTTTCCAACCGGTTCCTTCGACTGGAAACCCTTTATCCATTCCTTCCGTCGTCCGCCGAACCTCAAGTCCGCCACCCTGGTCGTCGGTCTGGAATCCGTAAAAGGCGCCGCCACCTTTGACAACCTTCAGGTCGCCTCCGGCCGACCGGCTCGCAAAGGTCTTCGTTATGATACCCCCTACTCTGGCCATTCCCTCGACCGCCTCCGCGGCGTCATGTACGGCCCTACCTGCCGCCCGGACGACCTCCGTAATCTCGCCCGTGTCTGGAAAGCCAATATGGTCCGCTGGCAGCTCAACTGGGAGCCGATGAACCAGGCCGAACAGTGGGCCATCGACCTCAAGGCCTTCGACAATTGGCTTCAAGGCGCACTCAAGCAATGCGACGACGGCGTTCGCATCTGCCGGGAAGAAGGCATCCTCGTACTCGTCGATCTGCATTGCCCGCCCGGCGGCCGCGCCGAAGGCGGGACCTGTCGGCTATTTCAGGATAAAAAATACCAGGATTACTTCCTTGAAATCTGGCCCACAATCGCCCTCCGCTACAAAGACGCACCGAATGTCTATGCCTTCGACCTGCTCAACGAGGCCGTCGAGGGAGCCGTCGCGCCGGGTTTGATGAACTGGCGCGATCTGGCGACTGAGGCCACCCGACGCATTCGAGCCGTCGATCCCGACCGCGCTGTCGTCTTTGAACCCAGCCCTTGGGGCGCGGCCGCCGGTTTCGATGCGCTCGAACCGCTGCCGCTGGAAAAAGTCATCTATAGCTTCCACATGTACGAACCATTCCAATTCACCCACCAGACCCTCTACAACAATCCCGGCGATGTTGTGTACCCCGGTATGATCGCGGGCCAAATCTGGAACCGCTCCCGTATTGTCGAGGCCTTCAGCCCGGTCCGCGAATTCCAGAAAGAATTCAATGTCCAGATCTATGTCGGCGAGTTCAGTGCCATTCGCTGGGCCCCCGGCGATAGCGCCTGCGACTGGCTCCGCGATGTCATCGATCAGATGGAAGAATACAAATGGGACTGGTCCTACCACGCCTACCGCGAATGGGATGGCTGGAGCGTCGAACACGGTCCCGATCGCAACGATCGCAGCCCAACATCCGAACCTACCTCCCGGATGAAATTATTGCTGAATTATTTCTCCCGCAACCCGAAACACGGCTCGGTGAATATCAGTCAATAATCAACATACAATTTCATGTTATAGTTATTGTCCCGGCGTGGGGTTGGCCGCCAGCCAATTGGCCGCGTCGTTGCCGTAC
>CAZXPW010000035.1:0-43047 GCA_964643355.1 uncultured Pirellulales bacterium
AGGACATTTTGTTCATCGAAAATATTCAGATTTTGTGAAATATCCGGGTTAATCCCCTTCTCCACGATCTTGTTGCCCACGGTCAACTTACAGGATTCAGCGTCGATCAGGATCGGCGTGCCTTTGGATCCATCGGCGGTACATCGAACCGCCAGGCCGAATCGACCCTTTTGTTTGGGATGAAATCGCAGGATCGCTTCAAGGCAATCACCGGTAAAATCGGGTACGATCCATCGGGTATTGGAAACCTGTTTGTCGTCAATCCGGACTTCTTTCCCCCGCAGTTGTATCAATGACTCTACTGGAGTCTGAATCAACCGTCCCTGGGAATCCAGCGACAACTCCCGCGGCAGAGTCAGGCAACCATTCCAACCCTTTCCGTCCGGAAAACCACGGACCCATCCCCACATGATCCGCCGTCCCTGCGGGTCCTCCAGACAGTTGGGGGCGTAATAGTCGCCTAAATCTACCGTTCCATGAGTTTGCGGAGTGAACTTGCAGGTATTGGCGTCAAACTGACCGACATAATATCGCACGGCGCTGTGCGGAGAATAGACGAGAACCCATTTGCCTTGCAATGCGAATAGATTCGGACATTCCCAGTTGCCTTCGGTTCCCTCAAAGCCGATGCCGCGATAGGTCCACTTTGTTTGTTCGGGATTCTGGGCTTCATAGACGAAGATCGCGCCCTTGCCCCCCTTCGGGTGACCACCAATAACCATGAATGTTTTGTTCTCGGCCTTGAAGACAAACGGGTCGCGCCAGTCGTCGATCTGTTGTCCGCCGTGATCGGCCAGAGTGAGGATCTGGTTGGCCGGATGTTTCTTCCAGACCAGCAGTTCGTCGTCTTCCGGAACGGCGGCCCACTGTTCGGGAGCGCGTTTGTCGCCGATGGAGGTGTAGATCAGGATCGGTTTTCCCGCTCCGTCGATCGCCGCGCAGCCGCTGAAGCAGTGGTCTTCGCCTTGGGCTTTTGATGGCCATAGAGCAATGGGCAACTGTTCCCACTTCACGAGATTCTTGCTCCGGGCGTGGCCCCAGTGCATGTTGCCCCACTGGTCGCCATAGGGATTATGCTGATAGAAAATGTGATAATACCCCTTGTACCAGATTGGGCCGTTAAGGTCGTTCATCCACTGGGCCGGAGGGCGGAAATGAAACACCGGTCTGGCTGGATCCGCCTCGGCCCGGGCCATCGCCGCTTTGACCACCGCCATGGGTTTCTGGATTTCGTCGGGTAACTTGATGCCGGTAGAATGTCCTTCGGCATACAGGACTCCACTCCAACCACACGCTAACCACATCAGACGCAGTACCGCCATCGTTGTCCCCTTTTCAGTATTGAAAATCGCGATTCTCAAGAAAAACTGGATCATACCGTATTCGGGATCCGCAGGCAAGTTCCCGATTCGGAACCAACAACTCGGGCGGGCTAAGGAACGACCGTTGATTTTTCCGGATTTTTTTTGACATTTTGTCCGATCTATGGTGTAGTGGGATCGTGTTACAGGAGGCCGCCTTTGGATCCCTCAAGGCGACATCTGGTCAAAGAACGAGGGGTCATGCATGACAGGCCGCAGGGCCTGGGGAGTTTTTCAGTGGAAACTGGTGTTGTAAAGTGGTTTAACGCGAAGAAAGGTTTTGGTTTCATCACCCCCGATTCGGGCGGCGAGGATCTGTTTGTCCATTACTCCAATATCGCCGGCGACGGTTTCAAGTCGCTGCAGGATGGACAGAGGGTTTCCTACGAGTCCGCTCAAGGTAAGAAAGGTAAGGAGGCAACCAAGGTTAAGGCCGTCTAAGAGATTACTCGAAGACCCCCAAAGGCCTCGCAAGTTCGAGGCCTTTTTTATTGCGCCGGCGCACCGCTTGCCCCACCACCGGTAACATGGTACAGTATGGCGACCGTACGATGTATTCAGGATGGAGACAACTCCATGAATCTGTTTGACAAGATCTGCCGTATCCCGGCGTTTCTCCTGGGAATTCTGTTTCTTCTGTTGGGCATCCCGGGCTTGTTTACGGGATGCCGGGCGAATTTCACACTGCCCCCCATCCTCGGAGGTATTCCCGCTCTGGTTGGATGGGGAATCATCCGGGCCGTCTGGGTGGCTTGGAAAAAATCAAACCGAAATGTTTCCACATTATCCATAGGAGATGACCGTTATGGCCAATCCATCGAAGGCCCAACAGGCCGCGGACCTGCATAAGCACGGATTCAATTGTTGCCAGTCCATCGTCGTGATCTACGGCCCGCAATTCGGTCTGACCGTCGAGCAGTGCGCCAAAGTCGCCGCGGGATTCGGTGGCGGTATCGGGCGAATGGGGAAAATCTGCGGCGCTCTGTCCGGAGCGATTATCGTTCTGGGTATGAAATTCGGCGCCACCGATCCCAAAGACAAGGCCACCAAGATGAAGGCCTATCAGAAGGTGGCCCTGGCTGTGGAACGGTTCAAGCTCCGCTGCGGTTCGCTGGAGTGCTGCGATCTGCTGGGATTTGATCTGTCCAAGCCCGATGGCGCATTGCGAGCCCAGCAACCCGGCGCCTTCGACAAATGCGCCGACTTCGTTCACGATGCCGCCGAGATTCTCGAAGAACTATTGTCACAAGAGTAACCATTCCCGAGGGAACAACCATGTCATTTAACAAGCATCTTGTGTTCGGAATTCACATCACCGACCGGCTCAAGCATGTTGATCTCGTTCAGCGCTTGCTCACCCAGTACGGCTGCAACATCAAGACGCGACTGGGACTCCACGAGGTCAGCGAAACATTCTGCTCGCCCAACGGCCTGCTGCTGCTGGAAATGATCGGAGACGAGAAGACCTGTATGGAGCTGGCCGATAAACTCAACGCCGTCGAGGGAGTCGAAGTCCAAAAGATGATCTTCGACCATCCATGAGCCGACGCTATTCGATCGTGACTTTATCCGACATCGAACCGATGTCCTGCCCCTGCGGTCGGACCCGAAGGGCCTTCACGGGCGTTTCTGACTCGCCCGCTTCAGTGCATCTGGTGAACATCGAAACCGATGCCCGCCTTCATTACCACAAACGACAGACGGAAATCTATGTCATGTTGGAAGGGGCCGGCGATATCGAACTGGATGGCCAGCGCATGTCCATCAAACCGATGACAGCCGTTCTGGTCCGGCCGGGTTGCCGCCATCGGGCCGTCGGTAAGATGAAGATCCTCAACATTGTGATCCCGCCATTCGATCCCGAAGACGAACGGTTTGATTAACGAATGATCCGGAGGCATTATGAAATTCATTCGATTCGCCGCTTTTATCGTATCCTGGGTCTCCGCCCTAACGCCGGCCGCCTCGATAGTCCTGTTCGACTTCGGCGCCGGTTTTGATGTCGCCTCGGTGCAGACCAGCGACGCAACCGTCAAACTCGCCGATAATGCCCTGCAGGTACAGACCGGTCATGCGGGCCTATGGCCCGGCATTACCCTCAATGCCCCCCAGGGAAAGTGGGATCTGTCCGGTTTGACACAAGTCACGGTGACTCTGAGGAATCCCGACAACAAAGCCTTCACCCTTTACTGCCGTGTTGATAATCCGGGCTCCGACGGGACCAAGAACTGTATCACCGACAACATCACCGTCGAACCGGGAAAAACCAGGACGCTGATCGTCAAATTGCACAACACGCCGTGGGTTCTGTCGGCCCCGCTTGAGTTCGTCGGCATGCGGGGTTTTCCCGAACATCAGGGTAAACTGGATCTGACCCATGTCACACAACTTTTGCTGTTCGTCAACAGACCTTCGGAAGATTATCGTTTTGATATCTCCGATATTCGGGCTGAGGGCTCGGCCAAAGTCCTCGACGCATCGACTTTCCTGCCGTTTATCGACGAGTACGGACAATTCATTCACGCCGACTGGCCCGGCAAGATTCACTCCGACGCCGAACTGGCCGCCGCAACCCAGGCCGAACAAAAGGACTTGATCTCCCATCCGGGTCCCCAGAACTGGAACCCGTACGGCGGCTGGACGGCGGGACCGCAATTGAAGGCGACCGGTTTTTTCCGCGTTGAAAAAGTGCAGAACAAATGGTGGCTGATCGATCCGGAGGGCCGACTCTTCTGGTCGCACGGGTCCGACTGCGTCAATAGCAACATCTCGACGCCGATTTCTCTTCGCGAAAATTACTTCAGGGCCCTGCCGGCCAAAGATTCGTCCTTCGGCCCGTTTTATGGCCGGGCGAACTGGGCTCCGGTCGGCTACTACAAGGACCATCTGCCGTATGACACTTTCGACTTCGGGGCCGCCAACCTGTTGCGCAAATACGGTCCGCAATGGCAGACGACTTTCGCCGATCTGGCCCATCAGCGGTTGCGGAGCTGGGGCATGAACACCATCGCCAACTGGTCCGACGGCCGGATCTATCGCATGAAGAAAACACCCTACACCGCGACAATCAGCTTCGGTTCCCGCGAGATCGAAGGCAGCGAGGGGTACTGGGGTAAGTTCCACGATGTATTCGATCCGTCGTTTGTTGCCAACCTCGACCGCGCCGTGGCCCAGCACAAAGGCCAGGCGATCGGCGATCCGTGGTGTATCGGCTTTTTTGTCCACAATGAGCTGGCATGGGGCGACGACACCTCGTTGGCTGTAGCCGCACTGAAAAGTCCCGCTGACCAGCCCGCCAAGATACAATTCCTCGCCGACCTGACGGCCAAATATCAAACCATCGACAAACTTAACGGGGCCTGGAACAGCGCGTATACCTCTTGGGACGACCTGCTCAAAAGTACCCAAGAGCCCGACAAAAAGAAGGCCCGCGAGGATCTGACCGCCTTCTACACGAAAGTCGCCGACACCTATTTTCGGACCATCCGCGACAAGCTTGCCGCCGAGGCCCCGGGGCAATTGTATCTGGGTTGTCGGTTCGCGTGGGTCAACGATCTGGCCGTCGCCGCTGCCGTCAGATTCTGCGAGGTTATCGCCTATAACCGCTACGAGCGCAGCGTCGAGAACTTCCGCATCCCCGGCGGTGCGGATAAGCCGGTGATCATCGGCGAATTTCACTTCGGGGCTCTGGACCGCGGGATGTTCCACACGGGGCTGGTGCCTACGGCCGACCAGAACGATCGCGCCGCCCATTATCGCAGCTATGTGCAGGGCGCTCTGCGAAATCCGCTGATCATCGGCACACACTGGTTCCAGTACCGCGACCAAGCCACCACCGGCCGCGGCGACGGCGAAAATTACCAGATCGGCCTGCTCGATGTCTGCGACAACCCTTACCCCGAAACCATCGCCGCCGTCCGCGAAGTCGGCTACTCCCTTTACGAGTATCGCTTGAAAAACTGAATTGAATCGTCGATCCACGACTTCGAAAGAGCCAACATACTATGAACGAACGAATCCTGTCCGGACTTGCAGAGATCGAAGACAAAGAACAGGTTCGGATTGTCTTTGCCTGCGAATCCGGCAGCCGGGCGTGGGGATTTCCGTCGATCGACAGTGATTACGATGTGCGGTTCATTTATCTGCATCCCAGGGATTGTATTCTGCAAAGGCGTGTCTGTTCCATTATCTTCACATGGCGCAGGGGAATTGCCGCGAGTTCTTCCAGGGCGAGACAGTCTGGGTCAAGAAATATTTCTATGTCTTGCGGCCGCTGCTGGCGATTCAATGGATCGAACGGGATCTCGGCGTGGTCCCGATGGAATTTGAGACGCTGGTCGATCGGTTGGTCACGGACGGCCAACTGCGAGCGGATATCGACAAGCTTCTGGCGGCAAAGAAGGCCGGCATGGAGCTGGGGCGGGGCCCGAAGATCCCGTCGATTAGCCGGTTTATCAATCAGGAATTGGATCGATGGGAAAATCCTCCGTGGATGGAGTTGCCCAACCGGGAATCAGACGATGAACTCAACCGGCTGTTCCGAGCCAGTTTCGATGAAGTGTGGGGGCAATGAGATTGTCTGGGCCGTTTGATGAAACGATGGGATCGAAGATGACCACCCTCGAACTGCTGGCTCCGGCTAAAAATCCCGCCGTTGCCGCCGCCGCGATCCGGTGCGGGGCCGACGCGGTGTATCTGGGCGCGCCGCAATTCAGCGCCCGCCAGGCCGCGGGTAACTCTCTCGATGACATCCGCCGGGTGATCGAGCTGGCGCATCCGTATCTTGTCCGCGTATATGTGGCGCTTAACACGCTGCTGTTCGATCGCGAACTACCGATTGCCGAGCGGATGATCCGCGACCTCTACACCGCCGGTATCGACGGATTGATCGTCCAGGATATGGGCCTGTTGGAACTGGATCTGCCGCCGCTGCCCCTGATCGCCAGTACGCAGGTCGATAACGCCACGCCGGAAAAGGTTCGATTCCTTGAAGCAATCGGCTTTTCCCGTGCGATCCTGGCCCGCGAACTATCGCTCGAACAGATCCGCGAGATTCGCCGCGCGACAAACATCGAGCTGGAATGTTTTATCCACGGCGCCCTGTGCGTCTGCACCAGCGGGAAATGTTCGCTCAGCTACGCCCTCGGCGGCCGCAGCGGCAATCGAGGCGACTGCGCCCAGCCCTGCCGCAGGTCGTATTCCCTTCGGGATTCCAGCGGCAAGGCGCTCGTCGAAGATCGCTTCCTGTTGTCGATTCGCGATCTGAATCGCTCCGACAAGATCGAAGAACTCATCGACGCCGGCGTCACCAGCTTCAAGATCGAGGGACGGCTCAAGGACGCCGCCTATGTCGCCAATATCGTGGGCTTTTATCGCCAAAAGCTCGATGCGATCCTCGCTGCGCGCGGGCTGCGGAAATCTTCGTCCGGCCGCGTGCACCTTCACTTTACCCCCGACCCCGCCAAGACCTTCAACCGCGGCTTTACCGAATACGGCCTCGTTGGTGGCTCGCATGCCTTCGGCTCTATCGACACCCCCAAGTCCATCGGCGAGTATCTCGGTAAGGTTGTACGGATCGATAAAGCGGCCTTTGAACTCGACGCTGCGGTTGAATTGCACAACGGCGACGGTCTGTGCTTTTTCGACGAGCACAAAAACCTCTCGGGCACGGTCGTCAACCGCATCGATGGCCGCTCGATCCGCCCAAGGCAGATGGTGGGTATCCGGCCGGGAATGAAGATCTACCGAAACTTCGACCACGCCTTCACCCGGCAACTCGAAACCGATCCCGCCCGCAGAACGATCCCGGTGACGCTGCGATTATCCGACACGCCCGAGGGATTGGCTCTGACGATTCGCGACGAAGAGGGCCACTCAGCAACGGTCGAACACAAAGGCGAAAAGTCCCCCGCACAAAAACCCGACACCGCTCGCGAAAGGTTGGCCGAGCAACTGCAAAAACTCGGCAACACGATCTTCGAATCGGCCGGGTGCTCGATCGATTGCGACCCCATCCCGTTTTTGCCGGTCTCGGCGGTCAACCAGCTCCGTCGGTCGGCGGTCGAGGCCCTGCTTGTTGTCCGGGAACAAAACAGGCCCAAACTGCCCTGCCGGATATCCTCGGCCGATCGATCTTGCCCTTATCCCCAAAAACATCTGACTTATCGCGATCATTGCCTCAACGGAAAGGCCCGCGCGTTTTTCATCCGTCACGGAGTTGAAACCATCGAACCTGCCGCCGAGTCGGGCCTGGACATGACCGGCCGGTTGGTGATGACCACCAAGTATTGTCTCCGCCAGCAGCTCGGCCTATGCAGCGACCCAAGTCAAACAAAGTCCGCTGAGCCACTACTCCTGATTGACGACGACGGAAACCAGCTCCGCCTCGAATTTCGCTGCGGTGACTGCGGCATGGAGATATTTCTTCAGATCCAAAATCCATAGTTTTTGACGATTTCGCTTCATTGGCCAGCGATTGATTTCCCAGTGGCTTTTCTATACAATGATCCCCGACAAGCTCTGAATCAGCCGAGCGAATTGAACCATTCCGCGGCCTCGGTAAAGGGCCGCTGTACGAATTGCGACAGGAGATAACCATGGCAAAGGCAAAGAAACTGGCTACCAGCAAGACCGTCAAGCCCTCGGGCGTAATCTTCGGCGTCTGCGCCGCCTGCGACCCGCGGATCGACGCGGCCTCGCGGCAGCGGACCGTCAACATCATTGAGACCATCGCCGAGCTGATCGCCGACGAAGTACAACTGCCGGATGGTACACCGGTCGGCGTGGTCTGGTCGCCGGTGCTGATCGACGGCGAGCGGCAGGCCGACATTGTCGCCCGCCAGTTCAAGGATTCCGGCGTCGGCGCGATCGTCTGCACGCCCGACACCTGGGCTTTTCCGCAATTGACGCTGATGAGTTTGCTGGCTCATTTCCCGGCCGAACTGCCCGTGAATATCACCTGCGGCAACAGCGCCCCCAAGCCCGGCGTTGTCTATGCCCACGCCGTCAACGGGGCCCTGGCCCAGTCCGGCCGTCTCACGCACCTGAATGTCGGGACCTGGCCGGACACCGGGGCCAAACCCCAACCGACTGAATCCACCGTCAAGGCCCTGATCGACTGGTGTTACGCGGCCATGACCGTCGTGGGCCTGCGCGGCCGCCGCGTCGCCGTCTTCGGCCACGACTCAATGGGTATGGAAACCGCGCTGGCCCATATCATCCCCACGCGACGGACCTTCGGTCTGGAGATCACCCGGCTGGATATGAAACTGTTGGCCGACAAGCTCAACAAAGGCGCATTCGACGGCAAGGAATTGAAGGATTTCCGTTCCTGGCTCAAGCGCAATCTCGGCGATCGCCTCGACCTGTCTCAGCCGGATGCCGATGTCAAGCTTGACCAGTCGCTGGCGATGTATCTGATCATGCGCGATCTTATCGCCGAACTCAACGCCGTCGGCGGCGGCTTCATGAACCAGCTCGAATGGGGCAGCGACCGCCGCGGCATCCCGCTACCGATTTGCGACCTGGCCGAGTCGCTAATGAACTCGTCGTTCGACCACAAAGGCCGCAAGCCCGCCGTCCCGTTCGCCACCGAGGCCGATGTCCAGGGCCTGTTGACGATGCTGTTTACCAACTGGCTGTCCGGCGGCAATCCGCCGCTGTTTATGGACTTCCGTAAGGTTTGGGAGCCGTGGGAGATCCAGGCCAAGGCCAAGGAACTCAAAGTCCCCTTCACCTCCGACACCATCTGGGCCAGCAAAGGAATCGTCGATGGCGACAACTCCGGCTCGGCCTCACTGGACTGGGCGGGAAAACCCGGCGAGTCAATCGCCAATCTGATGAAAAAAGTCTCCATGCCCGGCGCCGAGATGTATTACTTCCCCGGCGGCGGCAACAGCGTAACCTTCGTTTCCCCCGGCGGCATCGAGGGTATCGCGGCGCGCCTGGCCTTTAGCGACCTGACCGGCATGTTCTCCCTGATCTGGGACCAGGCCTCCACCATCGATCTGCCCGACAAGCTCACCGCCGCCGTCGCCAACAGTTCCAATGTCACCTGGCCGCACACCTGGGTTGTGCCCAAGTACGCGACGATGGCCGAATACAAACAGTATGCCCCGGCCAACCACTTCCACATGATCTGGAACCTCGAGCCCGCCCGCCTGCAGTACTGGATGGACCTGACCAATGTCCTGTCGGTTGCCCCGTGGCAGAACCGACCCTGCCACATCGAAGGCACCGACCGTCCGTTGCCTCTGATGTACCTGATCAACGGCGGCGAAACAGCAACCAAGCGCCTCCGCGCACGAGGGGTTTAACGCCACCTGAACCATGTGACCCAGAGGATACCGATATGAATCGCAGAATTTGCACGGATTTATGTCGTCGCAGTATATGGATGGCGGTTGCGATGTTGGGTTTCGTTGTTCCTCTTTGGGCGGCCCCCAAGGCCGAATCGTATCTCAAAAATTCCGACGACTGGTTCGCCGGCGCCGAAGGTCGTCGCGTCACAGACAACATCCTGTCGTGGCAAACCAAAGAGGGTATCTGGCCGAAAAATACGGATACGACCACCAAGCCCTATTCGGGCCGGATCGAAGACCTCAAAGGCATCTTCGACAACGGTGCCACCACCGGCGAGCTGCGTTTTCTCGCCCGCGCCGTTCGCGTCACCAAAGACGATCGCTATCGCGCCGCCTTCGATCGCGGCCTCGACGCGGTCCTCAAGGCCCAGTACCCCACCGGCGGCTGGCCGCAGGCCGTTCCACCCGGCTCCGGCTACTCGCGCCATATCACTTTCAATGATGACGCGATGGTCCGTCTGATGTACTTTGTCCGCGATGTCGCTGGCTCGCAGGATTTTGATTTTGTGGATGCCGATCGTCGCAAGGCAGCCACTACCGCTTTCGATCGCGGTATTGATTGTATCATCAAATGCCAGATTGTCATCAACGGCAAAAAGACCGTCTGGTGCGCCCAGCACGACGAAAAGGACCTTCGCCCTCGCTCGGCCAGATCCTATGAACTGCCATCCCTGAGCGGGGCCGAAAGCGGCGGTGTCCTGCGGCTGCTGATGTCGATCGAGAATCCCAGTTCGCAGGTGATCGAAGCCGTCGAATCCGGTGTCCAGTGGTATCAGTCCGCCAAACTCACCGGCATCCGCCAGGACAAAATCGACGGCAACAAGGTCATCGTCAAGGACCCCGCCGCTCCACCCCTGTGGGCCCGTTTCCACGAGATCGAAACCGGCCGGCCCTTCTTCTGTGGCCGCGACGGCGTCAAGAAATACGATATCAGCGAAATCGAGGCCGAACGCCGCAACGGTTATGCCTGGTACGGCGATTGGGGTCAATCGGTCTTTACCGAATACGGCAGGTGGAAACAACGCCTTCGACCCGCAAAAAATTCACCTCAAAAACGGGAGCCGGAAAATTGAACATTCTACAGAGGGGTACTCGTTTTTTTGAGGTTGATCGATGAATCCCCGGTTGCATGATTCTTGCGACTGGGACGAGCCGGTCCACTATTCCGTGAATCCTCCGACAAAGGATAATGCGGCTGTTTCCGAGAAGAGAATCGGCGAGATTGCGGGGCTCAGCATGTTTGTTTCGGTGTTGTTTCTGCTTCTTCAGGTACCCGTGTGGATAGTGGTTATGATTACGGATGTCATTCTCGAAAATCACCATGTTTCGCAACAAAACCGCGAAGTTGTCTGTGGCTTATTGTTCCTATTGTGTGAATGTGTTATCATCCTGACTCTCTATCTAAAAATTCGACAACGCTGGTTTTATTTTGTACCCGATCCCATTGTGACGAAAAGAAATTCACCGGGTATTGTATTCAACGAAAAAATACTTGAGCGATGCTTCAATATCCTGGCCGTCATCGGAATCGCCTGGATCTTGATAATGGGAATGTCTTTCGAATCGATCAAAGTTTTTCATGTCGTGATTCAAGGATTTGCGACCTTGTTTTTCGCCATCTTTCTTGCGTTACGATTGATCCTGACGCGGGCATTTTCTTTTCGGACCTTTTTCTCCGTGATTCTTTCCATGTCCTCAATTGTATTGGCATTTGTCCTGGACTAAACGGGAAACGAGTCCCGATTGAATTGAGCGACTTTGTCGAATCTATCATTGGATTTATGTGTTGAGAATCGATTGGACGATACATACCATGTAATGTGTATTCTTTTTGCAGGCCATCGTGGCGGACGAAAAGGAAAAAACCAAGAAGTGTCCGTTCTGTGCGGAAGTGATCCGCTTCGAGGCGGTCAAATGCCGCTTCTGCGGAGAGTTTCTCTACGGCGATCGCCGCCGGCCGACGATTTCCCGCAGATCCGACGAAGATCCCGACGAAACCTCCGATGCCAAATCCGAGGACGAGCAGGAAGAAGACTCCTACTGGTCCGGCCGGCCGAGCATTTTTGCCGCAGCGGGCACGATCTTCTGGGGCCTGGTCTTTCTGGCCGCGGCCTTCGTCCTGATCGGCTACCCCGTCGGCAACTGGATCGACAAACTCGCCGGCGGCAAGATGTCCGAAGCGCAGATTCTCGACGCCGAGCATCTGGCCCGCACGGCCGGATGGATCCTCGCCGCCGCCACCCTCGCCATCTCGGCTCTGCGGATCGCACTGCTCAAGAGTACCGCCTACGAAGTCACCCCCGACCGCATCGAGTGGTCCCGCGGAATCCTCAATCGCCGTGTCGATAATCTCGATATGTTCCGCGTCGTCGATATCAAGCTCCGCCGCTCGATCCTCGACTGCCTGCTGGGAATCGGAACCGTCGTCGTCGTCTCCAAGGACGAAACCGACCCCCGGTTCGAATTCAACAAGGTCCGTTACCCGCGCGATCTGTATGATATCCTAAAAAAGGCCTCCCTTACCGCCGACCGCCGCCGCAGCGTCATCCATGTCGAGTAATCAAACTTTCATCGCAATAAAAAAAGCCGACGGAACAATCCGCCGGCTTATGATGTTGATTCAAATGGTAACGCTTACTTGGTCTCTTCGTCGATCCAGGCCAGCAGTTCCTTGATGTCCCGCAGGGTGATGTCGCCCATGTGGGCGATGCGGAAGGTCAGGTCCTTGAGCTTGCCGTAGCCGTTGCCGATCACGGTGTTGTGCTTGGCCTGCAGGGCCTTATTCAGGTCGCCGATGTTGATGTTGCGGACATTCTTGGCCGTCGTCAGAGTATTCGATGCGTATTTTTCCTCGGCAAAGAGGGCGTGTTTTTCCTTGGCCCAGGCCCGCGTGTAGTCGGCCATCTCTTTGTGCCGCTTCCAGACATTTTCCATGCCTTCCTTGAGTAGCTTTTCGCACTGATAGTGCAGCGCGAAGATATGCGGAATGGAAGGGGTCGTCGGCGTCTGGTTCTTTTCCGCCGACTTGGCGAATTCCTGGAAGTCGAAGTAGTAGCCGCGCTGCGGGACGGTTTTGGATTTTTCCATCGCCCGCTTGCTCACCGCGAAGACCGCCAGTCCCGGCGGGATCGCAAAGGCCTTCTGGACCGACGCAAAGACCACATCCCATCCGAGCTGATCAAAGTGGATCGGCATTCCGACCATCGCGCTGACGGCGTCCACAAACACCAGCACATCCGGATACTTTTTCTTGAGCATATCGCTGATTTCGTACACCGGATTGATCACGCCCGTGCTGGTCTCGCTATAGACCAGCGTGATCGCCGAATATTTGCCCGTCGCCAACTGCTTGTCGATCGCCTCCGGTGTGGTCGCCTTGCCCCACTCGACCTTCAACTCATCGACATTGCGGCCGCAGCTTTTCGCCACTGAGGCCCATTTCTCGCTAAACGATCCGCACGAGGTCGCCAGGATCGTCTCGTTAAAATTCACGCAGTTGCGGATCGAACCCTCCCAGATGCCCGACGCCGAGGAGGTGCTCAGGAACACATTCTGCTCCGTGAACAGCACCTTCTTTAGCATCCCGATCACCTCGCCGTGCAGTTGCGAGTATTCCTTGCCCCGATGGCCCAAAGTCGGCCGCGCTAACTGCTGCAGCACCTCGGGCAGCACATGGACAGGTCCGGGGATGAACAACCTCGGCGGATTTCTCCAATCTGGCATGTCTGGCACTCCTACATTCAAAAGTTTTCGTTATTCTTTATGGGCTATCGAGCCCTCACAATCCCGCTTTCGCATGTCTTGCGTCAAGCCGCAAAACAATTTCAAATATCCATTATCCAATTTACAATTTATTGACCACCAATCCGGTGAAAATCTTGGGGTAGAAGAAGGTCGATTTCTGCGGCATCTTCTCGCCCACCGCCGCCACCGCCCGTACCTGCTCGATCCGCGTCGGGTTCATCCAAAAGAGTGCCTGTGCTTGGCCCGCATCGACCTTGGCCAGCGCAGCCTCGATACAATTCGGGAAGTCCTTGACATATTCCAGGTTGGACTGCCCCGCCAGTTGCTTATCCCCGATGCCCAGATGTTTGTCGAGGATCAGTTTATGCAACACATTGACATCCAGTGACCGCGCGGCCTTGCTCATTGTCGCAAACTCGTCCATTGCCGCCGCATCCTTCAGCGTCAGGGTGGTAAATGCCCCATCGCCACAGTACAGCCCGAAGGCGTTCTTCCCTTTGCGAAACCCCTCGGCCATCTGCTCGTGCATCTTTGCCCGTGCAGCAGACTTGTCATCCGCCGAGGAAAAACTGTTGCGAAGAACTTCGAAGCTGCCGTTGAGCGAGCCCAGAATCCTGCCCGCGCTAAATCCGGCCAGCTGGACCAGCAGCCGGTGGGTGCCGAGGATGATCAACCCCTCGTTTCGCATATTGACGAAGGTCATCATGCGATACTTCGCCGACGGCTTGCCGGTCTCGCGCATATACTGCAGCGCCACCTCGTAACGATGGTGCCCGTCGGCGATGATCGTCGGCTGCGAAGCCATCATCGCGACCAATCGCCCGATCTCGGCCGGATCATCGATTGCGTACAGTCGATGGCGTACGCCGTCGTCATCGACCGCGTCCAGCAACGCCGGCCGGGATGCCGCCTTGACGATGAGGCCATCGGCAACTTTCTCCGGATCATCGTACAGCATGAAGATCTGCCCGAGGTTGGCGCCTTTGGCCCGCAGCATTTTCAGCCGGTCGGCCTTCGGGCCGTCCAGCGTCTTTTCGTGCGGTTGCACGCCGGAACCGAATTCCTCCAGCTTGCCCAGCGCGATAAATCCGCTGCGGCGATAATGCCGCCCTGCGATGTCGAAGTCCTGCACATACGCATAGACGCTCTCACGCCGGTCCTTCTTCATCACGCCCTTCTCGAACCACTGCCGCAGTTGCTTACCAGCGCGGGTGTATTGATTGTCGTGTTCGTTGTCATCGGGTTTGGGCTGAGGACGCGTGACTCGTGCAACATTGTATTCGCTACGGGCGGTAAGAGTTGCGAGCATTTTATCATCGATGACATCGTACGGCGGCGCGATGCACTTGCCCACATCGCCCACCACGGCCGGATCAAATCGATATCCCTGAAACGCCTTGATTTCCATAATACAATCTCATTTCTCAGATCCTTTCGGACACACGACCGTCCTTCGAGTCAGGCCAATCGCCCTTCCCATTGTCGGCGCCGGAGAAAGTTATTGTATCTGTTTGGGTACATTATGCAAGAGGAAATGTCGCAGAAAACCGCTTTTTCGGCTCACTTGTTGCACGGTTGGCACAATATTTCGTGGATTGTTGACACGCCGTAACATAAATCCAAAAATCGTGATTTTTAACACGAATATCGAGGGTGGCCGCCTGTTTAAGGCAAATATCTCCTTCCTCCAACCCGGAAGCGAATTTGACCAACGATAAGCTATTCTTATATTAGACAAGGTCCGCTCGGGAAAGTATAGCTGCTCGTCGTTGTTGAAAACAGGGCGGGTTTCAAACCCACCAGTACAAATTCCTGTGAAAACACCCTAATCCAATTTGTTTTGATATTTCTGTTTATGATATTCCCAATTTGTTTAGAATTTAGTGCTTGGAGCTTAGAATTTGTCTTCGTGTCTTTGTAACTTTGTGGTGAAAATCAGCTAAGGAGCCCCATGGCCAAGCAAGAATATACCAACTACCAAAAGAAGGTCATCTCGGCCTATTACGAACACCGCGACGAGCTGGCCCTGACCAGTCTCCAGTCCGTCGTCACCGACCTGTTCCTGGCCGACACCGACAAAAAACGGGACCGCCTCTGGGACCGGGCTGAAAAAGCCATGCTCAAGCTCAAGATCAAGCCCGCCATCCGCGACCACATCCTCTCGAAAAAAGATGTCACCCTCCTGGCCAAAAACCTCCAGGACTGGCTCAAATAAATCGGGCTTTTCAAAAGGAGGAATACCATGAAACTGAAATCAGGATTCACCCTTCTTGAACTTGTTGTCATCATTTTGATTATCGTAATCGTGTTCTCAATATACGAACCTGTTCAAAAGAAATTCCGGAAAATTGCCAGCCGTGCTGTTTGCGCAACAAATGTCAAAGGTCTCGGGACCGCTTTCAGCGTCTATGCCAATGACCACGAAGATCAATTCCCGCAATTGCCGGGGGCTGGGCCTTGGTCGAAAAAATTGGGTTTTGCATATGATCTGGCCACGCCGGATTTCAAGGTAGGTGGCAAACAAAACAAAGTCGAACGGACTATTTCAGCCAGTCTGTACTTGCTGATTCGGGAGGCCGATATATCGCCGAAAAGTTTTGTATGCGACAGGGATCAAGATGCAAAACGGATTGCCCCTTTCGATGGCAAGAATTCCGCCAATCGGGACATAACCGAATTGTGGGATTTTGGCCCTGATCCATTCAAACATGTCAGTTATACCATGCACAATCCCTATGGGGTGTATCCAGCGAGGAGCAGCCGGTCGACGAAATTTGCCGTTCTTGCGGATATGAACCCCTGGTTCAACAAGGGCGACATCGTACCTCCGACGATCAGCCGATGGAGGCCGCAAAAGAATATAACCCTTTTGCCGCCGTACTTCTCGGATACGAAGATTCCCCGTGATCAAATAATGTCATCCAACGCATTGGCCCACGGCCGGGAAGGTCAGAATGTAACCTTTGTTGACGGCCACTCCGAATATGTCAGAGTTTCCGATGTCGGCGTCAACCACGACAACATTTACACCTATTGGTCCACGCCAAACAATCCCACCGAGTCCGACATCCGCATCGGCGCCAACCCGACCTCGCGCAGCAAGGAAAACGACGCCCAATCCCCCGACGACTCCTTCCTGGCCATCTGACCCTGGGTGGCTGGAGGGACCCGCTCCGTCGGGTCCGATTGCCATTCCCGCGAAGGCGGGAATCCATTTATTTTGAATTTCCTGTTTATTCCGTTTCCAATTTGTTTAGAATTTAGTGCTTCGTGCTTCGAATTTTTCTTGGCGACTTTGCGTCTTTGCGTGAGGTAAAATCCATGAAGGTTCTCATCCTGTCCGTCGGCGCCGGCAGCGGCCACAACCGCGCCGCCCAGGCCGTCGAAAAAGCGTTCCGCCAATTCTCCGCCGCCGAGCCGGTCGAGTACCTCGATTGCCTGACCCTGACCAACACGGCCTTCAAGGATTTGTACTCCAAGGGCTTCATCAAGGCCGTGCAAAAGGCCCCGAACCTGTGGAACTGGGCCTTCGAAAAGACCGACATCCCCTGGCAAAGCGCCGACCTCCGCCAGTGGCTCGAACGCGTCAACACCCGCCCGCTCCGCAAAAAACTCCTCGACCTTCAGCCGGACCTGGCCGTCTGCACGCACTTTATGCCCGCCGCGATCGTCTCGCGGATGCTCCGCAAGTCCGAGCTGGCCTGTCACCTGTCGATCATTGTGACCGACTACTATGTCCACGCAAGCTGGCTTACCGAGCCCTATTGCCGTTACTTCGTCGCCCATGAGGAGGGCCGCGTCCAGCTCCAGGCCTACGGCATCGACCCCGACCGCATCACCATTAGCGGAATCCCCATCGACCCGGTCTTTGCCGAACCGGCCGATCCCGCGACGCTGCGCCGTCAGTTCGGCCTGCCGACCGATCGCCCGGTGATCCTCCTTTCTGCCGGGGCAGCCGGAACCTTGTCGGCCCGCGAAATCATTGAGCTGCTCTCCACCATCCGCACGCCCGCCGACTGCGTCCTCATCTGTGGCCGCAACGCCAAGCTTAAGTCCGGCCTGGAAAAGGCCGTCGAATCCGCCGCCACCCCCAACCTCCGCTACCACATCCTCGGCTTCACCGACCAGATGGACCAGTACATGGCCGCCGCAGACCTCTTTATCGGAAAACCCGGAGGCCTGTCGTCCTCGGAGTGCCTCGGCCGCGGCCTGCCCATGATCCTCTGGGACCCCATCCCCGGCCAGGAGGTTTTCAATTCCGTCT
Organism: uncultured Pirellulales bacterium; assembly: GCA_964643355.1. Classification (GTDB taxonomy): domain Bacteria; phylum Planctomycetota; class Phycisphaerae; order Sedimentisphaerales; family Anaerohalosphaeraceae; genus FEN-1350. The sequence goes on from CAZXPW010000035.1 coordinate 17,730, forward strand.
TCCTGCTGGAACACGCCGCTGCCGTCGCCCCCACGGCCGGTTCGACACTCGGCTTTAAGGTTGACGCGATTCTCCAGAATCCCGACCGCCTGCGACAAATGAAATCCGCCGCCCGCGCCGCCGCCAAACCCGCCGCCGCGAAAACCGTCGTCGAGACCCTCCTGTCCACCCGTCGCCAGCCGCCCCTGACCGTCCGGAGGACCTGATCGTCCGCCGTTTAACCTCTCATCATTTTCATTGAATCGGATATCGGTGCCGGTATGATAATCGTCTGTAATTTCCCGATCGGATCAAAACCAAAGATAAGACGGAGACGGCCATGAATCACGGGCAGAACACGACAGACATTTCGCGCAGACGATTTCTTGCAACAGCAGCATCAGCGGCGGCGTTTACGGTCGTGCCGCGGTATGTGGTGGCGGCAGGCGGCGCCGCGACGCCCAGCGATAAGCTGAATATCGCTGGCGTCGGAGTCGGCAGTCAGGGCGGCTGGGACCTCGAACAGGTCGCCGACCAAAACATCGTTGCCCTGTGCGATGTGGATTGGGGATACGCGGCCAAAACTTTCGATAAATATCCAAAGGCGGTCAAGTATAAAGATTATCGTGAAATGTTCGACAAGCAAAAGGACATCGACGCGGTGGTGGTGGGCACGCCCGACCACAATCATGCGCCGGTCTCGATGGCGGCAATGAAGCGCGGCAAGCATGTGTATTGCGAAAAGCCGCTGACGCGAACGGTGTTTGAGGCGCGGGCCATCGGACGGGCGGCACGCGAGAACAAGGTCGCCACGCAGATGGGTAACCAGGGCATGGCCTTCGAGGGCAATCGACTGATTACCGAGTGGCTCCAGGACGGCGCGATCGGCACAGTGCGCGAGGTACACTGCTGGTCCGACCGGCCGACGCACAAGGGCGTGCTGCCGCTGTATTGGGCGCAAGGGATCGAAGCGCCGAAGGATCGGCCGCCGGTTCCCGACAAGATGGACTGGGACCTCTGGCTGGGCCCGGCGAGGCAGCGTCCGTATCATCCGGCCTGGTCGCACTTCGTCTGGCGCGGCTGGTGGGATTTTGGCTCAGGAGGCCTTGGAGATATGGGGATCCATAATTTGGCCCCGGCGTTTTCGTCGTTGCGGCTGGGGGCGCCGATCAGCGTCTATGCCAGCAGTACGGCCGTGTATCCAGAGACGCTGCCGCTGGCATCGGTTGTGCATTACGAATTTCCCGCGCGGGACAATACCTTCACGGGCGGTCCGATCACACTGCACTGGTACGATGGCGGCATCCTTCCGCCGCGTCCGGCGGAACTGGAGGACGGCCGCGAACTGTCGCGCGAGGATGGCCTGATCTTCGTGGGCGACAAAGGGACAATGGTTGTCGAGGGCTGGGGCGGCGAGAGCCCGCGGTTGATCCCGGAAACCAAGATGCAGGCCTACAAACGGCCGGCCAAGCGATTGCCGCGGTCGATCGGGCATCACGCCGAATGGATCAAGGCCTGTAAGGATGGCTCGCCAACCCGTTCGAACTTCGCGGACTTTGCCGGACCGCTGACCGAGGCGGTCCTGCTGGGCACGGTGTGCGTGCGAGCCGGGGGGATAAAGATGTTGTGGGACAGCGCCAACCTGAAGATCACGAATGTCCCCGAGGCCAATCAGTATCTGCACTACGAGTATCGCAAGGGTTTCGAATTGTAACTCAGGTCGAGACGCGGCGTTTGAATTAACATTACACTGAAAGGACTGTATGTTTCTCGGCCTTGTTTTGGGTCTCTGTGCGGCCTTTTTTCAATCGTGTTCCTATCTCGGTTCGCGATGGTTCGTCGGGCGATATCCCGGAGGATCGGTAAAACTTCTGGCGCTGGCGCATGTGTGGATGGGGGCGGCGTCGGTGTTTCTGGCCGCGGCCTTCTGGCCGGAGGAAATGCCGGCGTTCGGGACTTACGCATACAGCTTGCTGGGAACGGTGGGGTTTTATCTGCTGGGGCAAATGTGCCTGTTTCTTGCGCTGCGGCATACGGACGCATCGCGGGTATCGCCCCTGCTGGGACTGAAGGTACTGATGTTGGCCTTGATGAGCGCGGCGTTTCTGGATGTGCACTATAACATTCAGCAGTGGGCCGCGGTGGGGCTGAGCATACTGGCGGCGGTGATGCTCGCGCTGTCGGGCGGGACGATCGCGCGAAACAGTCTGCTGTGGGCTATTGCGGCGTGTTTACCCTACTGCTTATCCGACATGAACATCAAGCTGTTGGTGGGGCATTTTGAATCGATGGGCCTGCTGGGCAGCAGCGTGTTCGCGACGGCGATTACCTATATTTTCTGCGGCTTGATTGGTGGAATATTGCTGATATTTTTGCCGCGGGAAAGCAAACGCCAGTGGCGATACGCGTTACCATTTGCCGCGGCGTGGCTGATCAGCATGCTGTTTTTGTACGCGTGTTTTGCGCAGATTGGCGTGGTCTTCGGCAACATCCTGCAATCGACGCGGGGAATTCAGTCGATCCTGATGGGGGCGGTGGTTGCACATTGGGGCATGGTTTCCCTGGAGCGTAAGGTGGCGCGGGGGGCGCTGCTGGAACGAATCGCCGCGGCGGCGCTGATGACGGCGGCGATTGCATTGTTTTATCTGGGGTAAGGGGGGATGTTCAGGAGGGACTGGATATGATAGACTGATGGGGTTTTAGGAATCGGAGGGAAATGGGGAACGACTTTATTTGAGGACAGACGAATGAAATTGCGAATTCGATATTTGATAGCGACTGTGGCGGCGATGGCGGCGACTGTGTGGGCTGCTGATGCGCCACAGAGCCCCAAATATGAGCCGACCTGGGAATCGCTCAAACAGTACCGCGTGCCGGCGTGGTTTGAAGATGACAAGTTCGGCATCTTCATCCACTGGGGCGTGTATGCCGTCCCGGCCTATGGCAATGAGTGGTACCCGCGGAACATGTACCGCAAGGATGAGCCGGCGTTCGAGCATCACCGCAAGACCTACGGCGATCAGAAATCGTTCGGCTACAAGGATTTTATCCCGAAGTTCACGGCCGAGAAATGGGATCCACAGGCCTGGGCGGAACTGTTTGCGCAGGCGGGAGCGAAGTTTGTCGTGCCGGTCGCCGAACACCACGACGGGTTTGCGATGTACGACTCGAGCCACACCGAATTTTCCGCGGCGAAAATGGGACCCAAACGCGATATCGCGGGCCAACTGGCTGCGGCGGTTCGGGCCAAGGGGATGCGGTTTGGACTGTCGAGTCATTATGCCTACAATTACTATTATTATGCCCACAGCGACCAGTTCGACACCAATGACCCCAAGCTTGTCGGCCTCTATAACAAGCCCCACGACGAAAACGCCCCGACAAGCGAGGAGTTCAGAAGCTTGTGGCTGGCGCGGACGACCGAGATCGTCGATAAGTACCAGCCCGACATTTTGTGGTTCGATTTTGGTTTCAACCGGCCGGAGTTTGAGCCGTATCGGCAGAAGATCGGAGCGTACTACTACAACAAGGGCATCGAATGGAATAAGGGCGTCGTGCTCCAGTACAAGCACGAAGCGTTCCCCGAAGGCACGGCCGTGCTGGATGTCGAGCGGGGCAAGCTCGACGCGATCCGGCCGATGGTCTGGCAGACGGACACCTCCATCAGCCGCAAGAGCTGGGGCTACATCGACAACGACGAATTCAAAAGCGTCGATTCGCTGGTGGACGATCTGGTGGATATCGTCAGCAAAAACGGCGTGCTGCTGCTGAACATCGGGCCGCGGGCCGACGGGACGATCCCCGACGAAGCGCGGGATCGGCTGCTGGGGATCGGCAAGTGGCTGGCGGCCAACGGCGAGGCGATCTACGGCACGCGGCCCTGGCGGGTCTATGGCGAAGGCCCGACGAAATTCAAACCCGGCCCGATGGCCGAGGGCGAGGCCAAACCCTTTACCGCGGCCGATATTCGCTTTACGCACAAAGGCAATCTGCTGTATGCGATCTGCCTCGATAAACCGTCCGAGACGGTGCGGATTGAGTCGTTGGGAAAGGCCTCTGCGGCTGGAATCGAGATCGTCGAGGTCAAGCCACTGGGCAAGCCCGATCCTCTGGTCTGGAGCTGTGATGATTCGGCTCTGACCATCCGAATACCGGCAACTGTCGAGGGTGAGTATGCGTTCGTGTTTTCGATCGGGCTAAAGGGATGCCTGCTCGGCAAGCCGCGGCTGACGGCCGGCGCCGACGGCAAGACGCTGACGGCCGAGATGGATGTGGAAAACTTCGAGGGGCAGAATTATTCGGCGACGCTGAGCTGTTTTGTCAACGGCAAAGCGATCGCGACGCGCAAAGTGGTCGTGCCGCCGCAGCAGCGGCAGACGCTGCAATTTACCGGCGAGTTGCCGGCTGAAGGGCCGGTCGAGGTCGTCGTGGGGACCGATGAGGTCAAGTCGCCCGTGGCCAAACTGGAACGCCCGGCGGGTCAGTCATGAGCATGGCGCGAACACGGGTAACTTTCGCGGAGGGCTGGCAACAGCGATTCGCCGAGTGGGGACTCCGAAGTTTTGAGGACTTTTTCGATTACGACGACGGGCTGCTGATCAATCGCAACACCAAACGCAATGTCGTCGAGATGCGGCTGGGCACAGACGATAAACCGGAGATCTTTTTTCGTAAACGATTTTTCAGCCCCCACTGGAAGGATGTGTTTTTCACGCTGCGGAATTTCGGGTCGATCTGTTCGCAGGCGGCATGCGAATGGAAGAATACTCACGCCCTTCTGGATATCGGGATCGAAACTTATCGTCCAGTCTGCTACGGCGAAGAAACGATCTTCGGGATTGAACGACGCTCGTTTTTTGTTACCGCCCGACTTGCCGGACCTTGCCTGACCGACTGGCTGCGGCAGCGGGGGGCCAACCCGGAATCGCCGGAACTGGCGGAAATGGTCTTGCAGATGGCAAGACTGTTCCGGCAAATTCACGACGCGGGGTTTCGAATGCCGGATCTGTATGTCTGGCATATGTTCCTGACCGGGCGACAACCGTGGAGTCCGGAATCGTTTGCACTGATCGACCTGCACCGGATGATGATTCGCAGGCGAGGTTTGGCTCAGCGAGCGCGGGATCTGGGGGCGTTTGTGTACAGCATGGCCGAACCGTTTTTCGATGAACGACTAAGAATCCTTCTGCTGGATTCTTATCTGAAAGGTGGTATTGAAGGTAACCGTGAGCGTTTTATCGTGGCGGTCAAAAAGCGGCGACAAACCCTGATGCGGCGGCGCGGTATTCCAGAATATGCACGACGGAATAATACCGAAACAAGCGATAACCTTACGCCTTCATGCGGCGGATGATTTCCTGGAGATCGTTGGGGACTTCGATGGGCGGATTGCTGAAGGGGCCCATCTTGTCTTTGTGGTAATTGACGGTGATCGTCGGGTCCTTGAGGGCGTGGCCGGTCAGGACGCAGGCAATGCGCTGGTCCGGATGGATGATGCCGTCGGCGAGCAGGTGCTTGAGGCCCGCGATGGTCGCGGCGGAGGCCGGTTCGCAACCGAAACCATACAGGCCGATTTGGGCCTTGGCGTCGATAATCTCTTCGTCGGGAACGGCCAGGACAACGCCGTTGCAGATATCCAGGGCCCGCAGACATTTCTTGAGGTTGACCGGCCGGGAGATTTCGATCGCCGACGCGCAGGTATGCGGCGAGAATTTCCTGGCGGTCAGGTCAGCGTAAAATTCCTCAATAATCGTGTTGTCCACTTTCCCGCCGTTCCAGCGGAGCTTTTTGTGGTTGAACAAATGTGTCAGCGTGTCGGCGCCGGCGGCGTTGATGACGGCCAAGCGCGGCACGCGGTCGATCAGGCCAAGCTGCCTGAGTTCGGCGAAGGCCTTGCCGAAGGCGCTGGAGTTGCCGAGGTTGCCGCCGGGGACGATGATCCAGTCTGGCACTTCCCAGCCGAGCTGTTCGAGGACGCGAAACATGATAGTCTTCTGGCCTTCAAGTCGGAAGGGATTGAGCGAGTTGACCAGATAGATGTTCAGTTCGCGGCAGACATCTTGGACCTGCTTCATGCAGTCGTCGAAGTCGCCCTGGATCTGGAGGGTCTTGCCGCCGAAATCCATGGATTGACTGAGCTTACCGTAGGCGATGCGGCCGGAGCCGATGAAGACCGTGCACTTCAGGCCGCAACTGTGGGCATAGAGGGCCATCGAGGCCGAGGTGTTGCCGGTCGAGGCGCAGGCGCTGGATTGAGCGCCGACGCGGCGGGCATGGCTGAAGGCCGCCGCCATGCCGTTGTCTTTGAACGAACCCGAAGGGTTGAGACCTTCGTATTGCAAGAACAGCCGGCCGGGTTTGATTCCAAGTTGCGCCGCCAAATCATCGTTACGCTGCAGGATCGTCTGGCCTTCGCCGATGGTGACCTTGTGCGCGTCGTCGCAGAAATCCAGCAGTTCGCGGAACCGCCACACGCCGGAAAAATCCAGAGGGTTGTTGCGGCTGGCCCAGCGGACGCCGAAGTCCGATAACTTTTTGGGCAGCGGGATGCGATTCCAGTCGTAGGCGATATCCAGAAGATCACCGCAGGCCGGACACTTGACCAGCGTCTGGCTGCAATCGTACTGGACCCCACATTCGGGATTGATGCACTTCTGGAACGCTCTGTCCTGCTTGGCCGCCATACGAAGAACTTCTTTTTGTATTCTATTGTTGCACAAATTAAAAAAGCTAAGTCTTTATTGGTAAAAGAGTTACGATCTTTTCTTTTCTTAAATAGTCGATTTCCTTTTCTAAAACGACCACCGAAATTAACCCCACAATTCCCATTTGGAATTATGTCGAGTCCCTGTATTTTTAATAAGCCGCCGCTTTTTTGATATTTCGGTCAAAAGATTGGTAACCTTGTTTTTCTTTTGTTCAGAAGTTAAAAAGTCCGGCAATTTGCCCAAGATCAGTTGTTCGATTTGACTCCGTGTTACAGAACCATATTTGCGTAAATATTGAAGGATCATATCGATATAGTATTGTTTATCAAATGCTCTGTTCAAAATATAGGCCGTCTGATCCGCAGGGTCAGAACGAATGGCTGAAGAGAGAAACAGATTCGGATAACGGCCTTCGACCAGGCCGTTTGTTTTAAGGGTTTTATGTTCCTGTTTGGATATCGGTTTCTTTCGCTGAACCCTGTCGAGAAGCATGACCACTGAAAGATCCAAGTCCGGTTTATGAATTAGTAACTGTGTGTATCTTTCATCGAGGATTTTTCCTGAAATACGCAGAACGACACGAGTAGGATCGGACAGGTCGTAATCCAGCATGGGAAAACATCGCTGCCTTTGGGTGAGGAACATTTTCCGAATTCCGCCCCCGCGGGTTTCGATCATATTCAACGATACCATCGCCTGAACCAGATAAGGATTTCGATATCGGTCAAACGGAGCGTCTCGTTGAATAACATCCTCGATGGTCCCTGGAAGAAAACTGCCGGGATTTGTGAAGATTAACTCGTCCGGTTTTTCCACAATCTGAATCCGACCCCCGATTAGAGAATAATCCTGATGGGCAATGCAGTTATGTAAGGCCTCTCGGATGATCCAGGGATCGTACTGGTCCACCTCATTGGGAAACAGGGTGCGGTTGGGCAAATACTGGTATCGAAGATTGCGTATCTGGGCCAGAATACGATCCGTGTTGAGAAGAAACGGCGGGAAAAACGATTTTGACGCTCGATCGGTATTATCGGGATTTTTTAAGAGCCAAAACATCTCTCCCATGTTAGGCGTCAGATGATGAGTCGCCTCTTCCTTACCAAGAAGGATGACCGCCGTATGTGTGATTCGGGCGCCTGCCTTGAGTACCCGAGCCTTCTCAAGAAACTTGCGTTCATCCCAACGGTCAACCTCGCCGGCTTTGTCAGGATTTCGTTTCTTGAATTCCTCTCGTGCCTTATGAATTGCGGCTGGATCAAGATCGTCAATGGTGGCCTGTTCACAGATTGCTTCAGACCAATCCGTTCCTCTCTGATTCCAAATCCTTCGTTGCTGCTCAGGGTAATGCTTCAGGGATTTTGTCGAACCACCGATTCGAATATAGGCGACGCCGGTGAATTCGACGGGGGTATTTCCGGTCGCTTGGATCTGACAAAGAACGACGGGTTGATGTTGATAATGGAAACTGTGGAATACAAATTCAACTCTTGGATTCAACAGGCGGGCCAACCAAGGGATCAGGTCTTCATTTCCTTTGCCTTTCGTGGTATAGGGGTCGAATTTTGTTCCAACAACTTTTCGGGTTTTATCCTCGACCCCCCAGAGAATATATCCAAATGCCTGATCGGCCAGACAGGCCGCATTGGACAGGGCCGATATATTCTCCCCGATCTCCTGAGGTTTGGCGTTGTTGAGTTTGAACTCCACCCAACTCTCGGTTTCTCGACGAGCCAATATTTCTTCGAACTTTCGTATCCATTCTTGCTCGGTCATTGAGATGTTCCTGGTCCTCTTTGAGTCAACTCATTATGAAGGATTGCGGCCGGAAACAAAATTCATTTGCTGAAGGATCGCCGGCAGTTCGGCGATCCGGTCGATGCGGAGCGTTCCTTTGGGGAATCGTTTGCCAAAATTGGTGTGAGCCGAGAGGAGCACGGGAATCATCCCGGCGGCATGGGATCCGCGGACATCCGCGTCGATGCGGTCTCCGACAAATACGGTTTCGGACGGAGCCACTCCCAGCCGGTGGGCCGCCTCGTGAAACAATCGCACATCCGGTTTACGGAATCCGAATTCATAGGAGAATATCCGAACCGGAAAAAACTCCAGAAGACCCAGCCGTTGAAGATGCAGATCAATGGAAGAAGCGTGGATGAACGAGTTCGAAAGGATCCCCAGTTTCAGGCCGCGATCGGTCAGGGCCCGCAAAGTCTGCCCCAGGTCGGATTCGATATGCGACTGCTGCGCCAGTGGCCGATACCAGGTCTCCACCAGTCCGAGCCACTGCGGTTCGGTCAGACGAAGGCCCTTTTTTTCGCCATGGCGGCGAAGAACGGCCAGAGAATCAAAGTCGTGTTTGAATATCCAGGATCGCAGGAGATTCCAGCGAAGACCGATCCAGTTGACCAGCCAATATCGCGAAAAGGAGCCGACAGGTTGGCCCAGTCCCTTGAGATAGTCGTAAGACAACCGCGCGGCCTGATTGAATAGGGCGTTCGGACGCAATCGGCCGAAACGCAACAGGGTCTCGCCCAGATCAAACAAAACAGCGCGCACGGATGAACCGACTGCGGGCCGGCGGGCCTCTTCCAGGATGTGGTCCGCGGCCTGCATGGTTTACCTCAGCGGGGGCAGATTCGACCCGAACGCCTCGCGGATCCAGCGATCCATTTCATCGTCGGAAATCGCCGAGGCCCGTTCGGCCGCGTATTCAGCGTCGATCTTGTCCTTGATGTAGCCGACGCGCGGATCATGCTTGGGAATATCAATCACGAACTTCTGCTCGATATAGTGCTTAATGCCCGCGGCGCCGCTTTTGTCGGTTATCGCCACGCCGACCGGCCGCTTGAGGAGCTTGAGCGTATCAAAGCAATTGTAAATTTCCTCGTTCTTGAGCAGGCCGTCAGCATGGATCCCGGCGCGAGTAACATTGAAGTCACGCCCCACCAGCGGATAGTTGGCCGGAATCCCAAACCCCAGTTCCTTCTGAGCATAGGTATAAAGCTCGGTAATCGCGGCGTAGTTGACTTTCGGGTTGGTTCCCCGGAGCTGGGCGTGTTCGATCACCAGCGCTTCCAGGGGCGGATTGCCCGTCCGTTCCCCCATGCCGAAGATCGCGCAGTTGGCGGCGCAGCAACCGTAAAGCCAGGCGGCTGCGGCGTTGACCTGAACCTTGTGAAGATCGTTATGACCATGCCACTCAAGCCATTCACCCGGCACTCCGATCTTGCGAAGACCATTGACCAGTTTCGGAACGCTTCGCGGCAGGGCCACGCCGGGATACGGAACGCCAAAACCCAGCGTGTCGCACAGCCGCATCTTGACCGGCCGTTTGTACTGTTGCGACAGCTTCAGCAGTTCCTGCGCAAACGGCAGAATAAAACCATCATAGTCGGCCCGCGTAATATCTTCAAAGTGGCATCGGGGATTGACGCCGTTATCGAGGGCGGCCTTGACGATATCCAGGTAATCCTGAAGGGCCTGCGCTCGAGTCCGCTTGAGCTTGAGAAAGACATGATAGTCGCTGGCGGAAGTCAGAATGCCGGTCTCAGCCAACCCCAGGTCCTTGACAAAACGAAAATCGGCCGCGACAGCTCGGATCCAGCCGGTTACTTCCGGATATTGATAACCGCGGGCCTTGCACAGCTCGACGGCCTTTTGGTCTTTCTTCGAATACAGAAAGAATTCGCACTGACGGATCAGCCCGGTACCTCCGTCGATCTCATGGAGAAAGTCATAAATCCGCAGGACTTGTTCCGGCGTATAGGGGGGACGGGCCTGTTGGCCATCGCGAAAGGTCGTATCGGTGATCCAGATGTCCTTGGGATTCTCAACCGGAACATCAATCCCGTCAAAAATGACCTTCGGAAACTCCGTATACGGAAATGTTTCCCGATACAGATTCGGCCGCTCAATATCCTGCAGTTTGTACTGTTCTGTCATGTCCATTCTCCTGTTGCGATCGATCCTCAGACGATTCCTTTTGTTTCCTTTCCAACAGTTCTCCCGGTTGATTCGTCCCCGAAGGGCGATTCTTTCAATCCACGGTATAGCCGAGGAGGGAATCGAACCCTCACGCCCTTTCGGGCAGGGGATTTTAAATCCCCAGCGTCTGCCATTCCGCCACTCGGCCTGAGATCTCGTTTGTTTGCTCAGACCGATATTGTCAGACAATCAGGGTCCGGACTCCTACCCAAAGTCCATCTCTAACACGCCTGACAACCTAATTGGTTCAGGGAATCTCCCTAAAATCAAACCAAAGCTGACATTATAGAAATGCGCCGAACCATTGCAAGAACATTTGGATCATTGTTATTGTGAAAAACAAAATCTATTATTGTGAATTTTAGAACAACAATCCAATGCCTTGGAATTCATTTCAAAAAAGAAAGGTGCAATCTTGTATCCGTTTATTTCCGGATATTTCGCGGTTTTATTGAGGTCGCAAAAGTAGCGGATGGTCGTTTGCTGTTGACGACCCGCTGGATTCGGAATCGATAGCCGTCCATGACTTGAAAGACTTTTTTGAACATCGGCATGGAACGAACTTTTCGATACAAAGCCCGAGTCAAATGCATCCAGTGGACCTTTCGGGCGAGTCGATGGAGATCTGCATTGTCTGGATGATCCATCAAGGCCTGTTCGAGTGTCCGAGCCGCTGCGCAAATCTTGTACATGCTCAGATGCAACTTCGCCGCATCTGCGGCCAGCTCCGCCGAATCATTTCCCAGTCGCCGCGCGTGTTCAAGGAACTGTAGCGCGCCAAGATAATCTCTTCGCTGGGCCAGTGTTCGCCCCAGACATTCGAAGGCCTGCGTGTTTTGGTTATCGTCATCCACAACTCGCAAGAAGCACTCCGTCGCCGAATCGATCTCTCCCAGTTCCAAAAATGTCTGGCCCATCGTCAGGAGCACTTCCGGATCGCTGATATTCAGGGCGTATTCCTCCCGCAAGTACTTGACGGCCTGCTGGGAATCGCCCGCCATCACGGCCAACTGGGCCAGACGGAAGGCCGGACCCGGCAATCGCCGATCATTCTGCGCCGCCGACAAAAACCACTGCCGCGCCGTCTCCGGATCCCCCTGTTTCATCGCGATTTCCCCCAGGTAGAATTTCGCGGGCGCAAAGTCCGGGCTTAATTCCAGACACCGATTGAATTTTTCCTTCGCCGGTTCGATCCGGTTGGACTTCAGCAGAAAGATGCCGAATTCCAGAATCACATCCGTATCGCCCGGATTGGCGCGAAGCTCGGCCAGAAAAAATTTCTGCGCATTTTCGGCGTCTCCATCCGCCCAATACGCTTGCGCGATGCGATAATAAATCTGCGGATGCGACGGCTCCAGTTGCGCCGTTCGTTGCCAGCACCAGATCGCTCGTTTGTAGCGTTGCCTGGAAAACAGGGAATTCCCGATGTTATAAAAGCAAATCGGGCAATCGGGATTGATTTGCTGAGCCAGATAAAACATTTCCTCGGCTTTGTCGTGCTGATCCAGTTCGGTGTAGGCGATGATCCGGTTGCAATAGGCCGGCTCAAACGAGGGATCGATCGTCTGAATGTGTTCGAAGGTCCGCAGTGCACGATCGTATTGCCCGGTCCGCGTGTAATCGACCGCCAGAGAATTGAGGATCTCCGGGTCGTCCGGAGACAACTCCAGGGCTTGTTCAAACGACTCGATCGCCTCAAGATATCGCTCCAGGGCATCCAGCGTCAGCCCCTTGTTGAACAGCCACGCGCTGTTGTTCGGATTGATCTCAATGGCCTCTTCCAACTGCGTCAAAGCCATATCCATCCGTCCATTTTCGTACATCTCAAAGGCCATTCCGGCCATGCGATCCGCGTCGTCCCACGGATTGAAATCGGTCGTGTCAAACATCGGGTACCTTCGGTTAAGTCGTTTCGGGCTTAGCCAAATCCATACGGATGCTCCCTCCGCCGGGTCCGTCCGTCGGATTCACTGGTCGTATCGGCATTTTTCACCGGCGTCTTTTGGCCCAATTGAACCGGCGGCAAATTTGGACGGCCGAGAAGATTTTTGTGGTTTTTTCGGCCTAAGCCCTTATAATAACTCGTCTTAGAGAATAGGGATTTCAGGGGCATTCGGCCGGGCCTAATCGCCTCCTCAGCTTGCCTCCGGAAAGTCCCATAAGTTGGATTTCGGTCGTCGCTACGATACGAAGATTTGGGAGTCCGATCATGAAGGAATTCAAAGGTCAACTGGTCGCCGGCAAGCATCGATATGCCATCGTCATCAGCCGTTTCAACGAATTCATCACCGGCAAACTGCTTTCCGGGGCGATCGACTGTCTTCAGCGACATGGCGCCAAAGACGAACAGATCGCCGTCGTATGGGTTCCCGGCTCCATCGAGATCACCGTCGCGGCCAAAAAACTCGCCTCCGGCGGAAAATACGCCGCCGTGATTTGCCTGGGCGCGGTGATCCGCGGCCAAACCGACCATTACGACTATGTCTGCCAACAGGTCTCGCGCGGCATCGGACAGGTCAATTACGAATCCGGCGTTCCGACGATTTTCGGAGTCCTGACCTGCGATACGATCGAACAAGCCATCGAGCGAGCCGGTACCAAACAGGGCAATGCCGGAGCGCATGCCGCCATGTCGGCGATGGAAATGGCCAACCTGCTTGAACAGATTGATTAACCCTCGCTTCTCAATCAGGGAAGATTCAAACGGGAGTCGCTTTTGAGTTCCTCCGCTCTTTCGGATCACGACCATCGCCCCGACGGGAAAAAGCCCGCGATGGACCGTCGTTCGCGCGCCCGCGAACTGGCGATGCAGGCCCTGTATCAACTGGATATCCAGGGCGATGTCGCCCTGGCCAACCTGCGGAGTTTCTTCGTCGAATCCGATGAGGACGCCATGACCTGCCAACTGGCTGAAGACTGGACGACCGGCGCCTGGAAAAATCTCGCCATCTGCGACGAGCTGATCCAAAAGGCCGCCATTCGCTGGGAGCTGTCTCGCCTGTCCTGTGTGGATCGCAGCATTCTGCGACTGGCCGTCTATCAATTGCGATTCTGCCCCGATATCCCCGGCAAGGTCATCCTCAACGAAGCGATCGAACTGGCTAAAAAATTCAGCGGAGATCAGTCGCCGCGTTTCGTCAACGGCGTGCTCGACGCCATTCACAAGACGCTGCGTTTACCTCCCGAGTCCAACAGGAGCAAACCGTGAGAACGCTGGCCGTGCTCAACCAGAAGGGCGGCGTCGGCAAAACGACCACCGTCGCCAATGTCGCCGCGGCCCTGGCCAAAAACGGACAGCGCGTTCTGGTGATCGATCTTGATCCCCAGGCCCATCTGACCATTCACCTGGGAACCGACCCGCGACAGATCGCCCGCGGGTCCTATCAGGTCCTCACCGCGTCGGTTTCCATCGCCGATGCGGCCGCACAGGTTCGCGAGAACCTGTGCTTGCTCGGCGCCAGCGTGGATCTGGTCGGCGCCGAAACCGAACTGGTCAGCGTCGTCGGCCGGGAGATCATTTTGCGCGAGGCCCTGGAGCCGGTCGCGGATCGGTTTGATTATCTGTTGATCGACTGTCCGCCGTCGCTGGGTTTGCTCACGCTCAACGCCCTGACGGCCGTGCGAGAGGTCATCATCCCATTGCAGCCGCATTTTCTGGCGCTGCAGGGACTGGGTAAATTGCTGGAAACGGTCGCGATCGTCCGAAAGCGAATCAATCCCAAGTTAGCCGTCAGCGGAATCCTGTTGTGCATGTTCGATCGCCGCGTAACGCTCTCGACGGAAGTGCGGAACGACATTGAAAAGTTCATCTCCTCCGCCCGTGGAACGGATTGCGCCTGGTCCCAGGCACAGGTGATCCCGACCGCCATTCGTCCGAATGTCAAACTCGCCGAAGCCCCCAGTTACGGCAAGACCATCTTCGAATACGATGACGCCTGCAACGGCGCCAATGACTATCGCGCCGTCGCCGAGTTTATCCATCAATCCCTTGGCAAACCCATTCCGGCGGCTCCGTCGGCCGTCGAACAGAGCTCGCAATCGAGTCCGGAATCCAAACCCGCCGAAGCGATCGCTTCGTCCGCCGATGCTCCATCGCCGGAGTTTTCGATCGCACAACCGGCCGCAACCCAACCCGATGCGCCGACAGGAACGCAAACCCAAGCGGTTTCCGCTCCGCCGCCGGCTCCCCCGCCGACCCCGTCGGAGGCAACCGTCGTCGTTTCCGTTTCCACCCTGGCATCGGCACCGCAGACGATCTCCGAAAACGCCGTCGCCAAAACAAATGATTCCGCGGGGATCTCGGTTTCGCAGGGATGATCGTCGCGGAGAAAAAAGAAGGTTGCTTCGTGGATGAGGGGAAGCAACCTTTATCGAAAAGCATTTCACGCTCTTCTATTCGCTATAATCATTGAAATTATCACGGTAGAGCAATCGCTGTCAACTCAAATCTGTTTTCCGCAAGGAAATTTTTTCATCGCAATCCGCGACATCACGCCTCGACATCCAGCAGGAATCGCGGATGCTCCAGGTGTCCGACAACCTTGCGCAGAAATCCCGCCGCGTAGAACTCGTCGACGACGCGATAATCAGCGGCCAGGCACACCGACATCTGTTTGCGGACGACGAACCCATCGCCGGTCGGCACGATCGTATCGACGATGTTGCCGATCGACAAAATGCCCGAGGTGCCCGGCTGGGCGATCGCGAAGAACGAATGCACGCCGTACATGCCCAGGCCCGTCAGAACGACATTGGCGTTGGCAAAATCGTCCAGGGCCAGCGCGTTGGAACGGGCCTTGTGCAGCAGCGCGTCGCTCTCCCGCGCAATCTGCGGCAAGCTTTTGCTCTGGATATCCTGAATCACTGGCACCACCAGCCCCTGCGGCGCGGCCACCGCAAAACCCACGCCGACGGACGGAGAAATCTGCAGATGGTCGGGATCGCCATCGATAACCCGTGCGGCCATGAGCGGGTAATCCCCCGCGGCCAGGGCCATCGCCCGGAAGAAAAAATCATTGGTCGTCACCCGCACGCCGACGCTGCGGCTGTAGGCCTTGCGCATCTCCGTCAGCTCGGTGATGTCGGCCATGCATTCCAGGTAACAGAAGGCCCCCTCCAGCTTGGCGCGGTGCATCAGCGTCCCGATCAAACGCTGGATTCGGGATAACGGAATTCGATTGCCCTGATCCGGTTGCAACAAAGTTCACCTTGAGATTCGAATATCGAGGATCCATCCGGGTGTGGGGATTGTATCGTCCAAACCCTATTTTGCAAGGGAATTCAGGGAGTTGGAATAGACGATCCCCCTATTCCGATGTTATCGCCTTTTTCCATTTGAACTCTGAACCGTCGCTTCTAGGCGTGGGACATCATGGCCTTGATCGTCGCTATCAAATACGACGATTACATATGCTATACCGATAAAGAGTTATCGTACAGCTCGGAGCACTCAGTGATGTTTTCGACGAATTAACATACTACCTAAGGCCAAAAACGCCAGCGATATCGGTTCGGGGATAATCGTGAACTTGATATTCTCGATCGTCGGCGAATAGCCCTGGACATCCACCAGCTTGATGTTAAAGGTGCTCAAATCGCCCCAGGTCCCCGTCAATTGTTTATTCGCCGCGTTGTACAGCCAGTCCCGACAGAGAATCTCAATATGCGGATTGGGTACCAGCACCGGCGGCTGGCCTTCATATTTCCATGCGGATTGAGCACTTCCAATCTCCTGAAAATTCCCACCATGTATGGCTACACTACTGTAGGAGCCAATATACAGACCGAACACATCTCCATCGTAAAAATCCAACCGGCTATAATCCATTAGATTGATTTCGCGGATTCCTCCGATGGGTTCTTCGCTATACGGAGAAGTATTCAGGATTTTTCCCGAACTCCATTCCGCTAAGGAAAGGGAAATCCCCCCCCGTCATTAACAGGGTTTGATGACCTTCGAGGGTCAAATCAGCCGAGCCACCATCCGTTACGATAAAATCATATCCCGCAACAACGAATGGTGAAATCGATAACATGACGATTGTTGTGAAAAGTTTCATGGTTCAATCTCCTTCTTGTCATAGGGTCCTGCTTCGATATATTGTATATCTATAGCACTTTGATACACTTCATTCATAAATCGTTGCCATTCTGACGCATCAATTTCTTCTCGAATGGACGAGTCATTCAACCAAAGATTTTCAAGGAACTGGATCGTATCCTTCAATTCGAGAACTTGCTCTCGGATTGGTTTTTCGGGAGGGGCGGCTAATGTCGTAAGTGAGGTAGAGACCGACAGCGACTGCATTTGTATTCCACCCGCAGGCGCCATGCTCATCATCATTTCCAACTGTTCCGGCTGCAAATCCTTTCGCCAGCACGCGACCCACAACCAGTTTTGCGGATTGTCTTCCGCAAAAACGACCAGATCCGCCAGGTCGACATCCATGTCCTGATCCAGATCGCAGACGGGATTGAATCGTTCCTTGTCGGTCTCGCTGATGAAATTGATACTGTTCGGATCGTGTTCGAAGTTGGGATGGTTCGGATCACACAGCGGGTTGTTAGGGTCGTAAGTCATCCATGCCATCGAGAACTTCTCAAACTCAACTAAGGGCCTATAACAATACCGACGAAAATGGCCATTTTCAGTGTCAATAACGAGGTTATGGCTCGTAAAGATAGAGCTTCTAAATAAATGCTCAAGCGAGACGCTTGAGCTACTTCTATTCCATCCAGTGAGCGGAAGGAATCGCAAAGTCGGCCAGGTCCCTTTCCTTTCTGTTTATGATCGTTTTCGTCGAATCAGGAGCCCCCCCAATCCGATTAATGCGAATGTCGCTGGTTCGGGAATAAATTCCATATAATTACTTGTTGGGAAATAGCCACGATTCTCAATCACGATATTAAAATTCGAACCATTCAACCAACTCCCGGCAACCCCCGTTAAAATTCCTTCATTATAGGAATAAATCAGACTACTTACATCGCATATTAAACGAATTCGGGCATCATCAGACACATTGAGACCAACGGTTATCAGGTCAATGTCGCCCCCCCATAATGACGCCAAGGCGCTCCCATTCACATACAATAATCTAACATGTCCCCCGAAGATATTAGCATTATTGGACCCATAAGCCACTATACTGTCGGTTATGGAGCCGCCCGACATACTGAATGTTGCGGAATTCGACAATTGGATTCGACTCACTTCTCCATCGAAGTAATCCATCAAAGAATTATCCCATAATTTGACGGCATTACCTCTTCCACCGGTCATCAAGAGTGATTGATTGCCCGAAAGGGATAGATCCGTAAAACTGTCTCCATCAGTGATCGTATACGAATAACCAGCCCTTGCAGGAACCGTCAACATAACCGCCAATAATCCCGTTATCACGGCACCTTTGATTGACTTTCTTCGAATAAACGACTTCAACGACACGGATAACTTTCTCATTGTTTTACCTCCTTCTTTTCATACGGTTCGGTTTCCATCTTCTGAAGGTCTACCGCGCTTTGATACACCTCTTTCATAAATTGCTCCCACTCTTCGGCGTCAATTTCCTGTTGGATGGAACCATCCTCAAGCCATAGCCGTTCAAGGAACTGGATCGTATCCATTAACTCAATGATCTGTTCCCGGATAGGTTTTTCAGGGACGACGGGCGTTGTTTCCACGGAGGTTGGAACCGACAACGATTGCATCAAAACTCCACCGTCTGGGGCCATGCCCATCATCATTTCAAACTGTTCCGGCTGTAAATCCCAGCGCCAGCAGGCCACCCATAACCAATTACCGTTCTGGGTGTCCGCAAAGATGACCAGGTCTGCCAAATCAACATCCAAATCCTGATCAAGATCGCAGTCCGGATCAAACCGCTCCTTATCCGTTTGGCTGATGAAGCCCGGCGCGTTGGGATCGCTCACGAAATTGGGATTGTTCGGATCGCAAAGCGGATTATTGGGATCGTAGGTCATCCAGGACAGCGAAAACTTCTCAAATTCGCCATAGTTCACCACCCCATCGGCGTTCCAGTCCAACGGATGAGATACATCCTCGCAGGCCACCTCGTCAGCGCCGATATCGACCGTTCCATCCAGGATCCGTTCATCCCGATCCATATCGACTTCCTCGACCCCGATCCCAGTGTTGCTACCCGCGTTTTTGCAGGGCGAGGAATTAAACAGATGAAAGTTCCCTTTCAAGATATCCGTATAGGCGAACAACGGATTGCCGAGCATGTTACCATTACTTCCCGTCGGAGTCGCAACTCTCTGCAAATCGTTGGCGTCCGTCAGGCAGCAATATTGAAGCCCCCATAAACCGCTGTAGTCCACATAACTCCCCTCGGCATGGTTGGCATATAAGATACAGTTCCGAACCGAAGGGATGTTTGGTCCGTCCAATCGGATTCCTTCGTTGCGGTTATCGACCAGCGTATTGTTTCGAATCGTTGCCGCCGCCGATGGCTGATTCAGGTAAATTCCATAATAGGTCGTTCCGGCTGAACCATTCCGATAAATTATGTTGTTCAGAATTGTTGATGTGGCTTGGTAAACCTGAATGCCGTGTTGTTGGTTTTGATAGATCTGACAGTTTTCGATTGATGCAGTTGTGCCATTCAACCGATGGTGAATGCCATCAAACCCATTCTTTCGGATAATACACCATCGGATGGTGGTATTACTGTTTTCAGATCGAATTCCGTATTGGAGATTGTCTTCAACAACACAGTTCTCTATGACAAAATTCACATTCTGCCCCAATATTCCTCGTCCCGGATTCGCTCCCTCTCGTACAATCACACCATCCAAGAGGGTATTATTCCCCATCATTACGATGGTTGTATTCCGAGTAGTTGAGTCGATCAGGCCCGACAAAATCGTCGTGTGGATCTTCCAGTTCCGGTCCTCGCGGGTCGTTTCGTTCCCCGCAAAACCGCCATAAACAGAAACGCCCGGCGGAATCAGGAAGGTGTCGCCTGGCGCATCGCCCGGCCTGTAGGTTCCCCTAGCCACCCAGATTTCCGTCCCACAGCCCCTGTCCGCCCGCGCCAGCGCATCCTGCAGGTTGTTATACGCCGTCGCCCAGCTCGTCCCGTTGCCACCCGCCGCCCTGGACCCATCCACATAAATCACACTCCCGCCCCAGCAGCAAACCGGCGTATTCTCCACGGCGTATCCGGTCCCCACATCGCTTTCGGCCCGGACCTCATTCCGAAGCTGTCCCAACGGATCGGCCCAATCGTTGACCGTCACCGTCAGGGTCAACACCACCGGGTCATCCTCCGCATCCAGCGCCCCCAACTCCCAGGTGTACGAATGATGTTCCGCATCATACTGCGGATCCAGGATGTTCTCGTAATTCACGCCCCCCGGCAACGAGTCCACCACCGTTACCCACGCATGGTCCCGGCCGTCCGGATCGACCGTAATGGTGTAGGTGATCGTATCGCCGGGCTCGACGCATTCCGTCTTGTCATCGACCTTGTGTACCGCAGGACCCGTCGGTTGGGTTCGGGCGATCGTGATCACCTCTTGCCCGGTTCCGCCCTTCTCAAAGGGCACAAAAGCCGGACCCATGCCCGTAAAGGTGTTATGATACGAGGTTCCCCAGTTGCACATATTACTCGGCACAAGGCCTTGATAAACCCCGCTGGCCAGTCCCTGCGAAGTGAAAGATGTAATGGTTTGGCCGGAATTATTGGTTGTGGTGATCCCCCAAATTTCCGGAAGCCATGTCATTGGGGGGGATGTGGCATCGGCGCACACAATCAATCCCGTTCCCAGCGACGACAGCACATATCCGATGGCCTGAGCGAAGAAGGTTTTGGCCGCTATAGGACCTTGGACGGTATGATAATCGGCATCGTGACCTGTCAAAAGAATTCGTCCCTTGATCCCCGACCCCAGAATCCCGGCATTCAATCCTGACATACTTCCATGCCAGCCCACAATCAGGATGTCATGCGTGGCTAAATCATTCAGGGTTACGGGAGTACCGGGATATCGAACTGTAACGCGATTGTCGGGAATGCCTATCGCACGCATGGCATCCTCAATAAAGCTTTCGCCTCCCTGTCCGGTGTAAATCAAAAAACGGTAATCATTCGGATCAAATCCCAATTGAAAGCCGCCGGGAGGCGGAGGCAACGGATCGCCCGGAGAATCGTTTGGAATGAACTCACCGCGGGCAAAGGTTGGAAACACAACGGATAGAATAAGGCCGACAAGAATAAATCCCCACCGACCCTGACGCTTCATCATCCCTCTTGCACCCATTTGGCGCTCCATAACCAGTACCCCTTTCCCCCGAACCGTCCGGCCGATTCCCTTTCCTTTATGCCCCTCCGGCCGGAAAAAAAGGAGCACCGCCGAATCGTGCGCAACCGAGGCCCAGCAAGGCCTTAACCGCAACACGCCGACAGCGCCCCGAACGGGGGCACTGACTTTTGCGATTGCGGTTTGAAATTTGCAGGTTTCGGTTGCACCGCTAAAGTTCAGTAAACTATCGATATTCAATTGTCAGTATTATTATACCCGATTCATTTAGAAGAGTCAATCCTAACCTATCCTATTGCGGAATTTTTTTTTCCTGAATTGCCTCAAGCCCTAAAAACAGTGGAACCGCAGGAAGACACGCGGATTGTCAAGAAATCGTAAAGAACCGGCCATATTAACACCTTGGGCCCAGACAAATCCGGATTTTCGCCCTAAAATCAAGAAAGTCCTTCAAGAATCGGGGTTTTTGAAAAGCCGACCTCCTTGCTTGACTTGGCGGCCGGATCGTGGGATACTATCAATAGATCGTGGATCGCAGGCATGGCGGGCCCGGACAGGGCGACCGCCAGTCCCTTTGCACCGAAGGAAAAAAGTCCGAATCGACAAGAGGCAGGAGCCAAACGATGCAATTGGTGATCAAACAAGCCGACCAGTTCGTCAAGGAATTTCACTTTGAACAGGGACCGATTTATATCGGCCGCGAGGTCGAAAGCCAGGTGTGCCTGCCCCACGAGTCGGTCAACTATGAACATTGCGTCTTGTGCGGCGCCCAGGACCAGTGGTTCGCGCAGGACCTGGATCGACAGGGTCGAACCAAACTCAACAATCAGCCCATCCGCAAGTCCCCGATCAAGGACGGCGATGTCCTGGTCGTGGGCGATTTCACCATCGAGATTCACATGGTTTCCGGCGGCGTGGTTCTGCCCTCCGATCAGGCCAAAGAGGAAGTCCTCAAGCACGCCACTCGCGCGATCAAGAATATTATTCGCCGTTACGACCAGTCCGATTCGCCCGATATTCGCATGCCCCCGTCGCGGCAGAAGGACTTTCAAACCGCGCTGACGGCCATCGAAAAGGCCGACACGCCAGAACTTTTCAACAAAACGCTCCTGGCGGTCGCGATCAAGCATTTCAACATGCTGCACACCTGGATCGGGATTCGCAAGAGCCCGTCCGGCGATCTGACGCACAAGATCGGCAAACGCCGCACCGGCCAATCGGTGGATCTGCACGAAATTCTCTTCCGCGATCTGATCGACGAGGCGCTGGCTCGGCAGGAATACATCCTGATTCCCATCCTGCCCAAGGAGAAGATCTATGAGCGGATCCGTTCCGCCCTGATCGCGCCGATCCTGAGCATGACCGGATGTCACGGCGTGATCTATATCGATAATGCCGCCGAGGATAACCATTACAGTCTGACGGATCTCGATTACTTGATGTTCCTGACGACCGCCGCCGGCGTGAGGATGAAGGAACTGTTCGCCAAAGATCACCACGAACCGCAGAAGGAAAGCCCCCACGATGCGACCCGAATCCCTGTGTAACCGCCGCCGGTTTCTGGCTGGCGCCGCCGCAACCATTACGATTCCCTATCTGGTTTCCGCTTCCGCTCTGGGCACGGAAGGACGGCCTGCCCCCAGCGCACGCGTAACCCTGGGCGCCATCGGCGTCGGTGGTCGGGGAAGGGGCAACTTGCAGGGCCTCATGAATGACAATCGCGTACAGGCCGTCGCCGTCTGCGATGTTCAAACGACCGGGAAAGACGCCGCACAGAAAATCGTCAACGATTTCTACTCCGCCGACAAGGAATACCGCGGCTGCAAATCCTTCGTCGATTTTCGCGACCTTCTGGCCGACACATCCATCGATGCGGTGATGATCGCCACGCCCGACCATTGGCACGCCATCATCGCCATCGAAGCGGTCAAGGCCGGCAAGGCGGTCTATTGCGAAAAGCCGCTGTCGCTGACGATCCGGCACGGCCGCAAGATGGTCGAGGCCGTCAAACGCTACGGCGCCGTCTTCCAGACCGGAACCCAGCAGCGCAGCGAACGGGAATTCCGTCGGGCCTGCGAACTGGTTCGAAATGGCCGCGTCGGCAAACTCAAAACCATCGAAGTCGAAGTCCCCGGCAGCATGTCCATCGACGGCGACTACTTTGAGCCGGTCCCACCGGGCATCGACTATGACATGTGGCTGGGCCCGGCGCCGATGGCCCCCTATTCGCCCAAGCGCGTGGACGCCTTCGGCTGGCGGTGGATCTTCGATTACGCCGGCGGCTGCGTAACCGATTGGGGCGCCCACCACATGGACATCGCCCAATGGGCCATGGGGACCACGCTCACCGGCCCGGTCGAGGTCGAAGGCATAGCCGTCTTCCCGACCAAGGGCTTGTTCAATACCGCGCTGCACTGGCGCTACGAGGCCCGCTATGAAAACGGAGTGACGGTCATCAACTTCGCCAGGGACGAATTCCGCCACCAGTACCCCAACGGCATCACCTTCATCGGCGACAAAGGCACCCTGTTCGTCAACCGCGGCCAGATGTGGTCCAAGCCCGAGTCAATCCTCAAGGAGCAGATCGGACCCGACGAAATCCAGCTCTACAAATCCGACGACCACTACCGTAACTTCATCGACGCGATCATCAGCAAGGTTCCGCCGGCGGCGCCGATCGAGGAGGCCCATCGCTCGGTATCCGTCTGCCATCTGGCCAATATCGCTCTGCGGCTGGGCCGCAAGGTCTGCTGGAACCCGGTGACCGAACAAATCACCGACGACCCCGAAGCCTCGGACATGCTCTCCCGCCCGATGCGGGCGCCGTGGCGGATCTGACGATTGCATAGTCCCGGAGTCCATCATGACACAACAAAAGATTTTCGCGACATTGATCGTGTCTCTATGCTTTGCCTTGGCATCGGCTGCCGACTGGCCACAGTGGCGGGGACCTTCGCGTGACGGACAATGGAACGAAACCGGCCTGATCGAATCCTTCGACTCCAGGAAACCGGCGCCGCTGTGGCGCGCCGAGATCGGCCCCGGATACAACGGCCCCGTCGTCGCCGATGGCAAAGTGTTTGTCATGGACCGCGCCGCCGAACCGGAAGAATCCGAACGAATCCACTGTTTCGACGCCGACGGCGGCAAGCCCGTCTGGTCGTATCGCTATCCCTGTAAGTACCGCAACATCCAATACCCGGCCGGCCCGCGTGCGGCCATGCTCATCCACCACGGTCGCGCCTTTTCGCTGGGGACCATGGGCCACCTGTTCTGCCTGGATTCGGACACGGGCCAGGTACTGTGGCAGAAAGACTTGCAGACGGAATACCGGCTCCGCATCCCCACCTGGGGGATCGCCGCTTCCCCGCTGGTTGAAGGCGACAACCTGATCGTTCTCGTCGGCGGCCGGGATGGAGCCGCGGTGATCGCGTTCGATCCAATCACCGGCAGGGAAATCTGGCGGGCCCTCGATGATCCGATCGGGTACTCGGCCCCGATCGTGATCGAACATGGCGGTAAACGAACGCTCGTCTGTTGGACGGGCACGCGCGTGGTCGGCCTGGATCCGGAAAATGGAAAAATCATTTGGGAATATCCATATCAACATTCGCGGATGGTCATCAATATGCCAACGCCCGTGGTCAAAGATGGCTTCCTGTTCGTCAGCGGTTTCTACGACGGCTCGCTGCTGCTCAAGCTCAATCCCGATCGGACGGTCAGTTGCGTATGGCGCCGATTCGGCCCGAACGAACAGGATACCGATGCGCTGCACTGCTGCATCTCCACCCCCCTGTTGCTCGACGAACAGATCTACGGCGTCGATTCCTACGGCCAGTTCCGTTGTCTCGATCGCAAAACCGGCGACCGCATATGGGAGGATTCAACCGCGGTTCCCAAGGCCCGCTGGGCGAATATCCATTTCGTGCAGAACGGCCCGACCACCTGGATGTTCAACGAACGCGGTGAGCTGATCATGGCCAACCTGTCACCGCAAGGTTTCAGGGAAATCAGCCGCGCCAAGATCCTCGAGCCGACTCTGGATCAGCTCGATCAGCGCGGAGGCGTGTGCTGGTCGCATCCGGCCTTCGCCAACCGCCGCGTCTATGCCCGCAACGACCGCGAACTGGTATGCGTGGACTTGGCGAAGAAATGATGCGCCGCTATGGAGTTGCCTGCGGTTGAAATTTTCGGGCGTAGGTCATGTAGTAAATCATCGGCACCACGACCAGCGTAAACAGCGTCGAGACCAGCAGCCCGAAGATCAGCGACCACGCCAGGCCGGAAAAAATCGGGTCCAGCGTGATCGGCCAGGCCCCCAGCATCGACGCAAGCGAGGTCAGAAAAATCGGCCGCGT
>CAZXPW010000036.1:0-41220 GCA_964643355.1 uncultured Pirellulales bacterium
ACACCACATGTCCCGAACAGCCAGGTCAGAAGGGACGGTGAAATATCCGGGCTAACTTTCTCGGTTCAAAACAGGTGAGACGGATCGGGATTGCGACTCCGTGGATTTTCCGCGCGGTAGCCGTGCAAAATCAAATGCCGTCGGATCCAGAGCCGGTTGCTGTCAGGCAAAATTCCGCGGGGTTTTGTGGGATTCTGACATGGATCTCACACAATCCTAACGATTTCGGCGTACATTTTGTGGTGGAAATGTGAAATCCAATACCCTAAGCTCGGAAGAAAGAAAGGATCTCAAATGAAAAATCACAGGAGATGCAGACTTGCGTTTGGTTTGATTGTGGCCATGTTGGCCGTTTCACCCATGGCATGGTCCGCCGAGAGCGGTCTGATTGTGGACGGGTCCACGACCGTCGGCCCGATCTGCGACGCTTTTGCCGAGGCGTTTGGTTCCTCGCATCCGGATGTCGGGATCACGGTCAACAAGACCGGCAGCGGCGACGGAGCGGCGGCCCTGATCGATGGACGATGCCAGATCGCCATGATGAGTCGTTTCATGAAGGATACGGAGTTCACCAAAGCCGTGGTCAACAAAGTCCTGCCGGTAGCGCATGTGATCGCGATGGATGGCGTGTGTATTGTTCTTCATCCTTCCAATCCGATCGCGGAACTGACCAAGGCCCAAGTCACTCAGATCTACAAAGGCGAGATCAAGAACTGGAAGGAACTGGGGGGCCCGGATCTGGCGATTGTGGCGATCAGTCGTGACACATCTTCGGGAACCTATGAATCATTCCATGAACTGGTCATCAACAAGGAAAAGATGGGGTCGGCCGTGGAGTATGTCAGTTCCAATCCGCAGGCCCACGCGCGCGTAAAATCGACCCCGGGAGCGATCGGCTATATCGGTCTGGGCTTTGTCGACGCTTATATCAAACCGATCAAATTGGACGGCGTGATGCCGACACGACAGACGATCGCCAAGGGGAAATATCCGGCAAGCCGTCCACTGTTTCTGTTCACCAACGGATACCCGAAACTGGGATCTATCGTTCATGAGCTTTGCACCTTCCATCTGACCGAGAAAGGACAGGAAATCATCGAAGCCAAGGGATTTATTCCGTTGACCAACTATTAATCTCGAGATGGAAATACCGGCGGGAAAGCGACGCCCCGGAGAAGCGAGGTTCCCGTGGACATCCGAAAACCCAATATGACAGTCCTCCAGCCGTCATCCCAGGATGACTTGCGGAAGCGAACTGAACCTTTTCGAGGTGTGGCCGAGTTTACTCGGCCACTGCTTCTTTCGCCCAGTCAGGACCTGTTGGGATTTGTCCTAGGGTATCTTGGACGGGGTACTTTGTTTATTATCACGCTGGTTTCGGTGCTGGCGGTGTTTCTGATTTTCTGGTTTGTCATTCGGGAAGCGATCCCCTTTTTACAGGGGGATTCCGTTAGCGGAATCGTGGCTCGTCTGACCGAGTTTCTAACCGGCCGCAACTGGTATCCGGAGGCCGAAGGACATCCGGAATTCGGCGCCTTTCCGGCGATTGTCGGATCGGTCTATGTCACAACCGCCGCCCTGGTGCTCTCGGTTCCGATCGGCTTGTTGTGTGCGGTGTTTCTGAGCGATATGGCCCCGTTTGGGCTTCGCCAGGCCATTAAGCCCGTGATCGAAATCCTGGCCGCCATTCCGTCGGTGGCCTATGGTTTCTTCGCCATTATTGTCGTGGCTCCATGGCTGCAACACACATTCGGATTTCCGACCGGGGCCAATGCGTTGAATGCCGCGATGATCCTGGCGATCATGGCGGTACCGACGATCATCAGCGTGGCCGAGGACTCCTTGTCTGCCATCGGTCGGGAAATCCGCGAGGCCTCCTACGCATTGGGAGCCACTCGGGCCGAGACGCTGCTCAAAGTCGTTATTCCGGCGGCCAACAGCGGGATTATCGCGGCGGTTATCCTGGGAATGATGCGGGCCATCGGCGAAACCATGGTTGTATGGATGGCGGCGGGGATGGCCTCGCAAATTCCGTCACCGTGGTGGGATCTGTCGCAATCGGTTCGACCGATGACGGCGACCATTGCTCAGGAGATGGGCGAGACGGCTCGAGGCACAGTTCATTATTATGCCCTTTTTGCCATCGGCTGCGTCCTGCTTGTCTTTACCTTTGGGATGAACCTGATCAGCGAACATTTCATGGCTCGAATTCATCGCAGGGGGAAACGGCCATGAGGATGGTGTTTCGCATGTTGTTTGACAAGTTGTTCACGGGTTCGGCGGTCGGATCGGTCGGGTTGCTCTGCCTGCTACTGGGGATTGTGCTGGGTCCGATGCTGTGGAAAGGCATGGGCGCGGTCGTTTTTCGGGAAACGATCGAGTTTCGAAAAATGCAACACGCGATTTTCGGGCGGGGATCGCAAAACGAAATCCTTCGCGAAACGGAAGAAGTCGATGCCTTGCGCAAACCGATATATGACCTTTTCGATTCCTTTGCAAAGGGAATCGATGTGGATAAACAACTGAACCGGGTGCGCGAAATTTACCGGGAACACGGGGAATCGCTCCGTCAACGCAATTTGCCGGCCGACGAATTCACACGGCTTCGAAATAAGGCCAAGACGATTCGCGATCGGTTGACCGAAGCGCTGGAGGAGGTGAATCAGGCCTCCGCGATTTCCCTGACACAAGAAGTTCTGGCACTGGAAAAGGATTTTGACGGGGAGCCGCAGCTTCAGGAGTTTTTCGAAATTGCCCGCCGCTACAAGAAAACCGTCGAAGGAATTGATCCCAGTCATCGAGAAGAATATGCCGAACTTCTCCGCGAAGTTCGGATTGCGATGACAAATCTGTTCGGACCCCGTCCGGACCAGCCGAACCCTCCGTTGGCCGAACATCAATATGGAGCCACCCGCTGGGACCTGGTGCAGCGAGATGTGCGATTTGTGCTGTACGATGAACAATGGGTTCAAACAACACCGGGCCAGCCAATGCAAAAAACGCTGATTCCCCGTAAAGAGCAGTTTGCCGGGACGGAGTTGGAAGGAATGTTTGACCAGATTGAGCGCAATCTGAAATCCCTGTTCCGGCCGCGGGTTCGGATCTATTGGCAATATTTTATCGATGACAGCACGCCTGGTCACTTCTTCGGCGGAGTCGGCCCGGAGATCCTTGGAACTTTACTCCTGACTTCGCTGGCCATGTTGGCGGCGATCCCGCTGGGGATAATCTCGGCGGCTTATCTGGTGGAATACGGCGGCGATACCCGGATGATTCGGATCATCCGAACCTGCATCAATACGCTGGCCGGCGTTCCGAGTATTGTGTTTGGTTTGTTCGGCCTTGCGTTTTTTGTGATGGTATTCGGCCGTCCCTGCATCTTAGCGGCGGCAATGACTCTGGCCTTGCTGGTGTTGCCGGTGATCATCCGGGCCAGTGAAGAGGCGATCCGGGCGGTTCCTTTGACTTACAAAGAAGCATCCCTCTCCCTCGGGGCGGGCCGATTCCGAACCTTCATGACGGTTATTCTTCCGGCCGCGATGCCGGGGATCCTGACCGGAATTATTCTGAGCTTAAGCCGTGCGGCCGGAGAAACGGCCCCGATTCTCTTTACGGGAGCCGTTTTTCTGGGTCCCGTTCCACGATCCCTGTTTGATTCGACAAGGGCCCTGCCGTACGGCGTCCACGGCATCGCCACGGGCGACAAAGTCGGTATGACCATGCCGCATCAGCAATACGGCATGGTCATGGCGCTGATTCTTCTGGTGTTGTTGTTGAATTTCCTGGCCATCGGGATACGATGGAAGGTATCGAAAAAACTGAGGGGACACTGATGTTCGAAACCGAGAAGACACAAACGAATCTGCCCCCCTCCGAGTCGGCTCGATCTTCCGTTCGGCTGGAGACGATACGGCACCTGGAAGGCGAGGGTTCCACGCCGTCGATTCTTCGACCTGCGTCTTTGCGTTCCAGCGTGACCGACGATACTCCGGCGGTCATTCGGGCGGACCGGTTTTCTTTCTACTATGGAACCAAAGAGGGAGTCAAAGATATTACGCTGGATATCCGACCCTGCGCGGTGACGGCCATCATCGGCCCCAGCGGCTGCGGCAAAAGCACCTTCCTGCGAAGCATCAACCGCATGAATGATCTGATACCCAATACTCGCACCGAAGGGATTCTGGCCGTCAACGGCCAGAATGTCTATGACAAGCGGACCCATCTGGTCAATCTTCGCCAGCAGGTCGGGATGGTCTTTCAAAAACCCAACCCGTTTGCCAAGAGCATCTATGACAATCTTTCGTATGGCCCCCGACTGCAGGGGATTCGGCGCCGCGGCGACCTGAACGAGATCGTCGAGCAATGCCTGCGCGACGCGGCCCTGTGGGAGGAAGTCAAGGACGACCTTCACAAATCGGCCCTGGCCCTGTCGGGGGGCCAACAACAGCGATTGTGCATCGCCCGCGCCCTGGCGACCCGGCCAAAGGTTATTCTGATGGACGAACCCTGTTCGGCGCTGGACCCGCTGGCGACGGCAAAGATCGAGGATCTAATGGGCCAGTTGAAAAGCACCTATACGATCGTTATCGTCACACACAATATGCAGCAGGCGGCGAGGGTGAGCGAATATACGGCCTTTTTTTGTCTCGGAAAGTTGATCGAATACGGGCGGACCGGCGATATCTTTACCAATCCCACCAACAAAGCGACCGAAGATTACATCACAGGACGATTCGGCTGATCGGAGAACTCCCCATGTCCGAACACATGAAGCGGGCCATTGGAGCCCTCAAGACCAAATTGCTTACGCTGTGCGGTATCGTGGAAGCCAACCTTTTCAAGGCCGTCGCGGCGATCCAGCGGAGAGACGCCCGGCTGGCGCAGGAAGTGATTGACGCCGATGATC
Organism: uncultured Pirellulales bacterium; assembly: GCA_964643355.1. Taxonomy (GTDB): domain Bacteria; phylum Planctomycetota; class Phycisphaerae; order Sedimentisphaerales; family Anaerohalosphaeraceae; genus FEN-1350. Next base: position 4,907 of record CAZXPW010000036.1, read on the forward strand.
GGATCGACGATATCGAAGTGGATGTGGAGGAAGAATGCCTTAAGATTCTGGCCCTTCACCAACCCGTCGCCATCGATCTTCGATTCATCGTCACGGCCCTGAAGATCAACAACGATCTGGAGCGAATCGGAGATTTGGCGGTCAATATCGCGGAACGGGCGGAGTTTCTGGCGACTCTGGAGCGGATCGAGGTTCCCTTTGATTTCGAGGGAATGGCGGAAAAGACCACCGCGATGGTCCGGTCGAGTCTGGATGCGCTGGTGAATCTGGATTGTGCCCAAGCGTATCGGGTCTGGAACGCCGATGACGAAGTGGATGCCATCAACCGACAGATGTACGATCAGGTCAAGGAAAGCATCCGGAAAAATCCCGAGTGGATCGAAAGCTTAATTCATATGTTGTCGGTCTCACGGCACCTGGAACGGATTGCCGACCATGCTACCAACATCGCCGAAGAGGTCATCTATATGGTGGAAGGCCATATTGTTCGGCATCGACATGAAAAATACAGACCGGATCAAAAAATGGGCAAGTAAAGCCAAATGATTAACACAAATGCATCGGAGCCAGGATCGTCTGAAACAAGCGTCTTGTCATTCTACAACTGGTTTTTTCCCGGGGGATGTGGCAGGCGGGTCCACCGATTCCATAGATAATACACGAAATAAGCCGCGCCCATTCCGGCAATCGTGAATTCTAATAATTTTATCATTATCGTTCCCTTTCCTTATCCTCAATTCTTTGTATATCCATACTCAATGTTTGTAAGGCCACTGCAAGGGCTGTGTTAGAGTTTTGTTAAAATGGCCGGATCGGTCGGATTTTTTCGTTGGAGCGGAGGAGCCGAAATCTATTGTCAACAAAAGAGCCGGTCCCGTAAGAACGATCACAGGTCCGGCTTCGGAGAAGGAGGACAAATTGATATCGCGGAAAAATCCGCTGTCTAATAATGACTCATTTGATATCCGGCGTTTCGCACGGTTACCAGATAACTTCCGCAGGTCCCCAGCGCTTCGCGCAGGTCGCGAATGAGAGTATCGACATCCCCATCGGTCCATTTTTCGGGATCGGGGCATATGGTCTGGAGAATCTTACTTCTGGAATAGACCTTTTCCGGTGATTCGGCCAACAGGCACAACAATCGAAACTGTGTGTCCGTCAGGTCCACAATGTCGCCGTCAGCGATCACTTCCCGGCGTTTTGGATTGATCACCAGCGATCCCAGTCGCAGGATCGACTCGAATTCCTCCCGGGTATTCTCCCTGCGTCGGAGCGCCGCCCGGATTCGGGAAATCAAAACCTTGGGGCTGAAGGGTTTTGTAATATAATCATCGGCCCCCAGCTCCATCCCCATCGCGATATCCTCGGCCTGTCCCCGGGCGGTCAGAAGAATCACGGGAATGTGCTGCGTCCGGGGGTTGGCCTTCAGATGCCGGCAGACATCCAGACCGTCGATTCCCGGAAGCATCAGATCCAGAAGAATAAGGTCCGGCGAGTCGTTTTTCCCCAGCAACAAACCCGCCTCGCCAGTCTCGGCTGTCAAAACCCTATACCCTCGTTTGACCAGGTTATACCGGACCAATTCGAGAATACTCGGTTCGTCGTCCACCACTAGGATCCGTTCTTTTGGTATCACTCGATTGCCTTTCGTACGGATGACTTTCTTGCGTGGATGATACGATGCGATTATTAGGCGATGATGAGAGCCGGATAAGATTCATGCTATCGCGAGATTTCGTCCGCTTGTCGATATATGACAAAGAAATGCCATTTCTCTCTTCTTGAAATTACGGGTTCCCGACGCTATAATGAATACAATCATGCTGGTTCTGTAATGAAAATTCCGTCTTCCATAATTCGGCAGTTGGAGGTGGTCAATGTTCGGACTCGGCAATTCGACAAGTCATTTCGTTTCTCACAGATTGAAGTCCCTATTCCATTACCGAGTATTTTTCACAATCATGCCGCCGTATTGGGTCGTCTTCATCGGCGTTTCATTCCTGTACGGCTCACCCGAGTCTCGGCGAGATTTGTGGGTACCTCAATCTACCGTTGAACAAGTGGCACTTCGACAGGCCAAACTTCTCTGGGGATCGGTTCAGCCCGGACCGATCGTCCCCTGTTATGATTCCAACAACGACTTGGTCGTGTATCTGTGCCCCTTCCGGCTTGGCACGGCATCCTTTCCATCCGCCGAAGCGATCGTCGAACGGGTCCAGCAGGCGCGCCAATGGCAACGGCAGATCGATCTTGAAGAACGGGAACAACCGCGCGGAGGGGTTTCCCAAGATTCAAATGGGAACCGGATGGACCAAGAGATGATCCGGGAATCGATGAAAACGGCACGGCGACAGGAACTGGGGATCGGCGAATACGGCGCGGTCTTTGTCAGCGCTCGGTTTGATCGGTATCCGATCGTGATGAGTTGCCACTATCTACCGCCGTATTATACGAAAGTCGATCTGGCCGTCGACAAGGCGAAACACAAAACCGGAAAGAAGACCGCTCGCCTGAAGCGATATTATTTCCTGGGCCCTCGCGGGCAGGCGTTCAAAATGGATTGCCAGGGCCGGGAAGTCCTCTTGCATGCCTCCACATTGCAGGAAATGGAAGTTCCTCCCATCCAGGCCGATCCGCCCAGTCAAAGGGCGTTCGATTCCAGGGCGATCTGGGATGCCCTGGCAGAGATTCCGCCGTCGGACTTCATCTATCTCGGCAAGCGTATCCAGAATTGGGAGATCATGCCCTGTGTCGAATGGTGCAGGGGGTGCACCCCCACTTCGGCGTCCATGGTCTTGGGCTATTATGATCGCGGGGGGCTTGGGGCCGAATCGCTGGGTCTGGGCCGCCTGATTGATCATTGGCAGATGTTCTCGGAATATACCGATGAACGAACGGGACGGATGGTCAATGTTCCCAATATCCTGGATGAGTTGCGTCAGGACATGCTCACAAATTCGGAAGGAAGTACCGGGATCGGGAACATCGCTATGGGTATTGTGCATACCTGTAATGCCCGAAATGGATATGCCTTTCGGGCAGAAAGAATCGACTGCGATGATCAGGCCAATCATTGGTGCTGGGATACCATTACCGATGAGATTAATCATAATCGCCCATTCATCTGGAGTAGTTTTCCTGCGGGGGGCGGTATTGGTCATTCGGTTGCCGCCTTTGGGTACCGTTACAATCAGGATATCGAGCAGGATCGGTATGTCATGACCTACAACACCTGGGAATGTCCCGGCCAGGATGACTGGCATTACAAGAAGTATGATAACGGAGCCGATCTGGACTTTGCCCAGGTCGACCGGGTTCTTCCCGGCGGCTGGACCTGGGGACAAACTTCCCTCTATGTCCCCAATGGAGGCGAGGTCTGGGGAGTCGGCACCACGCGGGATATCTGGTGGTATGAAGACGACGCCCGGACCTGGAGCGCCGATATCGAATATTCTATCGATGGCGGCGTAACCTGGCAACCGATCGCCACCGTCCAGCCCTCCAGCCCCGGCTGGCACAAATATTCCTGGACGATACCGGATGAACCGACGGAAGAGGCACGAGTTCGAATCCGGAATTACAGCGGTTCTGATGGCCAATGGGTCCTTCAGGCCTCCGACGGCAGTGAAGACAACTTTTCCATTTCGCATCCCCATATCGATCTGATCGATCCACAGGCCAGTTCCGTTTGGTTTATGAGTCAACGGCATGAAATCCGTTGGAGGGAGTATGGAGCGGGGGACTTTGTTCGGATTGAGAGAAGCTCCGACAACGGGCAGACCTGGAGCGTTCTTGCCGCAAGAACCCCCAATGACCGACAGTATGATTATGTTGTGACAGAACCGGCCGGAACGCAATGCAAAATTCGTATCTCCGCGGCGGATCATCCCTCGATTCAGGATTCCTCTGACGCCTTTGAAGTCCGCAAGCCCTTCCTGACATTGAACGCGCCTTCGGCGGGGGCGATCCTGTATCCTCAATTCGATTATGACATCCGTTGGTCCTCCGGAGGAGTCGGCGGCGCCGTTCATATTGAATTGAGCCGCGATAGCGGATCAACCTGGGAAATGCTTGCCGCCAACACGGAAAATGACGGCCATTATCGCTGGAAGGCAACGGCGCCAGCTTCCGATCAGTGCCGGATCCGGATTCGAGCGGCCGACAATCCTTCATTGACCAGCAAGAGTCTGTTTAATTTTTCGATCCGGGAACCTTCCATCCGGATCGTACAACCCGCAGCCGGACAGGCGCTTTTCCTGGAGCAGGATTTCGAGATCCTCTGGACCACGGCGGGGGTGGCGGGGGATGTTCGAATCGAAAAGAGCACCGACGGTGGCGCCCTCTGGTCGGAACTGGCCGTGACGGCCAATGACGGTTCCCATCTGTGGCATGTGGAGGGACCGGCTTCCACGACCTGTATGATTCGCGTTTCATCTCTTTCCGATCCTGCCGTGTTCGGAACCACAGGCGTTTTCGAGATACGAAGGGCCCTTCACATCCTCTATCCGTTCTCCGGCGAGAGCTGCTATATCGGAGACCGTGACGCGATTCGGTGGATTCCCGGCGGCGTCGGCGAGCATGTTCGAATCAAAATCAAACAAGACTCGGAAACGGATTGGCAGACTCTCGTTGCGAACACCCCGAACGATGGTCAGTACGAATGGGATATTGTCGAAGATCCCGGCCTCTATCAGATCGAAATCATATCGGTCGAGGATCCAAAGTACCGGCAAACCAGCGAGCCGTTCAGCGTGGAACGGTGGGAGTTGTTGTCTCCCAATGGTCAGGAAGTCTGGAATATGGGACAGACCTATCCCATACGATGGCAGGGTCGCAAGTCATCCAAACAGGTTCTGATTGAGTATCGTCGGAACGATGGGACATATTGGACTCGCGTGACCGAACCCGTTCCTTGTTCCGGCCAATTCCTCTGGACCCTCCCTTCGTACCTCTCGGGACAATACCGGATTCGAATCGCCTTGCAGGACTCCACCGGGCTGTGTGTGGATGAAAGCGATTCGGACTTCACGGTCTTCGTGCCTACGATTCGCGTCTTCAAACCGGTCGCCGGCGGGATTGCCTTCGTGGGGGACGCCTGCAGAATCGTTTGGGATTCGCAGGGCGCAGGGCGAACCGTGAGTATTGAACTGGTTCGCCAAAGTCTCTTGACCGGATGGCAGGAAATCGTCAGCCGAACGGCCAACGATGGGGAATATGTCTGGAAAGTGACAGGGCCGGCGTCCGCTCTCAGCGCGATCCGGATTCAGTCGTGCGATATTCCGGGGCTGTACAGTCCAGACACGGGTTACTTTACCATCGCTGAGCGTCCTCATATCGAGTTGTCCTACCCCAATGACGGCCAAATGTTGTACGAAGGGCAGGCCTGCAATCTGACATGGAACTCGTATTCCGCAGGGGATACTGTCAAAATCGAGCTCAGCAGGGACGACGGAATCACTTGGAGTTCCATCGTCGATTCAACCGAAAACGACGGTTCATATGCCTGGGTGGTTGAAGGCCCCGCTGCCACGACGGCCCGCATTCGCATCACCTCTGTGGAAAACCCGTCCTTGTTCGATACCAGCGATGGCACCGTGGACATTGTCCCCTTGACGACGGTGATATTCACCACGGGTCCCGGATTTGACCCTCGAAGCGGCGTCGGGGTTTCAGGGCCGCAGAATATCCTGTTTCCCGGAAAAGACTATGATGAGGCTATCAAGTTCACTACGAACGGGTACGATTATCAAGTCTCCTCCATCCGCGTTCCCGCCAGCGTGATTGTCAAGAGCATGTACAATGTGCTGGATATCTCCCTGATGGATGACGACGAAGGCAAACCCGGCCGTATTCTGGCGACAACCTCCGCCGCCGTCCCGATTTCGGATGCAGATTGGGTGACCTTTCCCTTAGACTATCGGATTACAAAAAACACGCCCTACTGGATTATGTTTTCCGTTACCCGCAATGGCTTTGTTTCGATCAAGATTACTTATCCGTATAGCACAATGCCAAGAACAGGACGCGTCAATCTGGGCCCATGGAATACGCCGGACAATTTTTATAGTATCGCGATTTCTATCGAGGGAACCCCGCGGTTATCTCTGCCGGACTTTCCGGAGGTATTCCCGGACAAGGCGGTGGATATCCGGGATGTGGTGGCCCTGTCGGAATCCTGGCTGGAGTCTGATTGCAGTGATATGACAAACCGATCCTGTAACCATGCCGATCTGGATCGTTCCGGAAAGGTGGATTTGAAGGACTGGCTTCTGTTGGCTCAGCAGTGGATGGCCTTGTTGCCAGAGGATTAAATTCGCCCGGGTTATGCAGTTAAGAGACCGATATTTCCGATTTTGGCTCAGAAGCAAAATCGTCTGTGTTCCATCGAGTTGTGGATCAAAACCCGTCTGGCCTCCTTCTCTGACGATTCCCGCTTGATGAAAAACGGGCCAGAGGCATTGAAATCGCCTGACAGCTTGTTCATTCCAAAGCCAAACCACCGTTTGCGTTTGATTTGCCGGGATCAAAAAGCCGATAATCCCTTAGGATTTTGAATTGCATGATAAATACCGGCAGGTAGAAAGCGGAATCGAATGGGACAGTCGTATTCAGTAGAGATAATCAGACAGTTATCGGGCTATCAACGGCAGTTGGGTCTTCATCGGCCAGTTCGCGTGCAGCATTATGAAGCCGGAGACGAATTGTGTTACCAAGCCGTCGAGGTTGCCGGCAAAGAGACGGCCACAGTCCGTGTCCGTATCGAGCGGTTTGTCGGTGGGGGTTTCGCCGGCCAAGTCTATCAGGTTACCGTAACCGGCATCGAGAAAGGTGGTTGTTCGATTCCGTCTTTCGCCGGTCTGGAAGTCGGCAAACTCTTCGCGATGAAGATTCTGATTCCGCCGAGCGGTTTTTCCGTCTTCTTCCGCAATTTCGTCTATGCTCTCGGTTTTCAGGGTCCGTTCCAGTTGCAGGTCAACCCCGCCGCCGCACGCGCGGGAGCATTGTGGCAAAAATTCATCCGCCGAGCCGCGAGGATCCGTTTTGGCCGGGATGACGCCGTCAACGATATTCATGTTACCTTCGTTGATTCGAACCTCGGCAGTTGTGGAGAGCTGAGTGACTGGGTCAGCGGCCGAACCTGGCGGCTGGAAGTCGATGAGCACCTGGATACCCTGAAGCGATGGAAGAAGGGTCGATCCTTCGATCCGGCGCGTCTGGGCTCGCCGGAGTTTCGGGCCAAGCATGATTTCATGCGGCAATTCGTCGAGTTACTTCATGAAATCGGCGCCCACGAGTTCGCCCGTCAGTATGAGTGGAGCACCTGCAAGAGCCAACCCAATGCCTTAAAGCGTTTGGATTCCAATGATAACCCCGAAACCGGATTGATCGCAGTGGACTTTCGCGCGGGGCTTGCGCTGCTTCCGTATCTGCCGATGAGCCCCGGCGATATTAAGTTGATCGGCCAAGGCATCATGCGCGGTTCCCTCGTCCAGTTCGACCGCGGCGACCTCAACCGGCTGGAACAATTCATCGCCGCACACAAGACTGAATTTGCCGACCTGATCTCCCTGCTGCCGGAACTGAAGGCGTGCGAACAGGTGTATCGCAATTCGCTTCCCGACATCACACACAACGGGATCCGGTTATTCTATGACGCCAAACTCTGGATAACGATGTTCTCCAGCGCCGTCACCGGCTGGCGAGTCCGAAACCTCATCGATGATCCTACGGAAACCAAACTCCGCGGCTGTCCCGGCCGAACGATGCTCTTCTTCCTCCTGGGCCTCTTGCCCTTGCTCGGCCGCATCCTGCGAAAAAGCTGGGGCCGTCCCGAATGGCGGGCCCACTATACAGCCATCCTGACAAATCCAGCGTATTTCGTGCGGGCGTTGCGGGGACATATTGCCGAGGTCACAACAAAATGGTATCGGAGTGGCCGAGTCAATGACCAACAAGCGCTGCATATGACTGGTTCGATTCCATATTATGGACTTCACTGGTTATTGAGTTGGGTTACGCCTGCGGGATTACATCGGTTCATCCTTGATGGGGCGTTTCGCAAGGACAAACTCTGGTTTCTCTTTGTCCGGCCGTTCAAACTGTATTTCAATGCCGATATGCGCACCCAGTGGATGCTCGATATGGTCGAGCAGGGTAAAAAGAAACATATCCTGACGGATGACGACGCCCAAACGATCGAGTCGCAGATTCATGAACCGTATATCCAAAAATATCTCGTGAGCTTGGTGGTCCACTTGATGACGCTGCCGGTTACGCAACTGGTTTCGGGAACGGTCGCGTTGTGGTATTACCTAAACCATCCTGAAATGGATCCGACGGAACGAAATCTCAAGACCGGGGCCATCCTGGTATTGTTTCAGGTGTTACCGGTATCGCCCGGATCGATATGTCGGGGTCTCTATACCGTCTGGCTGGCAATCAAGGAGCGCGACTTTGCCAATTACAACATTGCGCTGTTCCTGAGTTTCTTCAAGTATGTGGGCTATCTGGCTTTCCCAATCCAGATGACCTATCGGTATCCGGCCCTGGCGCGGTTCATGGCCGGCCACTGGGCCACGGACGCGGTGCATATTGTGCCGGTCTTCGGCGAACGGGGAGCATTGCTGGAACGCGCGGTGTACGACTTGTGTTATAACTGGCCGCTGACCATCCGGCGGCGAATGCGACGGCGGGCCGAACTGCGCCAATCTCTTTCGCCGCGATACTGGCCTGTTGCGGCTTTCGTTTTGGCGGCGGCGGCCGCATGGATGGGGGCCGAGGTGTGGCATGTCAAACAAGCGGGGACCATACCGACTCTGTGGGAGTTTAAGTATCTAACCGTCATTGTGTCGGGATTTCTGGGGATGGCTGTTACCTTGTCCGCGGGAGGCGCGGTCTTGTGGCGGAGGATCCTGGCGTCGACCGCAGGGGGAACGATGCTGGGATTTTTGGCAACGATCGCGACAGGTTGGATCACCGCCGAACAGGTCGGTCTGACGACCAAAGCCATAATCCATGTGGGCATATGGAGGATCTTTTCCTTCACGATCCTGACCACCATCGGCGCGATCCTGACGGAAATCCTGCTCCCCGATCCCGACCTCGTTCGTTAAGACTTGGATCACTTTTTATCCCCAATCAAAATCCCGCATGTTCTGTCCTGGCAATAATCTCGTTCTGCAGTTCCATCGACAGGTCGCAGAAATAATCGCTGTAGCCCGCGACCCGCACGATCAGGTCGCGGTATTGCTCGGGGTTGGCCTGGGCCTTGCGCAGCGTCTCGGCCGTTACGACATTAAATTGCATATGATGGCCGTCCATCTTAAAGTATCCACGGACCAGTGAAGCCCAGTTGTCGATGCCGCGATCGTCGGCGACCAGCGACGGGGTAAACTTGATATTCAGCAGTGTCCCGCCGGATTTGATATGATCCATCTTGGCGGCGGATTTGACCACGGCCGTTGGCCCGCGACGGTCGGCGCCTTGCACCGGCGAAATCCCCTCGGACACCGGCTGGCAGGCCTTGCGGCCGTCCGGCATCGCCCCGGTCACCTGGCCGAAGTAAATGTGGCAGGTCGTCGGCAGCATCTCGATGCGATACTTTCCGCCGCGCGTGTCCGGCCGGCCATCGACCATTTCAAAACAACTGTTGAACACATCGACCATCAGTTCGTCGGCGGTATCGTCGTCGTTGCCATACTTATGCGTTCGATTGATCAACCGCTGCCGCAGCGGCTCATCGGACGCAAAGTCGCGATCCATTGCCTCGACCAACTCGGACAATTTGATCTGCTGAGTGTCAAAGACCAGATCCTTGACCGCTGACAGGCAATCGGTGATACTGCCAAGACCGACAAACTGGATAAAGGTGTTGTTGTAGCGGGCGCCGCCGGCGTTGTAGTCCAGTCCTTTCGCGATGCAGTCGTCGATAATCACCGACAAAAACGGCGCCGGCATCCGTTCGGCGTAGTGCCGTTCGATGATGCGATTACCGGCGATTTTGATGTCCAGGAAATACGCAAGCTGCCTGCGGAACGCCTCGAAGAGCTGTTCATAACTTCCGAACGATTCGGCCGGTCCCGTTTGCAGACCGAGTTGCTTTCCCGTCATCGGATCGACGCCGTTGTGCAGCGTCAGTTCCAGGACCTTGACCAGATTGAAGTAACCCGTGAGGATATACGCTTCCTTGCCGAACGCTCCGACCTCCACGCAGCCCGAACAGCCGCCGGCCCGCGCATCCTCCAGCGACTTGCCCTGACGAAGCTGCTCGGCCACGACCGCATCGGCGTTAAAGATCGACGGAAAACCGTATCCGCAGCGGACAACCCGTAATGCGTGCTTGAGAAAACTGTCGGGATTTTTGCGCGAAAGCTGGATGTTGGTGCTCGGTTGCAGCAGATGCATATCTTCGACGATATCCAGCAGGATATGCGAGACCTCATTGACGGCGTCGGAACCGTCTGGCAAAAGGCCCCCGATATTGATATTCGCAAAATCGGTATAGGTTCCGCTCTCGGCCGCGGTTACTCCCACCTTCGGCGGGGCCGGATGATTATTGAACTGGATGAAGAAGCATTCCAATAACTCGCGAGCCGATTCCCTCGTCAGCGTGCCCTCGGCCAGTCCGCGATTGTAGAAAGGCAGCAGATGCTGATCGAGATGGCCCGGATTGAATGAATCCCATCCATTCAATTCTGTGATGACTGCCAGATGACAGAACCAGTAATATTGCAAGGCCTCGTGAAAATTGCGCGGGGCGCTGGCCGGGACATGCGTGCAGACCTCGGCGATTTTTTCCAGCTCGGCTCGTCGCTTCGGATCGGCCGTTTCAGCGGCCAGTTGCCGGGCGAAGTCCGCATGACGCCGAGCAAACAGGATTACCGCATCGCAACTGATACTCATGGCCTTGAGCTGGTCGCGCTTGGCCAAGGCTTGCGGATCGTTGAGAAAATCCAACCGTTCCATCGCCTCGGCGATGTCTCGCTGAAAGTCCAGCATTCCCTTGTGATAAATTTTGTCATCGAGAACCGTATGTCCCGGCGCCCGTTGTTCCATAAATTCCGTGAAGACGCCGGCATTGTAGGAATCAATCCATTTCGAATCCATTTCGGCAAAGATGCGGGTTCGCATGCTTCGTTTGGACCAGTAGGGGATTACGGTGGTCTCGTAGATTTTCAGGCATTCATCATCGACCCCATACCGCGTCTTTGGTCTGGTGTTGAGAATCCGCAGGTCCTCCAGCGAATGACAGGTCAGCTCCGGATAAGTGGGAACCATCTTGGGAGCCGGGCCCCGCTGGCCGACGATTAATTCATCTTCGCCGATGTAGATCGTCTTGTGTTCGCAGAGATGATAAAACGATTTGGCCCGCATGACCGGCACGGGGTACAATCCCTCGTTGGCGGAGTAGAACTCCGTTACCAGCCGTGCCCGTTCGCAACTAATTCGTGGCGTTGCCTGGAGACTTTTGTTCCGCAGACGCGCGGTTCGTTCATTCATGCGTCAACCTCCAATCGTTACAAGTAATCCGCGAGAGGAAACTCGCCTCCGCAGGGATTCCATTCGTTCAGGACCGGGTTGTTCCATATGTTCCAGCGGATACGGAAGTTCCATCCGTTTGAACTTGGCGGATGCGGTCTTGTGATACGGCAGTAAACACACCCGGCCAACACCGGTCAGCGATTTTGCTTTCTCTGATATTGCATCCAGATTATCCATGTCATCGGTAATCCCCGGAACAATCGGCACTCGCAGCCAGATGTTGGGATGCACCCTGGATAACGCCGACAGATTGTCCAGAATGGGCCGGTTCGAAACGCCGGTGTACTGCTTGTGCTTTTCGTCGTCCATCAGTTTCAAGTCATACAAAAACAAATCCGTCACTTCCGCCAGGGCAAGCAAATCCGCCTGTACGCCGTAACCGCAAGTATCCACGGCCGTATGAATCCCTTCTGCTTTACAGCGTGATAACATTTCCCGTACAAATTGACTCTGGGATAACGGCTCCCCTCCGGAAAAGGTCACACCGCCGCCGGAGTCTTCGTAGAAAATCCGATCTCTGTCAACTTCCTTTAGAACCTGCGGGATCGTCATCTCGCGGCCAATTACACGGCGGGATCCAGTTGGGCACGGAGGAACACAAGTTTTGCAGTGACAACAGGTTATCGATTTTCCTTCATCCATCTGGGCCGTAAGCGGCTTACCGCATTTCGGGCATTTCAACTCGCATCGCCCGCAATGAACACAACCGTTATAAATCACCACTTCCGGCTGTTCTTGAAGTCCCTCCGGATTATGACACCACCAGCAACGAAGCGGACAGCCCTTCATAAAAACAGTTGTCCGAATTCCGGGCCCATCGTGCACGGAATACCGCTGGATGTTGAAAATTACGCCTTTTTTCTCATGTTGTTCTGATGAAAAAATCATAAAAACCGCAATTAGTATACCATATCTTGGCGTATCGAAGGCAAATATTTGGAGATGGCCGTTAGAATAGGCAATTTGCTCCGGCCTGTTCGGACTGGACCAGTTCCTCGATCTGGTGGGCCGTGGAGGCAAAGTCAGAACCCAGGATGCTGCAACTCTTTTCTGTAACATGAGTTACATCTTCGATGCGGATCCCGCCAAAGTCCCGCCATTTCTGAAGGGTTCCAAAGTCGAGAAACTGGCCACATTGATTTCTTGCCTGCCATCGGTCAATCTGATCCGGAATCAGATAAATCCCCGGTTCGACCGTAATGACAAATCCGGCCTGAAGCGGTTTGGCAAGCCGTAATGACCGCCATCCAAAGGCCGGATTGCGGCGGATTGTATCTGTATAACCGACGAAATCTTCGCCCAGCCCCTCCATGTCATGCACATCCAGCCCAAGCATGTGTCCAAGCCCGCAGGGGAAAAACAGCGCGTGGGCCCCGGCCTCGACGGCCTGTTCGGGGTCGCCTTTCATTAGCCCCATCGCCATCAAACCTTGGGTCAATCTCACGCAAGCCAGACGGTGAACTTCGCGGAATTCAACTCCGGGTTTCATCGCCGCAATGGCCGTCTGCTGGGCATCATATACGATTGAATAAATGTCTCTCTGTCGGGAATCAAAGCGACCGCCGACCGGCAGCGTACGGGTGATGTCGCCGGTGTAATGAAGAGGCGATTCGCCGCCGATGTCGCAGACCAGCAGATCGCCAGCTTTGAGAGTTTCCTTGCATATTCGGTTGTGCAACACTTCTCCGTGCGTAGTCACAATCGAGATAAAGCCCGGCATCCCTCCTCGCCATCGGCAGGCGTGATCGACCGCCGCGACAACCTGATACTCGCGGACTCCGGGCCGAGCGACGCGGGCGGCCGCACGGACCATCGAATGCGTAATCTTCACGGCAATGTCGATCTGACGGATTTCGTCGGCGGATTTGACCGACCGCTGTTCGACAACGGCGCGAACCAGCGGCACAGAACTTTGGGCCTGGATTTCGTCGATGGGGATGTAGAGCCATTGGTGGAGCTGGATTGCGGTTTCCGGGCGGCAGGGCGGTAGATAGTGAATCGTACGCCCGCCCTGACGCGCCTGGCGAAGGAATTGCGGGAGTTGCTCGATGGGCCGGGTCTCGGAAATGCCGATCGGTTCGACTTGCTGACAAAGGAGCGGCAGGGGACCGGTCCACGCGATCGAATCTTCCGTTGGGTCCGAACCAAAGACCATTTCAACACCACTGTCGGCGTCGAGAATGGCAACCAGTCCCGGTTGATCAAGGCCGACAAAATACAGAAAGCTGCTATCCTGCCGAAAGGGGTACGGATTATCAAGATAATTCATCGGCGCATCGAGATGGCCGGGTAGCAGAATCAACCCCGAACCGACTTGCGTCATCAGCCGCCTGCGACGATTGCGATAGACTTCCGCCGAAAACATCGCCTAAGCCCGTTCCCGAATCGAAGGCCTCGTCAGCAAACTCACCCCCACAAGACACGCCAGCGAAAGGGTAATGGCCGGAAGGACCGCGTCAAGACTCTTGAATGGCTCATCCAGCCGGGACTTGACCAGTTCCTCCCAGGCCAGCGTCGTAATCGTTCCGGCAAAGATCGACGCCATCGCCCCGGCCGTCGTTGCCCGCGTCCAGAACAGCGCCGCCACCAGACACGGCGTGATGGCCGCACCATAGATCGTATAGGCGTACATCGCCTTCTCGAAGATCGTTGTCGATTCCGAAAACGCCAGCGCCACGCCGTAAGCCACGATCCCCAGCACCAACACCGTCAGACGGCTGAAGAGCAGAACCCGCTTTTCGCTGGCCGTGGGATTGATCGAGGCGACATAGATGTCACGGATCAGACAGGTGGCCGGTATCAGCAAAAACGAGTCGGCCGTCGAGATGATGATCCCGACGATGGTGACCATGAACAACAATCCCAGCACCGTCGGCAGCAATCGATGGGCCGCATAAATCAGGACAAACTTGCCCTTCTCGGCGTCGGGGATCATGCTCGACGAGATCCACGCCTCGACGATGATCAATCCCTCGATCAGAAACACCGCAAAGATCATAAAGGTCACCGCGGTCTTGGCGCCCCTGGCGTCCTTGCTGGAAAAGAACCGCTGGTACTGGTTGGCATCGCCCATGATCAGCAGAAAGACCGGCAGACAGAAATTGATCAGATCCACCGGTCGGAATACGCCCAACAGATTCATGTGGCTCGGTTTGCCGATCGCGGCAAATTTCTGTTCCATCCCGGCCAAGCCGCCTGCCTGGAACCACAAGATCGGCAAACCGATAATCAGCGTAAGGGTAATGATAATTCCCGTCAGGATGTCGGAGAAGGCCACGCTCATCATCCCGGCCAGAATGGTGTATAGAATGATGAAAGCCGCCGCGATGATCGTCGCCTGTTGCGAGGAGAGCAGCGATTTTCCCGTTGTTCCGTCAGTCAGAATCGCCTCCAGTACCGCCCCGAGGGCGTTGAACTGGTAGCTGACGATGACCATATACGCGATAACCAGCGCAAAAACCGCGATCCTCCGCGTGGCCATGCCGTATCGTCGGCCGATGATCTCCGGCACCGAATAGACCTCGTAGCTCCGCGCGCGCCCGGCGATCTGCGTCAGGAGCATCATGCCGATCACGCTGCCCAGCGGGATGAACAACGCGGCGATGCCCACCTCATAGGTCTTTCCGGCATTCCCGACAATCGACCCGGTGCCGATCCACGCCGCCAGCATCGTACACACCAGAATCCACGGCGACAGGGTCCGTCCCGCGACAGAAAAGTCGGCCTGATTCTTTACCGAACGGGATTTCCAGATCCCGACGCCCGTCAAGGCCAGCAGATACGCGAAGATCGCAATCAGATAAAGCATGGATAATTCCCCAATACGAAAAAGGTGTCAGGAACCTTTTTTCATTTCAAAAACTGTTCCACAAAATACCGGACCGTCAGCGTCTCGCCCGTCGCACGGCGAATCGTCTCATTCCAGGTGTATGTAGCACCGGGACCGAAAACCTTCTCGCGGAAGAATTTCCCGATTCGCCGATCGTTGAGGTAGCTGGGCTCCGTACCGGCCTTCTGCTTGAGCACCGAGACAATCAGATAATGGTCGAACTGCGAAGCCAGCAACTCGCCAAGCATGTAGTTGTGGTAGTAGCACGGCGCCGTCGTAAAGTGCAGCTTCGAGGCCCAGCCCGCATCGGGCGTGCCGGGCGGACGCTTGACGAACTGATATTTCTCGACCAGATCCCACCACAGCGTATTGAGATCCTGTTCCGGATCGGCATACAGTTGCTTCTCAAAGTTCCACATCACCAGCGCCCACCTCGCAAAAAGCACTTCCTGAAACCGCAGATACTTTCGGGTGACCGGCTCGATCTGTTTTCGCTGTTCGTCGGAGAGCTTGAGCATCCCCTGCATCCACGCCGGATTTCGGCTGAGCCGACCGAAAAACATCGCCACTGCCTCGGTCATAAAACTGTGACCCGGTTCGCGCAGCAGCCAGCTTTCGCGCCGATCATGATACTTGCTGTACAGCGCATGGCCCACCTCGTGCAGCAGCGTCTCCATCCATCGTTCGGTATCCTGAACATTGGCCAGCACGCGGACATCGCCATTGCGATCGACATCCATTCCATAGGCATGCGGATACTTGCCCTCTCGATCATATAGATCGCTTCGCGCCAGAATATCCTCGACCGGAAGCCCTACGCCCGCATAATACTCGGCCGTCAGTTTCTGGATATCGCGACCCTTATACAAGGCGTCCAGATCCACCTCATAGACCAGCGGCGTCCGCTGAAAGAAGGGGTCGTGATAATGCCACGGCATCAATTCGCCGACTGCAATCCCATATCCCTTTGCCAGGGTCGCATCCAGTTCATCCTTCATCTTCCGAAACGGCTGGCGCGTCAGATCGTCAACCTCCCGGAACAGTTGATCCAGTTCGGCCACTTCCTGCTCGCCGGTTACGATGGTCATCTCGTGAAAATTCTCGAAGCCAAGTTGTGTGGCCGCTTGATTCCGTAAGCGGATCAGTTTCAGAAAATCCCCGATAATCGCGTTGCCGACCTGCTTGCTTGCGGTCCACGCCTGCTGCCGTCTGGGCGTGTTGCCTTCGGTCGTCATCAGGTCGTAGATCTCGCTCATTGTGACCTGCCTTCCGTCGATGGTCCCGCGGAAATTGTTATACGCCTCCTGCACGCGGGTATCGATCTCGACGATCTGGAGCATCAGATCCGGCGGGATCTGATTGCTCAGATACGCAAAGTAGAGTTTGTCGATCTGTCGTCCCAGGGCGGGATTTTTCAGACCGGCTGTCCGAAAATTCCTGATCCGCTGAAAATCCTCCGGATTCTGATAAACCTTTCGAAGTTCAACCTGCAACTGCTCGAACTTTTTGAACGCTTCGGGTTTTCCCGTGGTGGTGGCATCCCAATAGGTTTGGTTGATCTGCGCGGAAATCGGTTCAACCTGTTGGATATGGCGATCGATAAAGGCCTGCGCCTGCCGATCGTTCTGGGATCGCTGACATCCGGCAATCCACGCCGCCGACAAAAAAATTGAGGATAGGATCGTTATTCTCATATTGATATCCGGTTCCTTCAGAAGGCATCGCCGGCCGGCGAATCCACGGTCCAATTCTGCACCGGCGACTGGGAGTACTGTAGGGGCTTACCGGATGATTGTCAATGGTTTCTCAAAACACCCGGCTGCGAGGGGAAAGTCGAACCGTTCCGTGTTTTCGCGGAACTTGTTTATTACTCGAGCTCCGGCGCGATCAGATCTTCGTAAGTCTGGCGGCGACGAATGACCTTGTACTGCGAGCCATCGACCAGCACCTCGGGAAGCATCGGCCGGGCATTGTAGTTACTGGACATGGTGAAACCATAAGCCCCTGCGGTAAAGATGCACAACAGATCGCCGCGCTGCAGCGGCGGCAGGGCCCGATCCCTGGCGAAAAAATCCGCCCCTTCGCAGATCGGTCCGACCACATCCACGATCTCGCCGCCTTCTATGGTCATATTCTTCAGCTTGCCGCGAGGCACAAACCGTCCCTCGACTCGGCAAGGCCAGATGAAATGAAACGCATCGTACAGGGCCGGCCGGATCAGGTCGTTCATCCCCGCATCGACGATCACAAAACTCTTGCTGCCGCCGGTCTTGCGATACAGTACCCGCGTAAGCAACACGCCGGCATTGGCACAGATGCTCTTGCCCGGCTCGAGAATCAACCGCAGCTTTTTGTCCTTGAGCAGCGGAACAATTCCCTTGGCATAATCGGCCGCCGAGGGCACGGTGTCCGATTCGTAATCGGCCCCGAACCCGCCGCCGAGATCCAGCATCTCGATCGTGTGGCCGCGCGTCCGCAGCGCCTCGATCACCGGCAGGATTTTCTGTACGGCCGCGCAATACGGATCAATCGTTTTCCCGCCCGAACCCAGATGCACATGCACCGCGCACAACCGCACGGCCGGGTCTTTGCCGTATTTGTCAAATACCGCCTTGGCTCGCTCGATATCCACGCCGAATTTGGTTTCCTTGACGCCGGTGGTGATGTGCTTGTGGGTGCCGGGATCGATATCCGGATTGATGCGTAAGGCCGCCTTGGTCGTTTTCCCCTGCTGCTTGGCCAGATGGATCAGGTTCTCCAACTCCTGCTCTGATTCGATATTGAAATATCCAATGCCCGCATTCAATGCTTCGATGATCTCGCGGTCTGTTTTGCCGACGCCGGCATAAACGATCCTGGCCGGATCCGCACCCGCTTTCCTGGCGCGGAACAGTTCGCCCCCGCTGACAATATCGAAGCCGCTGCCGTGTTCGGCCATCACCCGCAGGATATGGATATTCCCGCAGGCCTTAACCGAATAACAGATCGTCGTATCCAGATCCTTGTACGCCTGCCGCAGTTTGCTCAGATGATCGACAAATGTGGCTTTGCTATATACATACGCCGCAGTCCCGACCGACTCGGCGATCGCGTGCACATCCACTTCTTCCGCATACAAAATGCCACGGCGATATTCAAAACAATCCATTGTATCCTCTACAGCGGTTTTTTGTGTTTCACCCTGTTCAATCTGGTTTTTAAGAAAGCGGCTTTTTCCCGCCAGAAGGCATTCAGTATAGCGGACCGAAAAGGATTTTCAAGAATCGGAGAGTTCTCCGTTGCCCCCTGCCACAGATCCAAAGTGTTTTCTTGCAATATAAAAGCCGCATCGATAGACTATTTCTTTCGTTGCATCCAAATTGGGCGATTGGAGAACCAATCGTTATAAGTGCCGCCGAGATCAGTACTTGGATTCTGAGAGGAGCCGATTATGAATCTGCAAGGCCCAGTGGAAAAAGCGTCTCATCGTTCCATCTCCCGTCGAAGTTTTCTTGCCGCCACCAGTGCCGCGGCTACCTTCACAATTGTTCCCGGCATGGTTCTCGGCCAGGTCGTCGGCCAGACCCCGCCCAGCGATAAGCTCAATATCGCCGGGATCGGTTTCGGAGGGCGAGGTGAAGGCGACTTGCACGAGGTTTCGTCGGAGAATATCGTTGCCCTGTGCGATGTGGACTGGGCCTATGCGGGACGGGTCTTCGAGTCATACCCCAAGGCACGCAAGTGGAAGGATTTCCGCAGGATGTTCGACGAACAAAAGGACATCGACGCGGTCGTGATCGCCACGCCGGACCATACGCATGCGACCATCACCCTGATGGCTCTCAAGCTCGGCAAGCATGTCTATTGCGAAAAGCCCCTGACGCACACCGTCAAAGAAGCCCGAATGATCGCCAAGGCAGCCAAAGAAGCCAAGGTCGCCACGCAGCTCGGCAACCAGGGCCAGGCCTCCGAGGAAGCCCGTGTCCTCATCGAGATGATCCGAGGCGGTGTGATTGGGAATGTCAAAGAAATTCACGGCTGGTCGAGTCGTAATCCGGCGATCTGCGCTCGAGGCATCCCTCGGCCGCAGGATACGCCTCCGGTTCCGTCAACCCTGGATTGGGATTTGTGGCTGGGGCCCGCTCCGGAACGGCCGTATCATCCGGTGTATCATCCGTTTTCCTGGCGGGCATGGTGGGATTTCGGCACCGGCGTACTCGGAGATATCGCTTGTCACAATTTCTCTGCTATCTTCAAGGCCCTCAAGCTTGGCCATCCCAAGACCATCCAGGCCAGCTCGACCAACGGTCAATGCGGGCCGGAGATCACCGATGAGACGGCCCCGGTCGGTTCGATTGTCCATTACACCTTTGAGGCAACGGCCGACCACCCCGCCGTCACCCTGACCTGGTATGATGGAGGTCTCTTGCCTTTCCGGCCAGAAGAGCTGGAGCCGGGCCGTCGTATCCCCTTTGGCGATGGGATGTTATATATCGGCGACAAAGGCAAGATCCTCGACCACCGGTTGATCCCCGATGCCCGCATGAAAGAATACGGCAAGCCCCCGAAACTGCTGGAACGCTCCCCAGGCCACCACAAGGAATGGCTTATCGCCTGCAAAGGCGGCCCGGCAGCCGGAAGCCCCTTTGAATTCGGCGGCCTGATTACTGAAGTCGCCATGCTCGGAAATATCGCCATCCGGACCAATGAAATGCTGATCTGGGATCCGGTCAATATGAAGTTTCCAAACTGTCCGGCTGCGGAAAAATACTTGCAGACGGAATATCGTAAAGGATGGACATTGTAGGAAGAATCGGCTGAACTTAATCGTCCTTGTTGTAGAAGGTTCATTTTTGGAGAGACAGTATGCGTATCACCGGTAAGTTCAACCGGAGACAATTCATTGCCGGATCGGTTGCCGGAGCGGTATCCTTTACGCTGTTGCCCCGATTTGTTCTCGGGGGCGCCAAATTCGTGGCGCCCAGCGATACAATCTATATTGCCCTGATCGGTTGCGGCGGACAAGGCCGCACAAATGCCCGGGGCTTGTTCAACGAGAAGGATGCACAGATCGTCGCCGTGTGCGACCCCAACGAAAAAGAAGACTACAGCCCGTATTATTACCAGGGCCAAGCCGGGCGATTGCCCGTTCGAGATGAAATCGTCAAGTATTACTCGGAACAAAAACCCGATTTTACCTGCTCCGAGTACGAGGACTTTCGCATCCTGTTTGATAAGGAAAAAAATATTGATGCGATCCTGTGCGCCACGCCCGATCATGCTCACGCCTTTGTCACGATGGCGGCGTTGAAGCGGGGCAAGCATGTTTATTGCGAAAAGCCCCTGACCCATAACATCTATGAAGCCCGTGCAGTCTCCAAAGCCGCCGCCGAAGCCGGAGTGGCAACGCAGATGGGCAACCAGGGCCGCAGCGATGAGGGGAACCGATTGACCTGCGAATGGATTTGGGATGGCGCCATCGGGGCGGTTCGCGAGGTTCACGCATGGAGCGACGCCGGCGGCTGGGCCAGCGGCAGGGGACGGCCTTTGGAAACCCCGGAAGTACCCAAAACTCTGAAGTGGGATCTATGGCTGGGACCGAAGAAAAATCGGCCGTATCACCCGGCCTATGCCCCTTATAATTGGCGCGGCTGGTGGGATTTCGGCACCGGTTGCGTCGGCGATATGGCCGTGCATAATATCGATCCGGCCTTCGCCGCCTTGAAATTGGAACACCCAACCAGCGTCGAGGGTTTCAGCGAATTTGTGGATTCGGAAGTCATCGGACCCAACAACCGGGTTATTTGGGAATACCCCGCGCGGGGGGACATGCCGCCGGTGAAAGTAACCTGGTACGATGGAAACCTGATGCCCAAGCGGCCGGACGAACTGGAGCCCGACCGGCAGATGGGCGGCGGTGGAAATGGTATCATTCTGATCGGCGACAAGGGAATCATCATGGGCGGCGGATGGAGCCAGTCCCCCCGAATCATCCCCGAAGCCAGGATGAAAGAATACAAACGACCGGAAAAGACCCTTCCCCGTTCGCCCGGCCATCATCGCGATTGGCTCAACGCCTGCAAAGGCGGCCCGAAGGCCTGCAGCGATTTCAGCTATGGGGCGCGGTTGGCCGAGATGATACTTCTGGGCGATGTGGCGATCCGAACGCAGAAAAAGATCTTCTGGGACGGACCCAATATGAAGGCCACAAACGCCCCGGAGGCCGAGGCCTTTATCCGCGAAGAATACCGCCAAGGATGGAGTCTGGATACGATCTGATCCAACCGACAAGTACCATCCAATGAATAGAAAGGTGATCGAGATGAAGAAAACCAATACTCTTTCGCGTCGTCGATTTCTCGCTGCAATGGCCGCTACCGGCATGTCGATCACCGTCGTGCCGCGGCATGTTCTTGGCCAGGCGGCCGGACAACAGGCCCCCAGCGACAAACTGAGAATTGCCGGCATCGGTGTTGGCGGCCGGGGCGCCAATGACATTAGTGAAGTCTCCGGCGAGTCTCTGGTGGCGCTGTGCGATGTGGATGACAGCAAAGCCGCCGATACCTTTAAAAAGTTCCCCAACGCCTCGCGTTACAAGGATTTCCGCGTCATGCTCGACAAGGAAGCCGACAATATCGATGCTGTCGTCATCGGCACACCCGACCATATCCACGCCCCGGCGGCAATGCGGGCGATCCTGATGAAGAAACATGTCTATTGCGAAAAACCATTGACGCACACGATCTATGAGGCCCGCGCCTTGACCCAGGCCGCGCGGAAGTACGGCGTGGTGACCCAGATGGGCAATCAGGGTCACGCCGGAGAAGGTATCCGACTGACCTATGAATTTATCAAGGATGGCGCCATCGGGACTGTCCGGGAAGTTCATGGCTGGTCAGATCGTCCCCAAGGTTGGTGGCCGCAGGGAATCGACCGTCCCGCCGAAGCCATGCCGATTCCCAAAAATCTGGATTGGGATTTATGGCTGGGGCCAGCCCCCCAGCGTCCGTATCACGATTGCTATGTCCCCTTCAAATGGCGTGGTTGGATGGATTTTGGGACCGGAGCCATGGGGGATATGGCGGTTCATAATCTGGATCCGGCGTTCTTCTGTCTGAATTTGACCTCCCCCGACTGGGTCGAGGCCCAGACCGACACG
This sequence comes from uncultured Pirellulales bacterium, assembly GCA_964643355.1. GTDB lineage: Bacteria > Planctomycetota > Phycisphaerae > Sedimentisphaerales > Anaerohalosphaeraceae > FEN-1350. The sequence goes on from CAZXPW010000036.1 coordinate 27,415, forward strand.
ATGCACAAGGAGACCTGGCCGAACTGGCAGATGTTGACCTACCATTTTCCGAAAACCGACAAGCATCCCGAAATCCTCATGAAGTGGTTCGACGGCGGAAAGTTTCCACCCCGCCCGGAAGAGTTCGAGGAAAGTCGCAAGATGGACGGAAATGGTATTCTCTTCATCGGCGACAAGGGCAAAATCATTTGTGGAAGCCATGCCGGAGCCCCGCGTTTGTTGCCCGAATCGAAGATGAAGGAATACAAACGGCCCGAAAAGACCCTCCAACGATCCCCCGGCCACCACAAGGAATGGATCGAGGCCTGCAAGAGGGGCGATCCGACCGGGGCCTGGTCAAACTTCGGGTACTCCGGGCCTTTTACCGAATCCCTTCTGGTGGCCAATCTTGCGGTGATTCTCCAAAAACGCATCACATGGGATGCCAGGACACTGAAGGCCACCAATGCCCCGGAGGCCGATATCCTGATCAACAAATCCTATCGCAAGGGTTTCGAGCTCGGATACAAAGTCGAATTCTAAAACACAATGAATGATATCCAAAATCATTCCGATGGATCTCGGCTGCGGGCCTTGAATGCAGAAATGCCCCGCTTGTTTCAATGACTTCGAGAAAGGAAAACGCATGGTTAACAAGAAATTTTTGTCTCGTCGGACATTTCTGAGTTCTGCGGCCGCGACAGCGGCTTTTACGGTGATACCTCGCCAGGTCCTTGGCCAGACGGCGGGACAACCCGCTCCGAGCGACAAACTCAACATTGCCGGCATCGGGGTTGGTGGCAAAGGGTCTTCGGATATGGATAGCGTCAACAGCCAGAACATCGTCGCCTTGTGCGATGTGGACTGGCGACATGCGGGGGGGACTTTCCGGCGATATCCGAAAGCCAAACCGTACAAAGACTACCGCAAGATGCTGGATGAAATGGATAAGCAAATCGACGCGGTAGTCGTTGCCACGCCCGACCACACGCACGCAAGCATCTCGATGGCCGCAATCAAACGAGGCAAACATGTTTTCTGCCAAAAGCCGCTGACCCATACGGTTTTCGAGGCCCGCGAACTGGCCAAGGCCGCCCGCGAACACAAAGTCGCCACGCAGATGGGCAACCAGGGCCAGGCCGAAGACGGCCCGCGCCGTCTGCGCGAAATGATCTGGGATGGCGCTATTGGCCAGGTTCGCGAGGTTCATGTCTGGACCGATCGACCCAACCGCGGGCTGACGGATGTCTATTGGCCGCAGGGGGTTGATCGGCCGAAGGATACTCCCGCAGTACCCAACACGCTGGATTGGGACTTGTTCATTGGTCCCGCGCCGGTACGACCTTATCATCCGATGTACCATCCCTTTGCCTGGCGCGGCTGGTGGGATTTTGGCACCGGAGCCCTGGGCGATATCGGCTGTCATTCGCTGGATCCGGTTTTCCGTGCTCTCAAGCTTGGCCATCCGACCAGTTTCCAGGCCTGCTCGACGCTGGTCAACAAGGAGACTTATCCCCTGGGGTCGATGGTCACCTATGACTTTCCCGCCCGCGGAGACATGGTCCCAGTCACGCTGACCTGGTACGATGGAGGTCTCAAGCCCGCTCGCCCCGAGACCCTCGAAGACGGCGCGATGATGGGCGACAATGGGACCCTGTATATCGGTGACAAGGGCATGATCCTTGACGGCCGGATCATCCCCGAAGCCCGACGGCAGGAATACAAGCGGCCGGATCCGAGTATCCCAAAATCCCCCGGCCACTACCAGGAATGGATCGACGCCTGTAAAGGTGGAGCGCCCGCCGGTTCGAATTTCGACTGGGCGGGACCGCTGGCCGAAGTTGTCCTGCTGGGGAATATCGCCCTTCGAATGGATTTGAAAGAAAAGGTCCTGCGTCATAAACTGATGTGGGATCCCGACGCCTTCAAGATTACCAATCTGCCCGAAGCCAATCCGTATCTGCACACCGAATACCGGTCGGGGTGGTCTTTGTAGCCCGCGGAGAGGACGCGAAATTTTTTTGGGGGCCGCTCGTCAATCGGCGGCCCTTTTTGTATAATCATCCGGCTGATGCAACCAATATCCAGGATCACGAACGAAAGGCGGAAATCATGTTGCGAGTCGGAATCGTCGGTTTCGGTTTCATGGGTCGGATGCACTACAAGTGCTGGAAGAATCAATCACAGGCACAGGTTGTCGCCATCTGTGATACCAACCCAAATCTTGTGGAGGATACCCGCAAGGCCGTCGGCAACATCGCCGGAGCTGCGGATACGGTGGACTTCGAAACCTTAACGGTGTTCGCCGACTACGCTCAGATGCTGCGTAAGGCCAAGTTGGACGCCGTCTCGATCACTCTACCGACGCATCTGCATGCCGAGTTCGCCGTCAAGGCCCTCAAGCGAGGTCTCCATGTCCTGTGCGAAAAGCCGATGTCGCTGAACCTCGCCGGCTGCAAAAAGATGATCGCCGCCGCGGAAAAAAGCGGCAAGGTCCTGCAGATTGGCCATTGCGTGCGTTTCTGGCCGGAATACGCCGCCGCCAAACAGATCGTCGCCTCCGGCCAGTACGGCAAGGTCTTGGCTGCGTCCCTGCGACGGCTTAGCTCCGCCCCGACCTGGAGCCGCGACGGCTGGCTCAACGACGCCGGCCTCAGCGGGGGGATGATCCTCGACCTGCATATCCACGACACCGATTTTGTACAGTATCTGCTCGGAACGCCCAAAGCCGTACAGGCCGTCTGTGCCCGGGCTCCCGGCGGCGCCGAGATCCATGTGGTCACGAATTACCTCTATGATGACAAAGCCATCGTGGCCGAGGGCGGCTGGGCCATGATGCCCCCGTTCGGCTTCGAGATGAGCTTTAATATCATGCTCGAAAAGGCCACGCTGGCGTATGATTGCACGCGAACGCCGGCCTTTCGTGTCTGCCCGGCCGAAGGGGCCGCATTCACGCCCCCCGTCGAGTCCGGCGACGGCTACAGCCGCCAGACCGATTACTTCGTCCAGTCAATCCTCGGCAAACCCGCCGAGACGGTGCTGACGCTGGCTGAATCCATGGAATCCGTCCGGATCGTTGCCGCGGAAATCAAATCCGTGCGAACCGGAAAAACAATTCGTCTGTAAACCGTAACCCATTGATTGTTGGGAGGCAGGTATGGCACAGTGCGGAAATTGGCCGATCGGCGTTTGTAGTTGGTCCCTGCAGACCGATATCGACGGCGTGGCCCGGGCCATGAACGAGCTGGGGCTGACCCATGTTCATTTGGGAATTCGCGCAGCCCTCGGCCCCGAAGGCAAGCCGGTCCTGGCGGCCATTCAAAAACAGAAATGGACCATCAGCAGCACGATGATTGACTTCCCGCAGGAGGATTATTCCACGCTGGAACGGATCCGGATCACCGGCGGCGTTGTCCCCGATGACTGCTGGGAGCGCAACCGTGATCTGTACTTCGCGGCCGTCGATGTCACCGCAGCCCTCGGCGTCAAATTTTTGTCGATGCATCTGGGTTTCCTCGACCACAAAAACATCAAGTACGCCCGCAAGATCTTCGACCGAACGCGGATTCTGGCCGACTGTGCGGTTAAAAAAGGCCTGACGGTTCTTCTGGAGACCGGCCAGGAAACGGCCGCCGAACTCCAGCAGTTCCTCAAGGAGCTTCGTCATCCGGCCGTCGCCGTCAATTTTGATCCGGCCAACATGATCCTCTACGACAAAGGCGATCCGATCGAGGCCCTACGGGTTCTGTCGCCGTGGATCCGCCACCTGCACATCAAGGACGCCCTCCGCACCTCGAAGATCGGTACCTGGGGCAGCGAAGTGCCCTGGGGCACGGGGCAGGTGGGGGAACGGGCATTTCTGACGACGCTCAAGGAAGTCGGTTTTTCCGGCGTGATGTCCGTCGAACGCGAGGCGGGCAACGACCGCATGGGCGACATCCGCCAGGCCGTCAAGCGGCTGACCGCGTTCAAGCTCTAAACGACCCATTTACAAACAATCAAACGGTTTGATACAGGGAAGGGCAAGAAATGGAACAAATAACGATAACCAAACGAGTTCAACTCAGTGCCATGATGTTTCTGCAATATATGCTCTTTGCGGCATGGTTCACGCAACTGGCCAGTTATCTGGACAAAATCAAAGTCGTCGGAACCCCCAAGGCCCTGATTCTCAGTTCCATGGCCATTGGTTCTTTGGTTTCGCCGGTCGTCTGCATGTTTGCCGATCGCCATTTTGCCAGCCAAAGGGTTCTCCTGGTATTGAATATTGCCTGTGCAATTTTGCTTTTCGCAGCCGCCAAGGTAACAACTCCGGTCGCCATTTTTGTTCTGCTGTTGCTGGCCATGTTCTGCTATATGCCGACTTGGAGCTTGACCAGCGCTATCGCCATGGCCAATTGCCCGAGTGAACAATTTGCCTGGATTCGGGTCTTTGGCTCGATTGGTTGGTTTGCTTCAGGCATATTCAGTTTCGTTGCGATGAAAGTGTACAATACGGCCATCGACGGTACGGCGATCCCTCTGTTGTGCGGTGCCGCAACGGCCGTCGTGGCCGCAATCGTTAACCTGACGCTTCCCAATACCCCGCCACCGGCCAAGGGGAAACCCGCATCTGTCGTCGATGCCCTCAGTTTGCGAGCCCTGACCATGCTGGGAGACATGCGATTCGCGTTTTTTATGGTGATCTGTCTTTTGGCCATGATTCCATTCACGATGTATTTTTCCCTGGGTTCTCAGTTTTTCAAGGCCCAGGGTTTTGAGATGGTGACTCCGACGATGAACTGGGGGCAATTTGTGGAAATGTTCCTGATGTTATTGGTGCCGATCTCTCTGGCCAAGTTTGGCATCAAGTGGACCATCGCCATCGGTCTTGGAGCACAGTTGGTTCGTTTTCTTGCCTTTTGGGGAGGCGGACAGGGGTATGCCAACCTGTATTTTCTCTCGATCTTGCTGCACGGAGCGATCTTCGGCTTTCTGATCGTGGGCGGACAGGTTTATGTTGATAAAAAGGCGCCGGCAGAACTGAAAGCACAGGGACAGGGTCTTTTCGGATTGATGATTTTTGGAGTTGGAATGTTGATCGGTAATTTTGTGAATGTCAAACTTATCGATTACTTCACCACCGGCACTGATGCGGCCAAGGTCATCGACTGGAATAGTATCTGGGTGATACAAATTATCATTTCCGTCGTCCTGTTGGCGGCCCTCTTGGTTTTCTTCAAGCAGAATGACGCCAAACCAGCCGCTCAGAAGGCCTGAAATCTTCCACGATAATAACAACCACGAACCATTTTTAAGGATTACTTATGAAAATTCGTACATTGACAACAATTTCGATGACGGCTGCGATCGTATTTGTTTTGGCGCTTGTTTCGCAGCTTTTGGCCCAGAACACCCCGCCGGAGGGCTTTGTCGCCCTCTTCAACGGCAAGGACCTGACCGGCTGGAAGGGACTGATGAAACCGCCGTATGACAATCCGAATGAGCGGGCCAAGCTCACCCCTGAAGACCGAGCCAAGGCCCAGGCCGACGCCGATAAGCTGATGAAGGAACACTGGTCCGTCAAAGACGGCGTGCTGATCTTCGACGGCAAGGGTTTCAGCTTGGCCACCGCCCGCGAGGACTACGGCGACTTTGAAATGCTTGTCGATTGGATGCTGCCCTCGGAAAAAGCCGACAGCGGAATCTATCTTCGCGGAGCCCCGCAGGTCCAGATCTGGGACCCCGGTTATCGCAAGATCGGCTCCGGCGGCCTGTTTAATAACAAACAGAATCCCAGCCAGCCGACCAAAATCGCAGACAAGCCCATCGGCCAGTGGAACACCTTCCGCATCAAGATGGTCGGCGACAAGGTGACCGTCGATCTGAACGACCAGCGCGTCGTGGACAATGTCACCATGGAGAATTACTGGGACTACGGCAAGCCGATCTTCCCCGTCGGACAGATCGAGTTGCAATGCCATGGGGATCCGATCCACTTTCGCAACATTTATATCCGCGAGATCCAGCGGCCGGGTCTGTTTCGCACGCTCTTTAACGGTCGCGATCTGGCCGGCTGGGTCGGCGACACCACGGGTTATATTGTTGAGGATGGGACCATCGCCTGCAAGCCCGGCGGCAATCTCTATACCGCCGAACAGTTTGAGGACTTTCACTTCAAGTTCGACTTCAAGTTGACTCCCGGCGCCAATAACGGCGTCGGCATCCGCGCCCCGCTACAGGGAGACGCCGCCTATGCCGCGATGGAGATTCAGATTCTCGATGACACCGCCGACAAGTACAAGGATCTCCAGCCGTATCAGTTCCACGGTTCGATCTACGGCGTGGTTCCTGCCAAGCGGGGATTCGCCAAGCCGGTCGGCCAGTGGAATACCGAGGAGATCATCGCCAAAGGCCCGCATATCCAAGTTATCCTCAACGGCACGACCATCGTCGATGCCGACATCAATGAGGCCAGCAAGAACGGCACGATGGACCACCGCGAACATCCCGGCCTGAAAAATCCCAAGGGGCACATCGGCTTCCTCGGCCACGGCGATGTCCTCTGGTTTCGGAACATCCAGGTGATGGACCTCAAGCCGCAATAAAACGCATCAATTCCTTCGCAATCAAAAGGGGCGGATCGATCTGAATCCGCCCCTTTGTATTGATCTACCCTCAGGTTGATTATTTCGGCAACGCTGCTTGAATCTCTTTGAGTCCCACGCCCAGCAACGATTTGGCCAGACCATCCAGTTGATCGGTGGGGCCGACCAGATGGAAGGTCCGATGAACATGCTGGATGCTTTCGCCCGGCTTAAGCTCCATCGCCGGAGATGACGACTCCAGTTCATAAAACGGCCCCAGCGGTTTTTTGCCCGGCTCGGGCGGTCCGTCGTTATACGAATTGGCTACATCGCCGGCAAACGGCTGATCCTGCAGTTGCCACATGGAGTTGACATAATCCTTCGCCGTAAAGGGCTTGGTGAATTGTACGATCGTCAGCACGCCCTTGTCGGCATCGTAACTTCCCATCACCGGTTTGGCGCGGGCCGGCGACAAACCGATCTTGCTGCGATACTTTCCGTCGCCGCTGAAGAACAGAACATTGTCCTTGACGACCAGGCGCTCGGCCGGAACCTTGCCGAAATAGGCGTCGTTGACCTTTGGACCCAGTTTGGCCTCGTCGCCGGGGACAAATGGAATCACGATCGTCGTCTTGTCCGACGGTTTAAACATCCCCAGAATCCAGATCGATAGCAACCCCGTCTGCTTGCTCCAGGCCTGCTGGCCCGTGTTGGTCAGGGCATTGTTGGATTCATAGGCCACTATTTTCACCGAATCCGGTAACTTGACATTTAACGCGCTGGCCGCAGTCGCGCGGTCCAGAACCTGGACCATCCGTTTGATCTGCAGATTAAATTCAGTTCCGGAATAATTGGCCAGTTTGGTCTTCTTTTCAAACAGGGCCTGTCCGGCCTTCTTGGACACCAGCGTAAACGGTTCGGTGTCGATTACGGCAGGGGTCTGCCAATCGTCGAAAATGAATTGGGCACCCTTGGGGAAAAAGATCGCGAACTGCCCACCCTCGGGTCCCATCCAGAAACGATCCTCGCCACCGTACGGGGTGATATGGGGCTGGGGCTTGCCCGAAGCGATCAATTCATAGTTGAGCCAGCCAAAACTGAACCCCTTGTCGCCTTCGGCCGAACTGGTCATCACGCGACCCTGATACGCCGGCACCACGGCGATCTTCGCCTGGCCCGTCGAATCGGTCAGCACGATCGCATCCGTATGTTTCTGCAAAAACGCCACATCCTGCCCGAAATTCCGTTCTCCGCTCATCGATGTCTCCCTGGAACATCCCGCCGCCGCCAGTAACAAAACCAAAACCATTCTCATTTTCACGGTACGCCTCCTGACTCAATACACTTTTTCATTCAGGGCGATTGGCCCTTACGCCGATTGTTCTTTTTGTTCTCTCAGCCATTGGTACCATGCCTGCATTCCCGCGCCGGTCCGGGCCGAAACCGTCAGGATCTCGGCGTCCGGATTGACGCGATGGACATCACGCTGGACCTTGTCCAGATCAAACTCCACATGTTCGAGCAGATCAATCTTGTTGATGACAACCGCATCGACCTTCGAGAAGGAGCCGGGATATTTTCGGGGTTTGTCGTCGCCTTCCGGAACGGATAACACCACCACGCGAACGCTTTCGCCCAGATCGAAATCCGACGGGCACACCAGATTACCGACATTTTCGATTACGACGACATCAAGCTTGGAACAGGGCAGTTCTTTGAGGGCGTCCTTGATCTGCTGAGCGGACAAGTGGCAGGCCCCTTCGGTCTCGATCTGAACGGCCGGGGCGCCGGCGGCGCGGATCTTGCGGGCGTCGGTATCGGTCTTGATGTCTCCCTCGATGACGCCGATGCGGATTTTGGATGACAGATCCTGAATCGTGCGGGCCAGCAGGGTGGTCTTGCCGGAACCCGGTGACGAGATCATATTGATGCACAGCAGACCGGTTTTGGAGAAAAAACCGCGATTCTGCAGCGCCGCCTGTTCATTCTTATCGAGGATCTTTTTTCGCAGCGTCACTTTCATCCGGGTTATCCTGTTCCAGTTCGATTTCTTCCAAAAGCAGCGGTGCGTCGGCCTCAAAAGACAGCTCTTCGCCGCCGCAGCCGGGACACACCCCAGAGTATATATCATACTCAAACGATTGGCCACAGCTTTTGCAACGAGTTGGCAACGGTTTGTGGTCAATGCTCAGGATCATCCCTTCGCAGGGCGTGCCCGTCGCGGCGGCCTCGAACGCGACCTGCATCGCCTCGTCGTTGATCGCGTTGAATTGCCCACAGGAAATGCGTGCCAACCTGGGGCGCGCGTTATGCTTGAGAGCTTCGGCGAGGATCTGTTCGAGAATGCTTTGTGCCACGGCTGATTCGTGCATCAGCAGATCCTCGGAAGGTCGCGGCCGTACGGCATTTGGACGATTCGTCGTCCCCCAACCCCGGTAATCATTTCCACAATCCCCGCCGGCAAACCTTCGGCCCTGGGAAGTATCCGGCCGATGACGGCGGCCTGTTTCCCCAAGGGATGACTGCGCAATATCTCCACGGCCTCCTGAGCCGCTTGAGAAGCGACGACCGCCACGACCTTGCCTTCGTTGGCAATATTGAGCAAATCAAATCCCAGCATATCGGCCGCGGCCCGTACGGTCGGTTGAATCGGCAGCAAGGACTCTTCAATTTCCGCATCCAACCCCGTTGCGATAACAATTTCATTCAGTGTTGCCGCCAGACCGCCGCGGGTCGGATCTCGCATAAAGTGAATCTGACCTTCCAGCCGGTCAACCAGTCGGGCGATTATTTCCGACAAAACCGCGCAGTCACTCTGGACAGGACTTTCAAACTGAATCCCTTTGCGAAGAGAAAGAATCGTCATTCCATGATCGCCGAGGGTCCCATTGATGATAATCGCATCCCCGGGTTTGATCCGATCGAAGCCCACATCGGCTCGATTCATGCGGATACCGATACCGGAGGTATTGATAAACAGGCCATCGGCGGCCCCTTTCTCGACAACCTTTGTATCCCCGGCGACAATCGACACATCCGCCTGCCGTGCCGCCTCGGCGGCGCTGGTCAGGAGAGCGTCCAGCCGGTTCTGGTCAAACCCTTCTTCGATAATCAAGCCCAGGGACAACGCCACCGGCCGAGCACCGGATACAGCCAGGTCGTTAACCGTTCCGCAGACGGCCAGTTTACCAATATCCCCGCCCGGAAATTCCAGCGGCTGGACGACAAAGCTATCAGTGGTGAAACCGATCGAGGTCGATTCCAGTTCCAATTGTGCCGCGTCGGCAAGTTTGCTGAGCGTCTCGTTGCGGAACTTTGGCAGGATCATTCGGTCAACCAGCTCGGCCGTCATGCGCCCGCCGCCGCCGTGTGCCAGCAGAATCGGGTTGGGTTCTTCTCTCAAGGGTGAGTGCTCCGGATATGTCCATACTTGTACCACGCCGAACAGGCGCCTTCGCTGCTGACCATACAGGGGCCAACGGGTCTGTCGGGATTGCAGGTCTTGGCAAACAGGGCGCATTCCGGAGGATCGATCAGACCGCACAAGACTTGACCGCAGCGGCAGCCGGGCATTTCCTTTCCGGCAACCTCCTTCATCCCGAAACGCGCCATCGCATCGTATTGGCGAAAATCCGTACGGAGTCGTAAACTGCCCATCGGGATCTTTCCCAGGCCCCGCCACAAACCGTCATACGGCTCAAAATAACGGTTCAACAATTCCTGCGCGGTCGAATTGCCTTTGGGAGTAACAACGGCGTGATAAACCGACGAGACTTGCGGACGCCGGTCGGCCAGTTGTCGACAGATTTCCGAAAGCCCGGATAAAATCTGCAGGGGCTCAAAACCGGCCACGACGCACGGGACGCCAAATCGTTCCACAACCGGCCGATAGGCGTCCGAACCGATGATTACGCTGACATGCCCGGGGCAAAGAAACGCGTCGATGCGGTGATTCATTCCTCCCAGCAGGGCGTTCATTGCCGGAACAACGAGTTTATGTCCGCATAGGACGCAGAAATTATCCAGTTCCAGTCGTTCGGCCTCCGCGATGGCGACGGCGGTTGCGGGGGCGGTCGTTTCAAATCCGACCGCCAGAAAAACGACGATTTTCTGGGGATTCTTGCGCGCCAATTGCACCGCGTCATCGCTGCTGATCACGATCTGAACATTCTGCAACCCCAGCGTCTCCAGCGATCCGGCCGAACCCGGAACCCGGATCATGTCTCCGTAAGTGGCGATGAGAATATCCGGACGCTGCACGAGTTTGAGGACGATATCGATGTAACTCTGATCGGTCACGCAGACCGGGCATCCGGGACCGGACAAAAGCTTGAGATTCTTCGGCAGCAGGGTTCGAATCCCGCCGCGAAATATCGAAACCGTGTGCGTGCCGCAGACCTCCATGATCTGGATCGGTCGTCCGATGATGCTGCAAGCCGCGCTCAGTCGGACGAACGCGGTTTCAAGATCGAGCGTCATTCGCCGCCTCCTTTCGAACGATCATCGAATCCGGAAGCAACCTCTCCGCCCGGTGTTTGAATCTGCCTGAGCAATTCCCAGGTTTCTTTGGCTTGCTCCTCTTCCACCGTCGAGATCGCATACCCCGCATGAACCAGCACCAGATCCCCCAGCCGAACTTCCGGCGTCAGGGTTGTGCGGATTGCCCAGCGATTGCCCATCGCATCGGCGATAGCGTGATCCCCGTCCAGTTGCACAATTCGAGCCGGTATGGCCAGACACATCGTCGGTCCTTTCGTTATCCGTTATTCCCGTCGCGCTGCAACGGCGGCAATTGCCGCCTGTCCCAGCGCGATGCAACCGTCATTGACGGGAACCCGTTGTTTCCATAATACGCCAAAACCGTCGGCTTTCAACAATGCAATCACCCGATTGGCTAAAAATCGATTACAGAACACTCCGCCGCTGAGGGCGATGGTGTCGAGGTTGGTTTGTCGCCTCGCCTGCCGGGATAGAATCAAAAAGGCCCGAGCCAGCGTGTTGTGAAATCCTGCGGCGACGGCACCTGGATTGTGTCGCTTTCGAATATCTTCTGCGATCGCCCGCAGGGTGGGACGGAGATCGATCAGCCAACCCTGCTGCCGATCTTCGGCCAGGTCGAATGGATACTCGCCCTGATAATCCGGATCGGCCGTCGATTCCAGTGCCATGGGCAACTGGGCTTCGAACCGGTTGACCGCTCCTAGACCCATCATCGCCGCGACTGCGTCGAAGACGCGACCCAGACTCGAAGTCGGTACCGTGTTGACGCTTCGTCTGATCTGTTCCGAAATCATTCGCCGGATCGACCTATCCGGCTCGATCCGCTCGAAAAGCCACTCCGATTCATTCGGATCATCGATCATCAATCCCATCAAAGGTCGGATGGCTTCTTTGGCCGCCAGATCACCCCCGGGCAGAGGATAATACCGAAGATGTCCAATCCGTCGAAAACCCTCCAGCGAGGCAATCAGGCATTCGCACCCCCAGATGGCGCCATCGGTCCCCATGCCGGTCCCATCGGCAACCAACCCTATGACTTCACCATCAAGATGATATTCTGCCAGTGCCGCGGCAACATGGGCCCAGTGATGCTGAACGGGAATGATTCGCCGGATCCCCAGGGAGCGGGCGTACTGCGTCGAAAGATACCCGGGATGCAGGTCGCAGGCCACAAACTCGGGCCGGACATCGAACAATTGCCGCAGATGCGGAATCGACCGAGTATAGTGGCGATAAACCAGCCCGTCTTCGAGGTCCCCGATATGTTCGCTGAGGATGAATTGTCGCCCCTTGACCAAGCAGAAGGTATTCTTCAGGTCCGCTCCACAAGCCAGGATTTCTTTTTTCGACACTTTATCGCTTACAATCGGTCCCGGCACATATCCTCTCGCCCGGCGAAGAAAAGAGGGACCGCCACTGACCATCTGCAGTACGGAATCATCGAGTTGCCGGAAAATTTCGCGATCGTGCATCACAAACGCGTCGGCGACGGCCGAAAGCTTGCTCATCGCCTCGTCATTCCGGCAGATCAGCGGCTCGTCGGCCAGGTTGGCGCTGGTCATCACCAGCAGTTCGATCCCAGGTTCGTCGAAAAGCAGATGATGCAGCGGCGCATAACACAGCATAAAGCCATACGAGCGCATTCCCGTTGCCACCGACGGCGCGATCGGGCGTGCCTGAATCGGTTTGCGATCCAACAATACGATTGGCGCCTGCGGACTTTCGAGCAGCGATCGCGCAGCAGAATCCAGTTCCGCATATCGTTGGACAATCTCGACCGAAGCGGCCATCATCGCAAAGGGTTTGTCATCACGGCGCTTCCGCTGTCGAAGCAATCGCACAGCCGCTTCGTTGAACGCATCAACGGCCAGATGAAATCCCCCGATCCCCTTGATCGCAACGATCCGGCCATCCCGCAGCATTTGTGCGGCCGTTGCGACAACAGAGTCGCTGTCCTGTTCAATCGTTTTACCCTGAGGATCGCAAAGTCGGATCCTTGGCCCGCAGGCCGGGCAGGCCACCGGCTGAGCGTGAAATCGTCGGTCAGCCGGATTGCCGTATTGTCCGCCGCAACGCGAACACATCTCAAATGAAGCCATCGTTGTATTGACCCGATCGTAGGGAACCGAGCGGATGATGGAATACCGCGGCCCGCAATGGGTACAATTGATGAACGGATACCGATACCGGAAATCCGCCGGGTCCTTCATCTCCCGAAGACATTCCCGGCATACGGCCGTATCGACCGAGACTTCCGTGATCTCTGTTGCGGTAGCAAAGCGGCTATGTCGAATAAAAAACCCCGTTTCTTTGGACACCAAATCAATCGGGTATGAGCAAATGGAAGAGATCTGCATCAAAGGCGGTAACGAATCTCCCGCTTGAAGGAGTGCAATGAACTGATCCACATCCTCCGTTTTCCCTTGAACCTCGACTGTGACGCCGCGATGATCATTCCGAACCCACCCGCTTAAGCGCAAACCTGTTGCCGCTCTCCACACAAACGGCCGACACCCCACACCCTGAACCCGGCCGGTGATTTCAATCCGAATTCGTTTCAATGCATCTCCAATGATGTTGCTCGTTTCGATTTGCCTGATGAGTACCTTATCGAATCAATCCCAATTCGGCCTTCAAATTCCATCTTTCGACAATTATTTTTTACGACCGATAATCCTTTATGCAAAAACAAAAAAAACACAAAATATCTTAGGAGCTCTAACAAAACCTTATGATTCGTCGCCAGCAAATTAACAGGCAA